>NYYZ01000009.1 GCA_002686945.1 Planctomycetota bacterium
GGTGGCCGCATGTACCAGCGCCGCGGTCCTGGGCCGCTTGCATTTTTGAGCGACCCGCTCGAATCGCTGACCCAGAAGGCGTTCGAAGTCCTCTGTGCTGAATGCTTGTGCGGGGCGCACCACAAGTTCGCTCAACAGGCGGCCTAGATCGATTGCAAGTGCTGCCATCTGCCCCGCATCATCAGTGGCATGGGTTGCGGTCCAGCCACCTATGCGCCTGGCGACACACAGGTAGACCCCCTCAAAAGTGCCTTCAAAGAGCATCTCGGGTGCCTTCAGCTGGGGGAATTCTTTCGCCGCCCTGCGCATGAACTGTACATGCTGCGAGAGGACCTGATGTTTGCCCGGGGAAAGGGGAATGTGGATCACCCAGCTCCCTGGGATGGGAGCTTGTTCCTCTTCCATCTGCACTCCCTTGGGTGCGGTCATCAACATGGCGCAGTTGGAACGGGTCGCAATCAACTGGTCGAGCTGGCCGGCCTCTTCGCCGATTTTCTCTGCCAGGAAGGCCAACAACCGTGCGCTGAAAGTCGCGCCCTCGGCTTCGTTGATCAGGGCGAAACTAGGGGTCAGCAGGGGGAACAGGCCGATTTTTCTGGCGAGCACCTTGGGTAGATTTGCTCGTTCTCGCGGGCCAACGGTGAGTCGTGGATACTTGCCATCCAGGTTGACCACATGACTGAACTCCCGTCCATCGGGATAGAGGGCAAAGGTGCGGGTTGGTAGTTCAGGGTCAAGGTTGCGGCGATGCCCCGCCAAAGTATGCAGGCCCGGAGCGGGGAAGAGCGCCTGCTGCATGAAGGAGAGGGGCGAGTGCCGTCGAAAGCGGCCTCGTTCTCCCGTGGCCCGTTTGTAGGCCCAGCGATTGTCCGCCAGATGAACTTGTGAGCCACGGCTCAGGTCCTTGAGTTTCTCCAGGCTTGGGGCATGAGCCAGGTCGATTCCGTCTGCCGCGTCCTCACGCACCACCAGATCAAAACTCTTGGGGGCAAAGGGCAGCTTGTCATGGGCGGCGTGCACCCAAGACACTTTCCCGGGCGCGTATTCATTGTCACGTCTCTCCGCAAATGCGCAGCGTTCTGGATTCGGGTCCGCTACGGTTACCTGCCAGCCCAGGATCGCCAGTGCTGGAACCGTACCGCTGACTGCATTGCCCACGAACAGAGCCGTTCCCGGTTGCTGGGCGAGCAGGACCGCCCAAGCTCCGCGACTCTCTTCCATCAGCATCATGATCCGGTCGCCGGTGGGGGCATCGAGTCCAGCGAGGAAGGGCTCCAGGAACTCCCTCCAGGTTGAAGGTCTGGGTGCTTGGGCCAGGTGCTTGGCCAGGGCTGCCTCTGGCATGGGTTTGCTCGTCATCTGACCCGCACTCCATTGACCGAAGGGCAGGGAGGAACCAGCGCACTTCGCTCCAAGGGTGCGAACAGGCCGGCCGTCAGACCCAGCAGTCCGGGCACCAGCAAGAGCAGTCCCAGAGGAGGTGAGAGGGGTAGAAGCGCCGCGCAGGTCAGCAGGATCACAGGTTGAGTCCAGAGCAACGAGGCTTCATGACCTCCCATGCGCCCCCAGGTCCTGTCCTTTTGTCGCCCAGCTCGAACTGCGGCCAGGCCCAACAGGACAAGGACCAGATAGGGGATCTGCATGACTTGCGTGGTTCCCGACGGACTCACATCACGCAAGAGGATCCAGCCTGCTGCCCCGAGGGCTGGCGCAACCTCGACCAGAGTCTGTTTGATACGCACCGGCGCCGTTCCCGCACAAAGGGAGCCAGCCAAAGCCAGGGCCGCGCAACACCCGACAATGCCCTGGGCGCAGAGCAGCAAGGCAACCAGGGCACATAGCCCTCGGCTGCGGCGATCTCCTCGCCGCGCCCAGGCCAGGGCTCCCATCAACCCAATCGCCGTGCCGCAAAGGATCGCTGCTTGATTCAGATCGAGGGGGTGTTCATGCACCAAGATCTCAAAGCCCCCAACCAGCAACACCAGAGCTCGCACCCAACCACGCGCGCGCAACACCGAGAGGGTCCCCACAACGCTTATCAGGGCTGCAGATTCCAACAACGCGTGGGCGGCTTCCCCGGGAATGCCTGTTTTTTGGTCAACCCTTGCGCGCAACAAGATTGCGAGCAGGCAGAGGACCAGTCCCAGACGAGATGCCCACCTTTCTGCAAGTCCCGCTGGGTCACGCTCAGGTGCATGGCGCGGTACTATCCTGCCCGGCAGAGAAGCCCACCAGAGCAACAGCAGCAATCCCCAGGGAGCCCATTGCGCCCACGGTGACAGTTCCACACCAATCCAACTGAGGAGGCGTCCTTCGCTCTCCAGGGCCAGCCAGCCCAGTCCGAAAGATGTGGCTTGCACCAACCAGGTTTCTCCGATCCGACCGCCACCGGGTTCTCCAGCTGGCAAGAGAGCCAGCAGAAGTCGTCCGACCGCCCAGCAAAGGGGCAGCAGCTGCAGCAGGGGCCATTGGGAGAGCTGTTCCATGGGGGTGCCCGATGGGGTCGCAGGGGCGCTCCCAGTCTAGCAGTCCGCTGGACCAGACCAAGAAATAGCGGGGAGGAGCTACCGCTCCTCCCCGCTTACAACTATCTGTCCCTTGACGTCCCTTAGAGCGTCGCTCAGGCAGGAGGCAAAGTCTTGTCGCTGATCACTGGAGGCAGGTCAGCGGGTGCATCCACCGGCGGGTGGCCGGGGATGTGGGGGGTCAGGCTGGCGAAGGGGTCGACGAGCTCAAGCGGTTGGTCGTTTCGCCAGGCGACAAGGCAACTGTTGGTGCGTTCGATGAACAGGGTGTTTTCACTTGCCTGTTCGGCCCCTGTCAAGTGCAGCTTGCGGCTGCGGGTCACTCCTTCGGCGTTGCGGGTGAAGGCCTCGAACCACATGTGGTCGGCTCCGCCACGAGGGAAGGGATATACCACGCGCGCGCCGGGGGCCAGGGTCAAGCCACCCACGGGTCCAACATCCAGCAGACCGATCCGAATCACGATCGATTCGGTGGAGGGGTTCTCTGCACAGAAATGAGTGGCGCTGGTTTGCACAACCGCAACCACATCGTGTCCTGTCAAGTCGGTGGGGATCTCGATTGGGGCAGGGGCTTGCAGGCCCGAGGCCAGGGTCAGGAGGAGGTTAGGCAGCATTGGATTCCGCTCTGGGCGGCGCCACCCCTATCGACCTGCGAGCGAAATCGCTTGAATCAAAATGAGACGAGGGGTCCTGGGGGTCCCGGAGGGGGTCAGCACCTCGCTCTTTGTCCTGCGGGGTGTTGAATGCCCGATCAACGGCTCTGGGGAGGCGATAGGGGAGGAATCCGCGGGCTCAATCGTCGTTTCAGGGGCAGCCCGTGGGGATTGCGGAGAATCAGGATCGAATGTGGGCGGTCTGCGCTAGTCCCGACCACTGAGCCTGAATGCGGCCCAGTCACCAATCCCGACTCCATCCCTACGCAATTCCCGTTGTGCCCGAGCCAAGGCCTCCGAAGGCCGGAAGCCCCCTTGCAGGTCCTCATGAAAACTCTCGAGTATCCGGCGCGCTGCTTGATCCTCAATCGGCCAAAGAGTCGCCAGGACGTTGCGGGTGCCCCCCGCCAAGAACGCGCGGCCCAAGCCCATCATTCCTTCCCCATCCACCGGCGCACCTCGTGCGGTTCCACAGGCATTCAACACCGCCAGGGGCAAGTTCGGTGTATGCCCATAAACCTGTCCTGCGCAAATGACCCCGTCACTGGTAAGAATGCCCACAGGGCTCAAGACTCCATGTGCACAGGTATCGGTCTTGATCAGGTGCGTGGCCAGATGCAGGGGCCTTCCATCGTCCAGGGCATCGATCAATGCACGTTGGGTGAAAGCCGAGCCCGTCAAGAAAGTCTGACGACCACCTAGAGACTTGCCGATTCGTCGCAATTCCAACTCGGCTTCTGGGAGCGGTGGATGCAGTTGTTGATTGAACAGGGGAGCTCCTGCCAACAACCACTGTGCCTGGTTCATGGGCGGCCTTTTGCCCGGATTGGTTGCTGGGAGAGCCGGCAGGACCAGGGGTGTGGCCCGCTGATCCAACCAATCCTCCTCGATGACCAATAATTGCACCGGAAGAGCTTCCAGGGGTCCGTGCAGAATCAGCAGCAGGCGTCCAGGGTTTGGTTCTGCTCGCAGGTTCTTGATCAGGCCCTTGGGTAGCAGGGCATGGGACAGTTCCTTCCCCAGGTCCCGTGCTCGCGCATCTTCTCCATTGCGCGCGGCTTGTTCCAAGTGGCTGATTGCACGCCAGATGGTGGCCCGACCCAGGGGAATCGACTGACCCTCCACATTGCCGGCGTTGTCCATTGCCAGCGCGATGCCGCTGTCTGCGCCAATTGTGATCGACACCAGACCTTGTTCAAAGTGTGCTGCCCAGGTGGATAGATCGACCTCTGCACCTGTGTTCCGCAGGCCGCCTGCGCCTTGGGATTCCATCACCGCGAGCGCAACTTGCGGTGCGCCCAAGGACAGTTGAGCCTCCGCCAGCCAGACGAGGGCTTGCACACCAAGCCACTCGCCCACCACACTGCCGCCGCTTACGAGGTGCGCTTGTGACCATTCCAGAGCCAACTGGCGCGCTTCTTCCAAGATGGATGCAGCGAGGTCGGGCTCTCCTCCATACAAAAGGGCCGCACCCTTGAGGGCCAGACCTTGAACTTTGGCCTGGGTAGTAGCGGGGGCAAAGTCCTTGAGCGCAGTCAGGACGCCTGCGTAGTCCTCCTCTTCAAGACGCAGGGTTGCGCGGGTCAGAGCGCAGACCGGGGCGTTGGCGGGGGCTGTTCGCTCCAGTACCTCAAGCGCTTCGGTCGCTGCCTCATGTTCTCCTGCGCGGGCGTAGGCCAGGGCCAGGTGCGCTTGCCATTCAATGCGGTGGCTGGCGGCAGAGGGCTCGTGCTGTCGCAGGACCTGGATGGACTTCTTGGCCTGATCTTGGGATAACAGCAGAGCTGCATGTTCTCGGGTCAGGGGCCAGGACTCGGCGCTGGTACGGAATTCGGCGAGCTGGGCGATCAACTCCTGCACACGACGCAATTCGCCGCGATCACGAGCCATGGCGATCAGACCCAGAAGGGCCTTTTCACGCCAGAGGTCCTGCCCCACCACTTGCGCTGTACGTGCGCAACGGTCAAAAGCCTCCGCAGCTTGTTGTTCCTCACCCAAGGCGCGGTGTACTCGGCCCAGGATCCAGCGCGGCTCCAGGGCGGGGGTCTGCTGTCCGGCGGCTTCAAAGCGAGCAAGGGCCTGAACTGCTGCTGTATGGGTCTGTTTCAGCAGGCTCTTGCGGCGGGCCGTATCCGGTTCGGCTTCGGCCCATCCCAACAGCAATGTTCCTCTGAGGGCATCGGCTTGGGCCGCAGGGGTGAAGTCCCTCAGGCCGCCAACTTCTTTCGCCAGGTCATCCAATTGGTCTATGAGCTCTTCGCGAAGACTCGGCCAGTCGCCAACTCCTTCCTGGCCCGCTTGCCTGAGAATTGCTCGCACAGCGGCTACGCGCTTTTCATTGCGTGCTCCCAGCAAACGTGCTTCCCGGGGCAGGTCCAGATAGAACCGGGCCAGATCAGGCACATCGCAACGACCGTAGTGTTTGCAAAGGAGTGCAGCACCTGTGCGCACCTGTTCACGCATCGCATCATTGCCGGCGCGTAGGTCTTGCAGAGATTGGTTGAACTCAGCCAGAAGCTGGCGGAGTTCGTGTCCAGGATCCTCCTGAGAACTCAGCCCAGGAGCGTTCCAGAGGCCCAGGGTCAGCAATACCGCCAGGCAGTGGCTTCGCTGTACCCAATCGCCTGCGCGTACAGGGATCATTGCCGCGGGAGCGTGTGCAGATAGGCGTTCCGCTCAGGACTGTCAGGCTCGTCACGGGCGGCCTGGCGTGCATCGGTCAGATAGCCATTCTTGTGCAGGAATGCAAGGGCAGCGACTCCTCGGCGCAACATCAGTCCTCGTACCAGGCCTTGATCCTGGCGCACTTCAAAGTCCATGGAACCAAGCCGCTGAGTCAATCCATTGCGCAACAAGCTCGCATGCCAGGTGTAGTGCGCAGGGGTCAGGGGCTGGCGTAGTTGAATTGTTGGGTTGGAGCTTTCCCCTTGCCAGACCAAGAGGCCTTCATCGAACGCAGAACCATCTGTGCGGAAGAGTTCGATGTGATAGGACTCGTCCGGTCCCAGGGGTGTCAGCTCAAAGGTTGGGTCCGAGGCCCAAGCTCCCAATGCGCCACCTAGTACTGGGCCGCGAGGGAACAGCAGAGTGGCCGACTCTTCGCCGCGCATGACAGGATGGCCAGGCCAGTCGTTCGTCGTGGTATCGGAACCCAGGTTGCCGCCGATCAGCAGCAGCAAGCCAGCAGCTGCGGCCAGGGGAGCCCAGCGCAGCATGCTGGTGGATTCTCGTCGCCACCGTCCTTTACGCAGTGGATCGAGGACCCGGCGTACTCCACCAACGGCCGTGACTTCCATGGGCTCGAAGACCAGCGGCGGCGGCGGTGCGTGGCGCAAGGTCTTGACGCAACTGGCGCAGGGTGCGCAGTGCTGGATGTGTTCGCGAATCTGATAGCGGCGGTTGGGATCCAGGGGCGTTGCACCGGGGCCTCGGCCGTAGGAGTAGAGTTCCTCTGGATCCGGGCAGGGTGGATCCGCGGGGGTGTTGTCCTCCAACTGGGTTTCCAGCTCCCGCAGGTGTGCCAGAGCAGCGGCGGTGGCAGGGTCGCGCTCCAATTGGGCCAGCTCCTTCGGCGGGAGCTCATCCCAACGGCATAGACGCTCGCGGAGGGATGCCTCGGCGAGCGGACCGGGAATCCGGTCGGTTTCAGGGGTGGATCGGGGGGCGGACAAGCGGGATTCGGGTCCCGAAGAGAGGTGGGACCACTCCTCATCATCCGGTGAATAGCCCTTTCCAAGGGGCTCAAAAGACGAAAAAGATCCAGAATCGGTCATAGTGAGGCCTTCCCTGTCATGTGCACCAGCAGCAGGCGTCGCCTGAGGGCCACAGTGGCTCGCCTGAGCCGATACTTGGTCTGTTCAAGGGAGATCCCGCAGGCACGCCCGATCTCTCCCAAGGCCATGCCATCTACGAATCGCAGGTTGAGCAGGGTGCGTTCCTCGGGCAGGAGATCATCCATGGCGTGGCGCACCACACCGGACAGTTCCTTGCTCCCGGCGAGTTCCGGCGGGCTGGGGCTCTGGTCGACCTTCTCGGGCATGTCATCTCCGGCCATGGTCAATTGCGGCCGGCGTCTTGCGGATTCACGGCGGCGCAAATCCACACAGCGACACCAGGCCACCCGATAGAGCCAGGTGCCCAGGGAGCCCCGCTGAGGGTCAAATGCATCGCGGTCCAATCGTTCCAGTACATGGATTACCAGGTCTTGGTAGAGATCATCCCGCTGGGACGAGTCCCGGGCGAATTGACCGATGCAATGGAAGATCAGAGACCGGTAGCGCTCAAGAAAGTCCTTTACAGACGCATCGTCCCTGGACTTCAGGCCTTCGACGAGCAGCAGTTCTTCAGGGTCAGGGGTGGCCAAGGGTCATTTCTCCTCTGCCAGCAGACCCTTCCGGGGGTCTGGAATCAACGGTCTGCTCTGATCCCCATCAAGGGGTCGTCTGCGCAAGGTCTCCGAGTCTCATGGAAGTAGGAAGATGGAGGCTGTCTGGTCCCCCTTTCTACCTACTTTTGAGCCTAGTCTGGGGTGTCAGGAGCCTAGAATGCTGCCCTATTTCAGCCCCTCATGGGGCGCGTTGACCGGTCTCGGGGGCCCTCCCCTCCGGGCCCTGAGCGAGCCCCTCCGGCCGCGGAGATTTCACAGTGAAAGAAGTAGTTATTGTCAGTGCATGTCGCACTCCCATCGGTCGATTCCAGGGCACTCTTTCGCCCTTGAGCGCTCCCAAGATAGGAGCGATTGCCGCCTCCGAAGCGATCCGCCGCGCTGGCATTGACGTTGGCAGTATCGAGGAGTGCATATTTGGCAACGTGCTCACAGCTGGTCTCGGCCAGAACCCTGCGCGTCAGGTAGCTCTTGCCGCTGGAGTTTCCAACACAGTCGGGTCCCTGACCATCAACAAGGTCTGCGGCTCTGGCTTGAAGGCAGTCATGTTGGCTGCCCAGGCCATTCGTGCTGGTGATGCGGATTGCGTTTTGGCGGGGGGCATGGAGAGCATGACCAATGCGCCCTACATCTTGCCTCAAGCTCGCCGGGGTGTTCGCTTGGGGCATGGCAAGCTCCTGGACTCCATGATTCAGGATGGTCTCTGGGATGTGTACAACGACTTCCACATGGGTATGACCGGAGAGTTGGTGGCCAAGGAGCACCAGGTCTCGCGGGAAGATCAGGATGCCTTTGCGGTTGAGAGCCATCGCAAGGCGGTGGACGCGGAGGCCAATGGCCGCTTTGATGCTGAAAGGGTTTCCGTGACCATTCCAAAGAGGAAGAGCGATGATCTCGTCTTCAGCAAGGACGAGGGCCCGCGGGCTGATGTTTCGGTTGAAGGCCTGGCCAAGCTGCGTCCTGTCTTTGACAAGGCCGGGTCTGTCACCGCAGGCAATGCTTCCTCCATCAATGATGGTGCTGCGGCCTTGGTGGTTATGAGCGCCGACCGAGCCAAAGAATCCGGGGTTGCTCCCCTGGCACGCATTACGCACTACGCAACCGGCGGCTGTGCTCCCGAGTGGGTCATGATGGCCCCCGAGAAGTCGATTCAGGGCTGCGCTCAAAAGCACGGCATGGGGCCAGGTGATTTTGACCTGCACGAGATCAATGAGGCCTTCAGTGTGGCGGCCATCGCGCTGCAGAGAACTCTTGAATTGGACCCCGCCAAGATCAACGTCAACGGCGGCGCGGTGGCACTGGGGCACCCCATAGGCGCCTCCGGCGCCCGCATTCTGGTTACCCTGTTGCATGCCATGCAGCAACGCGATGTCACCACGGGCATGGCTTCCCTTTGTCTCGGAGGGGGAAACGCCGTCTCTCTAGGTGTGGAGCGCATCTGAGAAAAGGAACATGAGTAATCCCTACTACAAAAAGGTCGGTGTAGTCGGCGCGGGCACCATGGGTAATGGTATTGCCCAGGTGTTTGCTGGCGCTGGCAGCGAGGTCCTGATGGTCGATGCGGCAGAGGCGGCGCTTGAGCGCGGTCAGGCGGCGATTGCCAAGAGTCTTGCCCGCTCTGTCAAGAAAGAGCGCTTGACTGCTGAAGAAGCCGACAGGATTTGTGCGCGGGTGACCACATCAACCACCATTGGAGACCTCACCGACCAGGAACTGGTGGTGGAGGCTGTGGTGGAAAAGACTGGGGTCAAGAGTTCAGTGCTGCAGGAATTGGACAAGACATTGCCCGCTAGTACGATCCTGGCCACCAACACCTCCAGCATCTCGATTACCGAGCTGGCCGCCTGTACCTCGCGGCCTGACCGGGTCATTGGCATGCACTTCATGAACCCGGTGCCGGTGATGAAGCTGATCGAGGTGATTCGTGGACACGAGACTTCGGATGAGACAACCAAGGCCGTGCTGGCCTGTTCAGAGAGCCTTGGCAAGGTCCCGGTAGAGGCCAACGACTATCCTGGGTTCGTGGCCAATCGTGTGCTGATGCCCATGATCAACGAAGCGGTCTTCTGCTTGATGGAAGGGGTTGCAGATCGCGATGGAATTGACACGGTGATGAAGCTGGGCATGGCTCACCCCATGGGGCCATTGACCCTTGCGGACTTGATTGGCTTGGATGTTTGCCTGGACATTCTTGAGGTGCTTCATAAGGGCCTCGGTGAGGACAAATACCGACCCTGCCCGTTGTTGCGTCGAATGGTTGCCGCGGGGCATCTGGGTCGCAAGAGCGGTAAGGGTTTTTACGACTATCAGGGCTGATCCCCTCGAAAAGGAACACGGAAACAATGGATTTTGCACTCACAGAAGAACAAGCCATGGTGCGTGACATGGCCAGGGACTTTGCTGATGCAGAGCTCGCGCCCCGGGCGCGCAAGCACGATGATCAGGGTTTCATTGATGACGAGGTCCTTGCAAAGGTCGCCGAGCTGGGTCTCTGGGGCCTGACGATCCCCGAAGAATTCAACGGTACGGGTATGTCCAATGTTGCGTTGTCCCTGGTGTTGGAAGAGATCAACAGAGCCTGCGCCTCGGTGGGGGTGACCATCTCGGTGCACAACTCCCTGGCCGCTTCGACTCTCTTGAAGAACGGTACGGACGAGCAAAAGAGCACCTGGTTGCCGCGCATGGCCACTGGCGAGGTCCTGGGCGCCTACTCCCTGTCCGAAGCTGCCTCCGGTTCCGATGCCGCGGCCCTCAAGGCCGTTGCAGAGCGCGATGGAGACGGCTGGCGTCTGAACGGAACCAAGCTGTGGGTTACCACCGGCAAGCAAGCAGGCCTGTTCTTGGTCTACGCCCGTACGGACTCCACGGTTTCCAAAGCCAAGGGCATCACATGTTTCCTGGTTCCAAAGGGCAGCGACGGTTTTGAGATCGGCAAGTCCGAGAAGAAGACCGGCTTGCGCGGTTCCTCCACCACCGAGTTGATCCTCAACAATGTGTTTGTGCCGGACAGCATGGTGCTGGGCCCGTTGAATCGAGGCTTTCATATCGCCATGGACGCGCTGGATGGCGGCCGTATCGGCATCGCCTCCCAGGCCATTGGAATCGGCCGTGCATGCCTTGAGGCATCGATCAAGTACGCCAAGGAGCGTGAGCAGTTTGGTCGTCCCATCGGTCAATTCCAAGCAATCCAGTGGAAGTTGGCGGATATGAGCTCTCGTCTCGACAGCGCTCGTCTCATGACCCACCAGGCCGCTTGGATGCGTGACCAGGGTCAACCCTGCGGTCGTCATGCCAGCCAGGCCAAGCTCCTAGCCTCCACCGCCTGCAACTTTGCAGCGGACGAGTGTTTGCAGATTCACGGAGGCGCGGGCTACACCGACGACTTCGAAGTGGAGCGTTTCTTCAGGGATGCGCGCATCACTGAACTCTATGAGGGTGTCACCGACATACAGCGATTGGTGATTGCCCGCAGCCTCCTGGCTTGATTCTTCCCTATTGGCCAAAGCAATCCCGTGACCCAAGCACCTTCAGCCTCCCTATCAGAACGCTTGCTGGCAGGTGAACGGTCTGCTCTAGCGCGCATGATTTCGTGGGCTGAGAACGGAAATGCGCGGTTTCCTGAAACCCTTGAGGCGATTTGGTCCCAGGTGGGCCGGGCCCGCCGCATGGGTATTACGGGTCCTCCGGGGGCGGGCAAGAGTACGCTGGTCAACGAGTTGGCTCGCTTGATCCGCGAGGAAGAGAGCACTGTTGGAATCTTGGCCGTGGATCCCTCCAGTCCGCTCAGCGGAGGAGCGCTTCTTGGCGATCGGATCCGCATGGAAGATCGCACGGCGGATTCGGGTGTATTTATTCGTTCCATGGCCAGCCGCGGTAGTCATGGGGGCATGGCTCGCGCGGCGGTGGACGCCATGGATGTGATGGATGCCTTTGGCATGCACGATGTTCTGGTAGAAACCGTGGGTGTGGGCCAGGCGGAATATGATGTCGTCGCTGCGGCAGATACTGTGCTAGTAGTGCTTTGTCCGGGTGCTGGTGATGGCGTGCAGGCAATGAAGAGCGGACTATTGGAGTTGGCCGATGTGATCGCCATCAACAAGTGTGATCTTCCAGGAGCTGATCGTTTGACCAGTGACATGCAGGAGGCGGTGCACTTGCGCACCGCAGGCCGGGACCGGTGGGCGTCCCCCGTGGTGCAGTGCAGTGCAGGCAAGCGCGAGGGCGTGGATGATGTACTCGCTGCGGTCAAGAGCCATCGTGAACACTTGAGCGACACGCTCCCCGATCATCGCCGCCAAAAACGGATCCAACAGGTGCGACAAGTGGTGGGTGAGGGACTTGATGAGGCCCTTTGGAAGACGGGCGGCTACGGGGAACAGGTGGAAGCCATGTTGTGTTCGGGCATAACACCCTATGCGGCAGCCAGCAAGGTGACCCAGAACCTCCTGAAGTCAGCAGAGGAGAACCAATCAAACGAGTTGCAGGCATGACAGAAACCAAACCGATCTCAATTCCCGAAGGGCGTCAAGCCTGGGAGGCTGCCCTTGAGGCCGGCAAGCTGCGCGACAGCGATTTCACCAGTCTGTCGGGTTCTACACTTGAAGTCGTCTACGGTCCCGAAGATGCTCCCGGCGATCCCGTAGAGGACCTCGGCTGGCCGGGCCAGTTTCCCTTTACCCGTGGAGTGCATCCCTCCATGTACCGCGGCCGCCTTTGGACCATGCGTCAGTTCGCGGGTTTTGGTACGGCGCGGGAGACCAACGAGCGTTTCAAGTTCCTGCTTGATCATGGTCAGACCGGTCTGTCCGTGGCTTTTGACTTTCCGACCCTGATGGGGCGCGATGGGGACGACGAGATGTGCCGTGGAGAGGTGGGGCAGGTTGGGGTGGCAATCTCCTCCATTGCTGACATGGAACAATTGTTCGATGGCATTCCCATGAACGAAGTCTCTACTTCCATGACTATCAACGGGCCAGCGCCGATTCTGCTGGCCTTCTACATCGCCTGCGCAGAGCGTCGGGGGCTTGATCCGGCGGTGTTGCAGGGCACGGTACAGAACGACATTCTGAAGGAGTACCAGGCCCAGCATGCCTGGCTTGTACCTCCTGAGCCAGCTCTGCGCATGATCACCGATGTGATGGAGTACTGCACCGAGCATGTGCCCAAGTGGAACACGATTTCGATCTCTGGTTACCACATTCGCGAGGCGGGCTCGACGGCTGCCCAAGAATTGGCCTTCACTCTTGCTAATGGGCTGGAGTACGTGCGCCGTGGCATCGAGCGGGGCATGGACGTGGACTCCTTTGCGCCGCGCCTGTCGTTTTTCTTTGACAGTCACTTGGACTTTTTTGAAGAGATCGCCAAGTTCCGAGCCGCCCGGCGAATCTGGGCGCGCAAGATGCGTGAGGAATTCGGAGCCAAGGATCCCCGTTCTTGGATGTTGCGTTTCCACACCCAGACCGCGGGGGTTTCTCTTACGGCTCAGCAGCCCGAGAACAACATTGTGCGCACCGCCTATGAGGCCTTGGCCGCTGTGCTCGGCGGTACCCAGTCCCTGCACACCAACTCAATGGACGAGACCCTTTCCCTGCCCACGGAGAAAGCGGTCAAGATTGCCCTGCGCACTCAGCAGATCATCGCCGAGGAGACCGAGGTTGTTCATGTGGCTGACCCGCTTGGTGGCTCCTATTACGTGGAAGCTTTGACCGACAAGATGGAGAGCGAGGCCGAGGCCTACTTCAACGAGATCAAGAGGCGCGGAGGGGTGGTGCCAGCCATTGATAGCGGCTACTTTCAAAAGGAGATCCACGATTCAGCGCTTAGCTACCAGCGCGCAGTTGAGAACGGCAGCAAGAAGGTCGTGGGGGTCAACTGCTACTCAGAGGGGGAGGAGTCCCTCGAAATTGAATTGCACCGAATTCGTCCAGAGGTGGAGGCCGAATCTCTCAAGGGATTGGCCAGTTTGCGCGCCGACCGCGACGCGACTCGCGCCACAGCGGCTCTTGACGAGATTCGCGCGGCCTGTAATAGCTCCGCGAATCTTCTACAGGCATTCATTACTGCTGCCCACGCTGACTGCACCCTGGGCGAGATCTCTCAGGTCTTGCGCGATGAGTTCGGCGATTACATTGAACCCAAGATCCTTTGACCTGCCATGAGTGAACGTCGTATCCGCGTGTTAGTCGCCAAGCCCGGCCTTGATGGCCACGATCGAGGGGCCAAGACCGTTGCCAGTGTCCTGCGAGACCATGGCATGGAAGTGGTCTACACAGGTCTCCACAAGACTCCCGCCATGATCGCAGAGATTGCCCTGCAGGAAGATGTGGACGTGGTTGGGCTTTCGATCCTTTCAGGCGCGCACATGGAGTTGTTTCCCAGAGTGCGTCAAGAGCTCGTGGAGCGCGGGCTTGATCACGTGTTGATGGTGGGCGGCGGCATCATCCCTGGTGACGACATGCAAGTCCTGGAAGCGGATGGCTTTGCCAAGTTGTTTGGTCCAGGAACCAATACCGATTCAATCGCCGAGTATATTCAAACCGAAATCAGCAAGCGCTGGGCCGCCGAGGAGGCACAAGCATGAGTACCAGTCCCGACCGAGACATTCTGAACGTTGATGAGGCCGCCGCACTCTTGGGTGTCAGCGTCAAGACCTTCAACAAGGTGCTGCATTCCGAGGACCTTCCTGCGCGCAAGATTGGCCGTGAGTGGAAGTTCTCCAGGAGTCACCTGATCGAGTGGGTTGGCGCTGGGCGTTCCATGGATTTTTACCGCGAGGGGTCCGAAGGGAGCATTCCTGAAGATCGCCGTACAGCAGGTTGGCGCATTCAACGGGACTGATTACCTCCGTTCCTACACGAAGCCGACACACTTGACCCTGCACTGCACAGAATAAGCGAAAGACCCATGACCGTCACCCTCCCCGCTATCACTCGCGGCCTTGATCTGACCGAAGACCAGACCATGATCCGTGACATGGTGCGTGAGTTTGCCCTGGCAGAAGTCGCGCCTCAGGCCCACGAAATCGATGAGGAACATCGATTTCCGAAGGAGACGTGGGACAAGATCGTCGAGCTGGGTCTGACCGGCATCTGCTTCCCTGAGGAGTTGGGCGGTGCAGGAGGCGATACGCTTTCATACATCTTGGCGGTGGAAGAATTGTCCAAGGTCTGTGGTTCCACCGGATTGACATTGGCCGCTCATGTCAGCCTCGGCACCTATCCGATCTATCGCTGGGGCGGTGAGAAGTTGTGCAACGAATACGTGCCCAGGCTAATTGCAGGCGAGTACATGGGTGCCTATGGGTTGACCGAACCGGGTGCGGGTTCGGACTCGGGCGGAACTCTGACTACCGCGGTTCTGGATGGGGACGAGTACATCCTGAATGGCCGCAAGTGTTTTATTACCAACGCCAATTACTCGGGCGTGTTTGTCTGCACAGCAGTGACTGACAAATCCATGGGGCCCAAGGGTATCAGTGCCTTTGTGGTGCCCCGGAATATCGATGGCTTCTCCTTGGAGAAGGGTGAGCGCAAGCTGGGCATGCGCGGGTCCGATTGGGCCAGCCTGGTCTTCGAGGACGCCCGCATCCCGAAGGATCACCTGCTCGGCCCCGAAGGTGAAGGCTTCAAGACCTTCATGCAGACCCTGGAGGGAGGCCGCATCTCCATCGCGGCCCTTGCGCTGGGAATCGCTGAGGGGGCCTTCGCCGAGTGTGCGCGCTATGCTTCGGAGCGCGAGGCCTTTGGCGGCACTCTCTCCGATCAGCAGGCCGTGCAGTTCAAATTGGCTGACATGGCCACCCAGATCCAGTGCTCCAAACATCTGGTATATGATGCGGCTCGTCTCAAGGACGCGGGAAAGACCTATGGTACCGAGGCCTCCATGGCCAAGCTGCATGCCTCTGAAGTGGCCATGAAGGTGACCTACGACGCAATTCAGATTCTCGGGGGCTTCGGATATTCGCGGGAGTACCCGGTGGAGCGCATGTGGCGCGACGCCAAGCTCTGCACCATCGGCGAAGGCACCAGTGAGGTGCAACGGATCATCATCGGCCGCAGTGTGTTGCAGAACCTGCCCACTTGAGAATGACCCAAGAGAATGTGAGCACTGGTACCTGGCACAGCTGTACGGCGCAGGTGGATGGTTGGAAGATCACCGCTCTCTGTGATGGGTTCCTGCGTTTGGACGGTGGCGCCATGTGGGGTGTAGTTCCTGCAGCCTTCTGGCGTGCAATGACGCCGCCTGCTGAGGACAACACAATTCTCTTGGCCCTCAATTGTTTCCTTGCTGAGCGCGGCGAGCACAAGGTCCTGATTGAGGGGGGCATGGGTGATCGCTGGAATGAAAAATTGCGCGGGATCTATCACATCAACAATAATCCAAGCATTACCCAGGCCCTCGAGACGGTAGGCGTGGCTTCCGAGGAGGTCACCGAGATCGTGCTCTCCCATTGTCATTGGGACCACTGTGGGGCGCTGGTGGTTGAAAAGGACGGTCAGTTGGTACCGCGCTTTCCCGGGGTCCCGGTGTACGCGCCCGCCATCGAAATTGCCGCTTGTCAGAACCCTGATCCTGTGCGCGCAGCCTCCTACAGGGCAGAGGATCTGGAAGCCCTTGAGCAGGCGGGGTTGCTCACCGGCTATCAAGGCACGACTGAGATTCTGCCCGGCATCGAAGCCCATGAACTGGGCGGCCATTCTGATGGAGTCAGTGTGATTCTGATTGGGGAAGGCAGTGAGCGCGCAATTTTCTGGGCCGATGTCGTGCCCACAACCCATCACATCCAACCTCCCTACATCATGGCCTACGACCTTGATGTGGCGCGATCCTACAGCGTGCGTAGCGAGTGGATTGGCCGCGCAGCGGATGAGGGCTGGCTGGGGCTTTTCTACCACGATCCGGAGATCTCCATGGCGCGCATCGAACGCTCGGGGAAGCATTTTGTGGTGGCGCCCTCGGGAACCTGATCCATGCGATTGGTCTCTCTCTGCCCCAGCCTGACCGAACTGGTGTTTGATCTTGGTCGTGGGTCGGATCTGGTGGGCGTCACTCGTTACTGCATTCATCCCGCGGCCAAGGTGAGCAGTATTGAGACCGTCGGAGGCACCAAGGACCCCGATGTGTCGCGCATCCTGGAGTTGGCGCCGGATCTGGTGTTGATGAATGATGAGGAGAACCGCATCGAGGATGCGGATCAGCTGGGCGCTGGGGGCCTGCGCATTCTGTCATCCATGCCGCGCAGCGCACCGGAGACAGCAGCGATGGTGCGGGAGGTGGGTCAGGTCCTGGGTGCCATTGAGGAAGCCGAGCGCATTGCGGGTCAGATCGAGAAGCGCACTCAAGCAGCCCAGCAGGAGGCCCAGGGGCAGGCTCAGGTGAGCTTTGCCTACTTCATCTGGAAGAACCCGTGGATGGTGGCCGGACCTGACACTTTTGCCAGCGCCCTCCTGACCCAGGCGGGGGGACAGAACTTCTGCAAGGGCAAAGACACGCGCTATCCCGAGATCCCGCTGTCAGATTTGAGCCATGCAGAAGTCGAGCTAGTATTGCTCTGCAGCGAACCCTACTCTTTCTCCCCTTCGGACGGTGATGAGCTGGCCCGGGAGACAGGGATTCCACGAGCAAGCATTGTCCTTGCGGACGGGGAGTACCTTTCCTGGCACGGTTCACGCACCCCTGATGGCATCGATCATGCCGCTCAGCTCTTGCGGTCAGCGCGAGAGCGGCGAGTCTGAATTCGCTCCACAATCTGCCTCGGAACTCACAACCTGACCATGATTCTCACCCCTCTCCTCGCTTCTGCACTCTGCCTTGCGACCGTCCCCGACAGGTTCCAGCCCTGGGACGATGATCCCTGGTTCCCGAAGGATGAGTCGCAGGCAAGCGATACCCCCTCAGGTCCAGAATGGGAGGGGTCGCTGACCCTTGGTTCAAGCCTGAGCACGGGCAACACGGATGTGGTCACGGTTTCCGCTGGGGTCGCGGCTACCCGCACGGAAGGACCTGGGAAGTGGACATTTGGACTGAGTTCGGTCTATGTCAAGGACCAGGATGCGGTCACCCAGCGCCGCAACGAAAGCGACGCCAAGTACGACCATGAGTTGGATGAGACCATGTATGTCTATGGATCCCTCGGCGCCATGACGGACGCGCAGGCAGACCTCGACTTGCGTTTGGATGTGAGCGTCGGGGGGGGCTACAAGGTGTGGACTGAAGGACCCTGGACCCTTGACACCGAACTCGGCCTGGCTCACTTGAGTGAGGAATTTGATTCCAGTGCAAGCAACAATTACCTGGCCTTGCGCGGGGCCTATGGCCTGAAGTGGCACTCAGAAGGCGATGCCCTCTTGATTGAGCAAGCCGGCAGTCTCAACCCCAGCCTCGAAAGCGGGGGAGATGGCTTCTATCGCCTTGACACGAGCTTGAAGATGAATGTCTCAAGCAACCTGTTCACCAAGTTGCAGTGGGTTTATGACCTCACGGCAAATCCTGCGGCGGGCAAAGAGAAGGATGATCACTTGTTCTTGGTGACCGTGGGCTGGAGCTTCTGATTCGCCAGAGGATTGGGTTGCGCGCCAGTCCGGCCTCCCGCCGTCAATCTTCGGTCAGCAGTTCAGGAGGCATTTGAAAAACCACCTCTTCGCTCTCTCCATCCAGCTCGATTGCCTCATGCACTCCGAACTCGCGCAGTCTTTCAAGCACCAGGTTCACAAGGATCTCTGGGGCCGAAGCTCCGGCGGTGACACCCACGTTTTCGCAGTCTTGAAACCACTCGCGGCGTAATTGGTTCGGGTGATCCACCAGGACAGAGGGCACTCCGCTACGCTCGCCCAATTCGCGCAAGCGGTTTGAATTCGACGAGTTCGCAGAGCCAACCACCAGCAGAAGATCGATCTGACTCACCAGCTGTTTGACCGCGTTCTGACGATTCTGGGTGGCGTAGCAGATGTCCTTGACGTTTGGTCCCTTGATCAGAGGGTACTTTTCCACGAGCGCCGCGATCACATCGCGGGTGTCATCAACCGAGAGGGTGGTCTGGGTGACATAGGCCAGGCGTTGGGGGTCTTCGACCTCAAGGGTTCTGACTTCCTCTGGGGTCGAGAGCACATGTACGGGTCCGACTATGCGACCACGAGTGCCCTCGACCTCTGGATGGCCCTGGTGTCCGATCAGGATCATCTCGCGCTCATCGGCTGCGTAGTCTTGGGCCTGGGTATGTACCTTGGTCACCAGCGGGCAGGTGGCATCGATCACCCTCAGGCCGCGGGCTTTGCCAGCTTCCACAACTGAGTCAGAAACCCCGTGGGCGCTGAAGATCGTCACTGCTCCGCCGGGGACTTCGTCGAGTTCCTTGACGAAAATCGTGCCACGCTGGCGCAAGTCCTCAAGCACATGCTTGTTGTGCACGATTTCGTGTAACACGTAGACCGGGGCCCCATAGCGATCGAGCGCCCGCTTTACGATCTCAATGGCTCTGTCCACTCCTGCGCAGAAACCGCGCGGGTTGGCCAGTCGCGCTTTCATGAGTGGGGTGCCTCGCGAGCGAAATTTCGGTTCCAGTCCGGAATTTCAACGACCACCGAGGTGCTGCCGTCCGGCACGGTCTGGCAGGCGAGACGTGAGCACAACTCAAGGCCAGGAGCCTGGTCGAGCATGTCTTCTTCCTGCTCATTCGCTTCGGGGCAAGAGTCTTTGCCTCCGCGCACCAGAACATGACAGGTGGAGCAGGCCACCACGCCACCGCAGGCGTGTTCAAGATCAATGCCATGCCCCATGGCGATGTCCAGAATCGACCCTGGGAGGCCGTGGTCTCCGAATGGCAGATCGGCGGGGTCGACTTCTATCGTGACCTCCTGGGGCATGAAGGTGAGGGAGTACGGCTTCTGCGGCAGAACTGCTGTCTCGTTGGGATTAGGCCCTTCACTCATGGCGTTGATGGTCTAGATTCCTGCACCGAAGCCAGAATCGCCCGGTTCGCGATTCGGAATGCCTCTTGAGTCTGAAGACTTGGCGGCCTTGCGTTTACGTCGAGGTTTGTTCTTGTCCGTCGAGCGCGGAGCTTCTTCACCGACCCCCGTGTCAGGACCCCTATCGGGCCGCTTGCTGGGTTTGCTTGTATCTTCGTTTGATTGGCTGGAATCGGGCTGCTTTCGGTTTGGGCGTTGGCCCTTGGGACCATCCCTTCTCGAACTCCTGCCACGGGGAGAATCCTTCTCTGCTCGTTGGCTTTGAGAGCGCTCTCTTCGCGGCCTGTCATCCTGCGGGTTGCGGCTACGTTCTTGGCTCTTGGTCTCGAACAGGTCTCGTGGACCCTTGAGCAATTCCACTTCGAACTTCGTGATGGCCAGCAATTCGCGCCAGTAGCGTCGGGTGGCGGGGGTGACGAAGGTGATCGATGTGCCCATGCGTCCAGCGCGCCCTGTGCGACCGATGCGGTGGGTGTAGTCTGCGTGATCCCGGGGTGCCGCAAAGTTGATCACATGCGTGATGTGTTTCACATCCAGTCCCCGGGAAGCCACGTCCGTGGCGATCAGGACCTTGACCTCCTTCGCTCGGAAGGCGTTCATCACCCGGAAGCGCGCGGCTTGATCATAGCCTCCGTGCAAGGCACGCACGCCGTAGCGTTCGCGCTCCATGCGCCGCATCAAGCGGTCCACATCCGTTCGTCGATCACAGAACACAAGGAAAGCTGAATCGGACTCGCTGCCCCGTACGATTTTCTGGAGCAGGCTGGCGCGATTGTCCTCATCCACCTCGACGCAGCATTGACGAATTGTGTCCACTGTGGCAATGCCCTTGGCGGTGGCGATTTCTACCGGGTTCTCGGTTTGATCACGGGCCAGCTTCAAGAGTGGTCTTGGGAAGGTGGCTGAGAACATGAGCGTTTGGCGATGCTCATTGACCTGAGCCAGGATCTTCTCGATATCTTCCAGGAAACCGATCTCGAGCATCTTGTCCGCTTCGTCCAGCACTACGAACTCAGTCCATGGGAAGGTCAGGAAACCCTGACCCATCAGGTCCATTACGCGACCGGGAGTGCCCACTACAATCTGGGCACCATCTTGCAGAGCCTTGACCTGGGGACCGAGGGGCTCGCCGCCCACTATCAGCGCGGAGTTGATGTTCGCTTCAGCTCCCAATTCTTGCAACACATTGTGCACCTGCTCAGCCAACTCACGGGTGGGAGAGAGAACCAGACCCAGAACCGTGCGACGGGAGGGATCGATCTTGGCGATCATCGGGGCGCCGAAGGCCAGAGTCTTGCCTGTCCCTGTTTCGGCTTTGGCAATCACATGGCGACCTTCCAGAACCGGGCCTATTGCCAGGGCTTGGATAGGTGTAGGTTTGGTGATGTCCATGCCGGCGATGGCTGCCTGCACAACGGGGCCCAGGTCCCATTCAGTGAAGGTCTCCACCTCCGGCGGATCCTCCGTCGGGTGCAGGGGTTCGATGTTGCCTGCTGGCTGCGCTTTCTTTCCTGACGCTTCAGCACGCTTGCGGCCTGCGCCGCTCCTCCTAGGTCCGCTCAAATAATCTCCTTTAGGTCCTGCCCTTGTATTAGGGGCCAATAGGATAGGGACTGAGGGGCAGATGCGGGCATCCAAGTCAGGGGATTCTGTCGAGTTCGCAACAATGGGTCAATATCTGCGGGTCTGGCCCTCCTCATCGGTCGATGCACGCCCAAGTTCGGGTCTGGGCCTGGGTCCTGCTCCACGCCTTTGCTACCTTCGACCACAGAATGGAAATCGCCACCTGGAACGTCAACTCTCTGCGCGCCCGGATGACTCGGGTGCTGGAGTTCTTGGAAGAGAAAAGCCCCGATGTAGTCTGTTTGCAGGAAACCAAGGTCATTGATGATCTCTTCCCGGCCGAGCCTCTCGAGGAGTTGGGCTATCAGGTCGTTTTTCACGGCCAGAAGACTTACAACGGGGTGGCGATTCTCTCAAAGATCGGCATCGAAGATGTCTATCGCGGCTTGCCCGGGGATCCTGAGGGAACAGAAGCCCGGGTGATTGGCGCGACTGTGGGGGATGTGATGGTGCTCAATCTGTATGTGGTCAATGGCAAGACCGTGGGCGATCCAAAATACACCTACAAGCTCGAGTGGTTTGATCGGGTGATCACGCTGATGGCAGAACGCCTGCCCATGAGTGAAAAGGTGGTGGTCACGGGTGACTTCAATGTGACTTTTGATGACCGCGATGTGTATGACCCGGAAGCCTGGCGCGACAAGATTCTTTGTTCCCAGCCGGAACGGGATGCCTTGGCGAGTCTGATGGAGCCGGGTCTGCACGATGCTCTCCGACACTTTCATCCCGAGGACGACATCTACACTTGGTGGGATTTTCGAACCCGCGCCTTCCGGGACAACAGGGGCTTGCGCATCGATCACTTTCTTGTTTCTGATTCGGCCCTGGCTCAAGCCACGGATGTGCAGGTGGATCTTGCACGCCGCGAGGGCTTGAAACCTTCCGATCATGCGCCGGTGATTCTTTCCATGTGACTCCTCTGGTGAGTCAGTCCACTTCTCTCATGATCCAGAACCCCCAAAGGCATCCATGAGGACTATTGGTCTTGTGATTCTCGCCCTGGTGATTCGTCTGGGGGTGATGGTGGTCTTGGGTCTGCCACCGGCTCTGGAGCCGGACCCGGAATGGAGTTGGGCCTATGAACAGGGTGCGGTGGCTCAAGCGCTCTTGCGAGGGGATGGTTACAGCGATGCTTTTGCATCCGCCACCGGACCCAGCGCCTGGTCCGGTCCGATTCAGCCACTCTTTCTAGCTGCGGCCATACACCTGGCCGATGGCATCAATCGCAACACCCAGATGTTGGTGGCTGTGCTGGAGGCTTTGATCTCGGCCTTGATTATCTTGCCCCTCTTGCGTCTGGGCGAAGGCTTGGAGCGGCCGCGGATCGGTCTGCTGGCCGCCGGATTGTGGGCCGTGCACCCGCTCGCAGCCTACCGCTGCGTCTCGAGCCCCTGGGATGGGCCTCTGGTGGGGCTGCTCTTGATCAGTTTCCTGGCGAGTCTGGCCCATGCGGGCCGCGGGGCGGAATTGAAGAGTCTGGTGAAGCCTGGAGTTCTCTTGGGACTGGCCGCATTGGTCAATCCTGCTGCTCTCGCACTCGTACCTGCGGTGGCTGTCTTTCTGATTCCGAGGCGAAGTCTGCGCTCGGCGGCTGGTGCCCTGGGCGTGTTGCTGGGTACTGCTCTTGCGGTACTTTCCCCATGGGTGATACGCAATGCTCTGGTTCTGGGTTCGCCGGCTCTCAAGATGAACCTCGGCGTGGAACTCTTTGTGGGCAACAACGATGCGGTCAATGGGAATTTCAATCCCGAGTTCCATCCATCCATCAGTGCCCATGAGCTTGGCCTCTACCGTGAGCTGGGCGAGCAATCCTATGGAGATGAGTGCATGGTCCGCGCTCGGAAGTGGATTGCGAACCACCCGCGTCGTTTCGCTGAACTCTGTCTACGCCGCATGCGCATCTACTGGCTCGGTCCCTCTCCTTTTGAAGCAGTCATGCTCAGTCACGGGGCCAGCAAGACTCGAGACTGGCAAGGCTGGATGAAATGGGCTCTGCACTTTGGCATGGGGCTGCTGGGCTTGATCGGCGGTCTGTTGTACCGAGACCGGCGGGGCGGCTTCTGGTTGATTGCGGGCAGCATGGGGTTGTACCCGGTTGTCTACTACACGACCCATGTGATTGAGCGCTATCGTTCACCCCTGGAGCCTTTGGTCACTTTTGCGGTGGCGGCTCTTGCGATTCGGGTCATCGACCGTTGGGCGCAGCGTTAGTTCTCCAGGTCTTCGGGAGGACTGTCGTCCATGGGCGGCGTGATGTCGTGAGCGGCAAGAGCGAGTTGAGCGCGGGTGAGCAGGTTGGGCTCGGTGAAAATGCTCTCCATGGTGGCCTGATTGCTGGGAAGTCGTTGGCAGAGCAGGTCCACCAGGAGTCCCATGGGAAGGTCATCGGGCAGGTTCAGGATCTCGGGGTGGCGTTCGGAGACCGCATCCCTGAGTGGTTGTTCGAGAGACTTGGCCTCGGCTGGTGTGGCGGGTACCTCCCTCATGGGAGTGCAGGTCGCCGCGCGATAGAGCCGGGTGCTGGAGACCTCTTCGATCAGCACGCGTCCGAGGCCGAAGATCCAAACCGCATAGCGTCCCTCTGGCAGCTTCTCATGCCGCGCAATTTCGCCCATGCCAGCCACGGGCAGCACCTCGGGTGGGTTGTCCGTGTCCATCGCCTGTTCCGCTTGATTCTCGGGGATCGTGGCTAGGATGACCCGGCCGGGTCCGTCGAGGATGTCCTCGATCATCTGGATGTAGCGCGGCTCAAAAATGTGCAGTGCCATCAACTGGCGAGGAAACAGGAACACTCCGGGCAGGGGAAAAAGGGGCGCATGCACACTTCTGCTCGGTGTCAGTTCCCCATCAGGTTGGGGGGGCCAAGAGTCAGGGATGTCCGTCACGGGAGTTTCTTGTTACAGGGAGGTGTAACGCATGAGGGCCGCAGATTCGAGGGTTGAATTGCACGCAGGCCCGTGAGGCACCATCTTGTGCCCTTTTGCGGAGGTTGTGGCCGGGTTCCAGAGGTAAGGACTTCACCAAGGAGTACACCTTTCTGGGCTATTGACTCCTGCCAGACCCAGATAACTCAGACGCGCAACTGAGGCGTGGCCGGATGGCGAGCCAGGACCCGTGCAACCCTTGCTAGCCGGCGGACTTCCCCCCTGCGCCCAATTGCCCGGAAGCAGGCGGCCGTGTTCAAGGTGTGTCTCAGGAACATGGCAGTAGAGGGTGCGGGGACCAGCCATTCTTCCTGCAAGGGCAGTTTGTTTGCTTCCAGGTACCCCATCACATGTTTGCGTTCGATCAACTCGCCATCCCCAAAGGGATCGAGAATCTGGTCACTGGTTTCTTGACGCACCATCAAGACCACATGTCCGGGAACCGGCAGCAAGTCCACTCCGATTCCAGCTTCTTGGGCTACTTCTGCATACAAAGCGCAGAGCACAAGCGGCATTCCGCGCCGACTTTCAATGGTACGCGCCAAGGACGCGTGTCCGGGCATGGGGCCATCGTCATCAGTTCCGGTGAACCCGCGTTCACCGAAGAGGTAGTCAGAGAGTACGCCAGCGGGCGTAGAACACCGGCGTCGCAGGCGCTTGCGCACGGCGGATCCCATGGCTTTCACCGCGCGCCGATATGGCCGCGGGTCGAGTTCTGGGTCGATGAACTGGTCCAGTCGCGACAAGGCCTCGCCCAATGAATGATCACGCCGAAGGGAATAGCGCACGAGCTTCCGGGCTGCTCTCTCGCGATCGTACTCCAGCAGGATCTCCCGGGCGCGGGTTCGCAAGAGAGGATCCTCCGAGCGGGTCGCGCGGCGTAGGGCTGGGTGGGCAGACTTGCCGAGCTTCAGCAGTTGCCTGCGTACCGGACCGTAGACCCTTGGGGACTCATCTGAAAGCAGGGAGAGCAGGACCCTGGGGGTGTGGAGGTCGCCAGGGGGGCGTCTAAGGGGCAAGAGGTCCATGGTGGGGTGCTCTTCAAGGGAGCCGCAGGCTCCATCATGCAACTCAGATCCCAGGATCCCAACCCCCATTCTTGAGACTCTCCAACTCTGCTTGCCTGTCGAGGGCTGGGGTCCTATCCTAGTTGGCTCGAAATCTAGGGAACCGCCCTTTGGAGCCTGATCTGTCGGGTTACAAAGTCGGAAATCACCTTGAAGGGAGACTCTTCGCGAGTCTCTGACCAATCAATCCCCATGCCAAGCACCCCGACTCGACGGGTCGTGATCACTCACGCCCTGCGCACGCCCATCGGGCGTTATCTAGGCGCCTTTGCGGATCTCTCCGCGGCGGACCTCGGTGCATCGGTTGTGAGCGACTTGATCGAGCGCTCCAAGCTTGATCCGTCTGCTGTTGCGCGCTTGTACTTCGGCAATGGCCGTCAGGCAGGCGGAGGTCCCAATCTGGCGCGACAGGTCGCCGTGCGTGGCGGCTTGGGCAGTGGATGCACTGCGATCACCGTCAACATGGCATGTGGTTCGGGCCTGGAGAGTATCGGCCAGGCTGCGGATTGGATTCGCTTGGGCCGCGCTCGCGCTGTGGTGGCCGGTGGCGCCGAGAGCATGAGCGGTCTGCCCTTTATGCTGCCCGGGTTTCGACGCGGGTATCGTCTCGGCCATGGCCCCGTTGTGGATGCCATGTACAAGGACGGGTTTGTCTGCCCCCTGGCCGAGATGGTTATGGGTGAGACTGCCGAAAAACTGGCCAAGGAGCGTGGCATCGGCCGCGGCGAGCAGGACTCCTTTGCCCTCTCCAGTCAGCAGAAGGCTGGCGCAGCCATCGAAGCCAGGCGTTTTGAGGCAGAAATGTCCCCGGTGAAGGTGGTGGGGCGAAAGTCGACCACGGTGATTGAGGCAGACGAACATCCTCGGCCTGATGCCACCCTTGAGGGTCTCGGCAAGCTTGCCACGGTCTTTGACAAGGATGCGGGTTCGGTCACCGCGGGCAACGCTTCCGGCATAACGGATGGCGCTGCTGCCGTGCTCCTGATGGACGAGGAACTGGCCCAGAAGAACGGTCTCGAAGTCCTGGCCTATGTGGGCCAGAGTCGTGATGCCGGGGTCGATCCCACCATCATGGGCATTGGCCCGGTTCCCGCTGTGAGGAGTCTGAGTGAGGCCAATGGTCTGGGCGTGGAGGATTACGGACTGGTGGAACTCAATGAGGCTTTCGCGGCTCAGGTCCTGGCCTGCAATCAAGAACTGGAAATCCCTATCGATCGCCTGAATGTCAACGGTGGTGCAATCGCTCTCGGCCACCCGATTGGAGCCACAGGCTGTCGGATCGTGGTGACTCTCTTGCATGAGATGCAGCGTCGGGATGTGCAGCATGGATTGGCGACCCTCTGCATCAGCGGAGGCATGGGTCTTGCCACTGCCTTTCACCGTCAACCGATGGACTGAGCCCTTGCTCGATCCATGACACACTCAAACAATCACTAGGACCAAGGAAACAAGAAACCATGAAGATCGAAAAAGTTGGCGTCGTTGGATGTGGTCTGATGGGCCACGGCATTGTTCAGGTCGCTGCCCAGGGCGGCTGCACTGTTGTCGCGTTGGAAACTGAGCAGGCGTACTTGGACACTGGCCTCGGCCGCATTGAAAAGAGCATCGCCAAGCTGGCTTCCAAAGGCGTTGAAAAGGGCAAGATGAGCGAAGAAGAGGCCAAGGCGTGGGCTGCTACGGTCCAAGGTCGAATCACTGGCACTACTAACCGCGCGGACCTGGCTGATTGCGATCTGGTTGTGGAAGCAATCGTTGAAGATCTGGGCGCCAAGAAAGAACTCTTCACGGCCCTGGGGGAGATCTGCAAGGCCGAAACCATCTTTGCTTCAAACACCAGCTCTTTCCCTGTGGCCGAAATGGCGGAAGCCTCAGGACGGCCGGAGCGTTTTGTCGGTCTGCACTTCTTCAACCCGGTGCAACTCATGCGTCTGGTGGAGGTTGTTCGCACGGACAAGACCGATGAGGATGTCTATGCAGAAGCGCGCGCCTTTGGTGAGGCCTGCGGCAAGACGCCGGTCTCCTGCAAGGACACTCCTGGTTTCGTGGTGAATCGCTTGCTCGTGCCCTACATGGTGCAAGCAATCAACATGTTTGATCGTGGAGACGCCAGCGCCGCTGATATTGACGCGGCAATGCAATTGGGTTGCGGGCACCCCATGGGGCCGCTGACCTTGACCGATTACGTGGGCCTTGATACGACACTTTCGATTCTTGAAGGATGGTGCGAGCGTTATCCAGACGAGCCTGCTTTTGGAATTCCGGAGTCACTGCGAACCAAGGTCGCAGAGGGCAAGCTGGGTCGCAAGACCGGCGAAGGCTATTACACCTGGGACGGAGACAAGCGTAGCTGATGTTAGTTTCGATTCTGTTCTTGTTTGCGCCGATCTTCAGCCTGCAGGGTGAGTTGCCTGCGCAAGGTGAGACGCCTGTGGCGAACGCCGAGGATCCCGTGCGTTGGGTGGCGTCTGAGCTTTGGGTCGCTGATGCCGAGTTCGTGGTCAGTCTCACTATCACCGCCCCGGCGGATGGTATGCAGTTGCCCCTGTGGGCTTTGACTGGTGCGGCCTTTGATTTGAACGGCAAGGCTCTTGGGGAACGCCCCAAGGGCATGATTGCCCTCGCTCCGGGCCAGGTTGTCGAGACCCGTTTTGACTTGACGGCGTCCATTGGCGCCCTGGCGCCCAAGGGGACCTTTACGCTTGCCTGCGCTATTCCTGGCAGCGGTGAGCCAATCGAAGTCTTGTCACCCCAGCCCTTGGCCAACAAGGTTGACTTCATGGAGATTCCAGTTTCTGAACTGGCGGGATTCGAAGTGATCATGTTGACCAACCGCGGAGCCATGTGGTTCGAGCTTTGGCCAGATGTGGCGCCTAATCATGTGCGCAACTTCTTGGACCTTTCCTCTAGTGGTTTCTACGACGGTTCTCATTTTCATCGGGTGGTTCCTGGCTTCATGATTCAGGGTGGAGGCGCTCCGCCTGGGAAGACGGCTCCTCGCAAGGTCAAGGCCGAGTTCAATTCTCGCAAGCACGGAGCGGGGATCTTGTCCGCCGCACGTCTTGGCAACGACATCAACTCCGCTACCAGTCAGTTCTTCGTCATGCATCGCAACTACCCCAGTCTGAACGGCCGGTATTCGCCCTTTGGCAAGTTGAAGAGTGGCATGGAGGTAGTTGAGAAGATTGTGATCACCGGTGATCCTCGCTACTCCTCAAACACACCCCAGGGGTTTACTCCTACGACTCCTCAGAACATTTTGCGCGCAATTGTTGTGCGTGCTCAATCCACCGTCGGCGAGGACGGTGACAAATAACCCCCCCCTGCGCTGTCCAAGACAGCGCGTAACCAACACAGAGAGAAAACCATGAGCGATACAAGCAATACACGGGTTCGTCTTGAGACCTGCCACGGTGACATGCTGATCGAGTTCTTCCCTGAGCTTGCCCCCAAGCATGTGGAAAATTTCATTAGCCTGACCCAGAGCGGTTTTTACGACGGCACCAAGTTTCACCGGGTGATTCCCGGGTTCATGATTCAGGGTGGCGATCCCAACACCAAGAGTCCCGAAGGTCCCGCGAATCGCTGGGGTACCGGCGGCCCGGGGCATAGTGTGGATGCGGAGTTCAACGACAAGCCCCATGTGAAAGGCATCTTGTCCATGGCTCGTTCACAGGATCCCAATTCCGCTGGCAGTCAGTTCTTCGTAGTGCACGGTGAAGCGAGTTTCCTAGACAACAACTACACGGTCTTCGGTCAGGTGGTAGATGGTCTTGAAGCCCTTGACGCTATCGTGGCGGGCGAGTGCAAGCCCGGCGGTGAGGGTTCTTCTCCGGTCGAGCCCGTGGAAATCACCAAGGCCCAGGTAATTGGCGCGGAGTGATGATGGATCTCACCAATCTGCTTTACCAGGTCGAGGGTGGCGTGGCCACCGTAACGGTAAACCGGCCCGACAAGCTGAACGCCCTGAACCACCAGACTCTTCAGGAGTTGGGCCAGGTGTTTGACGCAGTGCGCGATGATGACGACGTGCGCGTGCTGTTGGTCACAGGTTCCGGTGAGAAGGCCTTCGTGGCTGGAGCGGATATTTCAGAGCTGCTTGCGGTTGCGGGCAACAGTGATGGGGCCGCGGCTCTGGCAGGCTTTGGTCAGTCGATTTTCCGCAAGCTTGACGAGCTCGGCAAGCCCTCGGTCGCAATGGTCAATGGCTTTGCTCTGGGTGGTGGTTGCGAGCTGGCCTTGGCCTGCACCTTGCGTACTGCCAGCGAAACGGCAGTTCTGGGTCTGCCTGAAGTCAGTCTCGGGATCATTCCCGGTTATGGTGGATCCCAACGCCTGGCACGTATCGCCGGTCCGGGCGTGGCTCGCGAGTGGATTCTGACCGGGGACATGATCCCGGCTACGGAAGCCCATCGAGTGGGTGTAGTCAACCGCATGTTCGTGCAGGAAGAACTCAAGGAGGGTACCATGAAAATGATCAACTCCATTCTGAAGAAGGGCCCCTTGGCCCTCAGGTTCGGCATTGAAGCGGTATTGCGCGGTTGGGACATGAGTCAGGCCGAGGGTGAAGCGATGGAAACCGAGTACTTCGGCAAGGCCGCGGTGACCGACGACATGAAAGAGGGCATGGCAGCCTTCCTTGAGAAGAGGAAACCCGCTTTTACGGGTAAGTGACATGCGGGAGGCTTGTGCCTTCCATTCAATTAGTAGCGAGCAGAGCAGAATACAATGACCCACGATATTGTGATCGTCGGCGGGGCGCGGACCCCCATGGCCGAATACATAGGAACGCCAGGTTTTGGCAAGTTCAAGAATCTCTCGGCCATAGAGCTGGGTGCTCACGCGGCTGTGGCAGCTCTGGAGCGCAGCGAGGTTGCTCCTGAGACCATCGACCATGTGGTCTTTGGCAATGTGCTCCAGAGTTCTGTGGACGCGCTCTACGGTGCGCGGCACATCGGTCTCAAGGCTGGCGTACCTGTGCCTGTGCCTGCATTGACGGTCAATCGTCTGTGCGGATCCGGTATCCAGAGCATTGTCAACGCGGCCCAGATGATTCAACTGGGCGAGGCAACTACAGCCCTGGCGGGGGGGACTGAGAACATGTCCCAGGCGCCTTATGTGCTGTACGGTGCCCGCGAAGGCTTCCGTTTTGGAAAGGCTCCAGAGATGCAGGATTCGCTCTTTGCCAGTCTGCATGATCCCTATGCGGACTCGTTCATGGCTCAGACTGCCGAGGCCATTGCCAGGCGCCTTTCGATTTCTCGTGAGGAACAGGACGCTTATGCCCTGCGCAGTCATGAATTGGGCGCTGCTGCTGTTCAGGAAGGACGCTTCGCCGAGGAGATTGCGCCGGTCGTGATTCCCTCACGCAAGGGCGATTTGATTGTGGACACGGACGATCACATTCGCCCCGACACCACCATCGAAGGCCTTTCCAGGTTGCGTGCGGCCTTTGGCAAGGAAGGCACCGTTACAGCCGGCAACGCCAGCGGCATAGTGGATGGGGCCGCCGCAGTGGTTGTCACCACGGATGAGCACGCGCGCTCCCAGGGTTTGAATACTCTGGCGGTGATTCGTGGCTGGAGTTATGTGGGCGTTGATCCCAAAGAGATGGGAATCGGGCCCGTACCTGCGATTCAAAAATTGATGGAGCAGAGCGGCATCGCCCTGGACCAGGTGGATCGTATCGAGATCAATGAGGCCTTCAGTGCCCAGTACCTTGGTTGCGAGAAGGAACTCGAACTGGACCGGGATCGTTGTAATGTCAATGGAGGCGCGATCAGTCTCGGTCACCCCTTGGGTGCCACCGGCACGCGCCTGGTCTTGAGCCTTGCCTTGGAACTCGGTCGCAGCAAGAAGCGCTACGGCGTGGCCTCCGCCTGTATCGGTGGAGGTCAGGGCATTGCCATGTTGATCGAAAATACGGCGCTCTAGGAAGAACAACCTCGTGAATCCCTTGATCCACAATACCGCCGAGGGCGGGCGCGTAGTCCGTTTGTCTCCGGGTAAGCGCATCCTCTTCCTGACCCGGGACCCGGAGGTGATCCGTGCCCAGTTGCGTGGGGAAGTGGACCTCCGTATGGAGGATGTGGATCCTGCGGACCTTCTCGATGACATCAACACGGACACAATGACCCCCGCCTGGGTCTGTTTCCGCCACCGTCCCAAGGACCTGGCCCTCGAAGCCTATGCGGGTTTGCTTGACGATCAGGGGCAGCGAGTCTTCGAAACCCGCGCCCTCATGGACGGCAATTTTGAGGTGATCGTCTCGGGTCACCGCAAGGGAACCGGCTCCAGTCGCGAGACAGCGCCCCAGGCTGAACGCTGGAGCGGCATTCGTTTGGTGATCGCCGCTTCCTTTGCGCCGATTCATGAGCGCAACAACCTGAATCTGGGTCAGTTGATGGGGGGCTATGACCTCCTGCGCCAACTACAGGCTGGCCAGGACATTCCCTTGGACCAGATCACGGGTCACCACGACCCGGTGACCCGGGCGATGCTGGAAGCCGGGGGCCTCTTTCCCTTTGCTGCCAAGTTCCGTTCAGAAGAGGTGATCGTGCCGGCTCCCAGCACAGCCTCACGCCCCATGAACATTGCCGAGAAGATTCTTGCAGCCAAGTTGGTGGGGCGCGGGGACGATCAAGCGGTGCAGCCAGGGGACATGTGCCTGGTCAATGTGGATGGGGGCTATAGCCATGAGTTCACCACGGCTCAGGTACATCATTTCCTGGAAGAGGAATACGGCCCGGACTATGTCGTGGTCAATCCCGGCAAGTTTGCCATCTTCGAGGACCACCTGCTCTACGCTACTGGTGTCGCGCGCATGCGCCCCTTCGAGGCTCAGATCCAGACTCTGCGTGACCTGCAGAACGAGTTCCAACAGCACTCCGGTGTACGGGACTACTCGGCCAAGGATGGAGTCAGCCCCGGGATCTGCCACGAGGTTGCACGGGAGAAATTCATCGATCCAGGCGATTTCATTCAGGCCACTGACAGTCACACCTGCATGGGCGGTGGTTCGAATGCTCTGACCTGGGGCGTGGGCGCCACCGAATACGCCGGACTGATTCATTCTGGATTCACATGCGTACAGGTTCCTGAATCAATCCGCTTTGAACTGGTGGGCGCACTCGATCCGGGCTGCACCGCCAAGGATGTGATGCTTGAGATCCTGAACACTTACGCCAAGGACGAAGACACCCTGAACCGGATGATGGAGTTCGGCGGCCCGGGGCTTGACTCTCTCTCCCCGGATGAACGGGCTACCCTTTGCAACATGGCCACCGAGTGCAGCGCCCGTTCCGGCGTGTGCGAAGGGGATCGTGCCCTAGCCGAATGGATCGTCAAGAAGCGCGAAGGCTTGACCATCGAGCAGGTGGAAGCCATGTTTGTGTATCCTGATGCCGGCGCCACTTATGCGGGGGGTGTGCATACCCTTGATCTCAGTGACATTCGCCCCATGGTTGCAGAACCAGGCGACCCCACCTATGGCAAGCAGATCGAGCAATTGGCCATCGTGCCCATCGATATCGCCTACGGAGGCTCGTGCACCGCGGGGAAAGAAGATGACTTCGATTTCTATGCCCGCGTGCTTCAGGATGCGCTTCAGCACGGCCGCAGGGTCGCCGATGGTGTGCGCATGTATGTGCAGTACGGGTCAGAAGGCGTGCGGGACTATGCCCTGGCCAAGGGATATGACTCGATCTTCCAATCCGCAGGAGTGGAGATCATCTCCCCGGGCTGCGGAGCCTGCATAGGCTGTGGCCCCGGTGTCTCGGATAATGCCGAGCAGACCACCGTCAGTGCCATCAACCGGAACTTCAGTGGGCGCAGCGGTCCTGGACGCCTTTATCTGGCTTCCCCCCTGACCGTTGCAGCGTCAGCCGTGATGGGTCATATTGCTTCCTATCGTCCGGGTATGTTTGCCCCGACCACCGCCTCATCCGAGGCCTGAATCACTAGCAGAGAATCTTCATGGCGACCCACGACATTGCGATCATTCCCGGCGACGGCATTGGACCCGAGGTGACCGCCGAGGCATTCAGGGTCTTGGATGCGGCGGCCGAGGTCTTTGGATTCGAGCTGAACAAGACACACTACCCTTTCAGCAGCCAGCACTTCTTGGACACGGGCGAGATCTGGCCCGATGCGGCCTTCGAAGAGGTCAAGGGCATGGGATCCCTCTTCCTTGGCGCCATCGGTGACCCGCGCATTGAAGTGGGCAAGATGGAGTTTGGGATTATTGCCAGGGCTCGCTTTGATCTGGACCTGTATCTGAACGTTCGCCCGATCAAGCTCTACGACGAGCGACTGTGTCCCCTCAAAGGCAAGGGACCCGCCGATATCGACATGGTCATTGTCCGCGAGAACACCGAGGGTGCCTACACTGGCATGCATGGTTTCGCGCATAAGGGGCAAGACTTGGAAGTTGCCACCCAGACCATGGTCTGGACCCGGGCTGGAGTCGAGCGCGCCGTGCGCCACGCTTTTGAGTTGGCTCGTTCTCGCGGTGGCCGTAAACATGTGACACTGATCGACAAGGCCAATGCCCTGCGTGCCCAGGACCTCTGGATGCGCGTTTTCGCCTTAGTTGCTGCCGAGTACCCAGACATCAGTACTGGTCACGATTACATTGACGCCGCTTGCATGCGCATGGTGGACACTCCCGAGGACTTCGACGTGGCCGTCACCAGCAACCTCTTCGGCGACATCATCACGGACCTGGGTGCCATGCTCCAGGGCGGTCTTGGAATCGCCGCTTCCGCCAATATCCACCCTGGTCAGGTCAGTCTTTTCGAACCGGTTCACGGGTCGTTCCCCGAAGCCGCCGGCAAGAACACTGCCAGCCCCATTGCCGCAATCCTGGCCGGATCGATGATGCTGGATTTCCTGGGCGAGCAAGAGGCCTCTAATGCCATTGAGAACACGGTCATTGACCTCTTCAGGTCCAGCAGGCTGAAAGGCGTCAGAGCCGCAGACCACCCCACCAACGAGGTGGGCGAGTTGGTTGTCTCCGAAGTGCGGCGGCTAGGGACCCCTGCTTGACCCTTCTGGGCCGTTCTGGTGTAGCCTGGGCGGGTGTAAATAAAAAGTAAACAGGTGCCCCACGCTGCGTTCCCTTCTTCTGTCTAGACTATGAGGAACCATGCAGCCTCGCCAATACCAACTTGCCCTTGCCGCTCTTGCCTTCCTCAGCCCTCTTGCTTCGGCTGATGTCTTCAATGTGCGTGGCCCCCAGCCGGACTTCACCGAGATTCAGCCCGCAGTAGCCGCTGCGCAGGACGGGGATGTGGTGCGTATCTGGCCAGGCAGCTATCAGGCCTTTTGGATTGATGACGAGGCTCTGACCTTGGTGGCTGCCCTGCCTGGGGCAGGTGTCGTGGTCAGTGGCACCTATCGGGTGATGAACCTCGCTGCCAGCCGTTCGGTCTTGATCAGCGGCGTCAGGGCCTCCGGGTCTGACGGGATCGCCCTGGTTGTGAGCGACTGTCAGGGTTCGGTCCGTATTCGTAACTCAACCTTCGTTGGTGGAATTGAGTCGGGTGGCTACCCATGGAATGGCTTTCCCGGTGCTCTCATTGCAAACTGCGAAGATGTGATGATGGTGAATTGTTCCTGCACGGGGGGCAGCTCTGGCTTTGTGTCATGGGGAGTCGACGGGCTCGAGATCAACGGCAGTCGTGTTTCACTTTTTTCTTCGACCTTCACCGGGACCTCCGGCGGCACCGAGGACGATCCAGGTGCAAGTGGCTATAACGGCGGCAACGGTGTCACCTCCTGGGGCAGCCACGTTTTTCTCTCCGGCTGTACCCTGCGCGGGGGCAACGGCGGGGCAGCGGATTGGGACATCGACTTCTGGACCGGTCAGTACGGCTATGGGGGTGATGGGGGCTCGGGTTTCTCCGGTGGCTCAGCTAACTCCTGGTTCCTGGACAACATCTACCTGCCCGGCACTGGCGGCTGGAGCCCGGATCCAGCCAACGTCGGCCAAGATGGTCAAGATGGGAATTTAAATGGGACGAACTTTCCCGGTTTGGCGCGCTTCCTGCGCGTCAAGAGGCTGGCTGTTGATGAAGAGGGTTTGCAGCTGAATTTCAGCGGAGCACCAGGGGATCAGGCCTACCTGATGATTGGTACAAGTCCAGGGTATCGCTTCCGGCCCATGTTCGGACCTCAGTTGATCACTACTTCCGGGGGCTCGTCCCTCATCCCAATGCGCTTCGTTGGTACGCTCGATTCAACCGGCAGCTTGCAAGTTGAATACCGTTTGCGCGATTTGCCTGCCTTTGGCCACGGAGTCCTGCATGTGCAGGGCCATATGAGGGGGTCAGAGGTATATCACTCCTCATCCAGTTGGGCTGTGATTCTCGATAGCGCCTGGTAGGGGCTGGGAGTATGCTTCCGAACAGGAATCGGTTTCCCCCTCAAGTGCTGAGGGTGGAGAATCGATGATCGCTGAGAGGCCCCCATGTTCAACCTGACCATCTATTGCCGACGCACCTTGAATACGATCCCTCCGCGGTCGTCCCAGGTTTGTCGAGTCAGCTTGCAAGCTGCAGAGCCCCTTACATTCCCTCTCGGTGGTGTTGGGGCTCTTTCTATTGGGGGTGACAGCGGCGGGCTCGAGTTGTTCCGAGGTGGCCCATGAAGCTCAAAGTAGCATTGGGGGTCTTTGTCTGGGCCCTCTTGATCTCAGTCATGCACATTCAGCTCAACATTGGCTGGGGGGCGGTTTCCGACCGCATCGCAGTCATGCGCGGTCAACAGAGAGCCGAACTGCTGGTGGGTTTCTTGCCCGTGACATGACATTTGACCTGCCCCGTCACCAGTTGGGTGACAGAAAATTCCACCAAGGGCACCCTCTTTCAGTCGCGGAAGTTCACCGATTGGCCGACGGTCAAAGAGGCCTTGATTTCGAAAGAGGTGGGAGGCGTGTTCATTCTGGCGCCCATGGCAATGCAGTTGGTGGCGGACGGTGTACCAATCAAAGTGGTTTATCTGGGTCATCGCGATGGAACCGCGATTGTGGTGGGCAAGGAATCCAACATCTACGATTTTGGGGATCTGGCGGGTAAGACAGTTGCCATCCCCAGTCGCTATGCGAATCAGAATGTCCTCATGCACCGCATGATGCGCGAGTGGGGCATGGCCGAGGACTCTATAGACCTGCGTGAGGTCCCTCCCCCGGAGCATCCCACCGCGTTGCTGGCTGGCGCCATCGATGCCTACATCGTGGGCGAGCCTTTTGCAGCCAAGGCGGAAGTGGATGGTTTTGGGCGCGTGCTCTATCAGGCCAGCGATCTTTGGGAGGACTTCATATCTTGCGTGCTGGTTGTGCGTCAGGATTTGATTGAAGACCAGCCCGAGTTGATTCGCGAATTGGTTGCGGGAATCGCCAAGTCGGGCAAGTGGCTCGACGAGGACCTTGCGCATCGCTTGGACGCGGCAGAAGTCGCGGGTAAGCGCTATTATTTTCAGCCGCCGGAATTGCTCAAGCATGTGCTTTCAAAACCGCCGGATCGTGTGCGCTATACACGCCTGACACCCCTCAAACAAGAGTTCGATGAGATCATGGAACTCGCGTTTGAGATTGGCGTACTTTCTCGGCGGGTGGCGTTTGAGGAATATGCCGATGACAGCTTCGCAGCCGGATTGGAGGAGACTGCCTGGGATCTGAACACTTTGCCCAGACCTGTAGGGTGGGACCAAGGAGGAGCGCGATGAGCTATTGGCCTCTGTTTGTTTCTTTCCTCGCCTTGGCTGTGGTCGGGACTGCCGGTTGGCAGAGCGTGCGCCAGCAGTCGGTGCTGCTGCCCATGGCGATCAGTTGTCTCTTGGTTGTGCTCTGGGAGCTGGCTTGCCGTTGGACTCAAACGCGCATTTTCCCCACGCCGGGCCAGACTTGGGCAGGGTTCTTGGAACTGATTGAGAGCAATCGCCTATGGGGCGACATTGCGGCCAGCTTGTTCAGAGTCACCTGGGGTTTCGTTCTGGCGGTAGCCGTGGGCATTCCCCTGGGTCTTGTCGTGGGCTGGTCCACGCGCACATTCCGCGCGCTCAATCCAATCATCCAGGGTCTGCGTCCGATCTCGCCCATTGCCTGGATTCCGATTGCGATCCTGTGGTTTGGCATCGGTGATGGCGCTGGGATCTTTCTGATCTTTCTCTCGTCTTTCTTTCCGATCACTGTGGGCACTATGGCCGCCGTACGCAATATCAGTTTGGTGCATCAGCGTTCTGCCCTGAATTTTGGTTTGAGTGGGTTGGAACTTTTTCGGCGTGTGGTCTTGCCTGCTGCCCTGCCCCAGATCATCACCAGCTTGCGTATTGCGTTAGGTGTGGCCTGGCTTGTAATCGTTGCGGCTGAGATGGTGGGTATGGACTCAGGTCTTGGGTATCTGATCAATGACGCTCGCAATGCGGGCAGTCGCTATGACTTGGTGGTTGCGACCATGCTCGTCATCGGCATGATCGGCATCGTGCTCGATTTGTTGATCCGGCGATTGGAGCGCTTTGACGAAGTTCGATGGGGGTATTCGGAGCGATGAGTACTCAACAGAAGGTTGTTTTTGAGGGGGTCACAAAGCTCTTTCAGCGGCAGGGTGAAGACCTGGAGGTCCTGCGTGACATTGAGTTGTCCGTGGCCCAAGGAGAATTCGTTTGCTTGCTTGGTCCTTCCGGTTGCGGCAAGAGTACTTTGCTCAACATAGCCGGGGGTTTTGAAGGGCCCACAAGTGGACGTGTCCTGATAGATGGTGAGCCGGTCCTGGGCCCTGACTCACGACGGGTATTCGTCTTCCAGGAGTACGGCATTTTTCCCTGGGCCAGCGTCTGGGACAATGTGGCTCTGGGCTTGCGACAGCTTTCCAAGGACGAGCAGCACCGCATCGTGTCCCAGGTGATCGAGTTGGTTGGCCTCAAGGGATTCGAGAGTACCTATCCCCAGGAGTTGTCCGGTGGCATGAAGCAGCGCGTGGAAGTGGCTCGTGCACTCGCGGTGGATCCCGATGTGATTTTCATGGACGAGCCTTTCGGAGCCCTCGATTCTCTGACGCGCCTCTCCTTGCGCTCAGAGCTGATTCGCATATGGCACGAGAGCGGCAAGACGATCNTGTTTGTGACCCANGATGTGGANGAGTCNATTCAACTCGCCCAGAGAATCGTGGTCTTCACTGACCGGCCAGGCTGCATTCGTGAAATTGTGCCCGTGCCCATGGAACACCCCCGCGACCTGGGCAGCCCCGAGTATGGTCAGATCAAGAACCGGCTGTATGATCTCCTTGGGGTCAGTCATAAGGTCTAGTTCCCTAGTACCGCAAGAGCAAGGAGTCCTTCGAGGAGAAGAAGATCTGCTGGTATGAATACACCGCTTGAAGCGGAGAGTGAGAGGGCGGGCGGGGATGTCGCCTGGAGCGAAGTGCAACGCCTGGGCTTCAGGCCCCGGGCCCGGCAGTGCTGTAGTAGTTGCCGCGGAAGGTTGTCGCCAGTTCCGGCCCTTCACCCAGGCGTGTGACTTCGGCCGCGCAGACCTTGAATTCGGCCGTACCGGTGACCGGGTCCCCTTTGTCATTGGTCAGGAGGTTGGCGCGCGCTTCCGCATAGTGCAGGGGTGTCCAAATGCAGCCGGGGCGCACCTGGCGTGAGACGATGGCGACTACATCGATGTGACCGCGTCGGGTGCTGACGCGCACACGGTCGCCCGCTTCGATGTTCCGTTGCTGGGCGTCGCGTGGATGAATCTCCACAAATGCTTCGGGGTGCTTGGCCACGGGCCCGGTTTCGCGTCGGGTCTGCGTTGCTGCGTTGTAGTGGTAGAGGGTGCGCCCGGTGGACAGGAACAAGCCATAGTCCTTGTCGGGCACTTCCATGGGGGGGCGGTAGGTGACGGCTTGAAAGAGCCCCTTGCCCCGCATGACTCCGTCACCATGGAGGTAGACCGTTCCCGGGTGATCGCTGGTGGGGCAGGGCCATTGGATGCCGGTCATGCCATCCGCTTGAAGCTCATCCAGGCGACTGTGGCTGATACCGCTGAAGCTTGGGGCCAGGGAAGCCAACTCGTCGTAGACCTCTGCTGGGGAGCCGTAGGTCCAATCGAGGCCTGCGGCCCGGGCTATCTCACACAGGATGCGCCAGTCCTGACGCGCCTCTCCAGGGGGTTCCACTGCCTGCCGCACGCGTTGCACCCGTCGCTCGGAGTTGGTAAAGACCCCATCCTTTTCTGCAAAGACCGTGCTGGGCAAGACCACATTTGCAAAGCGCATGGTCTCGTTGGGGAAGGGTTCCTGAATGGCAATGAACTCGACTCCGGCCAAGGCCTCTTCCAGGTGGTTTGCGTTGGGCTCCGAAAGCACAATGTCCTCGCCCATCACAAAAATGCCTTTGATGCCCTCGCCCATGGTCATCATCATTTCATTGAGGTTGAGGCCTGGTTTTGGATTCAATTCGCAGCCCCAGGCCCTCTCATATCGTGCTTGGACTTCTGGATCGTCCACGCGCTGGTAGCCCGGATAGAACACCGGCGTGGCCCCAGCATCGTTGGCTCCTTGCACGTTGTTCTGCCCCCGTAGAGGATTCATTCCGCTGGCGCGTTGCCCCAGATGCCCCGTCATCAGCACCAGATTCGCTAGGGCATAGACATTGTCCGTGCCGTGACTGTGTTCGGTGATGCCGAGGGTGTAGTAGATACCCGCCTTGGCGGTTTGCGCATATTGGCGTGCTATCTTGCGCAGTAGATCTGGAGCGACGCCGGTGAATTCCTCTGCTCTCTCCGGGGTGTAGTCCTTCACCGCAGCTTTGACCGTTTCGAAGTCTTCGGTCTGTTTCGCAACAAACTCTTCTGCCACCAGACCCTCAGCGATAATCACCTGGGCCATTGAGTTCAGGAGCCACACATCGCTTCCCGGTTTGATCTGCAGGTGGTGTTCGGCGATGGTGGTCATCCAGACTGCACGTGGATCCACAACTACCAAGGTTGCTCCCCGGCGAACTGCGCGCTTCATTTCCATCGCGATGATCGGATGGGCTTCGCTGGTGTTGCTGCCGATAACAAGCAAGAAGTCCGCTTCACGGATTTCTCGGATTGAATTTGTCATGGCGCCTGCACCGAAAGTCGCGACCAGACCGGCCACAGTGGGGGCGTGTCATGTTGCGGCACACTGGTGCACGTTGTTGGTTCCATAGCCCTGGCGCGCGAGCTTCTGCACCAGATAGTTTTCCTCCATTGTGCAGCGCGAAGAACTGACGAATGCGAGGGAATTCTTGCCGTGGCGTTCGGAGACTCCCGCAAGACCCAGGCTTATTGCGGCCAAGGCCTCTTCCCATGTGGCGGGTTGCAACACACCCGCCTTGTCCCTGATCAAGGGCGTTGTCAGGCGTTCATTGTGGTCGACGAAGTCATAGGCAAAGCGCCCTTTGACACACAGATTGCCGTCATTGGAAGTGGTGCCTGCTGGAGGACTGGTGACCTTGATGATCCGGCCTCGCCCAGCGTTGGCTGCTTCGTCAACATGCAGGTTCAATTGACAGCCGACTCCACAGAAGTTGCAGGTGCTGCGGACCTGCTTCAGGTCCCACTCCGGTGGCGCCTGCATTGCGGCGGCCTTGCGCTCGGTCATGGCCCCAGTAGGGCAGGTGTCGATGCAGCCTCCACACATCTCGCAAGTGGTGTCGAGCAGGGACAGTCCGTCGTTGGTGGAAATGGTCGTCTCGCTTCCACGACCCGCCAGGGTGATCGCGCTGACCGATTCCACTTCATCACAGTAGCGCGTGCAGCGAGCGCAGGCGATGCACTGTTCAGCATCGAACAGGATGTAGGGGTTGTCATCCTCGCTGTTGGCTTTTCTTTTTGAGGGCAACTGACCCCAGTCCGTGGGGGCCCCTACTTCGTGTGCCATGGCGACGAGCTGATTGGGTGCACCTCCCAGGCCGTGATTCCGGTCCTTGTTGTGGTCGGTCAAGTAAAGCCCCAGCAGGGTTTTTCGGTGGCGGTCCACCCGCTCGTTTTGCGTATGAATCACCATGCCCTCTGTAGCTGGCGTGGCACAGGCTGGGAGCAAGCGGCGTGAGCCTTCAACTTCGATCAGGCAGGTGCGGCAAGCGCCTACGGGTTTGAGGCGCGGGTCATGGCAAAGGGTGGGAATCGAGGTGTTCGCCCGGGAGGCTGCATCAAGAATGGTGTCCCCTTGTTGCAGTTCGACCTTGCGTCCATCGAGCACGAGTGTCTGATTCATGGCACTCATGCAAAATCCTCAGGGAAGTACTTGAGCGCGCTGGTCAATGGCAGGGCCGCTGCTTGACCCAGGCCGCAAATCGAGCCCTCGTTCATCTGCCAGGCCACATCCGCCACGTGGGTCAGGCCCAGAGACTTTTCTTCGCCTCCCTTGACCGCAGCATGCAGGTAGTGAGTGCCGATGCGACAGGGCGCGCACTGGCCGCAGCTTTCCTCCTCGAAGAAGCGAAGTTGTTCTTCTGCTGCCCAGCGCATGTTGATCGTGTCATTCAAGACAACCACGCCCGCGGACCCGAGCATGGAGCCGATCGCCCCAAGGCCTTTGAAGTCCAATGCGCGGCCCCGTTCGCTGGCGGGCAGGAATCCAGAACTGGCTCCTCCCGGTGAAAAGGCCTTGAGGGTGCCTACATAACCACCGGCAGCCTCCACCAGCTCGTCGAGGGAGACACCCAGGGGCAGTTCGTAGGTGCCTGGGTTCTGGACATGGCCGCTGACGCAATAGAGCTTGGACCCGGCCTCGGTTCTGCCAAGATCCTTGAACCAGGTTCCGCCCTGGAGGACGATCCCCGGGATGCAAGCAATAGTCTCGACGTTGTGGATCAATGTCGGCTTGTTCCACAGGCCAATCTCTACCGGGAAGGGAGGCTTGAGGCGAGGCATACCGCGCTTGCCTTCAAGGGCTTCCAGCATCGCAGTTTCTTCGCCGCAGATGTATGCGCCTTGGCCCGCATGCATGTGAAAGGTGATCCCTGGGAAGCGTCCGGCTTCTGTGGTCGCTTGAATTGCTTCAGCCAACACCCCTCCGGGTACTTCGAATTCCCCGCGCAAGTAGAGGTAGATCTCGCTTGAGCCCGTGGCGGCTGCCGCGATCGCCAATCCCTCCAGGACGAGATCTGGACGGCGCAGCAGGATTTCTCGGTCCTTGAAGGTTCCAGGTTCGCCTTCATCTGCATTGAGCACGATGTAGCGTTCTTGCTCTGCTTGATCGGCAACTGCGCGCCACTTGATGTGCGCTGGAAATCCTGCTCCTCCACGCCCTTGGAGTCCGCTCTCTTCGATCAGGTCAAACAGGGCTGAAGGTTCCATGGTGCTCGCTGCATTGAAGGCTGATCCACTCCAGTCGGGTTCAGCGGACAGGTTCAAGCACAGGGTTTCTGCATCCGCCTCCTGGGGGCCTATGGTTCCACACCAAACGGATTCGCTTCCGTTGGAGCAAAGGTCCTCCACCTTGCCGCCGCTGCGTTCAGCATCTTGGATTGTGACCATGGGCAACGTGCGTCGGTCCCGCAACACAGCTGGTGCCCGATCGCAGGCTGCGAGGCACGAGATCTCTTCCGTGGGCAGTCCCGCAGCCTGGCAGGCGCTCAGGATCTCTCGTGAGCCAGCCAATTGGCAAGAGAGCCCGCCGCAAACCCGTACCCGTTTCTCGGGCCGAGCAAGCAGGTGATAGAAGCTGCCGACCCCATAGATATCGGCCTCGTGCAGACCCGTGTCTCTAGATAGCTCACGGGCGACCCCTTTCTTCAAACCTCCAGCGTTCGCCAGGCGGTCGGGAATGGTGCTGTGGGGATCGGTGGGGGCAGACACGGGAGCACATGGTACTGGTCCCCTTGGGCATTGGAAATCCGCATTCCTGCCCCCTGGAGAGCGATTGGGCACTGGGCCCGGGGGGTCCTGAAGCGAGCCCATGAGCACCGCTGATGGTGAGGTGGACCTCAAGAGTCAAGTGAGCCAGCACCCCTGGAAGGGTCCAGTTCATGTCCAGGCAAGGGCGAACCTCGACTAGATGTGCCACAGAAGGGAACTTTCAGTCATCCTGGAGGGTCCCAATGGACTCTGGGTGCGTTCTTCGCATTCTCGATTCCTCAGTTCCTCCCTTAACCCAAGAAAGATGCGCTCATTTATCCCCGTTCTGGCCCTTGCGGCTACGGTTTTTTCTCCCTCCCTTCTGGCCCAAGACAATGACCGAGACGGCTTTGAGCCCTTCGTGGAACAGCCTGGTCTGCTCGAGTTTTCTGGTGTCTTGTGCGCTCGTCCGGTGCAAGCAGCAGATGCCCTTGCCCGTGGTCTGGATCAGGCCCAGGCCCGCGACCTGCGTGATGAGGCTCTCAGCCATCTGCTGACTTTTGAGGTCAACACCTATGTGGATGCCACCGACGAGTTCCTGATCACTCTGGGCCCCGGGACGCGCGAGAACGATGCAGCCCGGGCATTGATGGCGACCGGCGCCTTCGAGTATGTGGAGCCCGACTGGATCTGTTATCCCGTTGCCTGCCCCAACGATTCCCAGTTCAACTCCCAATGGCATCACCAGTCGAACATCATGGAGTCCTGCGACGGCTGGGACCTTGAGACCGGCGATCCCAGCGTTGTGATTGCAATCTGTGATACGGGTGTCCTGACCAGCCACGAGGACCTTCAACTTCATCGTGAAGAGGGCTTCCACGCGCCGTCAAACACCTGGGAGAACTCCGGTGGCGACATCAGTCCGATTGCTTCCCACGGCACCATGTGTACAGGCTCCGCAGCCGGCAACGGCAACAACGGAATCGGTATTTCCGGCGTGGGTTGGAACCTGGGGCACCGCATGATGCGTGTGACTGACGACCCAGGTGGCGGTGCTTCGCTCTCAAACCTGACCCTTGCGGCGCGTACGGGCGCCGAAGCGGGCGATCGCGTGTCCAGCGTCAGCTACAGCGGCGTCCAGTCCGGCAGCGTTGAATCAACGGGCGCCTACATTCGTAGTCTTGGTTCGCTATTGATCTGGGCTGCTGGCAACAGCAATCAGAGCATGAGCGGCAACCGCGATGACAGCGTGATCGTGGTGGGGGCAACTTCCTCCAACGATTTGCGCTCAAGCTTTTCGAACTATGGACCCTTTGTCGACTTGATGGCCCCCGGCTCGGGGATCCTGACCACGGACTCTGGCAACTCCAGTGACTATGCTTCGGTCAGCGGAACGAGCTTCTCCTGCCCGATCACTGCCGGGATGTGTGGCATGATCTGGAGTGCAGATCCCTCCTTGACTCCCCAGCAGGTGGAAGATCTGTTGCGCGCCAGCTGTGACGACCTTGGATCCGTTGGCGTCGATAACGAATACGGCCACGGTCGCATCAACCTGAGAAAGGCTATGGAAGACGCTCTGCGTCCGGTAATGATCGAGGTTCTCAGCACTCTGCCGAGTTTCCTGGATCCTGCTGGCGGAGACGAGCTTGAGTTCCAGGTCAGCGCGGGCACATCGGTTCCCGCTCCCGGCACAGGGGAATTCTGGATGAGCACCGGTTCTGGTTTCTCACCCGCACCGATCGTTCAACTCTCTCCCAACCACTATCTGGCGACATTCCCGGCGGCCCCCTGCGGCTCGACGGTGCAGTTCTATGTGGGCGCCCAGGACACGGGTGGGACCACTTACTATGAGCCCTCTCTGGCTCCGGCGGTCACCTGGTCGGCGGTTGCTCAGATTCCAGTTGCTGTGGCAGACGATGACTGCGAGGTCGCTTCCGGCTGGACCACGGGTGTTCCCGGCGACGATGCCACCACAGGTGCCTGGGAGCGCGGCAATCCGATCGGGACGGCTGCCCAACCAGAGGACGATCATTCGCCTTCAGGGGTCCAGTGCTACTTCACAGGCCAAGGGAGCAATGGTGGCTCCTTGGGCGAGAACGATGTTGATAGCGGTACGACCACTCTGGTCTCGCCAACCTACGACCTGACAGGCCTCAACGATCCCACCGTCAGCTACTGGCGTTGGTACAGCAACACCACGGGCGCTTCACCTGGCGCAGACTCCATGACCATCGAAATCTCCAACAACGGTGGTGGATCCTGGAGCACGGTTGAAGTGGTCGGACCCTCGGCGGACTCTTCCGGCGGCTGGATTCAGCACAGTTTCCTTGTTTCTTCGATCGTGACGCCAACCGCAAACGTGCAGTTGCGTTTCATGGCCTCAGATCTGGGAAGCGGCTCGATTGTTGAAGCTGCTATCGATGATCTGTCCATTACCGATGAGTCTTGTTCCGATTGCGGCATCTCCAACTTCTGTGCTGCAGGCAGCAACTCTACCGGTACCTTTGCAAAGATGGGCTGGAATGGTACGAGTTCAATTCTCAGCAACGATCTTGAACTGACCTGCTTTGATCTGCCTACCGGCGAGAACGGTCTCTTTATTCAGTCACCGGACACTGACACGATTCTGATCGGGAACGGACTCCTTTGCTTGGGTAACAGCACCTTGGGCTTCTTTATTCGCCACGGGGTGGTCAACTCCGGTCCCGCCGGTGCGGTTACCTACGCCTTGGACAATACCGCACCGCCCATTCCTCAGGCTCAGGTGGCTGCCGGAGAGACCTGGTACTTCCAGTTCTGGTTCCGTGACAATGCTGCGGGTGGCGCTGGGTTCAACTTCTCCGATGGCCTGAGCGTGACCTTCTGTCCGTGATCTGGCGGAGTTGACTCTCTGGGGCTCTCAGGGTTTCAGACAGCGGTAGGGATATGAGGCGGACCCCATTTTGGGGTCCGCCTGCCTATAGGTCGCCCCAGGTTGTACTGGATCGGGCGCATGGTTGTTCTTGGACCCAGTCTTGGTGGGCGTGATGCCCTTGGGTACAATGTCCACTCACTCCTGCTACCAGGACTTCACCATGATCATCACTGCACTCTCTCTGGCCTCTTTTTCTGTTCCTGCGTTGCCCCAGGACGACGAAGCTCTCATACCTCCTGGAGAATGCGCCTTGCATGCTGCGGTATCTGATGGCGAGGCCTGGCTCAACCTGCGTTGGAGGTATGAGCTTGTGGACACCGATGCGACAACGAGTCTCAGCACCCTGCGTACGGTCTTGGGCTACAAGTCGGCACCGTTCAGCGGCTTTACAGGCCTGGTTGAGTTCGAAGATGTAAGCCTCTTTGGGTTTGCTCACAACGAAGCTGCAGGCGGGATTGCTGATAGCAAATCTACCGAGGTCAACCGAGTGCACCTGGATTACTCCCTGGATGACGACCAGACTCTCAGTCTTGGGCGTCAACGCATCAAGCGCGGGAATCTGCGTTGGATCAGCAACGTGGGTTGGCGCCAGAACGAGCAGACCTACGATGCCCTGTCCTTGAGCGGCAGCTTCGGCGGTGTGGACGTATTCCTGGCAGGGATCGAAAACGCCAACACCGTCCTAGGTACTGACCGTGAAATGAATTCCTTGCTGTTTGATGTCACTGGTGATGTGACCGATCACATCCACTTTGGTGCTTATGTCTATGACATCGACTTTGACGATACTCCGGACGCTTCAACAACTACCACAGGGGGGTACTTGAATGCCAGGTATGGCACCTCCATGGACATCGACTGGCGGCTTGAGTTCGCCCAACAGAGCGACTCCGGCGACAGTACTGTGGAATTGTCCGAGTCCTACCTCCTGGCGGAGGTGGGCTTGGGCAAGGGCCCCTGGCACGCGGGCATTTCCTATGAGGTCCTTGGGGGAGATGGGGTCAACAGTGTTCAGGCGCCCCTCGCGACCCTCCACGCTTGGAACGGAGCAGCGGATCGTTTCCT
>NYYZ01000010.1 GCA_002686945.1 Planctomycetota bacterium
CGGGGATCAACTCGGCTACAACCATCCCTTCAAGCCTGGGTTCATGTGGCGCGCAGCCTTGCACCCCATCCGCAACAGTGCTGTACGCGGTATCTTGTGGTATCAGGGGGAGTCCAATGCTGAGTCCCCAAGCAGGGTAGATCAGCACGCTTCCTTGTTTCCCCTGCTGGTGCAAGACACAAGAAACACCTTTGGCCAGGCGCACCTGCCATTCCTGTTCGTCCAACTGCCAGCCATGGGGCGACCCCACTGGCCAGAGTTTCGAGAACAACAGCGCGGATTCTCCCAGCAGATTCCCCATGTGGGCATGGCGGTCACCATTGATGTGGGGCATCCGACTGACGTGCATCCGCGGCGCAAGCGTCCTGTTGGAATCCGCCTTGCCAGGTTGGCGATGCATGTGAGCTATGGCCAGAGCCAGGCCCCCACCGGGCCGATCATCAAGCGAGCCAGCATGCAGTCAGGTGGAATAGAATTAGAATTCGAAAACATCCAAAGCAAGCTCAGCACCAGCGATCAGGAACCGCCCCGGGGATTTGAAATCATCGCTTGCGATGGTGCAGTCCATATGGCCGAGGCCCAACTCCTGGAAGGCGCAGTGCTGCTGATCGGGGCTCCGACACAGGATCCCTGCGAAGTGCGCTATGCATGGAAACCAGTCCCCGACTGCAATCTGACTGACAGTCACGGGCTCCCCGCGTCTCCCTTTCGAATCCGCATCGAGCGCTGAGCCCCAAGCAGGTGGCAAGGGGCCTGCTTCTCGATGATTGTCGTTTGCGCCACGACGCGCCGGTCTCGGAACGACTGGCCCCAAGAGGTCAAATACAAAGAGGACCCGGCCTGAAAGGGCCAGATCCTCTTCTTGGAAATGGTAGCGGGGGCGGGATTTGAACCCGCGACCTCAGGGTTATGAATCCTGTGCTCTCACCAACTGAGCTACCCCGCCAGGCTGCAAGCCGAGAAGGTTACGCAGGAGCGGGGACGGGGTCAAGAGTTGAGGCCGTTCCCCGCTCAAGAGTTGCTGAATCGCTCACGAATGGCCTCTGGAGAATGGGCCTCCACCAATTCGCCCCGCACGGAGTGATAGCCGAGTGGCATATCCTCTGCCTTGCCGGTGTCGGGGCAGAAGATACGGCAGGTGTCAATAGGATTGGCATAGAGGTGCAGGGACACCGCTCGCGCCCCACCCGCAGGCTGGATCAGGTGGTAGGCGATGGAGTCATCGATGAAAGCAACTCCTCCTTCATCAAAGCACTTGCTGCGTCCCCGCTGAAGAACAGAGGTGCCATTCTCAGCCGAAGTCGGCAGGGTGTAGTGCACCTCCTCCAACTGTCCCTCCATGACCGCCATCCAGCAGTTCTGGTCTGAGTGATCGTGGATCGGGCTCTTCTGCTCGGGGCTCCATGCGAGCAGCAGCAACTCAAATGCATCGCAGCGTGCAACCAGATTGCGCGTATAGCAGGCGTCGGACCACAGAACCCAGTCCCTCCAGTCCTGGTGCTCGGCCTGGTAGGCAGCCAGAAGAGCTGGCACCGCCTTGCCACGGGGATCCTGGTCAAATTCCGTCTCGAGGACGGCACACAGATCATCGATGGGTCGCTGGGTCATGAAGTGGACAGGATAACTGCCGCAGGACCAAAGGGTACTGGTCCGGATGGGCAATTCACTCACCAGCTCCTTGGGACAGGAGCTCGGTTCCACCCCGGGCGCAGGCGAAGAGCACGCAGGCGGGATTGGCCGGGGAGTCTGGTTGCCCCTTGTCCCCAAGCGCGATGGGAATGTGTTCGCTACCCGCGGGATAGCGCAAGTAGCTGCCTGCCAGGTGCTCTCCCAAGTGGTCCCTGTAGCCACCGGCAAGCACAAGGACCTCCTCGATTCCCAAGTGACGATGGGCCGGATAGCCCCTGCCCGGAGCCATGCGAATCAGAACCGTTGCTCCCTCCTCTGTACCGCCGTCCTCCCCCTCACTGGCGAGCAGGTACCAATCGACCCCCGGGTAGGAGGTGGCGCGCCAGGGAAGGTCCTCTACACCAAGGGAGAGATGAAAGCCGGGAATCTGCATGGGAGATATGGATCCTGAGAAGAGGCAAGACCCTATAGGGCCCCCTTCTTGGCTCGCCTGACCTCTGAAACAGGCAGATGCCAGTCTTCAGATTCTGATGTGGTTCGTACCAGAATCAGACCTGTCAGGGTCACGGAGGTTTCCAGGGAAGTTGTGTGCAAGATCCTGATCTCAACCGGCCCGGACAACTCTGTCTTCAATGGACTCTCCTTGCTCGCGACCAAAGTAGGGGCCACGACTTCTGTTGAAAACGGCTTCTCGCCAGCTGCGTCCCAGATCTCGCTGACTGTGCTCCTGTCTGAAACATCAAACATGGTGGCCAATATGACCACATCTCCTTGCAGGACTTCCATGTTCAGTAGTTTCCTTCCCGGTGGATGGCAAGCAACCAGATGGAGCAGAAAAGCCACGCAGAAGAAACTGACCAGATACTTCACGCCTGTATCCTAGCATCTCCGACTTCATTACAAGACACCGAGGGAATGTCACGCCTGCGGACAGGACCGAAGCAAATCGAGCGCTGTCCATTGAGGTCCGGAGCATGAACGCAGAGCCTGATCGACACTTCCACTAAGCGAGAAGTTGCCCCAAGAGTCCATGGGAGAGGCCAACGGTCCGTGTCCATCCACCCTCTGCTCCAAGGCTCTCCAGGGCAAGGCCCAGACAAAGCAGCCCCGCAGGCAGAATGGAGACGCGCTCGGACTCAATCGGTCGCGATCGGCGTTGGTCCACGTCTTCGAGCCAGAGGTCTTCGGCCAGGGACAGGATCTGTTCAGTGGTCACCCAGACCCGATCAGCCTGGGTGTGATCAAATTGTTCAAGGCCCTTGACCAGGCAGGCCAGATTCACGGCGCTGCCCCCGATCAAGGCCACTGGATGATCTCCAGCAAGGCCAGACGGCAGGTCGCTGAGTTGCTCACGCGCCCAGGCCCTGGCCGCAGCGAGGGAGTCGCGCACCGAAACACTGGTCCCATCGAATGACTCGCTCAGCGTCATGGCTCCCAGTTCAATCGACCGCCGCTCTTCTCCCCCATCCCAGACCACCTCCGTACTGCCGCCACCCACATCCACAGCGACCGCATTGGGGTTGCCCATGGCCACTGCCCGATGACTCAAGCGCGCTTCCTCATTGCCTTGCAGAACCTGGAGGGCGCAACCCGTGGCCTGCTCCAAGCGAACTGCAACCTGGTCCCCGTTGCTGGCCAGACGCAAAGCAGCGGTGGCCACCACCTGCACATCTGCGGGGATCAGGCCGTACTCGGCAGCTATGACCAGCAGTTCCCCCAGACTCTCGCTGGCACGCTCCAGAGCGCCCTCGGAAATCAAACCCGTGGCCTGCAGGCCCTGGCCCAGACGCGGGATGCGGATCTCCTGGCGCAAGAACTCCAGCTGGCCCTCCCCATCCAATCGGCCCACCACCAGCAACACACTGTTGGTGCCCACATCGATCACCGCGCCTGGTTTGGATTGCTGGGAGGTCATGCGCTCCATGCTAGCCAAACCCGAGTCGGACTCTGCAAGAGAACTCGCACTGTCAAAGCTAGCGTGACTTGAGTCGCACCTCGATGGGACCCTTCGTATCCTTGATACGCACCACATCACTGTACTTCTTGGAGGAACGATGGGACACGGTCAAGCGTAGACGCTCCCATGGAAGGCGTTTGAAGGTGGCGCGGCCATGGGCATCGGTGCGGGTCTTCCAACGGGCCGAAACCACCTCTCCGTCTTGCTCCTTGACAAGTTCGCTGAACATCACCCGGGCACGGGGCACGAACTTGCCCGCGGCATCTCGCACCCTGACCTCCACCTGAACCGCCCGGCGCAATTCAATGCGCCCCAGGTTGATCGAATCACCACTGAGCACATCGACCGGACTCAAGCGCAGTTGCTCAAAACCCGGTGCCCTCAGGACTGGTGTGTAGCGCCCTGGACGAACACCTGTGATCCACAGCTCCGGCCCCACCAGGGCCACAGTGCAGTTGCCCAGGCCCGTCATGGAAAGCCCAGGAACAGGGTCTCCATTCCCCTTTCTGACCCCCTCCACGCGCAGACTGCCAGGATCCATTCGCACCTTGCGCTGCACTGTCAAGATGACGTCCACCGGTTGGCCGGGTTGCACCAGGACGGTCACTGACTCGAATGGCTCCCAGCCCTCGCTGGAGGCATGCAGTGTCACCTCCCCACCCTGGAAGTCATTGAACTCGAAGGCGCCGTCATCCCGGGAATAGACGCGGTAACGTCTGCTTCGATTGAGCTGTTCCAAGTCAGTCTCGACCGCGCTGACCAGTAACCGTGGCACTTCCCNTCCATCCAGATCACGCACGAATCCGCGCACGATCCCGGCGGGCTCCAAGGTTGCTTCCGCCACACCCCCAGGCACCAGTACCACCANNCCATCCTTCCAGCCCTCACAGACAAGNTGNGCAGAATCCCAAAGACTCGAAGTCGAAGCGAACNCTACGACTCCTTCCCTGTCNGTGGTTGCGGTTGGACGAAAGAAACGNGGCGCAGTCCCNAATGGGCCGCTGTATCTCANAACNACGCGCACCCCCTCCAAAGACTCTCCTTGNGGACCCCGCACAAGCACNCCAAAGGAANCCTCTTGAGGCAGGATNATCTGCACACCNGTGAGAGACTCGCCCTCGGGNACCTGCACCACGGTCTCGGCCAGAAGGTCGGGAGTGGGCTGCACCTGCAGGCTGACCGGACGGTTGGCAGCGACCCGCTCAAAGACAAAACGCCCCGATTCATCCGTCTTGGTTTCTTGGGCCAGGTCTGCATCCTCGGCATTCCCCGAGCCTTTCCGACCATCACCTTTGATGTTGCCCCGGAAAGCGAGTTGCACCACTTCATGGGGCACGGGGCTCCCATCATGCTTGCGCACCTGCCCGGCGATGCTGCCCGGCGGTGCCACCACGACACGCTCTTCCCGTCCATTGTTCTGGGCGGTCAAGAGGTGACGCCAATTGAGAGGCTGCCCCCAGGGGGTGCGCAAGGAGATGAGAACATTCCCTGGACTCAAGCCTTCAAAGGCGAAGCTGCCATCCTCTCCACTGACGCAACTCAACTGCAACGATCTGCGCACAGCCCTCGAAACCCCGGCAACTTCCTGGCGCAGATCCAGAGCCACTCCAGGCACCCCATCGTTGCCGTGCTTGAAGACCACCTTGCCCCGGTAGATCAGACTCGGCGAAAGAGGTAGATGCAGGGTGGTTTCCTCTCCCATGCGAACCTCAAAAGACGTCTCAAAAGAACTGCTCTGGTCTTTGCGATGCAGAGCCAGGCTCCATGTTCCAGCGGACAATTGAGCCTTGAAATGAGGCTCCGCGGTCAAGGAAAACACATGGGCTGGCTTGCGGGCAGCATTGGAAAGGGCGCCGCGAAAGAACTGGACCTCGCCAAATGGCTCCTGCATGAGCCCCGTGGGCCGCTCAAAGGTACCGAACACCGCCCCCAGAGGATTCATCTCCAATTCCAGAGGCTCCTCTTCCCAATTCATCCCGGGATGCTTGCGCTCCTCAAAGCCAGGAGCAGACAAGCTCATGGTAAAATGGTCGGCGCCCAACCATTCGATCTCGAAGGATCCCTCGGGGTCACTGACCGCTTCACCTTGTCGGCTACCATCGCTGATCTGAACAAGACCCCCTTCAATGGGTATCTGGGTCAACTTGGAACGCACTTCGCCCCTGATCCAGCGCCAATACTCTCCATCGGTGCTGCGGGACGGAGATGAACCGGTCGCTTCGCCTTCATCAGAGATAGTCTGGTCTTGGGAAATCGAACGCCTGCCCACAAGCCTGGGGTCCTCCCCATCGGCTGCCACGCCCGGCGCAAGGGGCGCGGGCACAATGCCAGGGCTTCCCCCAGACGACCAGAACATGAAACCAATGGCGCCCAGTAGAACGAGCAGCAAGAGGCCAGGAACATGGATCGAGCGGAACATGCCCCTATCCTAGCGACAAGCAATCACGTGGCGGGGGATTCGAGCCAAGTCCGCAGCAGCTCTGTCTGCAGCCCCTCAGCCACTGCCCACTTCGCCGCCGCCCAAGCTGCCACCCACAAAGGCCCCATAGCAACTGCCTTCCAAATTGAACACCTGCACGCGGCTGCCATCGTGATCGAGCAGCACGACCCTGGTGTGACGATCATCAACGCCGGGCACACACAAGATTCCAGTGGGATGGGCCACGCCGCCGACCTCTTCCCCCGCCGCCGCCAGGCAACCATTCACCCGGCCGTCGGGGCCAAGCAGCAAGACCGCTCCCCTATCACCACCCCAGGCCACCACGGGGCGACCACCCGGAGCCAGGGCGAAGGCAATTGGCCGGGCCCCTTGGATCTCAGGCAAAGGCAGAGCGTAGTGGAACGCGCCCTCCTTGAAAACCTGCAGACGCGGGGTCTGGGCCTCCAAGACCCAGGCCTCGTCCTCTTGCAGCACAATCCCACGAGCATCGAGGAAGAACCCCTCGGGGTCCCCCAGGGGACGCAGGGAATTCATGCGCCCTGTGGCGGGTGAAAGCAGCTGCGCAGCGTGACGCCGACGGCCACTACTGGTCACACCCACCAAGAACTCATCGTCCACGCCCCAAACATCCACACCCGAGGGGCGGCCCAACTGTCCGGCCCGATCTTCACGACCAGCGGGCACAGAAGCGAGCTCTCGGCCAAACAGAGAGAACGTGCGCAAGCACTGACCTTCCCCATCTGCAACCCAAAGACGCCGATCCGTGTCCACTGCAACACCTTCGATACTGGAACGTTCCCGCTCCTGATCCCGGAACGCGAAGCCGCCACCTAGACGGTGTCCATCCAAGTCATGGGTTCGAAGCCGCGCTGTGCGCGCATGGGAACCGACAAAGAGAACACCACCCCTCGTTGTTAGGGCACCACTCACGCTGCGAAGTCTAGAAGCAAGAGGGGGGGGGAGGCGGAGAACTTGAATAGAGCGGAAATCTCTGAGCGGCCCAAGCAGATGAGCGCACCAAGAATCAACCAGCACTCAACTCAATCAACACCACTTCTGCCGGAGCTCCCACGCGCAAGGGCAAGCCCACCACCCCCAAGCCGCGACTTGTGATCAAGGTCGTCGACCCCAGTTCCACACGCAACCCTGGGTGCGCAGGCCCTAGACCCCGCAAGAATGGCAGGTCGACTTGACGACCGTGGGAGTGACCACTCAGAACCGCAAGACAGCCCTCACGCGCCAGGGATGGTCCCGTGCTTGGATTGTGGCACAGGCAGACCTCCAGATCAGCGGGCTCCAGGGCCTCCCGTGCGGCCTCGATGTCCAGCACGCGACCCTCTTCAGGATCCTCGATACCGGTCACCACCAGGGGCAGCTCCCCCAGACGCCGACCCCGGTTGCGCAGAAAACTCCAGCCAGTGCGGACAAAACTCTCCTCGATCTCGCCCTCACGCCGACCCCGGTAGTCGTGGTTGCCGAACACCGCCAGGGCCCCCAGAGGCACCTGCGCCAGGGGAGCCATGACCTCAGCCAAGAGGACACCGGCTTCGACTCGATGGGCGATGAAGTCCCCACAGAATACGACCAGATCCGGCCGCGCGGCGAGTGTGGTGTCAATCACTCCGGTCATGGAGGCGGAATCAAGAAATGGTCCCGCGTGCAGATCCGAGAGGAGTGCGATGCGCAGACCCTCAAGGGTCTCAGGCAGGCCCGCGCGGATGATCACCTCCCGGCGCACAAGGGGCGGGCTGAGGAACCGCCGAGAATAGAACCTACGCCCACCAAGAGCCTGGGCAAAGCGCTCTGCGAGACCAAAGGCAAACAACCGCAGAGCGGAGTAGCGCCGGGGAGTCTGACGGAGAGAAGAAGCCATTGAATTTCGATCGGAGTCCCTTCACGCCACCGCGGCCCAATCATAGGACTTGGACGCCGCCTCGACGAGTCCTGGGCCCCAAGCCCTTATGCGAGGTCCTCAACGCTCGAAACGCAGCACTTCTCCAGGGGAAATGGTCTGGGTCAGGGCCGCACTGCTGGCCACCGTCTCACCTCCCATACCCTCAAGGGTCACCAAGCTCTCGGTCACATGGATCAAGACCTCATCCCCCTCGTCCAGGATCACCAGACCAAGGGGTGTTCGCACACGGCAAGGTCCAGAGCAACGGGTCCAGCCGTGCACCAGATCCACTGCCAGGGGGTGGTTGCCTTCCAGGCGGAACATCGTTGAATCGGCCAATTCGATTTGCGCCTCGCCACGAACCAGCCGAGCACTGCTACCGTTGCCCAACTCAACCTCTTGCCCCAATGGAACCTTCCGCACTTCACCTGCCGGTATCAGGATCCCCGAGAGGTGCACCTCCCCGAACTCCGAACTCAACTGGACACCGCCCACCGCAGTCCGGGAAGACTCGTCAGAGAACCACTTCATCGAAATGCCATACAGAAGGAGAGCAGACATCAGCAGAAAAGGCACAACCCACTTGCCACTTGGAGCCATTCTGCTGGACCTCTCGCGCGCGCGGGCATAGGCATAGCGAATCGCCCAACGCTCTTCGGGAGCGTGGATCTCCTGGCCCCTCAACCCTGCATGGGGTGGCTCCTCCAGTTCCTGAGCGCACTGGGCACACTCGCGCTTGTGCTGGGAGAGCAGATGGCGATCCTCATCGGAAAGCCCTCCGCCCAGCAACTGGGTATGAAGCGCGCGAGCGGATTCGCAGGTAAGAGGGTCGGGGGGGACCATCCTGTCCCTTTCGGCAAGCCAAAAGGCGCGCCTTGAGAGAGAGCCCCATTGATTTCTAGGCCAACGCGCCAATCATTCTCTCGATCCTCAAAAGCGCCTCCTGGCGCCCCAGCAGGCTGATTATCAGGAACAGATCGGGACCCCCGGGTTGACCACTGAGTGCACACCGCAGGGGCTGGAAGAGGGCTCCGATCTTGGTCCCACGCTCCTCCAGCCACTGCCGGGCGGCGGCCCCTGTGAGCGCTGGGTCCTCACTTGCGGGACGCTCTCCAAGCCACGCCGCAAAGGCCATGAGCAAATCCCCAGCGCCCTCGTGCTTGCGAGCCCCCTTCTCCGCCTTGGCTTCATAGACCAGATCCTCGGCGCTCACAAAGTACGGCGCAAGCCACCCGGGCGCGTCCGAGTAGAGGCTCAAGCGTTCTTGCACCGCTTGAATCAACTGCACAAACCAATCCCACCGACTTCGCAATTCGTCCTGACCCGCCAGACCTTCAGAAAGCACGTAAGGCAGGCAATGCTCGGCCAGATCGGCGGGTGATTCGGCACGCAGATACTCCCCCGCCAACCACAGGAACTTGTCCGGGTCAAAAATCGCGCCACCCTTTGAGACCTGCGCGGGATCAAAGTGCTCAACAAAAGTCTCCATGGAAAAAACCTCGGTCTCACCATCCAAGGCCCAGCCCTGCAGGGCCAAGAAGTTCAGAATCGCGCCCCGTGGATAGCCTTTGGTCCTGTAATCTCCAAGGCTCGTATCCCCCGTACGCTTGCTCAGCTTGCGCCGGTCCTTGCCCAGGAGCAGGGGCAGGTGTCCGAAGGCAGGAGGCTCCGAACCAAGAGCCTCATACAAGAGGATTTGTTTGGGCGTGTTGACCAGGTGCTCTTCCCCGCGCAACACGCAGGTGATCCCCATGGCCATGTCATCCGAGACCACAGTGAAGTTATAGGTGGGCATGCCGCCGCCCCGGCGCACGAGCACCCAATCGTCCACTTCCCCGTGGGGCAGGGTGACCTGCCCGCGCACCAGATCTGTGAATCTGGTCTCCCCTTCCGGGATGCGGAAGCGCACTGCAAATGGCTCCCCGGCCTGAACCCGTTCCATGCTCGCCTCAGGGCTGAGGTCCCGGTCTGCGCCGCGGTAGGCCACGCGCTGCTTGCGTTGCTCCTGCTCCGCCCGCCAGACCTCTTGCTGTTCAGGAGTGGAAAAGTCCCGATAGAGATGGCCCGCAGCAAGCAGAGCCTCAACATCTTTGGAGTAGTTCTCCAGGCGCTGGGTCTGAAAATAGGGTCCGTACTCACCCCCAACTTCAGGCCCCTCATCCCAATCCAATCCCAACCAGCGCAAGCCCTCCAATATGGCCGCAAGACTCTCCGGCGTGTTGCGCTCGATATCGGTGTCCTCAATTCGTAGAACAAAGGTCCCACCCGCGTGCCGCGCGTGGGCCCAATTGAAGAGGGCGGTACGGCAGAGGCCAAGGTGAACGGAGCCGGTTGGACTGGGTGCGATACGTACGCGCATGCTCAAGGGGTGCTCATCGGAAGGAAGGCCCATCAAGAGCATAGCGAGAAAAGCAGCCACAGCCCTGTGGCAAGTGCCCAAGACTCTCCCTTTCTGCCCACAGGGGTCAACGACAGGCACCCCACAGAGAAGTATCATCGACCCATGCCCACCGGACCTCTCGACCCCGACTTGCTGCGCCGCCTGCCCAAGGTCTCGCTCCACGATCACCTGGACGGGAGCGTACGCCCCGCTACCCTGATCGAGCTCGCCAGCAAGTGCAATTACGACGGCCTGCCCACAACCGACGCCGACGAACTCGGCGACTGGTTCTTCAGGGGCGCGGACCGAGGCAGCCTGGCCCTGTACCTGGAAGGCTTCACCCACACCATCGCCCTTCTACAGGATGCGGAGGCACTCGAACGGGTGGCCTACGAATACGCTGAAGACCTGGCGGCCGATGGGGTGGTCTATTCCGAAGTACGCTTCGCCCCACTCTTTCACACTCAAGAAGGCCTGGGCCTCGACGGGGTGCTGGCAGCAGTCCTGCGTGGCCTGAAACGCGGCAAGGAGGACTTCCGCATCGAATCGCGGGTCATCGTCTGTGCCCTGCGTTCCGAATCCGCGGAAATCTCCAGCCGTCTGGCGGACCTGACAACCTCATGGCTTGGCCGTGGTGTGGCGGGCTTTGACCTGGCCGGCGAAGAGGCTGGCCATCCCCCAAAAGACCACTTGGACGCCTTCCACACGATCAAGCGCGCCAACGGCTCGATCACCATCCACGCAGGCGAAGGCTTTGGGCCTGAGAGCATCTGGCAGGCCCTGCAATACTGCGGTGCCCACCGCATCGGCCACGGCACGAGGCTGATGGAGGACATGGCGATCTGGGAAGGCAAGGTCATTCGACTGGGCCGCCTGGCGCGCTTTGTGCTCGACCATCGGGTGCCACTGGAAATGTGCCTCTCATCGAATGTGCATACGGGTGCCGTACCGGATCTGGCCAGCCACCCCTTCCCCCATTTCCTACGCGAGGGCTTCCGGGTCACCATCAACACAGACAACCGTCTCATGAGCGGAACCACAATGACCCAGGAATACCTCTTGGCCCACCAAGAATATGGCCTGAGTCTCTCGGAGCTCGAGCGCTTGGCAGTCAACGGCATCAACGCCGCCTTTCATGATTACTGGGAGCGCCGGCGCATTTTGCACGAGCGCATCGCGCCGGGTTATGCAATTGCGCGTGAAGAACTCGCCGAGCTGGGTATGGAGGCGGGGCCGTCCCTTTCCCATGGGGACAAGGAAGCCTAGAGCGAAGCCCATGAAGTCAAAGCCCCATCAGAGTGAACCCCGTCTGGTGGAACCCCACGCCTTCCGGGGCCGGTTGGAGGCGCTCAGTCTTGACTCGGAACTCCTGGCTCAAAATCCACTGGGCGATCCGAGCCAACGCGATGTAGCGGTTTGGAGCCCGGCTGAAAGCTCAAACCCTCTGCCTCTTGTGTTGGTCCTGGCAGGCTTCACCGGCCGCGGCCAAAAGTACCTGGACACCCATCCCTGGCACCCGGGCCTGGCGCTGCGCTTGGACCGCGCCCACGCCAACGGAGAGTTCCCCGCTTGCCGTGTGGCCTTCCCTGACTGCTTCACTGCCCTGGGGGGCAGCCAATACCTGGACTCCTCCGCCGTTGGCAAGTACCAGAGCCACCTCTTCGATGAAATTGTGCCCTTCATAGAAGAACGCTGGCCTTGCATCCCCTCTGCCCGGGGAGTGGTAGGCAAAAGTTCCGGTGGTTTCGGCGCCCTGCGCCTGGCCCTGGCGCGGCCAGGATATTTCAGCGCAGTTGGATCCCTCAGCGGTGACTGCGGTTTCGAACTGGCCTATGGAGCGGAACTGCTGAGCGCCTGCCGAGGCCTGATCCCCTGGGGGGGAGACGCGGAGCGATTCCTCAAGGCCTTCCACCAGCGCCCCGACCTCTCAGGCGACGGCCACGCGGTGATAGATGTGTTGGCCATGAGCGCCTGCTACGCCCCCAACCCCGAGGCACCCCTGGGCTTCGACCTGCCAATGGACCCACACACGGGCGAGCGCCAAAACCCCGGCTGGGATCGCTGGCTCGAGAACGATCCCCTGACCATGATCGAGCAGGATGCCACGGGGTTCGCTGCACTGAACTACTTGGACCTGGTAGCAGGTACCAAGGATGAATTCCACCTGCAGTTCAGTCTCCGCCGCCTATGCGCGCGACTGAAGGAACTCAACATCTCCCACCAGCACACGGAGTTTGACGGAGGCCACTTTGGAACGGACGAGGAACTCCTGGGCCTGACGGGGCGCGTAGCCAAGGCTCTCGCCTAGGAACGGTCCTCCGCCTCCCATCAGGGGAATGCCGCTTCCACCACCGTGTGGATCCCACCGCGCACCATGAAGTCCCCTTCCACCACCATCGAGCGTGGTGCAATCGCACTGACCAGATCATCAAGGATCTGATTGGTCACCGCTTCGTGGAAGGAACCCTGATCTCGATAGGACCACAGGTAGAGCTTGAGGCTCTTCAACTCCACGCACAAGTCCGCCGGGGTGTAGCGAATGCGAATGGTGGCAAAATCCGGCTGGCCGGTCTTGGGGCAAACGCACGTGAATTCAGGACACTCAAAGCGAACCTCATAGGAGCGCTCGGGGACTGGATTGGGAAACGTGTCGAGAGTACTTGAGGGCTGGGTGGACATGGGGGCAGCAAGTTAGCGACTCAGCCGATCTAGCGCAATTGAAGCAACCCGCTGGCTGCCGCAATGACCACACCATCCAGCCGGCACTCCACCCCCCAAAGACCCACGAGAGCACCTGGGCTCTCATGCTGCGCATTTGAGGGAATCTGCGCCACAAGACGCTCTGCATCAAGTGCCTCAAGGACAAACTCCTCTCGCTTCAGGACTCCCGGGCTCATGCGCCACAAGATCCACTCTGGAACCGAATCTGCACCCTGCTCTACGTCACCGGCCGAGGGCACCTCGAACCCGTGAGTATTCACGATCCAACCCTCACTGCTCCAATGGGGCATCACTCCTGCAGGCAAGACAGTTGGCTCGCTAGTGAAGACCAGAGGATGTCCCGCCAGAGGACCCACCGCACGCAACTTGGTCAGCCACCCCGCAAACACCCAAGCGGGCTGCGCGCGCAAGTCGAAGCGCGCCTCCAACAGATCGGGATTGGTGCTCCGAACCCACACGCCTTTGGCTGAACCAAGCAATCCTCCCGGTGCTTGCCACTCGATCTTCGGCGCCTCGCTCACTTGCCGCCCCCTGGGAACATGCACCGTCAATTGGGTGTACCAGGCAGGAACCAGGCGGCCATCCCCGATGGGGCTTCCATTCGCTCCATTGAAGTCATTACCGGCCAACTCAAGGACGAAAGGCTGGCCCTCTATGATCGGGACATCGAAAGCCATCAGGGGGCCCACCTCCAACCCCAGCAAGTCGGGCGGCACGAGGAAGCACAGACCCTCTTCCACGCGCGTGAAGAAATCAGGGCTGCCCCACCAGCCACCAAGGGCTGGGCGGTCGATCGCGCGCACAAGAGGTCCACCTTCGGGGACCCTGCCCCAGGCCCCTTGCGCCAGACGCCTGGAGAGCAAGACCGACGGATCAGAGGGCAAAATCTGGTGCCCTGCCACTTGTTGCTTGGGCTCAAGCAGAACATAGCTGCCCCGAAAGTTGCGCCGCCCCGCTGCCTGCTCCAAATCCGTGCGCAGCGAGTCAACCTGATAGCTGGCCTGTCGAATCGGTTCGGCGGTCCCATGGGCCAACCAGGCAAAGAGCAACAGCAAGAGTACTGGCAGCAGGGTTCGACGAAAATCACTGATTGCCGTAGCCGCCAATCCCCAGCCTGTACACAGGATCAGGGTGGCCCCGAGCAAGACCTGAGTCCCAACGAGATCCAAGCTGACCACACGCTGGTCCGCATCAAGGATCAAGGAAAGCGCCAAAGACACTCCCCAGACCGCCACGATCCGGCCCCACAGACGCGGTGCACTACGGGCAGCCACAAACCCCGGATGGGTGGCCAGAATCAAGGTAGCCAGAGCAACCGGAATCGCCAATACCCCAACAGACCCCACCGGCGCGGGCATGAACAGCACCCCGAGTTTTTCTACGGTGAAAGGGATCGCTGAGAGGTGAACGGACAAGTACTGGAATGTGCGTGCGCTCTCGGGAGCCAACTGACCGCGCAGCACAAACTCAGCAGCCACGCACACGGCGCATGCCACAAATGTCATACCCGCTGACCGCCAGCGGGCGGCCGATGGCCGATGACGCTGGCTTGACACTCCCTCCAGAACGCAATAGAGAAAAGGCAAGAACAAAGCCCAGCGTCCGCACATTCCCGCTAGGAATGCAAACAGAAACGCTCGTCCAAGCAAGCGTTTGTTGCGTTCCTGACGCGCCTCCAAGAAAGCCGCCAGACCAAAGGTGCCAAAGGCAAGGGCCAACAGCTCGCCGCGCAGGTGCACCATAGACACCGCCGCTACTGGCAGGGGATGCACCATCAGCAACAGGCCCGCTGTCAATGCAGCAGCCCGGGCGGTCTCTCTCCCAAACCAAGGAGCAAAGAGCCGCTGCAATACCAAGCGCAGACCCTGAGCCGCAATCGCCAGACAGATGAGGTTCTCAAGCCGAAGCCAGGTGGCCAGATGCGCAGGCCAGACTCTCTCAGCACTCCAAAGTCCCCGGGACAAGAACAACGAAAGAGCAGCCAGCGGTCGGCCGTCCGTGTGGGGCACCGTATAGAGAGCCGCCGACCCGCGCCCCGAAAGCCCAGCCAACAGTTCCAGGTCTGCCCCAAAGGGCCCCGCCGACAAGATCGGAGCATAGGCCCAAGCCACGAGGGCTAAGTAGAGCGCCACCCAAAGCGGCTTGTTGAGACCCTGGCCCATGGCCCTACGGTAGCCACCGGGGAGGCGCTACCCTAGAGAGGTTTGAAAAGAACCCCTCCCATCCTGGTTGCATAAGCGATCCGTCCCCGCCAGCACACAGACAACGGCTCGCAACAGAGTGGTTCCCCTCGGCCAATTCAGGCTGCAACTATTCCTCCGACAACACCCCATCCCCATGCTCCAAACGTTTCAGCCCCTGATCCATGCTGCCAGCGACCTCGACCTGACCAATCCAGACGCAGCCCAAGCAGAATTGACGCTCCGCCTCGACCCCCAAGGCCCTGCAGGCGAGGCAGTCACTCAAGCACTCGAGACACTCCTGTCAGAAGGCAAACTAGCAACCCGAGGAGAACTCCCCGTGCGCTGGGGGCGCGTCTCCAAAGCCAGCCCCGAAAGCAACGACTTCTCCATCGATGTAGTGCACATGAACGGCGCCGGCCCCAAGCACACTCACGGCCGGGGTGAAATCAACTGGTGCGTCGCCCTCTCAGGAGAGCCCACCTTCGACGGCCACCCCCCCGGCTGGGTGGTGCTTCCCCCTGGCTCAACCCATGTGCCCACAGTAGCCGGAGGTGAGATGATGATCGTCTACCTGCTGCCCGGCGGAGAGGTCGAGTTTCACTGAGCAAAAACCTGGGAATAGCAGGCTCCCAACAGGGCACCTACGTCTTACGAATATTCCGTGACCCCACGGCGATGATGGGGTTGACTATCAGACCCGGGCGCCCGAGGCGGCGCCCTTAGAACCCACACGTGATGCATCAACTTCCCCATCATTCCCTGAGAGCATTGACTCTCGTCGCCGCCCTCGTCACCAGTTTATTTGCCGCGACCAACACAGCGAGCGGAGACATCCCCTGGGAGGGAGATTGGGCCCTGGCCAAAGAGCGCAGCACCAAGGAGAACCGTGTGCTCTTCCTGGCGGTCAATATGGACGGAGAGCGAGCCAACGATCGCCTGGCCGAAAAAGTCTACCGGGACAAGAACATTGTCAAGCTGGTGAAGCTCACGGTCCCTGTGATCGCCAGCGCCCATGAACATTCAAGCCGCACCTGCAAGCGCTTTGGCCAGATCGAATGCGCCCAGCATCAAGAAGTGGACATCCGGGTGCGGGAAGCTCTCCTGCCCAAGGATGAAGGCGGCTATGTGGTGGCCCCCCAGCATGTGTTCTTGGGGCCCGGCGGAGATGTCCTGCTCTCGGTGCCCTATGAAATCAGCGCAGGTGAGTTGGAATGGTGTTTGGTGGAAGCGATTCGGCGAGTGGACTCCGAGTCCAAGCTGCAGGCCAGCGCCCGTGCCCGGGCGCCCAAGCGACTGGTGGACGGAGGCCTTGCTCCGATCATTGGCGGCGAAGAAATCGCCCCCGCCACGCGGGAGGAAGTGCTGGAGTTGATCGCACAGGTGCGCAAGGGCGGCATGGACGATCGTGCAGCGGCCTTGCGGCGGATCATGACCGCTGACGAAAAAGAAGCACGAGAGTTCATCCTGCAGGAACTACGCGCGGGTGGCGGCACGGGCGGTCGAGGAGGTCGTGGCGGCGGTAGAGGCGGCGGTGGCGGTGGAGGTGGCAACGGCAGTGGCCGCAACGAAGCGGGACAGGGACCCTGGGCGCGTCAAGAACTGATCATCCGCAACATAGGACGCCTCTCCCCCGCCAGCTGGTGGGTCGTGGTTGAGAAATTCGCCCTGTCCAAGGACGAAGACCTGCGTAGCGAAGCAATCGCTGCCCTGGAACAGCTGCAAGCTCCCGAGTCGGTCAAGCTGATCCAATCTGGCCTGCGCAAGGAAAAGGACGAGCGCTTGGAAGGCAACTGGCTGCGAGCTCTGGCGAGTTGCGCTTCCGCCGACTCAAAGGTCGCTTCAACGCTTTTCAAGATCGCGGAGAAAGACAAGAGCCCAACAGTGCAAGTGCAAGCGGTGGTAGCACTTGGTTGGCTGGTACCCTCGGAGAAACGCGACAAGCTCTTGGGCGAGTTGCTGGCGGGGGATCAGCCGAGCCTGCAGGAGGCGTCGGCAATTGCAGCGGGACTCTCCCGGGAAGAGTCCATGCGGGCATTGCTCGAAAGCCACCAAGCCCAAGCGGAAGGGGATGTGAAGGCTGCAGTGGATGCGGCCCTAACGGTCTTGAAAGAAGGCTCCCTCGCACCGCTTGGCCCCCTGGTCAAAGACTCCTGCGGGGATGATGTTCCCCGGGAAAAGTTCTTCGGCCGCCCCCGGGGATAGGAGGCCTGCGGACCAGCACACCAACACCCGCCGGCGAGGAGAAGGCACAGAAAAAGGACTGGGAAGGGTCGCAATGTGCCGTCTGTGAGAGGCCAGACAAGGGACAAGACCAAGCGGTACGGCAATGGTGGCCGCGCAGGTTAGGATGAGAGTACCGCCGAGGCCCCGACGGCTCTTTCCCCTCTACACATGAAACTCACCCATCTGTTTCTCAGTACCCTGTTGGGCGTATCTGTCGCAACTCCAGTACCGGTTCTGGCCCACTCTGGCCAGCGCTCACTCGCAGAACCGCCTCTCACTCTGCTCCAGGATGAAGACTTCCCCAGCGCCCGCGCGGCCCTGAACACGACCTACGCCAGCGCACTCGAAGCACTCGCCAACCGCTGCACAAAAGCCCGCGCATATCTCCAACGGGACCTGTGTCTTGAACTGCTGCTCACGGTCGACCCGGAACACAAGAGTGCTCGCAAGACGCTCAAGTACAAGAAGGATCGCAAGACCGGAGAGTGGAGCCGGAAGAAGTACAAGGCCCCCAGGGACCGCGATGCTACCGCGGTCACAGTATTGACCAAGGAACGAGCCGGACTGCTGGAAGACTATGCGCTGGCAGTGCTGAAGTTGCTCGACACTCATCAGGCGGACTTGACCGCCGAAAAAATCGATGCCGAGACCAGCGCCCTGCTTGAGGCCCTGCCGAACAACGCTCGGTTGCGCACTCACCTGGGCCAGGTAAGGCTGGAAAAGAACGGAGAGACGCACTGGGTGCAGGCCTCCACTGTACGCGCTCTGAACCAGCGCAAGGCCCAGGATGCAGCCTGGAAGAAAGCCCTCGAGGAAATCGACGAGGTCGAAGAGTCTGAACTTCTTGCCAGCGAAGAGATGCTCGGGGTTAGTTGGAAAGCCTGTTCACAGGGAGAGAACTACCGGGTGCTCTCCAGCAGCGCAAAGTCCGAGACCCTGGCCCTGGCCCGCAAGCTCGAGGCCCTGACTCTCTGGATGCACCCCCTGATCGGAACCAACGAACCCCTGGACCCGGTGCATGTGTACCTGGTCCTGAATGAACAGGGAGCGGATTTCATCAACGCATTCCCGGACCTGACAGACGATGCACGCAAGAGCCTCCTTGCCTCCAACGGCGCCTGGCTCGGCCGCGCAGATCGCCTGGGAGTCTGGAATTCCCACGGCAAGAGCCGCATGGACCAGACCATTCGCCTCATCATCAGCTACGCGCTCCTGGATACATATGGGCGTGCGGATGGGGGTTGGATCAAAGACGGCTTGCCCGCTTGGATGGATCAGGGCCTGGGCATTTATCTGTGCTGGAAGATGAACAAGACCAAGCTTTCGGTGCAGCTCAGGGACTCGGAATATGTGGGGAAGACCGATGACCCCACCAAAAAGATTCAAGAGGGCGAAGACGATTGGATCGTGCACGCCCGTGCGGCGATGACACGCAAGCGCAAGCCCACAAGCCTGAGCCTGGCCCTGGGACGCAGCGTTGGTTCCCTCAGCACGCGCGAGTTGTATGTGACCTATGGTTTTTCTGCTTGGCTGCTGGAGGGCCACGACGCGGAGACAGTGCATACGATTCTGAGTCGAGCGGGACAGCGAGAAAACCCTGTGACCTTGCTTGAAGAGGTGCTCGAACGACCCTTCCCCCAGATCGAAGAAGCCTTCCGCAATTGGCTGAGGGAGATCAAACACTCTTGATTCGACCTGGCTTGTATATCCTGCTAACTGACACCTGCCGCCCACAATGCTGATTTTCCTTCTGATTCTGCTGGCCCCCGGCACTGCCCCTGTCAGCACTGCTCCTGCCAGCCCAACTCCTTCCATCAGGCCCGCTCTGCAGCAGGAGGACGGTCGCCTGGCAGAACTCAAACGCCGCATTGCCTGGGAACTTGAGAACCTGGCCCTGGAATGCCAGAAAGCCAAGGCCTTTGCGGAGCGCAACGCAACCTACGAATTGCTACTCACCTTCGCTCCCGAGCACGCTACAGCGCGCAAGACCCTGGGGCACAAGAAGGATCGCAAGACGGGCGAGTGGTCCCCTCCCAGCAGGCCGCGCAGAGCCAAAGCCGCAGAGGAAGAGATCGCCGCACCCCTGGCAAAGAAACGCGCCGACCTCCTGACCGCTCACATCGACGCTGTTCTGCTGCTGCTGGACAGCCAAGAACTCGCCCCAATCGCATTGCGCCGCCAGGAAGAGGCTCTCTTGGCCCTGGCCCCGGACCATGTAGTGCTGCATGGACGCCTGGGAGAGGTGCTGCACGGGGAAGGCCCCGACAAGGTCTGGATGCTCGCGGAATCCGTACGTGCCCTGGCCGCCTTCAAGACCAACACCAAACTGCGCGACCGTTTCGAAGCAGCGGTCCCGGACCTGACCGAAGGCAGCCAGACCGACCTGGAAAAGGACGGCGCCCTCGGGGTGCCCTTCACTCATGTGCTGAAAACCGACCGGGTGCGCTGCGTCTCAGCACTCTCGGAAAAGGAAACCAAGAAGATCGGCAAGCTGGCCCACGCGACCTACACCTACATGGACTCGCTGCTCGTCTGCGACCAGGAACTCAGCCCGGGCACGCTCTATCTGTTCGAAGGCAAGAAAGCCACCTCTGAGTTTATTCAGTTGTACCCTGACCTGGAGCCCGCACGCCGCAAGATGATGAAGGACCTACTCTGTTCCTATCTCTCCCACAATGCGGCCAACTCTTCGAGCAAGGAGAAGAGCGAGCGCCTGGATGGCGCCCTGCGCATGACCATCGCCCGGCATCTGGCTTGGACCACTGGCACCTATGGCAAACATGGTTGGATCGCCGAAGGAGTCGGCATCTATGTCACCCACCAGATGTGCGGCACGCGCTTGATTTTCACCAAGGACGCCAGCGAAGGAAGCGCCGCGAGCCAGGGCGCTGATCCGCTCGATCGCATGAAGCGCCCCAAGGCAGATTGGCTGGCCCTGGCGCGCACGACCATGGAAGGCAAGAAGTCGCCCAATCTTGGATTCACGCTGGGCAGAGATGTAAACAAACTCACCAGGGAGGATGTGCTCGTCTCCAGTGCCCTGGCGTCCTACCTGCTTGAGGGCTGCGAGCCAGGGGTTGCCATGCGTATCTTCAAGCGAATCGGTCACCGGAAACTCGGCTCGGCCCAAGTGCTCGAGGAGGAACTGGGACTCAACCCGCCAGCCCTCAAGCGCCGCCTGATTCGCTGGCTGAAAGAGATCGGCAAGTAGCTCTGAGCCCATGTCTGCACTTCCCATGAAAGACCAACTACCTGGACGCTTGGAGCGTCTATTGTTGTCTTGGTCAGGCCGTTGGCTCCTGGCGCTGGTCGCAGTGCTCTTGTTCGCCGGGGCCAACACTCTGGAGTTCCGCGGGCTGTTCGCGTCTTCCCGCAATCCTGAGCTGCTCAAGATGTTCAACTGGCAGGCCTTCTGGTTGAGCCAGTCCATTCGCTGGGGGCTATGGGCCTTGATAGCCCTGATTGGCATCGTGCCCTTGATGAGCCTGGCGGCGCGCTGGTCTGCGGGCAAGCAACTTGCTGCCCATGGAGTCCTTGCCCTGGGCGCGGCCTGGAGTGTGGGACTTGCCTGGAACAGCATTCGACCGGAACTCCCCCCGTCCATTGACTTCGAACAACTCATGGCCCTGCGCCAGGAACAGCGCGAACAGATGCGGACAGCACCCCAAGAGGGGCCCGACGAGGGAACCGATGAGGAAAGGCGCCGCCCCGAAGATCGACGTCAAGGACTCCGACGTGGCGAAGAACGTCGGCCCCGAAGCGAACGCGGCGCCGGTCGCAACCCCCTGGACGCCGACCGCCGCCGAGGTTTCGGCGGGAGAAACCAGTCCGATGGGCTGCTTGACCGGCTCCTGACCCATGCCTTCCTCTTGCTCCTGTGCGGGGCTGGCGCGAGCTACCTGAGATCCCAAAAAAATCGCCGCCAAAATGCACGCCTCTCCTTGGAGCACGCATCCCTTGCCGCCGAACTGGGAGAGGCGCGACTCTCCGCGCTCGAATCCCAACTGCGCCCGCACTTCTTATTCAACGCACTGCACTCGGTGGGTGCCCTGGTAGGTGCTGAGCGCAACGCCGAAGCGCGCACGGCACTCGTGACCCTGGGAGATCTCCTGAGGGTCACCCTGGACCGGTCCACCGAGGGGCAGAGCTCTCTGGATGAAGAAGCCGATCTCTGCCGCAGTTACCTCGACCTGGAGCAATTACGCTATGGGGACCGCATTGTGGGCAGGATCACGATTCCGCCTGACCTCAAGACCAAGATAGTCCCACCCCTGATCCTGCTGCCCCTGGTGGAGAACTGCGTGCGCCATGTTGTCAGCAAGAGCTCGGAGCCAATTGAGATTCAGCTTGAAGCCTCAAGTGACGCCAATGATCTGATTCTGGATGTGACCTGCAACGGGGGCTCGTTTGAAGAAGACATTCTGAAACTTGGGCAAGGCCAGGGTATCGGCCTGACCAACACCCGCGCGCGTCTGGCTGCAGCTTTCGGCACCCGAGCCAGCATGAACCTCGAAAATCTAAGCCACGGTGATACCCACGGTGGTACCCGGGTCCGCCTGCGCCTCCCCCTGGACACGAGCAAATGACTCTGACCCTGCGCGTACTGGTGGCGGACGACGAGCCCCTGACCCGAAGCGAGTTGGTCTCACTGGTGGAGGCTGAAGCGGGCCTTGAATTGGTTGCCGTCTGCCGCGACGGAAAGGAGGCCTTCGAGCGCCTGGGCCAGGCGGATGTGGACCTGGCCCTGCTTGATGTGGAAATGCCACTGATGAGCGGCATCGAGGTGGTGCGCTCCCTCGGCAGTGCAGCACCGCCCGCAGTGGTTTTTGCTACGGCCCACCCAGAGTTCGCAGTAGCTGCCTTTGAGGTGCAAGCCATTGACTACCTGTTGAAACCCTACGACCGCGCGCGCTTCGCAGCCGCCCTGGGACGGGTGCGCGAGCGCATGGCTTCCCGAGATGGAACTGATACTGGAACCCGTCTGGTCCTGCGGCGTGAAGGGCGCGTCGAAGTGGTCATGGTGCAGGACCTGTTGTGGGTCGAGTCCGCCGACCAGTACGTCCAGTTGCACACGACTGACGGGGAGCGGCTGATGCGCGAATCCATGAGTCGCATGGAAGAAGCACTGCTACCCCATGGGTTCCTGCGAGTGCACCGCTCGGCCATCGTGCGTTTGGAGCAGGTAAGAGAACTGCACTCGCTCCCAGGAGGGGCGAAGGAGTTGCTGCTCGGGGACGGCTCGCGAGTACCGGTCAGCCGCGCCCGGGCGGCAGAAGTGCGCCGAAGCTTGCTCTAGAGCCTATTCGAGACCTCTACCGTCCCCAGGATCCCCGCTCACAACAAGCTTCCCCCCACTGGCGATGGGGTACACAAGCGGGGTTGCCCTACCCCCCACGAGCGCCGATCATGGGTGAATCAACTTCTTGCCCCCCCCCAGAAACATCATGAAAATCCTTACCTGCCTGCTGCTCTCTCCCCTCGCCCTCCTGGGCACACGCCTCACAACCGACTACAGCGCCGACCGCACCCTGCGCGTGGAAAGGGTCATGACAATTTCCTCTGAAGTCGTCGACATGGTCGTGGTGATTGACGGAGAAGAACGCGAAGGTGGTTTTGGTGGTGGCGGCGGTGCCAGCGAGCGCGAATTGACCATCACCACCCTGGACAAGGTCCTGGCCCACACCGATGGAGCGCCCACCAAAGTACTCCGAACCCTGGAAACGATCTCCATGGAAGGCTCCATGACTTTCCGCGATGAGCCCCGGGACTTCGAGCGCAGCAGCGAATCCGAAGGGCTCGTACTTGAACTCTCCCTGGCCAAGAACGGCGACATGGAATACGAAATCAAGGAAGGCGACGAACCCGAGGGCACCGACTTCGCCTCACTCATGCTGACCCAGGAACTAGACTCCCTGCTGTCTGACGAAGAGCTGGAAGAAGGCGACTCATGGGATCTGGAGGCGGAAGCCTTGATCACGGGCCTGGGCCTCGGCCTGGAAGAATCCCTCTTTGGCCGTCCCGAACCGCAAGGCGAGCGCGGAGAACGCGGGGAACGTGGGGGCGGTCGTCGCGGCGGCTCGCGCGGGGGTCGAGGCGGCTTCAACGGCGCAGCCATGAAGAACCTTGACTGGGAAGGGGAAGCCACCTGGACCGACAAGACTGAAGAGGTCGATGGAGTCGAGTGCATCGTGATCAAGCTCGAACTGGAAGCGGAGGGCACCCTGCCCGAGCGCGAATTCCGCGGCCGCGGCGGCCGGGGTGGCGGCGGAGGCTTCTGGTCCCTGCCCGCAGGCAACATCCTCGGGGTCCCCGAAACCACCGTCGAATTGGAACTCGAAGGTCACCTGCTCTGGTCCCCCAAAGAACAGCGGGCCGTCAGCTTGAGCCTTGAAGGCGACTTCATCCAGGACATGGAGCGCGACATGTCCAGAAACGACCGTGAAATGTCCATGAGTTCGAGCACCGAAGGTGAAATCAAGATCGAGATCACCGTCAGCGCTGAGTAATTCCTCGAACACTATTCTCCAAGGGCCCAACTACCCAGACATTCGGTCCCTTCACAACCAACCAACCAATACCCACACACCCTTTCTACCATGAGCAACTCACTCCCCCTGGTGGCCGCAATCGGCCTTTTCTCTGGACTTGCAGGCGCCGCTTTGAGCAGCGTCCTGATGGTGTCCAACACTGTGGAAACCAACGAAGCACTCGGAACCAAGCCCGCTGAAGTGGACCTTTCCGAGGTCATGACCCAGTTCAAGGAGATCAATTCCCGTCTCGACGAAATGGAAATGGAGGTGGCCCAGGCCGCCGTGCGACGGGAAGTTCCCCCGGCTGGCGCCGTGGACATGGATGATGTGATGGACCAGCTCAAGCAGTACATGGCCCAACTCAACAACCCTGCCGCCGCCATGCCTCCGAACTTTGAAACCTGGGTGGAAGACGCGAACGACGCGATCCGCGCCCGAGAGCGCGAAGAGCGCGATGCAGCACGGGCAGAACGCGAAGAAAAGCGCATGGAAGACAGGCTCTCCGAAATGAGCGAAAAGCTCGGCCTGGACAATGACCAACTGGCCAGCATGCGCACGACCCTGACCGAAGCACGCAGCGCTCAGAGTCAACTCATGAGCGACATCCGAGAAATGGGATGGGGTTCGGACAGCCGCGACATGATGCGCCAGGGCATGACCGAAATTCGCGAAGCCTCCGCCACCTCCCTGCAGGGTTTCCTCAGCACGACCCAGTACGAGACCTACCAATCCGATTACGGCAACGACAACTGGGGCTTCGGCCGTGGTGGTGGCGGCGGTGGCGACAACCGCGGTAACAACCGGCGCGGTGGCAACCGCGATGGAATCTAGGCACCTCCAGCCATCTCTCCGACTCGCTCGGGGCCTTCCCTACCAAGGGAAGGCCCCGAGTTTTCATCTTGCCCAGAGGATTGCGCTAGGCTGGGGCCATGAGTTCTGTTTCAGAGTTGCTGACCAAGGAGCTTTGTGAGGAGTTGACGCGCGCGGGGATATCCTCGCTGCCACTGGAGGCCTGCGGGATCCTCGTGGATCAGGGGGATCGAGGATTGCACTCAGTGCAACTGCCCAATCGCGCCAAGGACGAGGGGCACTTTGAGATGGCGGCAAAAGATGTTGCTCGTGCGCTGGAAGGAAATGCCTGGGTCGGCAGCTGGCACAGTCATCCCGGAGGAGACAGCACTCCAAGTCCAGCAGATCGTGAAGCTGGCTGGCAAGGCGGCCTGTGTCTGATCGTGGGGCTCAGCTCTGACAGAAAGAGCGCCCTGTGCAGTCTCTGGAGCCTGAAAGGGGGTGCATTCGAGTTGCTGGAGCGTCAGGAGATCCATCCACAAGAAGCGACTCATGCCCCGGGTCAACCTTTCGCAAGTTCTACCTGACCGGGAACCCAGCACCACCCTCGACTCCCAATCCAAGGAGCTAGAATGCCCCCCCCGATTCCCATGAAACTCTGCTCAATGCGTATATCCCCACTGCCTCTGATCTTCGTGAGCGCTCTCAGCGCCGCGAGTTTCTTCTCCGCCACAGCATTCGACGACAGACCAGAAGATCGATTCCGGCAGTTGGACGAGATTCTGCCCACGCCGAATGCCCAGCGAACTGCGTCCGGTTCACCAGGCAACGCCTACTGGCAGCAGAAGGTCGACTATGAAATCGATGTGGCCCTGGACGAAACCGCTGGGCGCATCACTGGCCGTGAACACATCACCTACCACAACCAGTCACCTGACACGCTGCGCTACCTCTGGCTGCAGATCGATCCCAACCAGCTCAGTCCCGCATCTCACGGGGCGCTCAGTCATTTGGCGCCAGACATGGACAGCATGTCCTACCGCGAGTTGCACTCCCTGCTCTCAAGACTCGAATTCGACGGTTCCTGCACGATCATCGATGTGAGTGATGGAGCAGGCGACAAGCTGGATCACACAATCAACGACACCATGATGCGCATCGACCTGCCTGAGCCCCTGGTCAGCGGCGCGAGCACAGACTTCCAGATCAGCTGGACCTATCTGATCAATCACTCCAAGCGCATCCGCGCACGTACGGGGTACGAGGAATTCGACGATGGCACACGACTGTTTGAAATCGCCCACTGGTATCCACGCCTCTGCGCCTACACGGACTATGCAGGCTGGCAGAACAAGCAATTTCTAGGCAATGGAGAGTTCACATTGGAATTCGGCGACTACCAGGTGCGCATCACCGTGCCTGATGACCATGTGGTCGCTTCCACCGGGGTCCTGCAGAACCCCGACGAAGTGCTGGAGCCCATCTGGCAGGAACGATTGGCCACAGCTTGGGAAGCGGGCGAGCCGACCCTGATCGTGACTCCTGAAGAGGCTGCTGAGCGCACCAAGGGCAAGCCAACCGGCACCAAGACCTGGAAGTTCCACGCACAGAAGGTCCGAGACTTTGCCTGGGCATCCTCGCGGCGTTTCGCCTGGGACGCCTTTGGACACGATGTCAAAGGCGCGGGTCGCGTCTGGGCCATGTCCTACTTCCCGCCTGAGGGCGAACCCCTCTGGAGCCGCTACTCAACCCACGCAGTGGCCCACACACTGGATGTGTACTCTCATCACGCCATCCCCTACCCCTACCCCGTAGCCATCAGCGTCAATGGACCGGTAGGAGGAATGGAATACCCCATGATCTGCTTCAACGGCCCGCGCCCTGAGAAAGACGGCACCTACAGCGCGCGCACCAAGCACGGCTTGATCGGAGTCATCATCCACGAGGTGGGGCATAACTGGTTCCCTATGATCATCAACTCCGACGAGCGTCAATGGACCTGGATGGACGAGGGGCTGAATACCTTTGTGCAATTTCTTGCCGAGCAGTCCTTTTCAGAGGACTATCCCTCCCGCCGTGGAGTGCCCGACGACATCGTGAGCTTCATGATCGACGAGAAACAGGTCCCGATCATGACCAACTCAGAGAGCTTGCTCCAATTTGGCAACAACGCCTACGCCAAGCCAGCCACAGCACTCAACATCCTGCGCGAGACCGTCATGGGACGCGAGCTGTTTGATTTTTCCTTCCGGGAATACAGTCGTCGCTGGGCATTTCGTCGCCCCGAGCCGGCGGACCTGTTCCGCACTCTGGAAGATGCATCAGCCGTGGACCTGGATTGGTTCTGGCGCAGTTGGTTCTATTCAACCGACCATGTGGACCAGGCGATTACGGGCCTGACCCACTGGACAGTGACAAGTGGCGACCCGAATATTGAAAATGACTTGAAGCGAAAGAAGCGCGACGCTGACAGGGTGTCCCTGACCCGCAAGCGCCATGCCCAGAGCCCCAAGCGCAGCGACCGCTTCCCGCGTCTCTTGGACTTCTACAACAAATTCGACCCGCTGGATGTGACACCAAAAGATGAGCGCAAATATGAGGCGCTCCTGAAGAAACTCAGCGAGGAGGATCGAGGTCTCCTGGCCCTACCGCTGAATTTCTATGAGCTCGAGTTGGAGGACGTGGGCGGCGTGCCCATGCCCGTACACCTCGCGATTCACTACGACGACGGCAGCACGTCCCAGATCAACCTGCCGGCCCAGATCTGGCAGGAAAACTCCCGGCGCATAGCCAAGCTCCTGGTGACCGAAGGAACGATTCAGAGCATCGAGCTCGATCCCCTGAGCGAGATCGCCGATGCGAATGAAACCAACGATCATTGGCCCCCGCGCATTGAAAAAGGACGCATCCAGCTGCGGGACGCGGAAAGGGATAGCAAGAACCCCATGCGCGCTGCACGTGACGAGGCGAAGCGCCAGGACGAGCAGGCACAACAGGAAGAAGACAACCAGCAAGGTATCGAGGACGCCGAGGACAAGGACTGACCTTGACCTGTTGCCGGCTCAAGGTCTGAGCAGAATCCTCACCTTGCACGCACTAGTTGAGCTGAATCGCAGCTCTAGCCTGTGCTGGATGTACCTAGCCACCCCCCGCCGCTTTTCCATCACTCTTGGAACCTGCGGGAGGTTTAGGATCAAGTCTGGCTCGCTGGGGTGGACGCCGTCCCCGAGGAGCCTTCTTGAAGTGAAAAGGCTCAGCCCTCAGGGCCGCAGAACTGGCGATCTCGGTGAACATGCGTGTCGCCACGACCGCATCGACCCGGTTGATCTTTCCGGAAACATCACGGGGCGTGTGATAGTCATCGTGAAAGTCTGCGATGATCCCAAACAGCACGGGAACGCGTTTTTGATAGAAGGTGTAATGATCGCTGGCGGCTGGAGTGCCCGCCTGACTGACGATGGTCAAGCCGCTGGCATCAAAGAAGGGTTGGACCCATTTCTCCAAGCCTTCCGCAGTACCCACCCCCGAAACCGAAAGGCGTTTGTTCTCGATGCGCCCGATCATGTCAAAGTTGATCATCAACGCGTGGTCGCCAATGGGCAGGATCGGCTCATTGGTGTAGTGCCGCGCTCCGTTGAGACCGGACTCCTCAGCGCTGAAGGCCATGAAGAGCACCGTGCGTGCTTCGGCATCGTCGGGCAGTTCCTTCCAGGTCTGGGCCATGCGCTCGGCAATCATGATCACCCCGGCCACGCCCGAGGCATTGTCGTCCGCACCGGGGTGCAGCACGCGCCCAGCACTGGCGCTGTCCCGAGAACCAAAGGCGCCCATGCCCAAGTGGTCCAGGTGCGCCCCAACCACCACCACCTCTTTGGCCAGCGACCCACGACCCGGCAGAATCGCGCCTACATTCTCGGCCACCAAAGCACTCTCGGAAATCTTGCATGACACCTTGGCTAAGCGGCCCAGATTACGCACGCAGCCTGCCTCGTCGGATTCTTTGCGCAGGGCGAGAAGGTCCTCCCCACAGTGATCCAAGATTCGGGCTCCCGCCTCTGTGGACACATGCACCACTGGCAGGTCCACCATCTGCTGCAAGCCTCCGGAGGCTGCCAGCAGGGAGTCAACTCTGGGATCCGCTGCGCCTGGAGTGTTGACCAACAGAATCCCAGCCGCCCCATGAGCCGCCAGCGCATTGAACTTGCCCTGAAAGCCAGCGCGCCGGCTCCATCCCCTTCGAGCCCATCGACTGCGGCCTTCCCCATTGAGAGGCTCGAAGCGCAGCAGCACGCAGACCTTGCCACTTAGATCGCAATCTTCTGAGAAACCAACATAGTCATCGGGGCCCTCTTCGATGCCATAGCCCACGAAACACAGCTCTCCCTCCAGATCTCCACTACTCCCATGCCCAGTGGTGGAATAGTCATCGCCTGCGGTCAAGGTCAGTCCCTCAATCCGCAAGGATTGCTCTTCGAGCTTACGTCGCCTGCCCAAGTCAAAGGGCTGACGAAATGAAGTGCGCGGACCATCGGGGCCTACGAAGGCGGGGGTCAAACCGGCTTTGTCAAACCAGTGCTCCACATACTCCTTGGCAATTTCCATTCCCCGAGTTCCAGGCAGCCGCCCACCCAGGAACGGACTGGCAAGAAAAACCACATGATCGTTGTATTCCCAGACTTCGGGACCAGCTTGTTCAAGGGCGCGCGAGATCGGCGCCTCAATTGGAACCTGCGCCAACACAGGAGACAAAAGCAGGGCAAGGGACAGGATTGGGCGCAGAGGCAAAGTCATCGTGATCGGGTGTAGCCCTTTGGAAGCAGGCCGCAGGGGTCATTCTAATCCGCCCAAGCACCACGAATTGCAGGCGGAGTGCAAGAGTTCCGTCTGTCCTGGGTTCGGACGACGCAAGCTGGAGGGCCCACCAAGGCCACTAGCAGCGTAGAATCCAACGACCGACCTCCCATGCTGTCTCTGGGCCTCTTTTTTCTGCTCCTCACGGGGGCCAATCCCTCCCCGCCGGACGCCCCATCCAACTGGGTGCACCCCCAGGATGGGCCCCATCTGGATTTCGAGTTGCGGGTGGAACAGCAGACCCTGCGCCTGTCTGTGCAGTTGAATCTGGCCTGCGCGGATGAATTGGTCGGGGTCTTGCGCGAGGACCTGCACCGCCTGGATCCGGTAGAGGTGGAGGGCCTGCGGGAGGCCCTGCTGGAGTTTGTCAGCGAGCACAGCGAATTGCGAGCAGATGGAAAGTTGGTTGAGGGAACCCCCAACCACTTCGATTGGACCCCGCCAGACTTGGAACGCCTGCCCTACTACCCACGCTTTGGCACCAGAGCCCTGACCACTCTGCGCCTGGCCCTTGAGTTTCCCACTGCCCAGGCGGCAGAGGACCTGAGTTTCTCCTGGACGAACTACCCGCCGAACCTGACCGTCAGCGTGGAGCGAGAAGATGCTCCGAGCCTGGAAGTACGCACGCGAGTGATCGCATATGGCACGCATCAGGCTTTTGTGCTGTCAAGTGACTCGCCGGGATTGCAATGGACCGCCCCGCCAGAGTCGCAACGCCTACGCATGTTGGAAGTCCCCGTCCCTGGACGCAACGACAAGTCCACCCTAGGTTCCCGACCCGGTTTGTGGCTGGGCTTGGGCCTGGGAGTTCTCGGATTGTTGATCGCGGGGCGCCCGGGTCAGCATCGCCGTCATGGTCTGGGAATCAGCTTGGCCGGGTTGCTTCTGGCCCTGGGGATCGGACTGGGCCAGGATGCGGCTTCCGACAACGCGCTCACTCCTGCGGAGGGGAAGAGCATCTTTCTGGCTCTGCACACAAACCTCTACCGTTCCTTCGACAGCACCGGCGAAGAGGAGATCTATTCCGCCCTGGCCACCGCGGTGGCGGGTCCTTTGTTGGAGGAACTCTACGGCGACCTCCAGCAGAACCTTTCCATGCAAGAGCAAGGGGGTGCCAGGGCGGAGGTCGAAGACCTGCGGCATGGCAGTATCCAGATTGACCCCGAGAGCTTGAGCTCGGATAGTTTTGATGTGGTTGCGAAATGGCAGGTGGACGCAGCCGTGCATCACTTCGGTCACTTCCATCGGCGCACCACCGGTTACGAAGCGCGCTACACCCTGGCCCTTGGCCCCGTGGGATGGAAGATCCAAGAGTATGACCCTCTGGCCCAGGAACGGTTGGCCAGCAGTACAGATGACCCGGCGCTGGCCCTGTCGGATGAAGGCACACGCGACGAAGTTGAGCCCGATGAGGTTGGACGGAATGAAAATGCGCCGCCTGATATTCCACCTGCCAAAACAGAATCGAATCAGGAGGGCTCACGCTAATGCCCGTCCCCATCGCCGGCTCCCCCGTCATTCTGGCCAAGGACCTCGAGTTCCACCATCAGGACGGAGACTTCAAACTGCAAGTCCCAGAACTCCGCCTGCAGGCTGGGGAGACCCTGGCATTGGTGGGCCCATCCGGTTGTGGCAAGACGACGCTCCTCACCTTGATCGCTGGGACCTTGCAGCCCATTGCGGGCCAACTCAAGGTCCTGGGGCAGGACCAGATCCAAGCCAGTGAAGCCCAAAGACGAGATCTGCGCCTGCGCCGCATTGGCATGGTGTTCCAGGAATTCTGCCTCTTGGACTACCTCTCCGCCCGAGACAATGTGCTGCTGCCTCTGCTGCTAGCGAACCAACCAATCGATGAAAGCGCTAAGACCAAGGCCATGGACTTGCTTTGCGCGGTTGGATTGGGAAGCGTCGCCCACCGGCGCCCCGCCGCCTTGAGCATGGGCGAACGCCAGCGAGTGGCGATCAGTCGGGCGCTGCTGATGGACCCGACTCTCGTGTTGGCGGATGAACCCACGGGCAGCTTGGATTTCGAGCGCGGAGCCGAAGTCCTGAACCTCTTGATTGCTGCCTGCGCCGAACGCCAGGCCAGTTTGATCCTGGTGACCCACGACCGGACTCTGATGACCAAGTGCGACTCGGTGATCGATGCCCAGGAATTCAGCGCCCAACAGACCAGTGCCCCAAGAGACAATGGAGGCGCAGAGCGATGAAAGGCCTCCCCGCTCTGGCCTTGCGCCATGCCCTCTACGCCAAGGGCCGCACAGTCCTGGTGCTGCTGGCCCTCACCATTTCCATGGTGGTTCCCCTTTGCAGCGAACTGTTGATGGGCCGCTATGACCAATCCATGCGAGCCCGCGCTGCAGCATCGCCCCTGCTGGCGGGAGCCGAGGGCTCAGCCTTTGATCTGGTGCTCGAGACCCTCTTCTTCAGGCCCTCGGACCACGAGAAAGTGACCTTTGAATTCTTCGAGGAACTCAGCCGCGCTCAAAAGGGCCTGACAATCCCCCTGCACCTGGGTCATTCCATGCGGAAGTACCCGCTGGTGGGCACTTCTCAGGAATACCACGAGCAACGGGGCTTGCAACCTGCTGAAGGGCATCTGCCCCAGCTGAACGGGGATGTTGTCTTGGGTGCGACAGTAGCAACAGCCTTAGGAGCCAACTTGGGGGATGAGTTTTTTTCCGATCCTCCCAGGCTCTACGACCTGACCCGTCCAGCGCCCATGCGCCTCTTGGTTGTGGGCATCCTCGCGCCAACCGAAACCGCCGACGATGGCGCGGTGTTTACCGCGGTACAAACCTCCTGGACTCTGGATGGTTACTACCACGGACACAGGGACGCCGAAAGCCTGGCGGAAACCAGTCCGGAGCTGGTGATCAGCGAGGCCCCCGACCGATTGGCTCTGTCCGGCGCGCTGATCGAAGACAACTCTTTCAGTCAAGAGAAGGCCCAGGACTTTCACCTGCACGGAGAGCAAAGCCGCTTGCCCCTGAGTTCTGTGCTGATTTTTCCGCCGGACGCAGAGAGTCGTACGATCCTCAAAGGCCGTATCAACGGCCGCGCTGGTTGCCAGGCGGTCTCGCCTAGCGCGGTACTCGACGATCTGCTGGGCATCGTCTTCAAAATCAAGCAACTGCTGGATCGCCTGGGCTTCTTGTTGAGCGCAGCCACCATGGCCCTGGTGGTCTTGGTGGCGGCCCTGTCCCTGCGCCTTCGCCAACGGGAGATGCAGACCATGGATGCCCTGGGGGCACCAGCGGGTTTCAAGCTGCGCCTGGTCGGGCTTGAACTCGGTTTGATTTTTGTCACAGCAGCCGCCCTGGCCACAGGACTTTCCCTTCTACTGGCTCGCATACTGCCCGACCTGGTAACACTCCTATGAAGTACCTATTCCACTTGACCTGCATGCTCTCGTTCGCAGCTTGCGGCGAAGGTTCCAAGCCAGAGCCCATGACCCTGGTCCCGGAAGTCCGCACTGCCTCCTGGCCCGTGGCCAGCCTGGCCCAGGCGCTGGTGCCCGAATCAATCCCCGTGCACTGTAGCTTGCCTCCAGGGGCGGACCCAATCACCTGGCAGCCGAGCCGCCCGGAGATCATGGCCTTTCAAAAAGCTCAATTGATCGTGCTCAACGGAGCAGGTCTTGAGGGTTGGGTGGCCGGAGCCAGCCTACCCACATCCCGTGTGATCGACACGGCTTTGCCCCTGGCATCGGTACTCATTGAACGAACCGACAGTCTTCACAGTCACGGTCCCCGTGGCACCCACACGCATGCAGGCATCGACCCCCACACCTTCTTGGATCCGCACCAGTTGAAAGCCATGAGTGGAGCGATCCGCGACGGATTGCAAAGGACCTGGCCCAAGGAAGCGGTCAAGACCGAGGCGCGATTTGCCCGCCTTGCAGAAAAGATCGACGCCCTGGATCAGGAGCTCCAAACTCTTGGAGACCTGCTGAAAGAGAAGACCCTGCTGGCTTCTCACCCTGCCTATGACTATCTAGCCCGACGGTATGACTGGCAGTTGATCTCCTTCGATCTGGACCCAGAGACCCCCCTTACCCAAGAACAGACTAAGAGTCTCGCTGCCGCCATTGAATCGAATCACCCCACTGCAATCCTGTGGGAGAGCGAGCCCAACGCAGAAATATCTGCCCAGGTACTTGCAACTTGGGGCCTACCTTCAGTGGTCTGGGATCCATGTGAATCTCCGCCAGAAGGGGAATCGGCTGGGTTCATCGAACGCCAACGTGCAAATGCCGCGCGCCTGACCTCCCTGCTGCGATAACCTGGGCATTCGCCCCACCTCATTCCATGCCGCCCTCTGACCCCACCATATTCGATGCAATTCTCGCGGGAGACATCCCCTGCGAGCGCATCTATGAGAATGAGCATGTGCTCGCCTTCCTCGACATCCAACCCCTCTCCCGGGGGCATGTACTGCTGATTCCCAAGCAGCGCGCGGCCCAGTTGCACGAGTTGGACGAGGATCACGCTGCTGCCCTGGGACGCGCCCTGCCGCGCCTCGCAAGAGCGGTGATACATGCCACGGGCTGCAGAGACTACAATGTGCTGCAGAACAACGGCGCCCCGGCCCACCAGGCGGTCATGCACGTACACTTCCACATCATCCCCAAGAATGCGGACAATGGGTTGGCACTTGAGTGGAATGCCAGGAGCCTCACCGACGCACCAGAACTTGGAACTGCGATACGCGCGGCTCTCAAACAAGATCCCCGATGACCTTCGATCCCGACAATAAGAGTCTTCTGGTTAAGGGAGGGCAACTGCTGACCCCAAACGGACTCGAAAGCACCGACATCCTGATCAGCAACGGTCTGGTCTCAACGATCGCCCCCAACCAAACCGCTCCCAGCGAGTGCCCCACCCTGGATGCCTCCGGTCAGTTGGTTTTCCCCGGCCCTATCGATCCCCAGGTGCATTTTCGGGAACCAGGAGGCGAAGCGAAAGAAGACCTGGCCAGCGGTTCCGCTGCCGCCATCGCAGGGGGCGTAACCGCTTTCTGCGAAATGCCCAACACCAACCCCGCCACCACCAACCCAGCAGCACTGCAGGACAAATTCGCACGGGCGAAAGGTCGCTCCCGGGCGGACTACGCGTTCTTCCTGGGCGCCAGCCCAGAAAACGCAGACCAGTTGGGAGAATGGGAACGTGTCCCCGGCTGCGCCGGAGTCAAAGTCTTCATGGGCTCGTCTACGGGAAACCTGCTTGTGGAGGACGACGACACCCTCGAGCGCGTCCTGCGCTCGGGAACTCGACGGGTCACGGTGCACTCGGAAGACAATCCGCGCCTTTCTGAGCGCTACGCCGCCCTGACTCAGCAGCATCCCGCCGGCGCCGCAGTAGCCCTGCATCCGGATGTTCGCGATGTGGAGTGCGCTGTGCGTTCCACCAAGCGGCTCTTGACCCTTGCTGAGAAGACCGGCCGTCCGGTGCATCTATTGCATGTGTCCACCGCAGAAGAACTCGACCTTGTACGCGAGCGCGACCTGGGTGACCTGGTGACAGTGGAAGCAACCCCCAACCATCTCTTCTTGACCGCGCCCGACTGCTACCCCGAATTCGGAACCTGGGCCCAGATGAATCCGCCCGTGCGCGATGCCCGGCACCGGGATGCCCTGCGCCGTGCCCTGGTGAAGGGACCGGTGACCTGCATTGGCTCCGACCATGCACCTCACACAGCGGAAGAAAAAGCACGCTCCTTCCCCGACTCCCCCAGCGGAATCCCTGGGGTGCAGACCACCCTGACCCTGCTCCTGACCGCGGTGCGCGATGGTTGGTTGCAATACGAAGACATCCTGCGCTTGTGCGTGACAGGACCCATCAAGGTCTACGGCATCGAAAACCGGGGGCCCTTGTCCCCAGGCCTGGAAGGCAATCTGATCCTGGTCAACCCGGATCTGACCGGCCCCCTACGGGCAGACTGGTTGCTCTCACGTTCCCCCTGCAACCCTTTTATCGGGCGTGAGCTGGCGGGCCTGCCCACGACGGCGGTGCTGCGCGGGCAAGTAGTCATGCGCGCGGGAATCCCTGTGGGGCCGGCTCGTGGTGAACCATTGAGCTTTGCCTGAAGCGACCGGGGTTGGCAAGCGGCACCTAGACGAGCCCTGCTCCCCAGAGAGCCCTATCCCCCAAGCAGCGCGCGATCCAAGAGTTCCTCAAAACGCTCCCTGTTCGCACTGCCCTCATGGCGATCAACGACCTCGCCATCCTTGTCAATCGCCAACGTCACAGGGATTTCCCCAGCTAGCCCGAAGCGCTTGTTGATCGCTTCATAGTCGTCCTCGTCATAGAGCAGAACATCGAAATCGAACTGCTTCTTGGCCAGGAAGCGGGCCATTGTGTCGGGTAGGCCTTCGTAATCCGCCCCAGCCACCATCATGTCATAGCTCAAGCCGAACACGTCGGCTCCAGCGGACCGTGCCCGGGGCGCTACCTCAAGCAGCTCCGGCAGTTCCGCCACGCAGGGGCCTCACCAAATCGCCCAGAGGTTGAGCAGGTACGGCTGACCCTTGCGCTCCATCAGGAACGCTTCCAGGCCTGCGTAGTCCACAACCTGGACAGTTGGAGTTCGCTGTGAGGTCTGGTCAGCCCTCTCTTCCGAATCCCCGCAGGCCAAGGGCAGCGCGAGGAGCACGATCGCGCACAGAGCGCGAGACATGTGATTCAGCATGTTGTCTTGCTGGAGCCGCACGGGCTCCGGGTAGCACTAGCGCTTGATGCGTCAGCCGTATGGCTTGGTGGTGGTGATCTCGGGGCGCTTATCTGCCAAGAGGGCGCTGGCGACATCCACAAGATAGTTGGTTGCATCCTTGCCCTTCTTGCCACGGGGATCATCGTCCAAAGCCCCGGAGTAGCTCAGCTTACCCTTCTTGTCGATCACAAAACAATGTGGCGTCGTGCGAGCGGCAAAGAGATCGCTGACCTTGTTGCCGTGGTCAATGAGCATCAGGTGATTGAGCTTCTCCTTGGCAACCTTCTTGCGAAGAGCCTTGTAAGCCTTGCTGTGATCCGTGCCTTTCTTGGGCTGCTCACCGAGTTCCCCCTGGTTGGAGCAGATACCCACCATGACCACATCCTTGGAGCCCTTGTAACGCTCTTGCATTGCACGGAAGACTGGATTGGCATGACGCTCCGCCGGGCAGCGTTCGGACCAGAAGTGAACGAGGACAACCTTGCCCCGCAGATCATCGAACGAGTGGCTCTTGCCATCAAAGTCCGGCAGGCTGAGCTTCTTGGGCAGCACGGATCCGATCTTCAGGGGCTTGGCCTTTTTCTTGGGCGAGTCCTTAGGCTCTTGAACTTTGTTCGGGGCGCTGTCACTGGGCAACAATGATGCGATCGCGGGCAGCGCGAGGCCGCCGGCAAGGGCGAGGGGCAGAATCCACTTGGTTTGCATGATGGGATTGGTGGTTCGTTTGGTTGAGGGGCGTGGCCTTGGGGGCCAGAGTCGGGGCCCAGCGTAGATCAAGGGGGAAATACCTGTCTAGCGGGGAATGAGAAACTGGGCGCAGGACACCAGATGGTCTCAGAAAAGGGGGACCCCGCACCCTGTTGTGCCCCTGAAATGCCTGCTCAAGTGCCCCAAGACCGGGCCTCCGCGATCTGAAGCGCGTTCCAGGCTGCCCCCTTGAGCAGGTTGTCCCCCACGATCCAAAGCTGGAAGCGCCGATCGGAACCCGCCACGGCGCGCACACGACCCACATGCACCCCAAGGTCTCCGCTGATTCCACAAGGAGTCGGGTGCTGATCCCCACGGTGCAGGACCACACCGGGCGCATCCTCCAAGAGGTCCTCAATCTGCTCCAGGCTTACTGCCCGCTCAGTCTCAAGCCAAACGCTTTCCCCGTGTCCGCGCAGCACCGGCACGCGCACCGAAGTCACGTCCAGGGGAAACTCTGTCCCCAGGATGCGCGCACTTTCGTTCATCATCTTGCGCTCCTCTTCGGTATGCCCCTGCCCATCCAGCTCGCCGATCTGGGGTACGACATTCAGCACGGTTTCCGGCAGGTCTACCGCTTCCCCCATCAGAGCCCGCCGGGTTCCCGCCTCAAAGTCCTCCAATGCCTTGGCCCCAGCGCCAGAAATACTCTGATAGGTGGAGACCACCACCTGCCGCAACCCAGGGCCTCGCAACAAGGGGGCGAGAACCACGACCAACTGAATAGTCGAACAATTCGGATTGGCGATGATGGCGCCCTGCCCGAGTTGCATGTCCTCAAGTTCCGCACCGTTGACTTCGGGCACCACCAGGGGAACACCGGGATCAAGACGATAGGCACTGGTATTGTCAATGCACACAACCCCAGCGGCCACCGCTTCCGGCAACCACCTGCGGCTTAGATTGCCGCTGGCAGTGGAGAGCAACAAGTCGAGTCCAGCGAACGACTCTGGACTGGCTTCTAGGTAATCACCCCGCAGGGAACCTTCTTCCCAGCCCCGACCCGCATGCCTTTCTGAAGCAAACAGACGCAACTCCCCCAAGCACCAACTCCGCTGCCGCATCAGTCGCAACATCTCACGCCCCACCAAACCCGTGGCACCGAGGATGCCGAGCTTGAGGGGCCGAGCTGGGGTCGCAGGAATCATGGCTGCAGTATCGCCGAAAGGGGCATCAGGAGGAAGGACTGCTCTGTTTCGAGGGAGGTGGACGCTGCTGTTCAACCCTCGCGTCGGCGCAACACCATGCCATGCACAGGCAGCCCCTTCCGCTCGAACTTGCGTTGAAAATTCGTGACAATTTCTTCCCGCTCGGGCCAGGGGACCCCGTTGCGCCCCAGGTCTTCTACCTGAGCAAGGATCTCGAAAGGCTGATCCACAATGGCCAATTCCATCTGGCGGAAATTCAGGAGCGAGTCGGTCTTGAGCCGCAGCTCCGAGCCAGGCCGCAGGGCAATAGCCGCCCACTGCGCAAAGAAAGGACACAGCAGTCGGTTACGTGCGTGCTTGTCCTTGGGCCAGGGGTCAGGATGATTGAGGTACAGCCCGGACAATTCCCCAGGGGCTAGAATCTCGTCCAGCCACCAGGCGTCATAACGGACAATTCGTGCATTCCTCTCGACACCAAAGGCGCGGATTTTCTTGGCCGCAGTCACGATCCTCTTGAAACGGATCTCGACCCCGAGCACATTCCACTCGGGATGGACCTGAGCGATACCAGCCAGAAAGAACCCATTTCCCGAACCAATTTCCAGGTGCAGCGGCTGCTCTTGGGCAAATTGCCGGGCCCATACCCCACGTGCCCCGACGGCTGCCTCTGAACGCACTACCGGAGACCCGAATTCCTCGTACTTCCGCAGGTACGGATTGAATTCAGGAAATTGCACGGGCTGCGTGCATCGCACCCGGAAGGGGCGTGAGTGTCGACCGAGCTGTGTCACTTGAACACACCATACGATGCTGTATGGAGTTCGCGGCAGCCTCCTCGCGAATCGATCTGCACGGGCTGCCTCGGGTCTGCTGCAAGAGAATTCATGGCATTGCAGCCTCTAGCCCAACTGGAGCTCAGCAGGCGGTCTGCGCCCCTCTCAGCGTGGGGAATCAGCGCGATCTACGCCGGCGCCCCCCGCCTCCCCGCCTGCGTGAAGAACCTCCGTCCAACCCCGCACCAAAGGACGTGGAAGAGTCACCATTCCGCCCACTTGAAGGACGGCTCCCGGAGGAATGTCCAGAGCCAGAACCACCGAAGCGCACGCCCGACTGCTTCTTGCCAAAGGAAGAGCTTCCCCGGCCAGCATACCCACTAGCGGGCTTGCCGCGGCGTCCATTGGGGGTTGGCTCGAAGAGTTCCTGGGCCGGACCGCGGGAGAGCGCAATCTGCCTTCGACCTCTTGCAGCTGTCTCACGACCGCCACTCATCATGTCCCGGATCTTGATGCGGGGGATTGTCATCTTGAGCTTTCGCTCAATGGCCTTGACCGCACCCATATCATCACGGGTCATAAAAGTGCAAGCCTGTCCACTCTGTTCCGAGCGACCAGTACGACCGATACGATGGGTATAGGCATCAGGTGTACCCGGAAAGTCAAAGTTGATCACGTGACTGACATTGGCCACATCGATGCCTCGGGCGGCGATATCGGTGGCCACAAGCACATCGTACCTGCCCATCCGAAAGCCCTCCATGGCCTTCTGGCGTGCGCCTTGACTCATGTTTCCCTGCAGGGCAATCGCGCGGTGCCCGGCCTTCTCCAAGTCCCGCGCCAAACGCTTGGCTCGGTGCTTGGTACGCAGAAAAATAATCGCCGAATGAAAACCATCGTCAGCCAGAAGGTGCTTCAGAAGGGTGAATTTGCGCGTCTGGTCCACGGGATAGAGGGAGTGCTCGATGGTCTCCGCAGGCTTGGAGTGGCCAAGCTCCACAGTGTGAGGATTTTGCAGCAAGCCATCGGTCAGCTTGAGAATTTCTCGGGGCATGGTGGCCGAGAACAAGAGATTCTGCCGACGGCGAGGCAGAAGCTTGATGATCCGCCGCACATCCGGCAAGAAACCCATGTCAAGCATGTGGTCGGCCTCGTCCAACACCAGCATCTCCACATTGTCGAGGCGCACATTGCGCCCATTGGCCAGGTCAAGCAAGCGCCCGGGACAAGCCACGACGATATCAGGATGCTTTCGCAGGACGCGAATCTGCGGCCCGGCGCCCACGCCACCAAAGACTGTCATTGCACGCACATTGGTGTACTTGGCAAGCAACTCGATCTCCGCGTGGATCTGCAGAGCCAGCTCCCGCGTAGGTGCAACAACCAATGCCCGTGGGCCACTGTTGCTGCGAGGTTTCTGGGCAATGAGATGTTCCAGCATAGGCAGCGCAAAGGCTGCGGTCTTGCCGGTTCCTGTAGCTGCCAGTCCGAGCACATCCCGTCCTTTGAGGACGGCTGGAATGCCCTTGGCCTGGATCGGCCGGGGTTCAGAGAAACCCATGTCGGAGAGCGCACGGGTCAGGTTCTTAGCAAGGCCAAAACTCGCAAACGAATTCCCGGCCTGCGTCTTGGAAGACGAAGTCACTTGATTATTGGTGGATTGTAGGTTCATTGGTGCAACCCGCTGCCCGCGGCATCGCACCCAACCCATCCAGCAGTCAAGGGGTCGCGGTCAAATTCAAGGCGCGTTCCGTTTCGTGGCTCAACCCTCAGGAAGAGCCCCCCCACCGGAATCTGCTGTGCGCCCGGCCGCCACTCGTTGTGCGGCCTCATGAGGTGGCGCGGAGTCTAGCAGTAAGGGCTCAACAAGGGTGGCTCCAATTCCCAAGAGCCTCGAAATCACGTCGAAAGGCCCCCAGAGGGCCCCAATTCGTCGTGCACCCCCTGGGCAAAGGGGCCCGCGACCGTCTGTTCAACATGCGGCCCTTCGTGGCTGAGCGACGCCACACCGGCTGAAACCCTCGACCCGATCCGCCGTCTCGGGCAGGAAACAGCAAGACCCAGCCGTGCGCATCCAAGCCCTCGCCAGGAAATCGCTGCGGCGGCAGGCGTCGATCCTGCGAAGGTCCCGCGCATGCCGGCGCTCTAGGTTATCGTGCTGGCGACATGAAGATCCTCCTGCCTCTCCTGATCACGATGGGCCTCGTGTTTGTCACATCCTGCTCAGTCGAAGACTCCTCGAGCGCCATGGTCCCAATGCCCGAGCGCACCGGATTCAACCCTTCGGGGCCGTTTCCCGGGTTCACGCTGTTTGCCCCGCTCGATTCAAAACGCGTCTACCTCGTGGACATGGCGGGCGAGGAGGTGCACCACTGGGACACCCCGCTCAAACCCGGCGACTCTTGCTACCTGACCAAGAAGGGGACCGTACTGGCCTGTCAGCGCTACGGCGACGACCCCTATTTCCAAGATGCGGGCGGCCACGGCGGACAGATTCTCGAACTCGCTCACGACGGTGAAATCCTTTGGAAGTTCGACTGGAACGGAGAGTCGGGGACCCAACACCACGACATCGAGCAGTTGCCCAACGGGAATCTGCTCTTCGTGGCCTGGGACCGCATGACGCGGGACGTCGCTATCGCCGCGGGCCGCGATGCCGAGTTGCTTGAAGGTGAAGAGTGGTGGGGAGGCGCGGTCTACGAGGTGCGTCCTACGCCACCGGAGGGCGGCGAGATCGTGTGGTCATGGCACGCCATGGACCACGTGATCCAGAATCACAATCCCGACCTGAAGGGCTTCGTTGAGGACCCCGCTGCGCACCCGGAGAAAATCGACATCAACGGAGACCGCGACCCTGATCCACCCAGCGAGGAGGAACAGGACAAGATCGACCAGCAGATGGCTGCCATGGGCTATGCCGGGGGGGACGACGACCACGAGGATGAGCCCGAGGAGGCCGACGAGGACAAAGCGGACGCACAGCAGCCGGATGAAGAAGACGAGGAGGAAGATCCGGCCGACAAAGCCCGCAAGGAGCGCGTCAAGAACGCCGACTGGATGCACACGAATGCCGTGGCATACAACGCCGACCTCGACCAGATCGCCATCAGCGTCCGCCGCTTCGACGAGATCTGGGTCATCGACCACTCCATCTCTCGGGAGGAGGCACGCGGACCCAAGGGAGACCTGATCTATCGATGGGGCAATCCCTTTGCCTACGGGATGGGTGAGCATGTGGACCGCCCCCTCCTCGGACAGCACAACGTCCAGTGGATCCCCGAGGGTTACCTCGGCGCGGGAAACCTGATCGTCTTCAACAACGGCAACAGCGAGCGCGAGTGGTCCACGATCGTCGAATGGTGGGCCCCGCGGGACGTGAATGGGCGCTACCCGCTCAAGGAAGGCTGGCCGTTCGGTCCCGAGGAGCCCCAGTGGGTCTACGAGGCGACCGAGCCGGAGTCCTTCTATTCGCCCTTCATCTCCGGCATGCAACGGCTCCCCAACGGCAACACGCTGGTCTGCAGCGGCGCCCCAGGGCGTGTCTTCGAAGTCTCACCCACCGGCGAGCTGGTCTGGGATTGGAGGAGTCCCTTCACCGCTGAAGAGGGGGCGGACAAGGATCTTGAGGATTGGCCAACGGCTATGTTCCGAGCCCTCCGTTACGGACCAGACCACCCAGGCATCGTGGCCCTTCGCAATGAGGGCGTTGCGATACCCGACGACCCGGGTACAGGCCCTCCCACCAACCAGTACGTGCCTCCCCCAGAAGACGACAAGTAAGAACACCCAGGACGCCAGCAGGGGCAACTATGAGGAACGCTTGGTTCACAAGAACAACGGCAGGCCTCACAAGATTGCCGCCATCCACCGTCCTCAGCACCCCCAAAGCAGTCCGCGGATCCCGCCGGTTGGTCCAGACAAGGCTGAGTGATTACCTGCCGTGGCGGCTGATGGTGGCCTTCCAAACCACAGGAAACAGCTCCCCCGCCACCAATTCCCCCTTGGAAAGGTGGGGCGCCCCACGCAGGAGTGGCGCAGAATCATCCGCCACCCGCGTCTGTGCGCACATGTAATTGAAGGCCAGAGCCCGCCGTGGCCGGCTGGAGCGATTGGGACCAGAGCCGTGCAGAGTGTGACTGTGATGAATCGTTGCTGAACCCGCTGCCACCGGCACCGCGCGGGGCACAAACTCCTGGCCCGCACGGAGACTCTCCCGGATCTTCTCCAAGGGCTGATCAAACCCCACCGAGGGCAACAGCCCCCACTCCTGACTGCCCGGTACAAACTGCAGGCAACCACTCTCCTCGTCCGCATTGTCGAGCAGGATGTTGATGGTCACATGTCGCGCCGGTGCCGTGCGCGTCCAATAGGAATAGTCTTGATGCCAGGGGACGACTCCCGGATGTCCCGCCGGCTTGTAGAACACCTGATCATGCCAAAAGCGCAAACGATCAACTCCCAACAGTTGCGCNGCGGCCCCGGTCAAGCGCGGATCAAAGACAAGCTCCCGCAGCCTCTCATCAACCCGCCAGCCTCCCAGGAAGTGACAGACCACNTCTTCGGGGTGCGCTGCATGAGCAGCCTCCACCTCATACAGCTCGGGCTCGAGAGAATCGAGANTCTGGCACAGATAATCCANCCGCTCGCGCAATGCCAGGACCTCCTCCATTGTCAGAATGGGCACAGGTCCCAAGAAGCCATCTCGCTGGAAGTCCGCGACCTGTCCGGCAGAGAAGGGCGCGGTGTGGCGGTCGTTTGGCATGAGAGCGAGGGTACCTGAGTGATGCCCCCGAAACTCAAGTGTCTTCACCGGGACTTCCTCATCGCAGACACACGTCACCTGACCAGGCCATGAGCAAGGATGCAAACAAGGCCAGTAGGAAATTGCGAAGTGCCCCGAAGTCTCCGAGCAGACCTTTTGTCGCTGGCGTAATCAGTACGGAGGGATGAAGGCCCCGGGACAAAGCGCCTCAACGAACTTCGATGGGAGAATCGGGCGCTCAAGCAAGTGGTGTCGCACCAAGCACTTGAGGACCGTGCTCCCAAATGAAGTGGACCCGCCTTTGGGGTCCTGCCACCAAGGAAGCCGGAACTCGGTCTAGTCTTGATCAGCCTGACTTGGTTCTCTCTAGTATGGACATTCTCGAGCCACAACTCACGCCCCTCAATACTTGGACCACATCCTGTGACCACCCTATCGATTCTCATCACTCTCGTGTGCTCCGCCTCCGTTTCTGATGAACCCACTTGGTACAAGCTTCCCCTGCGAGAGTTGGACGAAGTTCCCGTGGCCGCCATACATCCATCGAGTTGCGTGGAGTTGCTAACCACCAACCATCTTGGCTTGCCGGGCTCGAACTCCACCGCCCTGCTGGAGATGCTTGTCGGACGTGTACAACGCACGAAGAATGGCGATTTGGCTGTGGACCCTGTTGGAATCGGAAACAAATGGAAGGCCCTCGATGAGGAGAAGGTCATCGTGCTTGACTGGTTTCAGGCTGGGCGCACAACCAAGCTGCAGTTCTTCCGGAGAAAAAATAGCTGGTGGGCCTGCTCGGCTGCCTTGCTTGAGACCACCAAAGGCCAGCCGGTCTTGCAGCTCTGGGATGCCAATGCAGATGGGGACTACTTGGACCCCTGTGACCTGATCCGTTTTCACGATGGCGTCTTTCGCCCAATTGGATCGGAAGCATTGGTAGACGACGGGGAAGTCTCATGGGTGTTCCGCCTTGAACCAAATCGCAACAAGATCCGGCTTCAATATGCCGTGCAGCCAGACTTTTCCAAGATAGCCAATGCCCATCAGCGAAGGGCCTTCCAAACTGTGAATCGTCTTCGTAATGAACAGGGCTTTTCGCCAGCCGTGTACTCGGAGAGTATTTCTGATGGTCTGATGAAACACACGCAGTACCTGCAGCATCACGACCCCAACAAAAAAGGAACCCTGCCCTCCTACATGAGAGAGGACAGGGAGCGCGCCCTATACACAGAGGAAGGAGACTTGGCTTCGAGCGGAGGTAATGTGGCCTTCCTTACCCAAGGTATAGACACAGAAAGGCATGTAACCTCCCTCTTGGAAGGCACGCACCTACGTAGCAGCCTCTTCATTGCCGGCCGTCCACAACTAGGTTATGGCAAAACAAAAGCTTGGAGTTTCCTGCGCGTCATGGCCAGTGAAGGTGAGACCGGCGCGGACTATTGGGTCTTGCCTGGCGCTGGCGCAAGAAATCAACCCGCAACATGTTCCGGCGGATGGCCCTTCCCCAAGTCCTACCCGACTCTATACGAGGCGCCTCGCGGAATGCCTATTTCAATCACCATTCCCGACTACATGCAGGACGATGACAGCTTCCTCACGACTCGCGCCATCAGTCTCGTCTACGCAGAGACGGGTAAAGAGATTGGTGGGTTCTTCTTTAGCATCGCCGATATCCCCACGCAGGCGCCACCCGACACCTGGTTCTTCGTACCCGAAAAACCCCTGGAACGCGGTACGGATTTCCTAGCCCAAGCCACACTCGAGCGCCGGAGGGGCACCGTCAATGGCCCGGGAATCCTAGTCACCGAAGAAACCGTGCAGTGGCAATTCACCACGGCTGACTAGTGCCACGAAACCGGCTGCCACTCCAAAGACCAACCCACCCCAGATAGGCAGTATTCCAACGAGTAGGGCAATCAAGCGATCCATCAATTTCTCTTGAAACGCACCCCACACCACAAGTCCGACTCCTCCGAAAAGACCGGGCACGAGGTAAGGGAAGAATACTTGGTTATATATGCTCGCGATCACCCTTGGCCGGGTGCCGATTCTGCATCGAGCGGACTCAGCCCGCTGCACGACCTGCTGCAAGCGAACAGCGTTCTCTCAATTTCATCAAGCGCCGAGAGTATTGCTCCTCGCGCGCCAGATTGTGCTCCTCGCGGGGATCAGTTTGAATGTCGTACAACTCCTCGTACTCTGGATGG
>NYYZ01000011.1 GCA_002686945.1 Planctomycetota bacterium
CCACCTGTCGGCGGCGGCACTCCAGCGGTTGGAGTCTGCGTCGGCGTAGGCAGGACAGCCCGCTCCCAGTTTGGCGAGGGGGGCTATGTGCTGGCCCGCCCCGATTCCACCCACTCCGATGAAGGCCACCTGCAGCCGCTCGGCCGATCCCAGAATGCGCTGGTAGGAAAGGGCGTTCAGGGTGAGAACACTGCCGGCCGCAGATGCTGTGAGAAGATGCCGGCGGGAGAGGGTGGGGCGTTGCTTCATGGGAAAACCTCATGCGCCACTCTAGTCCTCCACCCGAAGCAGGGGTAGGGCTTTGCCGGGGCAGCACAATCTCCGAGATGATTGGTTCTGTCCCCGGGCCCCGGCTCCCTCTTGGTCCAGGGGGCTGCACGTCAGAACCGAAGTCCAGGTCGGGGTTCTGGAGGCAGGGCTTGCTCTGTTCTGAGAAATGCGGCCAGCAGGGGGGTCTGGTCAGCGAACTGGAGCCATGAGCCACTTGGAGCCCAGCTTGGCGGCGACGATTCCGAGCAGGATCGCGACCGGTATAGGCAGGCCATATTCCAGCCGCGCCGTGAAGGCGACCAGCAGGCCGGGGGTCAGTCCCATTGCTAGGACCATGGCATCGAGGATTGAGCGAATCTCCATGTGAATGTTCTCTGTTGTTCCAAAGTAGTACACCCTGGCGAAATCTGTGCACCTAATTGCGATTTCCTAGTTTCTGTGGGCTTAAAGGGTCGTCTGGTGGAGTATGGGGGCGTGATCCCGGCCTCAGTCTCAGAATGTGGCACCTGGTTTGGGTCAGAGGCTGGGGGCCTGGCGAAGGAGGTGGGGAGAATCTGGGCATGCCAGCGAGCGTGCCTGGGGAGGTCCCAAGGGGGATCAAGGGCCGGGGCGGCGTAGGATTGGATATTCGGGCTTGATCCGTGGGCCGAGTGCGGGTACGAAGGGGGGTCAGACCTGTCCACAATAGCTCCAAGAAAGCCATGTCCAGCCTTTCCGCCGCCTCTCCATTGCATACCCTTCGCCCTGCTGTTCCCGGGTTTCTTGTGGGATCGTTTCTGTTTCTGCTGGCAGCCTGTGCAACACCTTTGCGTGCCGACTATCTGCGTTCTCAGGCCCAGGCCCATGACGGTGCCATGGCGCCCGGGGATGCGGTGACCGTCGTGGAGGCGGCCAGCGGCAGCACCCCGGTCAAGACTATTCAGGGCACCGTGGCCGATGACGGGATTCTCGATTTGGGCAAGTGGGGCAAGTTTCAGGTCAGCGGCAGCACTCCGCGCAGTCTGCGAAACAAGTTGGCCAAGGTTCGTGATCTCCCCACGACTCGGTTGCAGGTGAACGCCCAGGCTCCTCCTGCGGGTCGAGCCTTTGTGTTCGGAAAGGTCTCCAAGCCGGGACGCATTGCCTTGACCAAGTACTCAACCCTCTCCGCTGCGGTGCGTCAGGCTGAGCCCAGCCCCGAGCTGGCCAATGTGCGCAAGGTTCGTCTCTTGCGCGGAGAGGTCCCCAATGAGCGCGAGATGGAGTTCAACCTGACTCATATTGAGCGCGGTGGCGTGGATCCGATTCTGATGGACGGAGATATTCTGGTGGTGCCTGCGACGCCTCTGGGTGAGATCTTTTCACCCCTGCAGAGTGGGGACGAAACTCCTCAGCAGGAAACCTCTCAAGCCGAGGCATCCGCGGCTCAAAACTCGTCTCCAGAAGAGAATCTGTGAGCTGACTCACAGGGCGCGGGTTCACCTTTCCGAAGACTGCCTTGGCCAAGAACGGTCCGCCGCGCAGCGGTGCCCCGGGGGGGAACACTCTTCTTGAGTGCTCGGGGAATTGCTGCGAGGCCATGGATCCTGGTGCCTACGGGCTCTGGGGCTGTGACCCAAGGCGATTCACCGCGCACGGCCATCCGCAGGGAACTCGTTCCCGTGTAGCAACTCGGTTGATTCTCCGCCGGATGGGGGATGTCGGAGCCGCTTGGCCTCTGACTCACCGGCGACTATCTGTTAGGCCCTGGCTTGGGGGGAAACTTGCCAGGGCTGAGCCGCTCTTCACGTCGAGTTCCCTGCGGGCCCCTCCGGGGGTCTCGCGTCAAGTTCTTCCAAGCAGGACATCAGGCTGAATCCCAGGGAGGAAACTCGCGCCTGAATTGCGTAGCTTGGTTGCATGTCCTCCGTTTGCATCGAAGTCGCTGTGGATTCTCTTCAAGGCGCATTGCTGGCTTCCAGAGCTGGGGCAGGCCGGCTGGAGCTCTGCGCAAGCCTGGACGGTGGCGGAGTGACACCTTCTCTGGGCCTGCTTGCAGAAGTGCTCGAACAGGTTTCACTGCCCGTCATGGTGCTTGTGCGTCCGCGCAGCGGGGACTTCGTCTATGGCGCGGATGAGAGGCGTGTGGTGCAACGTGACATCCGGAGTCTCCTGGGGGCGGGGGCGGCTGGAGTTGTGGTCGGGGCGCTTGATGAGCGTGGGGACCTGGACTTCGAAGCCATGCGAGTCTGGCTTGAGGCGGCTGAGGGCGCACCACTGACCTTTCACAGGGCCTTTGATTGCACTTCCGAACCGCTACGCACCCATGGGCAACTTGTGGAGCTGGGGGTGCAGCGGGTGCTGACCTCCGGAGGAGCAGCGCGAGTCATCGATGGGCTGCCCATGTTGGTGACCTTGGCTGCGCGCGTGGGGTCCGAGGGATATGGGACGATCCTGCCTGGCGGCGGACTGCGTTCCCATGATGTGGCGCGGGTGGTGGACGCCACCGGGGTGCGCGAGGTCCACACCTCCGGTCGCACAGAAAACTCAACCCTCTTGCCTGGTTCTGGTGAGTACCAGGGCTCGCGGCTGCCAGATCCCGATGAGTTGCGGGCCATGGAGGTGGAACTCGCCGGGCTTGGAAAGAGTTGATCCAGCTGTCCCGGGACCTCGGGCAGCTTGGGTCTCCAAGTACAGCGAGAGGCTCGCCTTGGAAAATCCGGCCCATAGGTCATTCCTTCTGGCGTGGGTGAGCGGCTAGGCTGCCTGTCCCTTGTCTTCTCTCCTGCCCCTGAACGCCCCACCCGTGGACCTGATTTCCGTCAAACAATCCGAGCAAGCCAATCGTGAGATTGCAGGAGAGCTGCACGGCTTGTTGGCTGAAAGGGCCGCCGAGGGGCGACCGTTGGTCTTGGGTCTTGCCACAGGGAACACCATGGTAAAGCTCTATGCCGAGTTGGTGGGCCTGCTGCGTGACGAGCCCGTTGACCATTCGCATCTCTTGACCTTCAATCTGGACGAGTATCTGGGCCTGGAGGCAGGCGATCCGCGCAGCTTCCAGAGTTTCATGGTTGAGCATCTGTTCGGGCCCCTGGACCTTGATCCCGGGCGCTGCCATTTTCCCGATGCACAACTTGCGGTCCGGGATCCCAAGGCCGCCTGTCGGGCCTACTCGCGTCTGATCCAGGAAGCAGGGGGAATAGATCTGCAGTTGTTGGGCCTTGGCCGCAACGGCCATGTCGCTTTCAATGAGCCGGGTAGTCCCGTGGATGGCATGACGAGGGTCGTGCCCCTGCACCTGTTCACCCGCCAGGATGCAGCGCCGAACTTTGGGTCCCTTGATGAGGTGCCCGAACGGGCCATCACCATGGGACTGGCAGAGATTCAGGCCGCGCGTCGACTACGGCTGCTGGCTTTTGGAAAATCAAAGGCCGGGGCTCTGGCGGAGGCCTTGGGCGCCGGGCCCGATGTCCAGCGCCCATTGAGTTCCCTCTTGCGCCATCCCGATCTGAAGATCTGGGCCGACGCAGGTGCCAATGGACAGGAGAGTTCGGGCAGCGAGGGCAGTGGGCGAGAGCACTGAGGCCGGGACGCTTTGCATCGGTGTGGATGGAGGCGCGACTGGTTTTCGGGTGGGCTGTGTCGTTCCTGGTGTTGACGGCGGGTTGCAGATCCGGGGAGGTCTCAAGCGCGGGCTCTGGCCCACCGATGCGAACTTCGTGCACCTGACCATTGGGGAACAGCGGGCTCAACTTGGAGGCCTGCGGCGCATTCCAGGGGAGCGCGAACTGGAAAGGGCCTGGGTCCAGGGTCTGGCGGGTGTGATCCGCGAATTGCTCGGGAAGCAGGCCTTTGAGGTCTTGCACCTGGGAATCGCCCTGCCCGGTCAGAAAGATGACCGCGGCCGGGGGGTGCTGGTCATGGCTCACGGTCCGCGTCTGCCTGAGTTCTCCAGTGCCTTGGAAATGGAACTCGACCTGGGTGACAAGCTGCGCCTGTGCGCCTTGGGGTCCGATGGGCAGGACGCGGGAAGGGGAGAGGAGTGGGGACAGGGAGGGGCATTTTGGGGTCAGGCCAGCGCGCTCTACCTTGGTCTGGGCACGGGGCTGGCGGAGGCGGTCAAGCTCGACGGAGAATTGCTTGCTGCGCAGGTTCTTGCGGGTTACAGCGCGCCCCCATGGGAAGCTCAACTTCCGGGCGGCGCCCATGCGGAGCAGGAGACAATTGAGCAGGCGGTTTCACTGGGCGCAATTCAGGGGCGCTTGGAAGCGGCCCGTGGACCCGGGCTGCGGCCTCTGGATGCGGCCCGGATGGGAGAGCCCCTGGCTCTGGAACTGTTCACCGCCAGTGCCGAAGCCCTGGGGGCGTGGGTTGAAGAACGGATCACAATCCTCAATGCTGAGGCCAGGCATCCCGTCACCCGCCTGGTGATCGGGGGCAGCGGAGCCGAGTTGCTGCGGGCTGCACAGTTCGAGTTCTATCGCGTCGCTCTGCAAGCTGCCCTGCCCCGACTGGAACTGCTTCCCTCTGCTCTCCAGACCTCGGCCCTCTTCGGTGCCGCAGCTCGGGCCTGGGGACTGACTGGATCCCGGCCCGCGAAAGCCCCATCCTGAAGCCATCGATCCACGGCTTGATCGGCAACTGATCCCATGCAGAGCAACCTCTCCCTGGAAGGGGGCCTCAGCCCCCTCGACCTGATCATCATGGTCGGGGTTCTGCTTGCTGTGACCTGGTTGGGACATTCCCGGGCGGGCAAACAGCGCGGGCTCTCGGACTTCTTCCTGGGGGGCCGGCGCCTGCCATGGTGGGCCGTGTCCGCTTCCATCGTGGCCACCGAGATCTCCGCCGTGACATTTGTTTCTCTGCCCTCGGTGGTGGCTCGCGATGGGGGCAACCTGACCTACTTGCAAATCGGTCTCTTTGGGTCCTTGGTGGCACGGGCCATCGTGGGCTTTGTGTTGTTGCCCGCCTACTACGAGCAGCAGATCTACAGTCCCTATGACTATGTGGCTCGCAAGCTGGGACCGTCCAGTCGGCGCGTGACCACCGCGCTGTTCAGCTTGGGGGGAATCCTGGGCCAGAGTGCCCGGGTCTATCTGACCGCGGTGGTGGTGGAGGTGGTCCTGCACGCGGAGCTGGCACAGGTGCAAGCGGTGACGGGGATTGCACCCTTCCCTTTTGCGGTGGGGTCGATCTGTGCGGTCTCCATCATCTGGACCCAGATGGGAGGCATCGCCACCGTGGTCTGGACTGACGCAGTGCTGTTCGGTCTGTTTCTCCTGGGCATTGGCGCGACCCTTTGGTTCATTGGAGTCGAACTCAGCGCCGGTTGGAGCAGCGCCCTGCAAGAGGCTCGTGAAGCAGGCAAGCTGCAGTTGATCGACACCAGCTGGGACCCGGCCAAGGCCTATACCCTGCCGGTTGCTTTTCTGGTGGCTTCCTGGGGGCAGGTGGGTCCCTATGGCACAGATCAGATGATGGTCCAGCGATTGCTTTGCTGTCCTGATGTGCGAGCCGCGCGCAAGGCGATCCTGTGGTCCATCGTTGCCATGGGGGTCACCCTGCTGGTCAGCATGGTGGGGGTGGGGCTTTGGGCCTATGGTCGCGAGCACGGGTTCAGCCTTGCGGGGCAGGCGATGATTGCGGAGAAACCCGATCGCATCTTCCCCGTTTTCATTGCCGAGGTTCTGCCCAATGGAATCAAGGGGCTTGTATTGGCGGGTGCCTTCGCCGCTGCTGTATCGAGCTTGGATTCGATTCTGGCGGCACTTTCCCAGACCACCCTTGTGGCTTGGGGGCGCGATCAGGTGGCGCCCGCACGGGCTCTTTCCTTGTCTCGGCGCCTGGTTCTGCTCTATGGGGTCCTGCTGGGCCTGACCGCCATCGGGATTCAGTTCGTGGAGCCCTATTACGCTTCGCTTCTGGATCTGGCCCTGGCCATGGCGGGGTACACCGGGGGCGCCCTTCTGGCTGCCTTCATATTGGCATTCGCGCCCCTGCGGGTGGACGGGTCGGGACTGGCCTGGTCCGCGCCCTTGTCCCTCTTGGCGGTGTTTGCCATGGTCTGGCATGACCCCTGGGCTCAGGGGGTTGTGCTGGTGTGTGCAGTGCTCCTGGCCCTTGTTTGGGCCTTCTGTGCGAAGGGACGAGGCCAGGGCTCGGCGCTTGTGTTCATTCTTGGGTTGCTGGGGTGCTTGCTGTTGACTTGTTTTGGTCAGCTTCCCCAAGGCGGGTCATTGCCCTGGCCCTGGTACACGCCGGTGGGAACTGTGGTGGCCCTGGTGTTTGGCTGGGCCCTGGATCGTCAGCGGGTTGCGGCCTCTGCCACCTGACTCTCGTGCCAGGCGGCGAGCACTTTGCTTTCTTTTTCCGCTGCGATGCCCGTGCGCCGGAACTCGTGCTCGGGCCCATGGGTTGCAAGGTGCCAGTCCAGGGTGCGGCGTGTGGTGTCCTCGATCGAGCGGAACGTGAGGCCCTGTTTCAGGGCCCGCTTCAGGCTGAACTGATGCCCGCCTCCGGCGATCCAAAGGGGCAGCTCCATCCATTGGCCGACCTCCTGCTCCAGCAGAAACTCATCGGGTACCCAGGTCAGGTGGGCATCGTTGTCCGCGACTGTTTGACAGGTTGCCAACATGTCATGCATTGAGAGCGGCTGGGGATAGCCCAGGGCGTTGAAGGTGCCCTGCACCTGCCGAGCGGTCAGTTCAAAGATCCAGTGCCCCAGATCTTCCACATCGATCAGCTGCACTTCCTGGGAGCCGTCCCCCTTGGGTCCACCGGGAGCCAGCACCTCGCCCCCCCGGGCCAACCGTGCTGGCCAATAGGTGAAGCGTTCGCTTGAGTCCCCGGGGCCCACGATCAGGCCCGGGCGCACTGTGCAGCAGTTGTCCTTGAAGACCTCTTCCATGGCGTCTTCGCAAAGCACCTTGAGGGCACCGTAGGTTTCGCCTGTGACCTGTTGGATTTTCTTGGTGGCGTCGATTTGTTCCTGGCTGATGGTGGCCAGGGCGGAGTCTTCATCCCGGGGGCCTGTGGACTCCTGTTCCTCGGCGTAGACCGAAACGGTGGAGATGATGTTGTAGTGGCCCACGCGACCGGCCAACAACTCCGCCACCACGCGTACATGTTCTGGCACATAGGCCGAAGTGTCGATGACCGCATCCCACTCGCCCTCTTGCAGACTGGCGTAGTCCAGTTCGTTGCGGTCTCCGACGCGCCGCTCCAGTTCGGGGAAGAGCCCCTTGCCGGACCTGCCCCGATTGAAGAGGGTCACACTCCAACCGGCTGCCAGGGCTGCGCGCACGATGGGCGGCCCCAGGAAGCGTGTGCCCCCGAGCACCAGCAGGCGCTTTGGTTTGGAATTTGAGCCTGGGAACTGACAGGCCACGGGCAATGCAAGCGTGGCCGCTGCGCCCAGAGCTGAGCGCCGGGTGATCTGATTGAAGTGCATGCGGGAGTCTAGCTACTGGGTCCCTTCGAGATGGCAATGGGGGCTCCCCCCAACGCAACTCTTGCATGGCTGCTGCCTCCGCCAGCGTGCGGAGCAATGGGGTCGCATTTAGGAGAACTGGGGGAGGATTCCGCTGCCGCGGGGAGCTATTCTGCCCCCATGAGAGCTGATTCGAGCATCGAAGAGTCCGGCGGCACCCTGGGAACCTTGACCCGCAACCATGCCAACATCCTTGGCCTGGGCTTCTTGCACCTGGCCGCCCTCGCGGCACCCTTCTACCTGGGTTTTGTGCAGTTCTACTGGGGCACGCTGCTGCTGGGAGTGATCTGGTACGGCCTGTGCTGTCTGGGCATCACCGCGGGCTACCACCGCTCCTTTTCCCATCGGGCCTATGACGCCTCGGGTCCCTTGCGTTGGTTCTACCTGTTGTTTGGGGCGGCGGCCATGCAGACCTCAGCCCTGGAGTGGTGTGCGGACCATCGGGATCATCACAGTTTCACAGATCGTCAGAAGGATCCCCACAACATCAAGGAGGGCTTCTTCTGGGCCCACATGGGGTGGATCCTGAACAACCGGTCGGATCGCCCCGAGGTGGACTATTCGCGGGTCAAGGACCTGGACCAGCAGAGCGGCTTTCGTTTTCAGAAACGCTTTTATTGGCCCCTTGCGATTGGGGTCGGTTGGATCCTCCCTGCTCTGATTGCGTCCCTGTGGGGAGACTTCATTGGGGGCTTGTTGTTGGCGGGGGGCCTGCGTGTGACCTTGATGCTACATGCCACCTGGTGCGTGAACTCCGTGGCCCATGTACTCGGCAAGCGGACCTATTCTTTGGCGATCAGTGCCCGGGATTCTCTCATCACAGCCCTGATCACCGGGGGCGAGGGCTACCACAACTTCCACCACAAGTTCCCTGCGGACTACCGCAACGCCGTACGCTGGTACCAGTACGACCCCACCAAGTGGTTCATCTGGACCATGGCCCGACTCGGTCTGGCCTACAACCTGCGCCGCACCACGCCCCAGGTCGTGCTCGCCGCCCGGGAAAGGGTGCGCTCTTTGGTCCAGGGGTAGCCGTGCCTGTGGTTCTGCTCCTTGCTGAGGGGCACTTGGTACACTCCCCGCCCCACCCTCGGGTTGCGTCCTTGAGGGCGTGACCTGCTCACGTTTCTCAAGGGGGTTGCTCTCTTCGGTTCCCCCCATTCCCCCAAAGAACACCTATAGATGAAGACACTCCTAGCTCTTGGCACTCTTTTCCTGTGCGTCTCCTTCCTGCACAGCTCTCCATCCCTGGAAGAGGCGGCGAACTCTTCGATCCTTACGACGCGAGCCCGGCACTGTCAGGTCCCCTGTGGCATCTACAGCGACAAGATGCGCATCGACATGCTGATGGAGGATTGCGCCACCATTGAAAAGGCGATGACGGCCCTCAACACCATGGATGGGGAGGAGAGTCCCAGTAACAATCAGATGGTGCGTTGGATCATGACCAAGGACCAGCACGCCCAAAACATCCAGGACACGGTGGCCGCCTATTGGCTTGCCCAACGGATCAAGGCACCGAAGGACTTCGTCAGGAAATCCGGCTTGGATGATGGTATTGACAAGTACTACGCCCAACTGAAGAGCATGCATCAGATCACAGTCGCTGCGATGAAGTGCAAGCAGACCACCGACAAGAGCCATGTGCAGTCCCTGCGCAAGGTTGCCCTTGAGTTCAGCGCCAGTTACTTCAGTGCCGAAGATCTCAAGCACATCCACTCACATCACGACGGGAAGCATTAGTAGCCTCCATATCATTCCTGTCTGAGATTCGTCTTGTCTTCTCTCCAGAGCCTTCTGCTCCTTCGACGGGAGGAGCGCTGGCCGGTGTTCTCGGGCTGCGCGGCGGGCTTCGCGGTCCTGGGGGCCTACTATCTGCTGAAGCCCTTGCGGGACGAGGTCTTCGTGGGGGACAGGGCGGTGGGGGCCGAACTCTGGACCGGTACGTTTCTGTTGGCCCTCTTGCTGCATCCGTTCTATGGAATGCTGGTGGCTCGGGTTCATCGCGAGCGCGTGCTGCCGATTCTGTTTCGTGCGGCGGCTCTGCTCCTGGTGGGCTTGTATTGGCTGCTTCACAGGGTTCCAGACCCGGAAACCGTGGGGCCCTGGCAGGAGCAGGCCGGCTCTTTTTGGAGTGGTCGTTGGGTGCAGGGGGAGCAGGGTTGGCAGTTGTTGCAAGGCTCCCGCATCTGGTTGCAGCGCGGCTTCTATGTTTCTGTTTCGGTCTTCAACCTCTACCTGATCAGCGCCCTGTGGAGCGCCTTGATCGAGCGTTTTGAGGGACCCCCCGCCCGGCGGTTGTTCGGGCTCCTGGCGGCGGGGGGCAGCTTGGGAGCCATCGCAGGTTCGGCCTTGGTGGCGGTGGCCTTCGACAGTTGGGGTTCGGGACCGTTCCTGCTGCTGGCGGCGGGCTTGCTGGAGTTCAGCTTGCACGCTCTGCGCTCGGCCGGTGCGTGTCAGTCCCGGGCGCCCATGCACGGCAGCAGTTTCGAGGGTTTGGGGCTGGTTTTGCGGCATCCACGCCTGCGCCTGCTCGGGGTGTACATCCTGCTTTTTACCCTGGGGTCCACCTGGCTGTACTTCTTGACGGCGGATCTGCTTCAAGTTCACCTGCCCGAGAAAGGGGATCGGGTGCGTTTCTTCTCGGGCGTTCATCTGGTGACGAATGTTCTCACACTGGGGATGCAGATCGGCCTTGTGGGTCGCTTGATGAGTTCCCGTGGACTGCTGCCGGGGCTGGTTCTGTTGCCGCTGGTTTCTTTGGTGGGATTCTCTGCGTTGGCTCTCGCGCCGCTGCTCTCGGTGCTGTTTGCGTTCAATGTGCTGCGGGCGAGTTCGCGCTATGCACTCGCAAAGCCCGCGCGCGAGGCGCTCTATGTGGGGTTGGAGCCAAGGGATGTGTACAAGGCCAAGAACTTCCTGGATGCGGCTCTCTACAGGGGCGGAGATCTGGTCAGTGGCTGGGCCTTCCAGGGGGCCAGCGCTCTGATTGTCTCCGGTGGTGCGGCTCTGACTCTGCTGGTCTTGCCTTTCATGGCCACTTCGGTGGGGGTGGCCTGGCGGCTGGGTCGCCAGACAGACGAGTCTCAGGGCTGATAGTGTTGCAGCAGCGCCTCTTCGAGGCGTTCGAGGTCCCGGGTGGTATGCTCACTGGATACCGCTACTCGCAGGGCACCCGGACCGCCGCCGTATTCGGTCCACGGAATGTAGAGTCCATGGGCGGCGAGTTTCTGCTCCAGGGCGCGGCCGGCTTTCTGATCGCTGACCGGCAGGGCAAGCACCGGAGAACGGCCCTCTGCATCGTCTTGGATCATGCGCTTGCCGATGGCGGTCAGGCGCGCTGCATGGGCCCGTAGGCGGCGCACCCGTTCAGGTTCGCGCTCAAGGATCTGCAAGGCAGCGCGTGCTCCCGCCGCCACCGCTGGAGGAATGGGCGTGGTGCCCACGAAGGCGTCAGCACGCCTGCGAATTCTTTCGATGGTGCCCGTACTGCTGGCTATGAAACCTCCTCCGGCACCAAGGGCCTTGGCCATACTGCCCGTCATTACCGCGCGAGGATCGCTGACTCCAGCGCCGCTCAAGCTTCCTCTTCCACCCTGGCCCAAGAATCCAAGACCGTGGCTGTCATCCACAAGCAGGATTCCCTTGCGCGGCAGCAGGCGCAGGAATTCTGCCAGGGGTGCGATGCGGCGTTGCATGGGGAAGAGGCCGTCCGTCAAGAGGGCCAGGTGCTGTTCCCCGTGGCGATCCAGGAGGGCGTGCGTACGGGTCAGGTCGCTGGCGCCACAGTCGATCACCTGGGCGCGCGTCAGGGTGGTGGACGTCCACAGGGATGTGTGGGCGTCCGCGTCCACAAGCACCGTGTCCAACTCGTCTCCATAGGCCTGCATGACCGCCTCGTTTGCCAGCCAGCCGCTGGGTAGGATCAGGGCCGCTTCGAGACCCAGGAACTCCGCCAGGGCTTCCTCCAGGTTCTCGTGTTCCGCGAAGTTCCCGCTTGTGCTGCGGGAAGCGGCCGCGGAGAGGCCGCAGCGTGACAGGCACTCCTGGGCCGCGGCCAGTACCTCGGGGTGGTGCCCAAGCCCCAGCAAGTTGGTGCCCGCAAAGGAAAGCAGGTCTTGACCGTTCACACGCAGAGTCGTGGACGTGGAGGCAGCAATGCGGCGCAGCATGGTGTTGGAGGGTACCGTATCCAGCACCACCAGCGTGGTGGCGCTGGCCGCGGGTTCCCATGTGGTCGTTTCCCGTTGTGTGGGTGCTTGCTTCGGATGGGAGCAGAGGTGCGGAATCTGTTCACTGGCTTGCTAGAGTGGACGCATCCAAGAGTCCCCATCACCTGCCTCCACTGACCCTGCTTGTCCCCTGACCGTCGGGGAGCGTGCACGGATTCTGTTGCCTGGCCTGTTGGCGGGAGTGTGCCTGGGAGCAGTCGCCCTCGGTGCGGCGCGCTGGGGGGCAGGACCTGTACCGGCCCTGGTATTCGCGGGGCTCCTGGCGCCAACGATTGGTGCCTGCCTGGGCGCGGCCGGTCCGGGAGTTCCCAAGTTGTGGGCCTCTTTCCGAATGGGGCTGGCGGCCTTGGTGATTCTTGGCTGCTGGACCCTGGTGCCTGGGGTGGATCCCGTAGGCGTTGTCCTGGCCTGGAGCGGCTTGATGTTCCTGGGTTCTGGGATCGCTGCCCTCTTGCACGGTCGTTGGTCCATGGACCAGCGCAGTCTTGGAGCAGCCCTGTTCTTTCTTGGGGCACTGCTTTCCGCCTTGCCCGGGGGCGCCGGACGTTTGCCGGGTGGAGCTTTTGATCCGGCGACCACTGCCTGCTTGTTGGACCTTTCGCCGGCAACTTTGATGGTGGAATCTGCGGGGCTCGATTGGTTGCGCCATCCGGCGGTCTATGGACCAGCTGGAGGTGACGCCCTGGGCCCTGACTTGCGTGGCCCTTGGGGCGCACTTGCGGGTGGGGTACTCGCTTTGGTGGGATATGCGCTGACCCAACTCGGCTGGCGTTTGCGCCGAGCCCCCAAACACCATGTCCACCCGTAAGTTCTTCTGCACCTTTCCTCAGAACCTGATCAGTGAACCGATCGTCAGTCACGTGCTTGGCGAACGGTTTGGTGTGGTGCCCAACATTCGTGCAGCGAGCATTACTGATACCATGGCGATCGTGGCCGTGGAGATTGATGGGGAGGGAAAGTGCATCGAGGAGTCGGTGGTCTACCTGCGTGAACTGGGTGTCAAGGTCGAAGAGATCGGCGAGTCTGACTCCCACGATCTGCCCCAGACATGAGGGCACAGGGTTTCGTCCAGGGTGCACTGATCTCGTTGTTGGTCTGCCCCCCTGGTTGCAAGGGCCCGGGGACTCCACCCCCTCCCCTGCACCAACTGCCCCTGCAAGGGGCGGTCGTCTCCGGCCAACCCTTGGCAACCCAGGTAGGCTTGGACATTCTGGAGGCCGGAGGCAACGCGGCAGATGCGGCGGTGGCCGCGGCTTTGGCCCTGGCGGTGGTCCTGCCCCAAGCCGGTAACTTGGGAGGCGGAGGGTTCGCTCTTTGGGTGCCGCACCAGGGTCAGGGGGAGGTGATCGACTTTCGCGAGGTGACACCTCAGGCATTTGACCAGGACCTGTACCTGGATGACGAAGGCAAGCTGGTGAGGCGGCGTTCGTTGGAGACGCCCCTGGCGGTGGGTGTGCCGGGCAGCCCCGCGGGGCTCTACTCTTTGTTCAAGCGCCATGGCTCCGGCAGATTCTCCTTCCTGCAGCTTTGCGCACCGGCCATCTCTCTGGCTCGCGAGGGCATCCCCGCCAATTCCTGGTTGGTGAGGTCTCTCGGAGCCGAAGGCCCCAAGAGGCGCCTGCAGGCGAATCCTGCCGCCCGCGCTCTGTTCTATCCCCATCAGGGAGGCGAGGCCCTGCGTGTGGGGGATGCGTTGATTCAGGAGGATCTGGCTCAGACCCTGGAGCGCTATGGAAATCAGGGGCCGCAGGGTTTCTACCAGGGTCAGACTGCTGCTCTGTTGCTGGACAGTCTGGCGGAGGCCAATGAGCGCGAGGGAAATCTGGTCGGGGAGCGGGGCATGACCGCGGCTGACTTGACCAGCTATTCCAGTTTGGTGCGCTCGCCACTGCGGGGTTGGTTTCGTGGTTTCGAGGTGCTATCGGTGCCGCCTCCCAGTTCCGGGGGGTTTGTGTTGCTGCAGGTACTGGGGATCCTTGAGGGCTTGCCACTGGAAGGCCAACGCACACCGCAGGGCGAGCCTACCGTCCGGGCGATGCACTGGTGGATCGAGGCCATGCGCATGGCCTTTGCCGATCGGGCAGAGCATCTGGGTGATCCCGCGGATTACGCAGTACCCCTGGATGCCTTGCTGGGGGCTGACTGGGTCACCATGCGGAGGGTTTCCATTGGGCCCCAGGCGGATTTGGATTGCCGGGCCTGGGTGCCGCCAGGTGCCCCCGAGTCGTCCCAGACCACGCACCTCTCGGTGCTCGATGATCAGGGCAACGCGGTCAGCTTGACGACCACTTTGAATGCCACCTTTGGCAGTGGGATCATGGTCAAGGGCGGGGGTTTCCTGTTGAACAACGAACTGGATGACTTTTCGATTGTGTCCGGGACGCCCAACATGTTCGGGTTGCTGGGCGGTGAGGCCAATCAACTGCGGCCCGGGCGTCGGCCCCTGTCCTCAATGACTCCCACCGTGGTGCGAGAAGGGGGAGGGCGAGTGGTGCTGGTACTGGGGGCCCCAGGTGGTCCGCGGATTATTTCATCCGTGCTTCAGGTGGTGTTGCGGGTGTTGGTTCATCGCCAGGATCTGGAGAGCGCCGTGCGCGCACCGCGTCTGCACCAGCAGTGGCGGCCGAAGGAAACCCGGGTGGAGAAGGGCTTTGATCCGGAACTGGTCAAGCTTCTGGAGGCAACCCACGGTCAGCCATTCGCCAAAGGAAGTGCGGCGGGGTTGATCCAGGCGATCGGCGTGGGTGCAAATGGGCAGCCCAGTGTGGTGAGCGATCCCCGCAGCGGAGGAACTGGGGGGCTCCAGCGCGAGAAGGCTCCGCGCTAGGTGCTGTCCGGGACCAGGAGGGGCCTGGCAAGACCTCTTTCTGTCCAGTTCGTGATCAAAAGTCGTCGAGCGCGTCGAGTTCGTCGTCCAAGGCATCGCCGCCTTTCTCTTCACTGGGGGCATCATCGCGCTTTTTCATCTCGTCGATCTTGGCGTAGCGCTCGAAGTAGCCGGGTTCTTTCAGTTCGCGGCCCCAGACTTTCTCATAGAGCAACTCCACGCAGCGCGCGTTTTGGATCGCGGTCTTGTTGGGCTCCTGGCGGTACTCGTGGTACCAGCCCACATTTCGGCCGTTGGCGATGTTCTGCAGGGAACGCTGGCAGACATCACCGGCCATGTTTCCCTCGGGGTCAGCGAAGTCCAGGTTGAGCATGACGTTGATGATCGCAGGGAAGGCCACCTTGCCCTTCTTTTCAAGAGCGATGGCGGCGCGGGTACCGGCGGCCCCCGCGTCCGGGTCGATCATTACGCGAGCCAGATCCATGATGTCCAGCCACTCCGACTCGTCCACACCTGGAGGCACGGAGAAGGGCTCGAAGTCAGCCAGCTTGGGCTCTGCCGGGTCCTTGGGGTCATAGATTTCGTCCGGGTACCTGGTACCGCCCTTGGGCTGCCTTGAGACCATCCAGACCTTGAAGCGGCCGGTGACCGGGTTGCGGGGGATCTCGGAGGTTTCCGTAGCTGGAGGAGAGGGCTCCTTGGGGGCGGTTGCTTCGGTGGGTTGTTCAGGGGAGGCTTCTTCTCCCGCCGGGTTTGCGTTTGTGTCGTCGCCAGAGTCGCCCTCAGCAGTGCCGTCAGCAGTCCCTTCAGTGCCAGCGCTTGAATCTCCAGCGGCGTCAGTTTGGGGAGTGTTTTCACCGGTGTCTGTATCTTGTGTACCGTCGCTGGTGGCTACCGTCTCTTCGTTGTTCTCGGGCGTGTCGTCCTCGCTGTTTATCTTGTACAAGAAGCCAGCGGTTGCCAACACCAGGGCCAGCAGACTGCCGATTACCAGGGCAGGGGGCATATTCTGTTTCTTGCGGCCCCCGCGATGTCCGGGGCGGGAACTGCCGCGCTCTTCGTCAGCGTCCCGTTTGCCTGTGCTGGAGCGTGCGCTTTTCTTGGGGCCGGTTGATCTGCGGGTGCTGCCGCCGGCAGATCCTGACTTGCTGCTGGAGGCCTTGCGGCTACTCGCGCTCTTGGGGCGCGTACTTCTGGCGGCTGGGCGGGCGGTCTGGGCCTTGGCCTCATCGGTGCCAGTGGCTTCCTGTTCAGCCTGGCGGCGGGCGAGGAGTTTCTCTTTCATACTCGGGCCCTCGCGCTTCTTGCGGGGCGTCTCCTCAGGAGCCTCCAGCACCTTCTTGGGGGGTGTTTGCCTGGGGCTGTTCGTGGGCTTGGGGCTCTTTGCAGGAACCGGCCTGGGCTTGGGCGCGGAACTGGAGCCTTGGGAACCGCCGGTGTGGGACTCCGGCGGGGGCACTGGATCCGCGTGGCTTTGCACTGGACCCACGGCTACGATCCCTCCACATTTCTTGCACTTGGCCTTGTCGGCGGCGAAGGTCGGTGAGAGTTTGTACTCGGCGCTGCAATCGCCGCAGATGCCCTTGCGGTAGTCCATTTCGAAGATCGGGGGGTTGGAGTGCTCGGAGAGCGGCTCCCATGGGGATTCTGGAGGATGAAGGGAGACCGTGAATGGTCCCGGGAAGGCAGGATTCTACCCGCCCTGCTTGAGCTTGTTGCGAGCTCGTTCCAATTCCCGGCGCTCGCGGGCGTTGCGGGGCTGGAAGTCCGGGTCGCTGAGCAGGGGGTCCTCCTCCTCCTCAGGGCGGCCCTTGAAGGATCGGTAGCGTCGGTCAAACCAGCCAAACCACTGCTTGAGCCCCGATTCCTGTCGTTCCTTGGTGGTTCCCAGGGCCTCGTGGGCTTGGAAGCTGGTCTGGTAGCCCGTGATCGCTTGCAGACTCAGGTGCACCAGATTGAGGGCCGTGGCGTTGTCAATGCTGTCCAGGGGGATAGTAGCCAGCTTGGTCATGAGCGGTGCGATGGCTGGCTTCCCGATCTCGCGCAGTTCGTTCTGGATGGCGAAGGTCTTGGTGCCATCGGGGTCCACAAGACGCGCGATCAGATCATCGATGCGCGCGCGCATTTCAGGCGCCACATCCAGGTCATAGGGGATTGGGCGGATCTTGCCCTCGATCACCTTGGAACCATCGGAGAGCACTCGACGTTCGATCTTGCCCGCGCCCCGGCGGCGCTGGGTCTTGACTTCCTCGGGGGAGATCCAGCGCATCCAGTTCCAGCCCTTGAGTACTCCATTCTCCCGGGCGAGGTGCCACTCCACATGGCGGTCGGGCACGCCCAGAGAGGTGTCCGTATTGGACAGCTTGAGGCGCACGATCAAGCCGCCGCCGATGCCCTCGTCGTCAGCTTCGATCCAACCGTGGTAGGGCTTCCACTGATTGAAGAGTTCGCGGTCAGGGCCATCAATCATGTCGCGGGCCACATCGCTCAGGAAGATCAGGCGCTCGGTTCCTGCCAGGCCGAGCCACGGTGTACGGGGTTCGGCTGAGCCCCCTTCGGCTTCAGTCTTTGTGGCGAGTTCCTCTCCGAGGCGCTTGTAGGTCTTTGACCCGTGTAGCAATTGGGAGAGCCGGATCGGGTCTTCAGCTGACAGGAGGGTGTGCAGTTTGCGGGCCGCCAGGACTCCTTCGCTCTCCCAACCAAGCACATCTCCCCCTTGCTCCGGGTCCACCTTGACGGTCTTCTCCGGGGGGGGCGGGGGAGGCCCCTTGCCCGCTCCCTTGGCCAGCAAGCCGATGACCAGGGCACTGACAATCACCACCCCACCAATGATCATGGCCGAGGAGTTGTCCTTGCCCTTGGCTCGGCCCTGGGAGCCCTTGGGCCGTGCCACGTAGACCTTGCCACACTGACTGCAACGGACCTTAGCTCCCTCCTTGCTCTCGGGGAGTTTGGCCTGGGCCTTGCAACTGGGGCATTGGATGATCATGGGCTCAGGGTAAGGCTTGAGGGGCGGCAGCACTAGTTCCGTAGTGTGTCGACGCGCGGGTTTGCGGCGGTGGGCATCGAGTGCGTACCCTCCCACCGCATGGTGGAGCGTCCCTTCCGACTGATTACCCCCTTTGAGCCCACCGGGCATCAGCCGGGGGCCATTGATGCCCTGGTTCGCGGGATCGAACAGGGTCTGCACCACCAGACCCTGCTTGGCATCACTGGCTCGGGCAAGACTTTCACTGTCGCCAAAGTGATCGAGCGCATCAATCGACCGACGTTGGTGCTCTCACCCAACAAGACCCTGGCGGCACAGTTGTTTGCTGAGTTCAAGGAACTCTTTCCGCACAACGCAGTGGAGTACTTTGTCAGCTATTACGACTACTACCAGCCAGAGGCTTACGTGCCTTCCACAGACACCTTCATCGAGAAGGACGCCAGTCGCAATGAGAACATCGAGCGCCTGCGCAACAGCGCTACCCGGTCCCTGCTCGATCGCCGTGATGTGATCTTGGTGGCTTCGGTGAGTTGCATCTATGGACTTGGGTCTCCGTCGAATTATTCGAGAATGGCGGTCACGGTGACCCGTGGCCAGGAAATCGAGCGTGATGATCTTTTGCGTCAATTGACCCAGATGCAGTACGCACGCAACAACATGGATTTTCGCCGGGGCGCCTTTCGCGTGCGCGGGGATGTGGTCGAGGTCTTTCCCGCCTATGAAGAAGACTGCGTGCTGCGTTTCGAGTTCTTCGGGGATGAGATCGAAGCGATCAGCCGGGTCAATCCGTTTCTGGGCGAGATCTTGAGCCAGGAAGAATCGGTCACGGTCTACCCCGCCAACCACTATGTGACCCCGACTGACCGTTTGAATCGCGCTCTGCCCCTGATCCAGGAGGAACTGCTTGAGCATCTGGAAGAACTCAAGGGCCAGGGCAAGCTGCTTGAAGCCCAGCGGCTGGAAATGCGTACCAATCAGGACCTGGAACTGCTCAAGACCACCGGGGTTTGTGGTGGGGTTGAGAACTACTCACGCTACATGGATGGACGCAAGGCTGGTGAACCGCCGTTTACCCTGATGCACTACTTCCCCGAGGATTGGGTGTTGTTTGTGGACGAGAGTCATGTGGCTGTGCCCCAGGTGGGGGCCATGTACAAGGGCGATCGTTCGCGCAAAACGACACTGGTGGAGCATGGTTTTCGTTTGCCGAGTGCTTTGGACAATCGCCCCCTGCGCTTTGACGAATACGAGCAACGCGTCCAGCAGACCGTTTACATCTCGGCTACACCGGGCGACTATGAACTCAAGCATTCGGGTCAATCCGTGGTCGAGCAGGTGGTGCGTCCCACGGGTCTTTTGGATCCTCAGATCGAGGTGCGTCCCCAGGCCACGCAGGTGGACGATCTGCTGCATGAGATCCGCTTGACCACCAAGCGTGGCTGGCGCACTCTTGTGACAACCTTGACCAAGCGCTCGGCCGAGGATCTGACCACCTATTACGGGGAATTGGGTGTGCGTGTGCGCTGGCTGCATTCTGAGGTGGACGCCATCGAGCGCACGGCGATCCTGCGAGACCTGCGCCTGGGGGAATTCGATGTGCTGGTCGGCATCAACCTCCTGCGGGAGGGTCTGGATCTGCCCGAAGTGGCCCTGGTGGCGGTGCTTGACGCGGACAAGGAGGGTTTTCTGCGGGCCCGCACCAGCCTGATTCAGACCTGCGGCCGGGCGGCGCGCAACGTTGAGGGACGCGTCTTGTTCTATGGGGACAAGATCACCGACTCCATGCGTTATTGCATTGATGAAGTTCATCGGCGCAGGGCATTGCAAGAGGCCTGGAACCTGGAACATGAGCTAGTCCCCGCCACGATCATCAAACCCGTGCGCGATTCCCTTGAGGCGCTTTATGAAATGGACTACGCCGGTGTACCGAGCCTGGTCCAGGAGGGCTTGGTGGCGGACGATCCCAGCGGCTGGAGTCTTGACAAGTTGACCGCAGAGACCGAGCGCGTGCGTGGCGAGATGCTGCGTGCAGCGGGGGAGTTGCGCTTTGAGGATGCGACCGGGTTCAGGGACCGCCTGCGTGAGCTTGAGGCCGTCCTGCTGGAGCGCTAGTGCCGAATGGTGCGGGATGGGGGACTCGAACCCCCACAGGCAATGCCCACGAGGACCTAAACCTCGCGCGTCTACCAATTCCGCCAATCCCGCGGTTGTGGCAAAGGTTAGCGCATGGGGGGGACCTGGGGGAGTTGTGTGAGAGACCTGGCGCGGCTGTGGTGTCTCCCTGGACAGGCACCACGATGGCCTCGCACCGATCCAAGCTGCCCCCTTGTGACCTGAGCCCGGGAAGGAGATACTGCTTGCCCCACCGGGTCAGCCCGGAGCCCTTCCATGAAAACTTCCCAGCAACCCCGCTTGTTCCACTTGTCTCTTGTGTCCCTTGCCCTCTGGGGATTGCTTGCCTGTGGGTCCGAGGAGCAGGCTCCAGTGGACGGCCTTGGACAGGCGGACTCGGGGGGCAGCGGTGTGGCCGATTCGACTGTCGAGATTCCCATGGTCAACTATGTCTATGACCCGCAAGCGGGAGACAAGGCCGTTGCGGCCGAAGACGGCGGACCTGGATTTACGGGGGAGGGCTGGGACACGAACTTGACCTTCCCCGCGGTTGGCAGTCCGGATGCTGTTCCAGGGGGCTCCATGCGCCTCTATATGGTGGACTGGCCCGCGACTCTGCGGCAGCACGGCAAGGACTGGAATACGTCGATCAATTACATGGTCAGGGATCTGTGCTACGAGACCCTCTTGGGCGTGCATTCCACGACCTTGGAATACATCCCAAGGTTGGCCACCCATTGGAAGATCAGCGAGGACAAGACTACTTATACCTATCGCATCAACCCCGCCGCGCGATTCAGTGATGGTTCTGAGGTGACCGCCGCGGACGTGGTGGCCAGTTGGAAGCTGCGCGTGGATCCCAAAACCTTGGACCCCTCCTCCAACGCGACCTATGCCAAGCTCAACGAGCCCACTGCGAAATCCAAGTACATCGTGGAGGTTGTCTGCAACCAGCCCAACTGGCGCAACTTCCTTTACTTCTCTGCTAGCCTGACGGTTTTTCCCGCGGCGGAGGTTTCTATCCCTGGGGACGAGTATCTGGACAAGTACCAGAACTCATACACCGCCAACAGTGGCCCTTACATCGTGCCTGGGGCGGACATCAAGACGGGGACATCTCTGGAGATCCATCGTCGGGATGACTGGTGGGACCGGGACAATCCGGCTTGGACGGGGATGTACAACATTGGGGTCTATCACTACGAGGTTGTTCTCGATTGGGCGTTGGCCTTTGAGATGATCAAGAAGGGAGAGCTGGACTACTATCTGGTGCCCCGGGCCCAATGGTGGGCGGAGGACATTCCCGAGGTGAGTGCTGTCAAGCGAGGCATGCTTGTGCCGCGCAAATTCTTCACGGACAAGGCGGTCGGCACCAGCGGGATCGCGATCAACACCCGCAGGGCGCCATTGGATGACTTACGCATGCGCAAGGTCCTTCAGGCCCTGTACGACCGGGAATTGTTCATCGACAAGTTGTACTTCAATGAGTATTTGCCTTTGACCAGCTACTACCAGGGGGGTACCTATCAGTGCTCAGATAACGAGCTCATGGGATATGACCCCTATTTGGCAGAGGATCTGTTGAATGAAATAGGCTTCACCCAGCGGGATGGTGATGGCTACCGGCTCAAGGCGGACGGCAGCCGCCTTTCCTTTGACCTGACCTATTCGAGCAAGTTCTCCGAATCGGCCCTGACGATTTATCAGGAAAACTGCAAGGATGCTGGGATTGAACTGACCCTTTCGTTCCAGACTTCTGCAGCGCGCTGGCAGACCATGCGCTCCAAGAACTTTGATCTGACCAGCACCGTTTGGGGTGCCTTGACCTTCCCCAATCCCGAGACATCATTCGGCGGACATCTGGCGGATCAAGAGGACAACAACAATGTGACGTCATTCAAGAACGAGCGAGTGGACGAACTCTGCCAGGAATACGACGAGGAATATGACGTGGCCAAGCGCATTGCGCTGGTGCAGGAGATCGACGGGCTGATCTATGCCGAGCTGCCTTATGTGCTCGGCTGGTACAACCCGGCCCAGCGCATGCTCTTCTGGAACAAGTACTCCATGCCCGCTTGGGGCTGTCAGCGCACCGCCAACTATTCGTCTCTGCACTATGTGTGGTGGGTGGATCCCGCCAAGGAGGCGGAATTGGAGGCTGCTCGTGCCGATGGCAGCCTCAGCATGGACCCGGGCTCCAGAGAAAACCGATTCTGGCAGCAGGCCCGCTGAGAAAGAACCGCCAACCCTGCCATGGCCGCCTATTTCGCTCGCAGATTCCTGCTGTTGATCCCTACCTTCATCGGGATCACCTTCTTGGTGTTCTCGATCACCCAGTTCGTGCCGGGTGGGCCTATCGATCAGATGATCCTGAACATGCAGGCATCTGCCACTGAGGGCGGGGTCGGAGGGTCTGGGTCTTCTGTGGAAATCCCACCCGAATCCCTGGCTGCCCTCAAGGAGCACTTCAATCTGGACAAGCCCTTCTTTGTGGCCTACGGACACTGGCTCTGGGATCTTGTGCAATTGGATCTGGGAAAGTCCTACAAGTACAACACGCCCGTGATCGAGGTGATCACCTCGCGTTTCCCAATCAGCATCTACTTCGGGCTGTTGGGCTTTTTCCTGGCCTATTTGATCTGTATTCCCCTGGGGGTCCTGAAGGCGGTTCGCCACGGATCCCGTTTGGACATCGCCTCGAGCATGATCGTCTTCGCGGGATACTCGATACCCGGCTGGGCCTTGGGGGGGGTGCTGCTGGTGCTGCTTGGTGGGGGCAGTTTCTTGGATTGGGTCCCCTTGGGTGGATTCCGTTCCGAAGGCTGGGAGAACTTTTCCATCTGGCAAAAAATCACCGACCAGCTGCACCACACGATCCTGCCGGTCATGGCGTACATGGTTGGTTCCTTCGCCACCCTGACCATCTTGATGAAGAACTCTCTCATGGAGAATCTCGGTCAGGACTATGTGCGTACAGCCTTTGCCAAGGGTCTATCGGAGCGGGCGGTGATTTTTGGTCACGCACTGCGCAACTCGCTGATTCCGATCTGCACGGGCCTGGGACACGCCATCGGCTTGATCATGGCGGGCAGCTATCTCATTGAGAAAGTCTTCAACATCCAAGGCATCGGGTACCTGGGCTACACCTCCATTGTGGACAGGGACTATGCGGTGGTGATGGGCATTCTGGTGATCAATACCCTGCTGGTTCTGATCGGCAACATTCTGTCTGACGTGCTCTATGTGCTGGTGGATCCGCGCATTCGCTTTTCTTGAAGTTATTGCCATCTCCAGATGACCACTCAACCCTTCGAGGACAAGCCCCAGACGGTCTTCCAGCGACGCTGGAAGAAGTTCAAGACTATTCGGCGCGGTTGGTACAGCTTCCAGCTCTTGCTGGGCATGTATCTGCTCTCGTTTCTGCTGCCCGTGCTCGTCAACAACAAGGCTCTGGCTGTCAGTCATGGGGGCGAGCTATTCTTCCCCGCCTTTGAGGAGCTTCTGCCCTTCGTGGAGAGCTATCACGCGGCCAAGGACCTGGGCATCTATGATCCCCGTCGGCCGGAGAGGCTGATGCGCGGAGAGGCCAACTACCGGCTGGCAAAGAGTCAGTACGAGGCCGCGGATCAGGGGGACTGGGTGCTCTTGGCTCCTTACCCCTATCATCCCATCGAGAACCTGCTCAAAGAGCCAGGCTTCGAGGGGCGCCCTCCCACCGCGCCGGATTCGGTGCACTGGTTGGGAACCGATAACCGGGGCCGGGATGTACTGGCGAGGCTGGTCTATGGGTTTCGCATTTCGATCACCTTCGCCCTGTCGGTGGTGGGCATCGCCTACCTTGTGGGCATGAGCGTCGGAGCGCTGCTGGGCTTCCTTGGGGGACGGGTGGACATGTTCGGCCAGCGCATAGTGGAGATATGGGCGGCCTTGCCCTTCCTCTACACGGTGATCATCATCAGTTCGATCATCAGTCCCAGCCTCTGGATTCTGGTGGGCATCTTGTCGCTCTTCTACTGGATTGGAATCAGTTTTTACATGCGCGGTGAGTTCCTGCGTGAAAAGGCCAAGGACTATGTGGCCGCTGCGATCTGCATCGGCGAGTCCAGGCGCTCGATCATGTTCAAGCACATTCTGCCCAACGCCCTGACTCCGATCGTGACTTTTGCTCCCTTCGCCATCGTGGGCGGGATCTCCTCATTGGTATCCCTGGACTATCTGGGCTTTGGCCTGGCGCCGCCCACACCCTCCTGGGGCGAACTCATGGGCCAGGGGCTGTCCAATATTTCCGCCTGGCACCTGGTGCTGTTTCCCATGGGGGCCCTCTTCGCAACGCTCCTGATGGTCGTCTTTATCGGGGAAGCGGTCCGCGAGGCCTTTGATCCCAAAGTGTTTTCCAGATTGCGTTAGTCATGAGTCAGCCCCTGCTTCAAGTCAAGGATCTGCACACTTACTTCAATGTGGAAGGTCAGCGGGCCTGGGCCTGTGCCGGTGTCAGCTTCGATGTGCTGCCCGGTGAGTTCCTCGGGATCGTGGGGGAGTCCGGGTCGGGCAAGTCGGTCACCGCTCTCTCGATCATGCGCCTGATTCCCGATCCTCCCGGTCGGATCGATTCTGGTGAGGTGGTCTTTGACGGGCGGGATCTTCTGCAGTTGCCCCTGAACGAGATGCGGCGGGTGCGTGGGCGCGACATTGCGATGATCTTCCAAGAACCCATGACCTCCCTCAATCCGGTGCTCAACATTGGCAGGCAGGTGATGGAGGCGGTTGTGTTGCACGAGAACCTCTCCCAGGAGGAGTCCCGTAACCGCGTGATCGAAGTGCTGGAACAGGTGGGCATCCCTGACGCGGACAAGCGCCTCAAGGACTATCCCCATCAGTTTTCGGGGGGCATGCGTCAGCGTGTGATGATTGCAATGGCTTTGATCTGCAAGCCACGGCTGTTGATTGCAGACGAGCCCACGACGGCCTTGGATGTGACCATCCAGGCGCAGATCCTCGAATTGATGGCGGACCTGCAGAATCAACGTGAAGACAGTGCCACCATTCTGATCACCCATGACCTGGCCGTGGTTGCGGAGTCCTGTGACCGGGTGATCGTCATGTATGGAGGCCGAATCCAGGAAGTGGCTAGCACCAGGGACCTCTATCAGCAGCCCTTGCATCCCTACACCAAGGGCTTGATGGGTTCGATTCCCCAAGAAGACTCCAAGGGCAAGCCCCTCTTTGCGATTCGGGGCAATGTGCCCGCGATCCTTGATTTTCCTCCGGGGTGTCGTTTCTGCAGCCGTTGCGAACAGGTGGAGGATCGTTGTCGGAGCGAAGAGCCGCCGCTGGTGGACCTTGGCGGCGGTCGCGCAGTGCGCTGCCATCTGGTTGAGAAGCTTCCCTCGAATGCGGAAGCCGAGGAGGCTGCCCCATGAGCGAGGGCAAGCCTTTGCTGGAGATTGACCAGCTCTCTGTGCACTTCCCGATCTATGGGGGCGTTCTGCGCCACCAGGTCGGTTTGGTGAAGGCGGTGGACGGGGTCTCCATGCAGATCAGGCGTGGCGAAACCGTGGGCCTGGTGGGAGAGTCGGGTTCTGGCAAGACCACCGTGGGGCGGGCGATCTGCAATCTACACAGCGCCATGTCCCCGGATGTGAAACTCGGTGGTCAGATCTGGTTCGAGTCCCGTTCCGGGCGGGTGGACTTGAATGGGCTGGCGCGCAAGGAAATGCTGCCTCATCGAGCTGAGGTGTCCATGGTCTTCCAGGATCCCTTTTCTTCCCTCAATCCGCGCATGACCGTGCAGCAGATTGTTCAAGGCCCCTTGTGCATTCATGAGCCGGACCTCGACCAGAAGGCCCTCGACGAGCGCGTCTCCCAATTGCTGGATCGGGTTGGCTTGCAGCCCCAATACGCCGCCCGCTATCCCCATGAATTCTCAGGTGGTCAACGCCAACGAATCGGAATCGCCCGCAGTCTGGCCACTCGTCCGGCTCTGATTGTGGCGGACGAGCCGGTCAGCGCCTTGGATGTTTCTGTCCAGGCCCAGGTGATCAACCTGATGGGCGAATTGCAGCAGGAATTCGGCCTGACCTATCTCTTTGTGGCCCACGACTTGTCCATCGTCTACCACATGGCGGACCGCATTGCGGTGATGTACCTGGGATCCCTTGTGGAATACGGCAGCGCGGAGCAGGTCTACAAGTCTCCACGCCACCCCTACACCCAGGCTCTCTTGTCGGCCGTGCCACGCCCGGATCCGGACGGCAAACGTGCCAAGCGCACGGTGCTTCAAGGGGACATTCCGAGTCCCCTGGCGAAGCCCACCGGTTGCGGATTCCGTACCCGCTGTCCCTTGGCCAAGAAAGAGTGCGCAGAACTTGTGCCCGAGCTCAATGACCGGGGTACTGGGCATTTTGTGGCTTGTCCGGTGGTGGAGTAGGGACCGTTTTCAAGTTCCTCGGGCTTGAAGTTGATAGTGCGAAATTTCACTCCGCCAAATCGTCTTGTTGGAGGGGGCCCATCAGGGCTACCTTTTCCGTATGACTTCTTTTCTTGAGCATTTGAACGTGACCTCCACTGATGTGGCTGCCACCGTCGCCTTCCTGCAGACCGCCATGCCAGAGTTTTGTATTCGGGGCGAAGGCCATGATGGCTCGGCCCGATACTGGGTGCATCTGGGTACGGACACGACCTATCTGGCCATTGAGGATCGCGGTGCAACGGAGAAGGGGCCCCATGAACCCTACATCCATCCTGGAGTCAACCATATGGGGTTCGTGGTGAGTGATGTTGCCGCGGTTGCAGAGCGCATGCGGGCCGCGGGGTATCGAGAGGGTATGACTGATCTGGATCATCCCCACCGCCACCGTCACTACTTTTTTGACCAGGACGACAACGAGTACGAATTCGTTGAGTATCTCAGCGACCAGGTATCGGAGCGTAACGACTACGCGCTCTGAATCGACATTGCGATCTTTTGGCTTGTCGAAGCGATTCGTTCGGCTTCTGGGGGAGGGGGTCCTGTTTCTTCCCTAGTTGACCCCAAAGGCAACCATCGCGTCGGCCACCTTGATAAAGCCGGCCAGATTCGCCCCATGTACATAATCCACTGAGCCGTTCGGGCGTTCCCCGTGCTCCACGCATTTCTCGTGGATGTTGGTCATGATTTCCTGCAGACGACGGTCCACCTTGGTGCGATCCCAGAAAATGCGCAAGGCGTTCTGGCTCTGCTCCAGCCCGCTGACCGCCACTCCCCCGGCATTGGCCGCTTTGCCCGGGGCAAAGAGCAGTTCATGGGAGCGGAAATGGTGCACCGCAGCGATCGAGGAGGGCATGTTTGCCCCTTCGGCCACCAGCTTGACCCCGTTGTCCACCATGGTCTTTGCATCGTCCAGGGAAATTTCGTTCTGTGTGGCGCAGGGGAAGGCGCAATCTGCGGGGAGTTCCCATGGCTTCTTGTTCTCCAGATACTCGCCGCCGGAGCCATCCTCGCTGAACTCGGAGAGCCGTCCACGTCGCCGCTCTTTGAGATCATGGACCCATGCGAACTGCTCAGCGGTCAATCCCTTGGGGAAGTGCAGGGTTCCCTTGGAGTCTGAGAGGGAGACCACGTGGGCACCGAACTCCATCAGTTTCTGGGCCGCATAGAGGGCTACATTGCCCGAGCCCGAGACCAGACAGCGCTTGCCATCGAGGGAATCCTTGTTTCGGGACAGCATGTCGCGAGCGAAGTAGACGGTTCCAAAGCCCGTGGCTTCTGTTCGGATCAGGCTGCCCCCGTAGGCCAGGCCCTTGCCGGTCAGGGCTCCCGTGTAGCGCCCGGTCAGGCGTTTGTAGTGGCAGAACAAGAAGCCGATCTCGCGCGCGCCCACACCGATATCACCGGCGGGCACATCGGTGTTGTGTCCCACGTGGCGGAACAACTCGGTCATGAAGGACTGGCAGAATCGCATCACCTCGCGGTCGCTCTTGCCGCGGGGATCAAAGTCGCTGCCGCCCTTACCAGCACCCATAGGCAATCCGGTCAGGCTGTTCTTGAAGATCTGTTCGAAGGCCAGGAACTTGAGTACGCTCAAGTTGACCGTGGGATGAAAGCGCAGACCGCCCTTGTAAGGGCCGATGGTATTATTGAACTGGACCCGATAGCCGCGATTGATCCGCACCGCTCCCGAATCGTCTTCCCAGACCACGCGGAACATGACCACCCGGTCCGGCTCAACCAATCGCTCAAGAATGCGGGCCTGGGTATAGGTTTCGTTCTGCTGGCTGACGGCTAGCAGGGACTCCATGACTTCGTCCACTGCCTGCAGGAATTCCGGCTCATTACCGCAGCGCTGCTTGAGTCCATCTAGGAAGGGGGCGCTGGGGGGGGCGGTCGAGGTGGTGTTCTCGGTCAGCATTGGATCTGGGGTTGTGCCTGGGTTGTCCCCAAAAGGGGGATCAAGGATGAGGTTCAATCCTACTCGGAGGGCCGTGTCAGGGCATGAGTTCATGGGACCCTGGTGGCGCAGAAATGTCGTGAATCGGGGTTCAAGGTTCTCTGGCGGGGCTTCGCTCGTGGTCGGGGTGTTGCTTCAGAGGGTCATAAGAGGTGACTTTCCTCGAAAACCGGCCTCATCTGGGGCAGGGTATGGCTAGACTGCCCGGTTCGCGCCCAGCCCCCAGAGTGTAAGCAGGGTCAAGTGCGTTGGTTTCTGGGCCTTGGTGGTCCTGAGTTTTCTTGTGGCGGCTGCGGCCGTCCTTCACGAGCTACTGGGCCCAAAGGCCCTGTGTGGACCCCATGAGTTTTGAGTATTCCGCGTCCGACGACGCTTTCGTGCCCTCGCCCGCCCCCGGACAGTCGTTCAGCAAGGCGTTTCATGCTGCCCCCAGTCGCCCCGAATCGCGGGCAGGCTCCCACGAGCAGCAGGCCGTTCTGCCCCAGCAGGCCGCGCCCATCAAGGTTCCTGCGGCAGATCTTTTTGGTCTGGACCCCGATGCGGCCGTTCCTTCAGCCCGGANGNCTCTAGAGGCGATTGAAGCGGANGNGNCGCCGATTCCCACAAACACCTCCTGGCTCGAACCTGTGCCAGAGGTCCTGCGCCGGGCACTCACAGAACGCGGTTTTGAATCCCTGACCACCGTACAGGAGGCGGTGCTCGCCGCCCAGGCCGATGGCCGCGACTTGCAGATCTCTTCGCAGACCGGCTCTGGCAAGACGGTGGCATTGGGCTTTGTGATTGCGGAGGCATTGGCTCAAGAGCGCATTTCACCCGGTCCCACTATCCTGATCATCGTGCCCACCCGCGAACTCGGCACTCAGGTCTGTGATGAACTTCGCTGGCTGCTCGCGGATCTGCGCGACGGAAAGGTGGCTTCGGTGACAGGCGGTACTCCCGTGTTCCGGGACCGCCAGATGCTTGCCGGCCGGCCGCGGGTCTTGGTGGGCACTCCCGGGCGCCTGCTTGATCATGTCAAGAGTGGTGCCCTCGACCTCAGCGGCATCCGCGAACTGGTGCTGGACGAGGCAGATCAGATGCTTGACATGGGTTTTCGGGAAGAGCTCGAAGGCATCCTGGACACGACGCCCGAATCGCGTCGCACCCACATGGTCTCAGCGACCTTCCCTCCGGGTGCCCTACGCCTGGCCGAACGCTATCAGAGCAATCCCTTCGCCATCGAAGGAACTGCACTGGGCGAAGCCAACCAGAACATTGCTCATGAGGGCTATCTGGTACCCCGGGGCAGTCGCTATCCGGCTCTTGTTCACCTCTTGCTGCGGGCCAACGAGGAACGCACCCTGATCTTTGTGGAACGGCGCATGGAGGCCCTTGATCTGGCAGAGCGGTTGGCCAAGGACGGTTTCAGTGCCCTTCCTCTGAGCGGTGAGTTGGCCCAGAGCCAGCGCGATCGAACTCTAGGTGCTTTTCGTTCCGGCGAGGCCAAGGTGCTGGTGGCCACAGATGTGGCAGCCCGTGGCCTGGATGTGCCTGATGTGGCCTTTGTAGTGCACTCGACCCCGCCGCTCAACGCGCAAATCTATACCCACCGCAGTGGTCGCACCGGTCGCGCGGGGAATCAGGGGGTCAGCGCATTGCTGGTGCCGCCCAACTCCAAACGCCGGATAGCGCGGCTCCTGCAAACTGCCCGTGTTGAGTTTCAGTGGTGCCGCACTCCCCAACCCCAGGAGGTGCGGGCGGAATTGGATGATCGGGCACAGGCGGCTCTGGAAGCTGAACTGGATGCGTTCCTGGAGCGCGGTCCTTCCCAGGCCCATCTGGCCCAGGCCTCGGGCCTGCTTGATGGCCGCGATGCGGTGGCCGTTGTGGCTGCTCTTCTGGCACGCAAAGGTGCTAGAAAGCCCAGCCAGCCGGCTCGCGCCAACAACTTGCCGCAGGGGCGCGACCAGTCGGGTCGCGGTTCTGTGCGAGGTGCGTTTGGCAACTCCCAACGGTCCGGGAATTCTCGTCCCTCCTACGGTGGTCAATCCGATTCCAGAAACGGCGGCCACGAGGCGAGCGGTGTACGCTTCTTCGTCAACTGGGGAGAGAACCAGGGAGCAACCCCCGGTCGTATCCTGGCCACGGTTTGTCGGCGAGGTGAAGTCAACGGCGACTCGATTGGTTCGATCGCGATTCATCCCAACGCCGCGACCTTTGATGTGCAGGAGGATGTCGCCCGGCGTTTCGAGTTCTTGGCGGGGCGCCGTGATCCCCGCGATCCCCAGATTGTGATCCGTCCTGATCGCGGACCACAGCGTTGATCAGGTCTGAAATGGAATCCAATCATTCCGAATCCTGCGATCTGGAAGCCCTGGCGAAGGAACTGGAGGGACTGAGCCAGGATCCCGGCCAACTGCAGGGCGCGGATCCCGCCCTCTTGAAGCGTCTCAGGGCGGCAGCGGGGCGTCTTGCCTTGCCTGATCGCCTGGCCCGGAGGGTTTTTGGCAAGCAGCGGCGCAAGTTGGAGCGCGAGCAGGTCCGGGTCAAGGATGATCAGGCCTTGAATGCCACCAGCAATCGGGCTCTCAAGCGAGCCCTCCGCTTTCCCACAGCACCGCCTGGGTTGCAGGTTTCCGAACATGATCGGGAACTGCTTGAGCGGCAGGCCTGGACACCGGGTTGGGATGCCGCAGCACGAGTGCTCGAAGAGCCGGCCAACTGCTACATCTGCAAGCAAGCCTACCAGGAGCTGCACCAGCACTACGATGCCCTCTGCCCCTCCTGTGCGGCTTTCAACTGGGAGAAGCGATTCCAGACTGCGGACCTTTCGGGTCGCGTGGCCCTGGTTACGGGTTCACGGGTCAAGATCGGATACGAGGCATCGTTGATGCTGCTGCGGGCCGGTGCCGAGTTGATNGCCAGCACGCGATTTCCCTGCGATTCCGCNCGGCGGTTCGCGGCGGAGGAGGACTTTGATGACTGGTGTGACCGGCTGCATGTTTTTGGCCTCGACCTGCGCCACACGCCTAGTGTGGAGGCTTTTGCCAAGCACATAAATGGTTCCTTTGCTCGCTTGGACTTTCTCTTGCACAACGCATGCCAGACCGTTCGGCGGCCGCCGGCCTACAGCGCCCATTTGATGGAGGGCGAGTCCATTGAGGATCTGGATCCCTCGGTACGCCTGCTCTTGCGGAAGCATGAACGGCTGCTGGCAGACCTGGGGGCGCAGCCTGCACATTCCACGCCTGATGCAGCTCAGATCGGGGGCGCAGATGCAGGTGCGGACCTGCCCGCACAGGTCGGAAATGACCAGGCCGCTTTGATGGGACTGACACACGCGGCGGGCATGAGTCAATTGGATCTGCTGAATGAGGACCAGCAGCGCGGTCTCTTCCCCGAGGGCATGTTGGACGGGGATGGCCAGCAGTTGGATCTGCGGTCCAAGAATTCCTGGCGTATGGAATTGAGCGAAGTGCCCACTGTGGAGCTGATCGAAGTGCATCTGGTCAACACCATTGCGCCCTTTGTGCTCAATGCCCGGCTCAAGAACCTGATGGCTCGGGCGGGTACCGGGGATCAGCATGTGGTCAATGTCTCAGCTATGGAGGGTCAGTTCTATCGAACCTTCAAGACCACCCGGCATCCCCATACCAACATGGCAAAGGCCAGCCTCAATATGATGACCCGCACCTCGGCGGCGGATTTCTACCAGAGCGGCATCCACATGAACAGCGTCGACACGGGCTGGGTCACAGACGAGGATCCCTTCGAAGCGGCGGTCAAGAAGGAACAGGATCAGCGCTTCGCTCCACCCCTGGACTGCATCGATGGGGCGGCGCGCATTGTCGACCCGATCTTCGTGGGCTTCAACACGGGAGTGCATTGCTGGGGGCAGTTCCTGAAGGATTACGAGCCTGCACGCTGGTAAGGCTGGACCGGGGCGAGGCCGGGGGTCTATGCTGCGTCAGCACCCCGGAAACCAAGCTGCACCCAATGTTGATCGACCGTCCTGTTGAGACCCATGATTTCGGGTGGGTTCGTGTTCCTCGATGAGTACAACGCCCGAGGAATCTCCGATCCCACGATGGAAGCAGCGCTTGCTGGCCCTGCTGGTGAGCTTCGTGCTGATGATTCTGGGGGGCGAGATTTTCTGTCGTTGGCAGGTACATCAGGCCAATGCCCACAATCTTGAAGCGGTTCTCGCTGGCAGGACCAGACCGGTGGAGGGCACCTCGCAGGAACTCACTCCGGTCAGTTTCGGTGATGTGATCCGAATGGGGACCGATTCCAAGATCGTCTATGAATTGCACCCGAACCTGCAGGGCGTGAATTTCAAGGGACACGAGGTACGCACCAACCACCTGGGCTTTCGCTCAGCACCTCAGGTGCCCAAAGAAGCGAACACGATCACGATCATCGGTTTAGGGGATTCGATTCAATTCGGTCATGGAGTCGGTCAGGATGACTGCTATCTGGAGCAGCTCAGGCTCCTGCTTCAGGCGGCCTATCCACGGCATGATTGGCGGGTGATCAACACCGCTGTGCCTGGGTACAACACGGTCATGGAGGTGGCGACCCTGGAAGCCAAGGGCATGGCTCTTGAGCCCGACCTGATTCTGCTTGGGGTGTGCGGCAACGACGAGGGGCTGCCCGTATATGTCAATCTGGCCCAAGACCCCTACGACCTGGGGCATTCGTTTCTCTGGCGAAAGCTGCGTGGGCACCAACCTGACTCGGAACCAGGTCTGGTGCACAAGAACACCCGGCGAGACGATGAGCAGGGGTCGACCTTCGATCTGCCGGGTCGTTACGAGCAACTCCAGGGTTGGAAGTCACTGGTCAGTGCCCTGGAGCGCTTGAAGGAGATCAGTGCTGACAATCAGATCCCGGTCTTTGCCATGGCCAGCATCACCTACAGCGATCATGGGCACGAGGCGAACCATGCCTCGCAGATCCTCGCCGCCTGCGAGGATCAGGGTTTCAGTGTGCTCGATATGCAGCCTTACCTGGACCAGGCGTTGTTCGCAGAAACAGGCAAGCCGTTTCGTGAGGGAGTCTACAAGCACTCGAGCCTGGTGGTCTCGCGCTTCAACCTGCACCCCTCCGCCAGTCAGCACAAGTTGATTGCCCAGAAGTGCTTTGAGCATTTGGAAGAGAGTGGCACCTTGAATCGTTTGATGGGGCCATAGGGTGAATCGGTTTCTTTCCATGGCCAACCGATTCCGGCTGGTTGCTTTCGTGGTCTTGCTCGCCGGTCCGGGGGTGACTCAGGTGCGAGTTGCTTGTGTGGGGGACTCCATCACACAAGGTGCCCTGTTGAGTGATCTGGAGCATGACGCTTATCCCGTGCAGTTGGGCTGGCGACTTGGTTCCGGGTATCGCGTACAGAATTTTGGTGCTGGTGGGCGCACCCTGTTGCGTGGGGCCGACCTGCCCTACATGGACAGCTCAGCCTGGAAGAAACTGCTTGAGTGGCAACCGGATCTGGTTGTGGTCATTCTGGGCAGCAACGACACCTGCGAAGGAAAGCGAGGAAACTGGGGCCACCAGGCCGACTTGGAGGTTGACACCCAGGCCTTGATCGAAGGTCTGAGGGGGGCCAATCCGAAGGTGCGCGTGCTGCTTTGCAGTCCACCACCCATGCTGGTGGAGGTTGCAGGTCTGAGCGCGGAGCGTAGAAAGGATCTCAACGAGCGCGGCGGGCGGCTGGTGCGTATCGCTCAAGCGCTCATGTCCGTGGCTGCGCAACATGCGTCCGCTCGCTTTGTCGATCTCTCCCGAGTCCTGAAGCCTCGGCAGGTGCTCGATGGAGTGCATCCCAATCCCTTCGGGGCGGAGGCGATTGCGAACCGGATCGCGGAAGTGATCTTGATGCCTGAGGCCCAGTCCCTGGACATCTTGGAGGCCTTGGGTGCGCGTGGCATCAAGCCGATCACGAGCCGTTACCATGGATTTCCACGTCTTGATTTTGAGCTCGGGGCAGAAGGCCCCGCCTGCACCCTGGTGCAGCCCCACAGGGTCAGCCGTGGACGGCCGTGGCTCTGGCGGCTGCGCTTTTTTGGACACCAACCGGCCTTGGAGCTGGAACTGCTTGAGCGCGGTTTTCATCTGGCCTATGTGGACCTGACCCAGCTTTTCGGTTCAGCGCGCGCCTTGGCGCGCATGGAGGCCCTGCACGGAATGTTGCTGCAGCTTGGTTTCTCGTCCAGGCCGGTGCTTCTTGGAATGAGTCGAGGTGGATTGCCCTTGCTCGCCTGGGGCAACACTCATCCCGGTGAGACCGCTGCCCTGGTGGGGGACAACCTGGTTTGCGATCTGCGCACCTGGCCCGGCGGGCAGGGGGGCAAGCGATCGGATGGGGATTGGCATCGCGTGTTGGGTGAGTACAAGTGGACAGAAGCCGAAGCCGCCGCACGCGGGGACTTCTTGTTGGGCGGCATTGAAGCCCCGGCCAAGGCGGGGATTCCGCTCCTGCTGGTGCAGGGTCTCGCTGATCAGGTGGTGCCCCCGCTGGCCAACGGTTTGCGCCTTGCAAAACTCTGGCGCGAGGCCGGTGGGTCCGTGACCCTCTGGTCCAAGGCTGGTCAAGACCACCATCCCCATGGCTTGCATCCCCCTTCGCCTCTGACTCGTGAAATTCACTTTGCTTGTGGCCTGGGACGCAATCCCGCCACCTGGGCGGTTCCTTCGGCGGAGTACCGGGGTCATCCGGCCGGTTGGGGTGGCGAAACCTGGTGGCGGCAATTGGAGCGCTTGCGAAACCTCGGCCGGGAGTGGCCCCAGACCGAGATCGTCTTCCTCGGGGATTCCCTGACCCAAGGTCTGACCGGTGCTGTTGATCGAATTGCCCGAGCGGACGGCTCACGTCCCATTGATCGTATCTTGGGCGAGACCAATGCCCTTTCCCTGGGGCTTTCGGGTGACCGAACGGAACACCTCCTGTTCCGCATCAAGCAAGGTGCTTTGGCCGCTTGCGATCCCAAGGTCATTGTGCTCCAGATCGGGGTCAACAATCTCAACACTGCCCGGCACACGGGTCGTGAGGTGGCGCAGGGCATTCGGGCTGTGGTGGACCTGCTCGCCCAGGAAGAGCCCCAGGCCCATGTGCTGCTTTGCGGTCCTTTTCCTGTGGGGATTCAACCAACGGACCCACGCAGGGCAGCTCTGGAGGAGGTGCACGCCTCGATTGCCGATCTGGGAAATCGTTCTGGAGTGACCTACTCCGACCTGCGGCCCTTGTTCCTTGATGAACACGGCAAAGCCACCAACGCCATGCGCCAGGATGGTATTCACCTGAGTGGCAAGGGAGAAGAGGTTTGGCTTGGCGCCCTGCAGCCCTTGATCGAGTCCCTCATAGGGGGGTAATCCCACCCGTTGGGTATGGTGGGCCCCAGCCCAATTGCGTATGAGTTCTCCCAACTGGTCCCTTCGCGATGTACCCACTCGGCCTGGGGTCTATCTCTTCCGGGACGCAGGCGGGCAGGTGCTCTATGTGGGCAAGGCTCGCGACCTGCGTGCGCGTCTGGCAACCTACCAGCGGCCAGGCGCTGATGGCCGGCCGAACATCGCGTCCTTGGGGGTGGATGCAGCAGAGGTCGAGACGATTGTGACGCGCACCGAGGGCGAGGCCCTCTTGTTGGAAGACACTCTCATCAAGCAGTATCAACCCGCTCACAATCTGCGCCTAAAAGACGACAAGTCCTTTCTGATGTTGCGGCTGGATCTTGCGGAACGCTTCCCGCGTCTCAAGTTTGTGCGCGCCCACAAGCCAGATGAGCAGAAAGGTGCGGGGCGTAGTCGCTTCTTCGGCCCCTTTGCTTCCTCTCGGGCTGTAAGGAGAACCCTGGCAGATCTGCATCGTTTGGTGCCTCTGCGGGATTGCCCTGATCATGAACTCAATGGCCGCTCACGGCCCTGCATCAAGTATCAATTGGAACTTTGCAGCGCACCATGCGTGGACAAGATAAATGAGCAGGATTACGGGGAGTTGGTGAACAAGGCGCTGGGCATCTTGTCCGGAGACACTGGCGAGTTGGAGCAGGACTTGGAGCAGCGCATGCAGCGTGCTTCAAAACAGCGGGAATACGAGCGAGCAGCCCGCTGGCGCGACCGCTTGGCTGCTTTGCGACGCACCATCGAGGGTCAGGGGGTGCGGCCTCGAGATCGGGTTTCCAGGGACTTTGTCGGCTTTGCACGATCCGCTGGGCAGACAGCCGTGCATCGCTTGTCTTTCCGGGATGGTCGCCTTGCGGAGAGCCGCAGTCATTTGTTTCGCTCGGTCTTGCCGGATGCCGAGATGTTGCACCAGGTTCTGACCGCTCTGTATGGAAACAAGCGTCGTCAAGTGCCCAAGGAAATCGTGCTGGCCGTCAAGCCGGCGGAGGCGGGTCTCTTGAGCGACATTTTTGGCAGCCCCGTGCGCCTGTTGGTTCCGCGGGCCGGGGACAAACTGCGCACCCTGGACATGGCCGGAGAAAACGCCCGCAGCAGTCTGGAGCGTCACGATGCGACCGCCAGAAGGGAGCAGGAAGCGCTTGACGATTTGGTCCGTTTGCTCGACTTGGAGCAAGGCGCTGAAGTGATCGACTGCTTTGATATTTCCAATCTGCAAGGCTCCCATGTGGTGGCCAGCCGCGTGCGTTTTCGGCGCGGACACCCGGATCGGGCAGGCTACCGGCGTTTCAAGATCCGGGGTGTGGAGGGTCAGGATGACTTTGCTTCCATGCGCGAGGCGGTGCTGCGATCATTGAAGCGCGGCATGCAAGCGGGCGACCTGCCAGATCTGGTAGTGATTGATGGGGGGCCTGGTCAGTTGGAGAAGGCTCTCGAAGCCAGGGCCGAGGTCGGTGCTTTTGATGTGGGGGTGATTTCGCTTGCCAAGGCGCGTGGCGAGAGGCGGGTCAAGGGGCGCACCAGAGAATCCAGCGAAGAGCGCCTGTTTATGCCCGGAGCAAACGCGCCCCTGGAACTCGCGAAAGGCTCTCCGGCTCGGCATTTGTTGGAGCGCGTGCGGGATGAGGCACACCGCTTCGCGATCACCTATCATCGCAAGGAGCGCGGTCGCATCAAGAGTGGCTTGGATTCGATTCCTGGGGTTGGAGAGGCTCGGCGCAAGCTGCTCTTGCGTACCTTTGGTTCTCTGCAGGGGGTGCGAGGAGCCAGCGTGGAACAGTTGGCTGCCCTTGATGGCATCTCTGCCCGGCTGGCCCGTGGAATTGTCGATCACCTGGCTGGGAGGGGTTGAGTTGAGACAGGTTTGATTCTTGCCTGGCGCGGCAGGCGCAGGAGAATCGTTACTCTGCTCATATCCTGGGCTCTCTTGACCGATCAATCTGTGGAACGCCCCAACCCTTGACCTCCCCGAGCGTACCCCGCTGACATGCTGCACTTCCACCTCCTGCGTCTCTTTCTCCTGGCGCTCCTGCTCAACACCGCTGCGCCCTCTCCCGGGATTGTTCAGGATGAGGACCCCGTGCTTGGTTATCACCTTTACAAGGTTCCGGGCCTGACAGTCATTACTCAATGGCACTCTGAACGCAATCGTGAGACCCTGGCACAACAGGCCGGCGCTTTGGCCAGCGCAGCCTGGTTGAGAGCACAGGAGACCTTGGGCCTGACACCTACTGTTTGCAGTCCTTCCATCACCCTGGAATTGCACAATGGTCGCCGTGCGTTTGTACAGGCGGCGCGTGGCCTGACAGGCAAGGCTCCGGACAAGCAGGTCGCTTCCTTCAGTGATCTCTCCGCTGGTTTTGCATTGATCACAGTGGCTCCGGTTCTGCCTGACCGCGTGCACGAGATCTTTGGCCTGCCTCCGGCAAGTCTGCGGATGGCTTGCGAAGAGATGCTGCGCCTGGGCTTGCAGCAGCGTCTACCAGATCTGCAGGAGAAGGCGCCCTGGCTGAGCGAAGGTCTCGTCCGTTGGTGCGTCCAGGAGACCATGGTTGCTAACGGGGTTGCGAAGTTGGGCACCCAGGAGCCAGGCCTTTGTCGGGAGCGTGCCGCCCTGCATGGGCTCTCGTCCGATCAACTGCCGAGCCTGCCCATGGGGGGCGCGCCGGTCACAGCGCAAGAGGGCGTTCTGTGTCATCTGGCGCTTGAGTGGTTGGCTCAGCAGGAGCAGGGTGACCAACTCTTGAGCAAGTTGGGCCGCGGTGACCTCTTGAGCGAGACCGCCATCGTATCACTGTTGGAAATGCTAGGGGAGCAGCCCTCCGCGACCCTGGCCGAGTACCTCGGTCAACTGGAGTTCCCCTGGGACGAGCGTGCACCGGCCATGACCGGAAGTGCCTTTGGCCTCTTCCAGGTGCCCAGTCAGGGAAAAAGCGCGGTTTGCTTTCGCTCCCAACCGGTGGGCTTCACGAATTATCGCATCGAAGGAGATGTGATGCTCTTTCCGGGAGCCCGCAGCAAGAGCCAGATGAACATCTTCTTGGGGCTTGACGGTGAGAGCTACCTTTCGGTGGCGATTACCCAGAGTGCTGGCGTTACAGTCTTTGTCTATGATCCTGAGAAAGACACCTTCAGCACGCTGGCTCGCAATCTGAAGGTTCCCGTGCGGCTCTACGATCCGACCAGTTTCGTGATTGAGGTCAAGAACGAGCGATTGTTTGTAGTAGTCAATGGCGTTTCGGTGGAGTCGGTTGAATTGATGGGGCGGGCCATGGATGGGCCCATGGGGTTTGGCGCCCAGCGCCATGGTGCAGGGCTCTGGGTACGCCACCAGGTCAAGTCCCTCGACTGAATCAGCCCAATGCAGGGGCTATGGGCCAGGCGTTCTGTATCGGGGCCTGACTCTCTCGGAGCTTTCTTTCTGCGCCCTCCGATCCGTGCGTGAGTTCGTTGGTCAGGCTCGTGGGTGATACAGGCGATGTAAGGCGCGCACCCCATCCGCATCCACATGGGTATAGACCTCGGTGGTTCTGATCGAGGCGTGCCCCAGCAGTTCCTGTACTGCTCGCAGATCCGCGCCTCCGGCCAGCATGTGGGTGGCGAACGAGTGGCGTAGCGCATGGGGATAGACTGACGCGCTGATTCCCGCGCGCAGGGCTGCCTGGCGCACTCGGCGCCAGGCGGCGGCGCGGGTCAGGGGCCGACCGGTGCGTGAGAGAAAGACCTCCGGGACCCTGTCAGCTCGGGCCAACCGGGGGCGTCCTTGGCTGAGGTAGGTTCGCAGAGCTTGTTGGGCACGGCCACCCAGTGGCACCAGTCGTGTCTTGCCCCCCTTGCCCAGAAGGCGAACTACCTGGTACTCGCGCTCGATGCCCTCACTGGAAAGGCCCACCGCCTCGCTGATGCGCGCCCCTGTGGCGTAGAGCAATTCCAGCAGGGCGCGGTCTCTCTGCAGAAGGGGATCCTCTCCCTGGCAGGATGCAAGCAAGGCGTCCACTTCGTCGGGATCAAGGACTCCTGGCAGGTGGCGTCGTAGCGTGGGGCTGGGTATGCGTGCGCTGGGATCGCTCTTGATTTCTCCTTCTGCCACCAGAAACCGATAGAAGAGACGCAGCGAAACCAGGGCTCGAGCGATGGTGGCAGGGGCGGCCCCCAGGGCGCGCAGATGCCCCAGGTAGTCGATCAGATCCTCGGGGTTGGCTGCGCCGGGCTGCGCCAGATCGCGGTCCGCCCCCCAGCGCGCGAAGGCTTCCAGGTCCCGGCGATAGGCGCTGAGTGTGTTTCGTGCAAGACCTGCCTCCACCCGCAGGCTGTCGAGCAGATCTTCAATCGCCGCCTTTTGGAGAGGGGGCAGGGTGGGCTTGTCCCGGATCGGTTGAGCAGCAGAGGGGGTTGGCAAGGGGTCCAGCCTAGCTTCTTGGGCGTCTCCATACCGACTGTGCAGGGGAACAAATGGAATCTCTCGGGCGGATCATGTGCAGCCACATCTTGGAACCGAAGGCCGGCCTGCCTATACTCCGCCCCCCAAGAGTCCCTGCAGACCCACTCAAGCATGCCCAAGAAACCACTCAGCGCCAGTGAGCTTCGTCAGTTCGAGCAGGGGCTCAAGCAGATGCTGCGCGTGGTCCAGGGAGATTTGGAAGTGTTGGCCCAGGAGACCAGCCAGTTGCCTGGCAACGATGTGAGTGCTGAGGACTCTGGCAGTGAGATTGTGGCCCTGGAGATCTCCTTCGAGCTCCTAGGTCAGGATGAGCGTACCGCCCAGCAGATTCTCGATGCCCTCAGGCGAATCAAGGAGGGCATCTTCGGTCGTTGTACCGCCTGCAATGATCTGGTTGGCAAGCTGCGCCTCAGGGCCATGCCCCACGCGGCCCATTGCATCACCTGTCAACGCAAGCACGAGGCGGGTGAGATTGAATGACGGGTGAGGTTCGGGTATCGCGCCAGACTCTGTTCTTGCGCTTCTTCTGGTTGTTTGTCCTGGTGGGCGCGGATATTGGCTCGAAGGCCGCGGTGATGCCCTGGCTGGAAGCTCGCATGCCGAACTTCGAAAGCGTCTACGAGCCCGAGGCAAGACCAGCTCTCGTGCGTTGCCCCCACGGCCATCTGCGCCACTCCGTGGTAGGGGAAAGCGTGACGCTGATGCACAACTTGAACTATGGAGCGGCTTTTGGCTTTCTGCAATCGATTCCCTGGGTGTTGGTGCTTGGGCGCGCCCTTGCAGCAGGGGTGCTCGTCGCCCTGCTGATTCGCGCGGGCCCTGGTCGAGCCTGGCACGTGCTGGCACTGATCCTGGTGCTGGGGGGGTGCCTCGGCAATTTGTGGGACAACTTGACCTATGTGCCCCTGGCTGGACGCGAAGACATGCCTTTTGGCCCCGTGCGAGATTTCATAGATGTGTACTTTTCCTACTGGGACTGGCATTTTCCCACCTTCAATGTTGCTGATTCAGCGATCTCGGTAGGGGCGCTGGTGCTGATCTTTGGGCCGCATGACTCTGAGTCCGGCGGTCGGGAGGACGACGCTAGGGGCCGCTCTGGCGATGAAGCGACCGAAGAGTCCAATGGCGTGTCCGCTCCAGATGCAGGTGCTGCGGGCGGAGGCCTGCCGGAGCAACCCAGCGACTGAGAAAGGGCCCGGGCTGACCTGGATTCGGGGGGAGTTTGTCCGCCCCGGCCTGTGGCCGGGAATCTTCCCAGTTGTTTTTTGGGCATTTCCCGCAAAACACCGCGCTTGGGTCGGGCTAGAGTGGCTTTTGTAGAAGCGAAACATGTCGGATCTCTCCACACGCTTGGCTGGCCTCGCGCTGCGCAACCCGATCTTGTCGGCGTCAGGGACCTTTGGCCATGGTCTTGAGATGGCTCAGCTGGTCCCTGCTGGTGCCCTCGGTGCATGGGTCAGCAAAACTGTGACATTGACTCCGCGGCCGGGCAATCCCATGCCGCGCATCCACGAAACCGAGGCGGGCTTTTTGAATTCCATCGGGCTCGAAAACCGCGGGCTGGATGCGTACATCAGCGAGACCCTGGCCAGTGTGCAGGATCCCGATGCGGTGCTGATCACCAACATAGGCGGCCATACGGAAGAGGAGTTCGCCATTGCCGCCGCTCGCCTGGACGATTGCTCAAAGGTGCAGGGCCTGGAGGTCAATCTTTCCTGTCCCAACGTGGACGGGGGGCGGCTGCCCTACAGCACTGATCCGGCCACCGCCGAGCGAGTGATTGCGGGAGTGCGCGCTGCGACCGCCAAGCCGATCTTTGCCAAGCTTTCCGGCAATGTGACTCGCATCGAGGACATAGCTTTGGCCGCCGAAGCGGGAGGTGCAGACGGCTTGACCGTGATCAACACCTTGCTGGGTATGGGGGTCGATTGGCGGCGTGGGGAGCCCCAGCTGGCCACCGTAGTGGGGGGGTATTCGGGCGTGGCGATCAAACCCATCGCCATGCGCTGCGCCTGGCAGGTATGCCAGGCAGTGAAGATTCCGGTGATCGGCTGCGGAGGAATTCGCACCGCCGAGGATGTACTGGAATTTCTGGCTGTGGGTTGCACCGCCGTGCAGGTGGGTACGGCGAGTTTCTCGGATCCAGCTTGTATGGCAACCCTGGCCCAAGAACTTTCCGCCAGTCTCGACGAGGAAGGAATCGCAACCTCCGCCGAGGTCAGTGGCCGACTGGCCAGAAATCTGCAGTGCGAGGTCGGGAATGCTTGATTCCAGGAGCAAGAGTCAGCCATGCGGATCGAGAGACTGACCCCTTCCCATGTGCGCCATGCGGTTGATCTCTACATGGAGAAAGCCTGGCCATCGGGTCTACCAGGGAAGCCTCCCGTCAACCTGGATCTGATCGAGCAAGCTCAGACCATGCAGGACTTGAATGAGGCCTTCGATCGGCCCAAGGCCGAAGAACAGGTACCCTGTGAGCGCTACACCCTGCGCCTTGGCAATTGGCGCTACCCCTTCATGAAGCTCGTGATCCAGGAGTATCTGGTGCACGATGAGTTCTTCTTTTCGGTGGACACCCACGACGATCTGCGGGTGGATCCGAGCATGCCCGACTATGGTGCCTGGTGCGAGCTGCGCGAAGCAAATCGGGTGCTCAAGGAACGTATTGAGAGCGCCTGGGCCGACGCGGGTCTGCCGACACACGATGACTTGCGCAGGTTGACCGAAGAGATCGCGCGCATTGAACAGGCCCCCGGCGCCGGGGCCAGCATCTTGCTGGTGGATGATGAAGAGGCAGTGGCCCGCGGCCTGGGATCCCTGCTATCGGCCCGGGGCTTCAAAGTCAGCCTGGCCCACGATGGGCGCCGGGTGCTGGAGATGCTGGAGCAGGACCCACTGCCGGATCTGGTGATCCTGGACTATGCCATGCCCGAGCTTGACGGTTGGCAGGTGCTGGAGCAGTTGAGGGGCAATGCGCGTACCGCGGATCTCAAGGTCTTGCTGGCAACGGCCACGAATATTGAGTTGCAGATGCTTCAGCGCTGCAACGCGCTGCTCAAGAAACCCTATCCCCGGGAGATGTTGTTTGACCTGATCGATCAGTTGCTGGGACCGGACGGGGGCAGTTCAGAGGAGCCCCAGGGGGGGGCGAGCCCCGTTTCATGACCCTGATCTGGCTGATTGGGCAAACTCTCTAGGGGCAACCCTTGGCAGGGGGCCTCTTGATGGGTTCAATGGTCGCCCGTTGCATCCTGGGAACTGGCCACGGGTATCCCCGCGCAGGGCAAGGGGCGAGAAAACACCATGGAATGGGATAATATCACCGATCGCTTTGGCGCTGTGGGAGACAAGGTCGGTCGCGGCCTCAAGCGCATGTTTGGGTCGGAGAACGAGCGCTTCCTGCGTACGTTGGAGCCAATTGTCGGTCAGGTCGCTGATCTGGAGGAGTGGGCCCAGGGCCTCGATCGTGATGCCATGCAGGCAGAGATGCGGCAGCGTCGCGAGTCGGTGGGGGAAGGCGAGACAGAACTGGATGATCACCTGTCCCATGTCTTTGCCATGGTGCGTGAGGCATCCATGCGAACCCTCGGCATGCGCCATTTCGATGTGCAGATTGTGGGTGGCTTTGTGCTGCACGAGGGCAAGATCGCCGAGATGAGTACCGGCGAGGGCAAGACGATTGTGGCTACCCTGCCCATGGCCCTCAACTCCTTGATGGGGCGCACCTGTTTCCTGGTGACGGTCAATGATTATCTTGCTGGCCGTGATGCGGATTGGATGCGCCCGATCTATGAGTATCTTGGTCTGAGTGTGGGTTCGATTCAGGCAGATATGGACCCTGCCGAGCGCCGGGCCATGTACGCCTGCGACATCGTCTATGGCACGAACAACGAGTTCGGCTTCGATTATCTGCGCGACAACATGAAGACCCAGGTGGACCAGCAGGTCCAGCGGGACTTGTACTTCGCAATCGTGGACGAGGTGGACTCCATTCTGATTGATGAGGCTAGAACCCCTTTGATCATTTCCGGGCCAGCAGAGGAGCACATTGGACGCTATGTGGAGGCGGACAAGATTGCGGTGCAGCTGGAGCGGGACGCACATTATGAGGTCAAGGAGAAGGAGCGGTCGGCGTCCATGACGGAGGCGGGCATTGTGCGTGCGCAGGAACTCTTGGGGGTCTCTTCCTTCTATGAGCCGGGCTTTGAAGATTGGCCCCACTATCTGGAAAACGCGATTCGTGCCCACACCCTCTACAACCTGGACAAGGAATATGTTGTGGAAGAAGCCGAAGACCCGCGCACGGGTCAGGTCGCTCCGGAAGTGATCATTGTGGACGAATTCACCGGCCGCAAGATGCAGGGCAGGCGTTGGTCTGATGGCTTGCACCAGGCTGTGGAAGTCAAGGAGGGCCTGATTCCCAAGCAGGAAACCCAGACCCTGGCCACGATCACCTTCCAGAACTACTTCCGCATGTATGACAAGCTGTCAGGCATGACCGGGACCGCGATCACCGAGGCGGGGGAGTTCCACAAGATCTATGGCCTCGATGTGGTTTCGATCCCAACCCACCTGCCAATCGCCAGAGCCGACGACGAGGACGTGGTCTACCGCACGGAGCGTGAAAAGTGGAATGCTATCTGCGATGAGATCGAGGAGGTGAACGCCCTGGGCCAACCGATCCTGGTGGGCACCGCTTCGGTGGACAATTCAGAGACCCTGTCTGCGATGCTGCGCAAGCGAAAACTCAAGCATGAAGTCCTGAACGCCAAGAACCACGAGCGCGAGGCCCAGATCATCGCCTTGGCCGGGGACAAGGGCTCGGTCACCGTGGCCACCAACATGGCCGGTCGTGGTACGGACATCAAGCTGGGTGGAAACCTGGAGTACCGGCTGGCCCGCGCTTTGGAGGCCAAAGATCTGGTCCTTGGAGATCTGGATCACCTGGAGGAGATCGACGCGATCCGCGAGAAGGTGCGCGAGCGCTGTGATGCGGATGAGCAAGTAGTCCTTGCGCTTGGGGGCCTGTACGTGTTGGGCACGGAGCGCCACGAGTCCCGGCGCATTGACAATCAGCTGCGCGGCCGCTCGGGCCGGCAGGGCAACGCCGGTCGCAGTCGCTTCTTCCTTTCCCTGGAAGACCCTTTGATGCGAATTTTCTACCGTGACTGGGTGGTCAACGCAATGGAGCGTTTGGGGATGACCGAGGGTCAGCCAATCGAGTCCGGCATGGTGACCCGCGCCATCGCCAAGGCCCAGCGCAAGGTGGAGGATCGCAACTTCGAGATCCGCAAGTCTCTGCTCGAGTACGACGAGGTGATGGACCAGCAGCGCAAGACCATCTACGGCGTGCGTCAGGATGTGCTGGAGAAGATCGAGTTGACCGAGAAGGCGCTGACCATGCTGGGGGGCGCCTTGAACCGTGGCGCCACGGTGCATCTCGGGGATCCCAGTGGATTCAAGGAGTGGTGCCTCAAGACCTTTGGCTTGGAGTTGGATCAGGCGCTGGCGGCAAAAGCCACTGAGCAGGATGAGGCTGACCCCGGCCCCGTGCTGGAAGTCCTGGAGGCCCGCCACCAGGCCCGGGAGGAGGAATTGGGTGAAGAACTCACCCGCCGTGTCGAGCAGTACCTGATCTTGAATGCCATTGATGGTCGGTGGAAGGATCACCTCAAGGCAGTCGATGCCCTCAAGGCAGGCATTGGCCTGCGTGGCTATGGGCAGGAGGACCCCAAGACCGCTTACAAGCGTGAGGGCACGACCATGTTTCAGGAACAACTGTTGCCCGCCATTGAGGACGAGGTTGCCAGCTTGCTGCTGCGCATTGAGGTGCGACGGCCGGATGAGTCCGACCAGGGGAGTGAGCCCGGTACGGCCCAAGGAGATGCTTTGCAGCCCAGGGGCATGGTGCAGGGTGGGCAGGTTGGATCCGGCCAGTCCCTTGCGCCAGGGGCACAGAACCTCAGTCCTCAGCAGATTCAGGAGCTACAGCGCCGGGCCCGAGCCCAGGTGGCTCAACAGAGCATGCGCGGTCGGGTACCCGCTTCTGGGGCCTTCGACATGATGCGGCGACAAAAGGCTGCCAAGGAGCAGCAGCAAGCCGCGGGGGCTCCTGGCCCCCCGGGGAACCAGCCCCCCCAGCCCGGACAGAAACCTGTCGCTGCCCCCGCTGAGGCATTCCCCGGTACGGGGCGCAACGATCCCTGTCCCTGCGGCAGCGGCAAGAAATTCAAGAAGTGCCACGGCGGTTGACTTGCTTCGGCAATTGAGCTTGGATCGTGCCTGAACTGGCACAACACTGAACTCAAGATCTCACGCGCCACCCAAAGACCCCATGGTTGATCAAGCCACACATCGGAGATCCAGGGTCCGATGGGCGCTGCCCCTGCTGCGTGTGGTCTATGGCCTGGCCTGGTTTCTCCTGTTCGTGTTGGGCTCTCCCTGGTGGATCGCCCGTTCAATTCTCTCCAAGGAGTTTCGGGTCATGGTGGTGGGGCGTCTGGCCCTGGATGTGCCCGGTCTTGGGCCTGCCCCTGTGCGTGGCCGCATTCTCGTGCACGGGGTCTCTGTGGGCGAAGTCAAAGCCAGCCAGTCCTTGGTGGCCGCTCTGGTGCAAGAACATGAGGTGGTCGTCAGCGCCTCTACGGATTCAGGTCTAAAGGTTGCGCGGGACCTCTTCCCCGACTTGACCGTGGTGCGCTTTCCTCTGGATTTCCTGCCCTTGGTATCGCGCTTCTTGGGGTGCATTCAGCCTACCGCTCTCCTGTTGATGGAGCTTGAGGTATGGCCGACTTTCATTCATTGCAGCGATCGCCGCGGAATTCCTATCGCGATCGTCTCCGGACGCATCACACCCGCAAGCCTGGCAAACTATCAGCGTTTTGGCCCGACCTTGACCCACTTCGACCGCATCTCCCTGTTCGCCGCCCAGTCAGAAGTCTACGCCAAGCGCTTTCGTGCTCTGGGGGCTGACCCGGACAGGATCCTGGTCACGGGGAATGTCAAGGTAGACGGTATTCGCATGGAACTTGAGCAGGCCACGGACGGGGAGAAGCAGTCCCACCAGGATCTACGACGGTTGCTTGCCCTGGATCCAGAGGTGCCCGTGCTGTTGGCTGGCAGCACTCACGACACTGAGGACCTGACGGTGACGCGGTCATTTGCAGCAGCAGCGCCAGAGGCCCGCGTGATCCTGGTGCCGCGTCACCCTCCCAGGGTTCCTTCGGTGGTGGAGGCCCTGGGGCGGGCGGGTTTTCAGGTCCAGCTCCTGACGGACTTGAGAATCGGACGAGAGCAGCCCGATGCCAGCCGACCCCTGGTGGTGGACACCATTGGTGAGTTGGAGGTGCTCTACGGACTCTGCACCCTGGCCTTCGTGGGGGGTACCTTGGTGGAGCACGGGGGCCAGAATGTGCTCGAACCCGCAGCACAGGGAAAGCCCGTTCTGCACGGACCAAGCGTTTCAAACTTCCAACAGGAGGCTGCACTGCTGGCGCGTGTGGGGGCCAGTCGGTTGGTTCGCAACGGGGCGGAACTGGGCAGAGCGGTGGCCGAACTGTTGGCTGACCCAAGTGAAGCCCGTGCCATGGGGCAAGCGGGCCGTGAGGCGGTCAGAAGCCAGCAGGGGGCGACCGAGCGCACTCTGGAGGCCCTCGGCGCATTCCAGATTCTGCCCCCTGGCGGCCGATCTCAGGCCTGAGATGGGTCTGAGGAGGCTTCCTCGCTTGGCGCTTTTTGCTTATCCGAGTATCCTGTTTGGCCGATGAAGGCTGGGGTGGAGGACAACCCAGAGGTTGTTCCTTCCGCTTTCCATTGCCAGACCCCTTTCCCAGAACCCTTTCAAGAGCCCCATGGCCCGTACCCTCTTCACTTCCGAATCCGTCTCCATGGGCCACCCCGACAAGGTTGCCGATCAGGTTTCTGACGCAATTCTCGATGCCCTGCTCGAACAGGACTCCGCCAGCCGCGTGGCCTGCGAGACAATGGTGACCACCGGCCTTTGCGTCGTGGCTGGAGAGATCACAACCAAGGCGGTGATCAACTACCAGGACATCGCCCGGGACACCCTGCGGCGCATCGGTTACACCAGCGATGCCTATGGCATCAACGCGGATACCTGCGCGGTGATGGTTACCCTTGACAAGCAGTCCCCCGACATCAGTCAGGGCGTCAGTGAAGGGGAAGGCTTGCACACGGAACAGGGCGCGGGGGATCAAGGCCTGATGTTTGGCTACGCCTGCGATGAGACTGATGTCTTGATGCCTTTCCCGGTGCACTATTCCCACCGCTTGGTGGAGAAAATGGCCCAATTGCGGGAGAACGGCAGCCTGCCCTGGCTGCGTCCTGACTCCAAGAGCCAGCTTACGGTTGAGTACGAGGGCGAGGTGCCCGTTCGCGTGCATACGGTCGTGATCAGCACCCAGCACGATCCTGACATCAATGGCAAGAGCGAAGAGGCCGAGGTGCTGGCAGAGATCAAGAGAGAGATCATCGAGAAGGTGATCAGGACCACGATTCCTGCAGAGATGCTTGACGACGAAACGATCTACCATGTCAACCCCACGGGCAAGTTTGTGCTCGGCGGTCCCCATGGTGATTGTGGTTTGACCGGACGCAAGATCATCGTTGACACTTACGGCGGCATGGGCCGTCACGGTGGGGGCGCTTTCAGTGGCAAGGACCCTTCCAAGGTGGACCGCTCCGCGGCCTACGCCGCCCGCTGGGCGGCCAAGAATGTCGTGGCCGCGGGCCTCGCCCGACGCTGTGAAGTGCAATTGTCCTATGCCATCGGTGTGCCCCATCCCTTGTCCGTGCGGGTCGAAACCTTTGGGACCGGCAGCATCGATGAAGAGATCCTCTCGGAGGTTGTCAGCGATACTTTCGATCTGAGTCCTGCCGGCATCATCAGTGCCCTGGGCCTCAGGGCGCCGATCTATGCCAAGACCGCCTACCATGGGCACTTCGGCCGCGACGACGTCTCTTGGGAGGAGACCAATCGGGTGGAAGAACTCAAGGCGGCGGCCGCCCAGGCTGCTGGCAGCGGAGCCTGATCGGCAGCGCTCTGATGGCCGCATTCGGCAGTGAAGGGGAGGCCGAACAGGCCTCCTTTTTGCTGGAGTCGTGACCTGCCCACCCTTGGCGGGTACCCTTGGGAGCGCCTGGAACCCCAGGCCCGACCCCCATGAAGCGAGTCTCCCGAAATCTGTCTTTCCACCGGCCCCCGTCCCGCAACATCTTGCGCCGCGCGGGCTTCACCTTGATCGAACTGATCGCTGTGATGGCGATCATCATGATCTTGGCGGTGGCTTTGCTGCCGCGGGTCAATGCCGCCTTCGAGCAGGCCCAGGTCACCGCCTGTTCTGCGAACCTGGGCAAGATCTACCAGGGACTGTTGCAGTACCACGGGATGAAGGGGCGCTGGCCGCGGCACACAGGAGTGGGTTTCTTTGCTGCTCTTGTTGCGGACGAAATCTGGGAGGACACGGAAACGTCCACCAAGACATTGAGTTGCCCCTCCGTTGAATCTGATTTTCTCACCCCTCAAATGGACGGCTTGCCCATGGGTGAGTGGTACACCGATCTCAGCCGGGTTGATGGTAGTTGGTCTGCCTATGCGGGGCGCGATACCCGCAACCATCCCCTGCGCAAGTTCCCCGCATCTGGCAAGGTCGTGCTGGTAGCCGATGACAATGATCCAGAGGGGAACCACCGCATCAAGACCAACGCGCTGTACGGGGACGGATCGGTGCGGGGTATCGACATAGTCGACGAACGGGATGAGGGCCGTGCGGATGAGGAACAGGAGTTTGTGATTGTCGGCCCCGATGCTCGCCGGGAGGAACTGCGGGCCCTGACCCTCGACTAGCAGGTTCTCCAGAACCGGTTCATGACCCTGCCTCCTCTGATCGCCACCCTGCGCCCTCACCAGTGGGTCAAGAATGTCTTTGTGGGAGCGGCGTTGCTGTTCACCCTGGCAGAGTTGGGGGACGACCCCCTGTCCCACACGGCGGAGATCACGCGGGTGGCTCTGGCGGTGGCGGCTTTTTGCCTGGCCTCCAGTTCGATCTACATCATCAACGATGTGCTTGACGCCGAGTCCGACCGCAAACATCCCGAAAAGTGCAAGCGCCCGATCGCCTCGGGTACGTTGTCTGTGTCAAAGGCCCTTGTGCTCTCGCTGATTTGCCTCGGCTCATCTGCGTGGCTCGCTTCCCAGGCGCGAACCGAAGAGGGCTCGGTCTTGTTTGTGGTTTTGGGCTACGCGTTGCTGAACCTCTTGTACTCCCTGCGCCTGAAGCACATCGTGCTGGTGGATGTGTTCTGCATCGCCGCAGGATTCTTGTTGCGGGTGGTGGCCGGTGCCTATGCGGTGGGCCGACCGATCTCCGAGTGGCTGGTGATCTGCACATTCTTCCTGGCTTTGTTCCTGGCCCTCTGCAAGCGCCACGCGGAACTGGAGCTGCTCGGGGATGACAGCAGCGGTCACCGCCGCAATCTGCAGGAGTACTCGATTGGTTTCCTCAACCAGACCACTGCAATCCTGGCCGCTTGCTCTGTGCTGACCTATGCCATGTACGCCATGGACGCGGGCACGGTGAAGCGGCTCGGGCCGGGCTTGATCTATACGGTGCCCTTTGTGGTCTTTGGAATCTTCCGTTACCTCTTACTGGTGCAGACCCGCGGTGGGGGAGGCAGCCCCTCCAAGGTGCTCCTCGGTGGCGATGCTGCATTCGCCCTCAATGGGATCCTGTGGTTCTTGACCACCTGCGGGATCCTGTTTCTGGGGGATTGAATCCAGTCTGGCTGGGAAGTGAACATTGAAGTTCGGTTCCTAGGGCGCGATCAGGGAGTCAAGAACCTGGGACAGTTGCTGGCCTCGTGCAGTGCGGCGGGAGCGTGCGCGTTCGGCGCTGGGGATTGAACCCGGTGGATCCGATTGGGCTTGCCAGTGTCTCAAGGCTGCTTCGAAGCCGAGACGACCGCCGGCGGTGCCCTTGGTGAGCCAGAGTCCGATGGCCTGCTCAGCATCGCTGTTGCCCGGGCCGTGTTCCATTTGTTGCAGCAGCCAGGTGCTTGCCTCGTCGCCGCTACCCAGTTGAACAAGGGCCTTGGCGCTGGCCAGGCGCAGATCCTGAAGGTGCTCCTGGCTGGGATCTTTGAGTTCACGGAACAGTTCTTGGATCGTATCCAGGGCCCCGGGCAGACCGAGATCTCCCAGCCCGCGTACGGCGGCTACGCGCAGTTCGTGGGGTTGGTCAGCCTGGCTCGCTGCCAGGAGAGGTTTGAGGGAGCGGGGGCTGCCCACGGAGCCCAATGCCTCCGCCACCGCCGGGGCTACCTGGACCTCGGTCAAGGCCACCACCAAGGCCATTTCTGTCTCTCGGGCACGGGGGCCCATGCGCTCCAGTACCTGGGCCACGTGCAGGCGTACATAGGGGTCTGTGTCCCACAGGGCGGCGGCCAGCTCGCGCGCGCACCATGGGCCCAGGTGACTGAGGATGTAGCGCGCGTCGTCCACCGGCCTGAGGGCAAAGGTGTCGCCCGAGAGATCTTGCACCAGGGACCAGATCTCGGACAGTTGGGCCTCGCTGGGGGCGGCCAGTGGCAGGGCACTGGCCTCAGAGCTGGACCAGCGTTGGAGGAGTTTGGCGGCGGAGTCGGCAAGCTGTTCTTCGATCCAAGTGATCTCGGCCTGGGCCCTGGTTGCTCGTTCATCCCCGCGGCTGGCCAGGTCCATCAGGCCACCGAGTCCCGCCAGGCAGCCTCCCCGGGCCAGACTGGACGCGACCCAGAGGAACGCCTCGGGGTCGGATTCATAATTCAGGCGAAGGACCAGGCGCGGTAGCACATGGTCCGAGTGAGAGGTCCCCAGACGCCACGCCGCGTGGGCCCGCAGCCAGGGTTCTGTGGCTGTGGTGGTCAGGTCCAGCAAGCGTTCGCTGGCCGCCGCACCGCTGGGTTCCTGCGCCAGAACCCCGAGCAACTCAACAGCGGCCTGGCGCAGGGCGTTGTCCAGGCTCCCATCTCGAGCCCACTGGGCCAGGGGCAGGACCGCCGCCTTGCCGAGGGTGGCGAGGTCTTTGAAAGCCAGATCTCGGAACTCGCCCCCGTGCACCCGCGTCTGCAGCAGTTCCTGGGTCAGCTCCATGCGCTCGGTCGTTGGGACCGGCGCTTCGGTGTCTGCCGCTGTCAGGTTTGCCAGGCGTTCTGCGACCACTCCCGCGAGGGATGGGATCGCAGGCTCAGTGGAGTTGTCGCCCCGGCCGCACGAGGCGAGGAATAGCAATCCCAGAAGACCGCCCAGCTGCCCAGGGTTGAGCCCAGCTCTCACGGAACTACAACCCGATGTACAAGGGAAGAGTCCATCAGGGGATCGGTTACCTCTTCCGTCTTCCAGACCCGTCCATCGCTCGGATCCCTGTAATAGGGCGCAAGCTTGTAGAAGAGTGCCACTTCGATGGCTCCCTGTGGTGGCGCGAAACCAATCGTCCGCCGGGGGGAATCCCCCGTCTTGTCCTGGCTGGCGAGGGCGTGCAGCAGGGTGCTTGGAATGTCCACCTCCGTGCGATAGGGATCGCGGATACGGTGCAGGTGCGTCCAACCACCGCGAGCATCTGGGTCAGCGGTCACTGGCCGCCAGAATATGTCCGCTGCTCGCGAACGTTCGTCCGTCGGGAAGGAGTGGGCGCCCATGACATTTTCCACAGTGACCAGGATCTGGTCTCCTTCCCGCTCCGCTTCGAGGGTTACAGCTGACTGCACCAGGTTCAAGTCGTGGCCTCCCGCCATGCCGTGGTGCCGGCCGCGGTTGGGGTCGCCGTTCCTGAAAGGCATGTGACAGTCGAGGCAGTCGGGGCCCGTGTCCGCCATGGGGGTTTCTCGCCACTGTGTCACGGTCTTGTGCTGGTCGTGGCAGCCCGCGCAAAAGGCTACGCGGCTCAAATCCAGGATGGCTTCGGGCTTGCACGGGGCGGAGGGCATGCTGATGGTGCCCGCGACTCCGCCATTGGGCAGCAGGTGGCAAGCCAGGCAATCCACTCCCTCCGCCCGCCGCGAAGAGCGGGGCAGGACTCGGTTGCCGACTCCTGTCTCGAATACACCGCGTGGGGCGTGGCAGTCGATGCAGACCTTGTTGCTGAAGTTGTCGCTCTGGGCGATCACATCCTCATCGATCCAGGACTTGGCGTGCCAGGAATCTTCCCACTCGGCAAAAACCTCTTGATGGCACTCTTTGCACTGTTGGGAACTGGTCCACTTGACTGGAGTGGTAGGAGTGGCGTTTGGTTCGGGAGGCACCAACTCGGTCATGAACCAGGCCGCGCATCCGAGTACCAGCAGGCCGAGGAGTTTCTTCATGCTGACTCGTCTCCCTCTCTACTTGGTTCAGGGGCTGGATCGTGGGTTGAAGAACTGCCCGAAGAGTCCGTCTGTGTAATCTCCAGCTTGCCCTTGTCCAGGCGAGCCACCGCATTCGCCAGCGAACGCGCTTCGTTTTCATCATGGGTCACATGCACGATGGTCAGGCGCAGTTCCTTGCTGAGCGCATCCAGAGATTTCAACAGTCCCCGGCGCAGGTCCTGATCAAGAGGTCCCAGGGGCTCGTCCAGGAGCAGCAATCCCGGCTCCGTAGCCAGGGCCCGGGCCAGGGCCAGGCGCTGGGCTTCGCCCCCTGAAAGCGTCGGTACCGAGCGTTTGTCAAAACCCTTCAGCTCCACCAATTCCAGCAGTTTCTCTCGCCGTTGCTTGCGCTCCTTGCGAGGCACCTTGGAGGCAGTGAGCACAAAGTCCAGGGTCTGCCGTACGGTCATGTGGGGCCAGAGTGCTCCCCCTTGGAAGAGCAGGCCAACCCCTCGATCCTGGGGGCTGATCAAACTGTTGGGACCCGCATGTACCTTTTGCCCCAGCACATGCATCACGCCGCCGGTCACATTTCCGAGCCCCGCGATGGCACGCAGGAGAGTCGTCTTGCCCGAGCCCGAAGGGCCCACCAGCAGCAGGTGATCACCCACCACCAGGGAGAGTTCCAGGGGACCGAGCAGAGGCTCGCCACCCACATTGATTGTGACTCCAGAAAGTTGAAGAGCAAGTTGTACGTCGGGTTGCATTTCGCTCACGGCAGGATCTCCATGCGGCGTTTGGAAAAGAGGGCCCACAACAGGCCGGGCAGGATCACAACAAAAATCACCAGCAGGGAAAGGGCGGCCACATAGTTTGAGTGGCCAAAGTGCACCGCATTGAAGACCCGGTACATGGCAGTTTGTTTGGCTGCGGGAACGATCACCGCAGCATCCAGTTCACGTACGGCGAGGACGAAGATCAGGGTCCAGGCCCCCGCAAGAGAGGGCCATAGGGGGGGAGCTACCACCCTCAGCAGGCGTTTGACGGGAGAGATTCCTGCCAGCTGGGCCGCTTCTTCCAACTCAGGATTCAAGGAGGCGACCCCCGACTGGCAGACCAGGGTGGGGAAGCAGAGAAACCGTCCGATGATCATCATCACCACCAGTACGCCACTGCTATAGATCAGCTCAAAGCCCCCGCCCCGATTCCAGAGCAGGACCGTACCGATGCCGTAGAGAATCGCGGGCACCGCGAGAGGCAGCAGCACAAGCAGGGGCAAGCCAAAGCGCGCCGTGCGTCCGCCCCGTTCAGCGCGGTGTCCGAGCACCAGTGCCAGAGGCACAGCCAGACTGGCGGCGCTGAAAGCAAAGAGAATTGAGTGCCGCAGGTCATCCCGGCCCAGTTCAAAGGCCATTGCAAAGGCCTCGCCGAGGGCCACTTGGCTCCAACCCTGGGGACCGCCCCCAGCCTCCCAGAACAGCCTCCCCAGGGGGACGCCCGCTCCCAGCACTACGAAGCCGAGGCAGAACAAGAAAGCTGGCCAGCGCCCGGCGCCCAGGTCCAGGGGCTTGGGTGCTTCAAAATTGCCCTCAATGGTGGCCATTGATCCGCGGCGCATGAGCACCAGTGCGGGCAACAATGCGGCCAGGGTCATGAGCACGAGCGGAATGGCTGTGGCCACCGCTTCGGGGGCGTCTTGATCGACCTGCCAGACTGCGAAGACCTCGTCTGCGAACACATTGAACTTCGGGCCCACCGACGACACATAGTCGGGCAGGGCAAAGTCGTGGATCGCGAACAGAAATGCGAAGGCACAACCCGCCATCACAGCCGGTGCAATCAGGGGCCATTCCATCGCAAACAAGGCGGGCCGTCCCCCCGCGAGCAAGGCAGCTTCCTCCCGTCGGGCGTCGATGCGCCCTGCCGCCTTGGCGGTGAAGAGCGCAACGATGGGGGTCGTGGATAGCCCAATCAACAGGGCCGTCATGGGCGCGCCGCGCAGGCCAGTGACCTGGGTCCAGGTGGTGGCCAGGAGCAGAGGCGGAATCAAGAAGGGCAAGAGTCCCAGTGCCCCGAGCAGCTTGCCCAGAGGCAGTTTGGTCCGTGCCACCAGAAAACCAAAGGGTGCGCCCAGCAGTCCGGCCAAAGCTGCGGCTGACAGACCCAGACCGAGGGTGCGCCCCAAGAGGCTCATGACCCGTGGGTCCTTGAGTACGCCTAGCGCCTCGGAAGCATTCACCAGACGCCAGCCCATGACGATCAGGGGCGCCAGCCCAAACAGGATGAGGGCTCCTATGGCCAGGGCGAAGAGGGGGTCTGAACGCTTGCTCTTCAACGGTCGAGGTAGAGGGCCTTGAGGTACTTGGTGTGCTCGGCCAACTCCGCGCCCACCTGGTTGTAGTCCACTTTCATGATCGTGAAGTCGCTCTTCACATGGTCCGGCCGGGGAACATTGGGTCGCACCGGGATCTGGGCCGAGCGTGCCTTGGCCAGTCGTTCTTCTACCTTCTCAGAGAGCACCCAGTCCACAAATGCTCGGGCCTCTTTCAGATGGGGGGCGCCTTTCATGATCGCGATGGTGTTGGGAATCAGCAGGGTGCCAAGGGGCTCTTCACCATTGGGTCCAGCCTCCTGGTTGGGATAGACCGCTACGACCGGAGCCCCGGAGAGGCGTGCCACATTGAAGTCGTCCGTGTCGGTGTAGGCTGCGGCCAATTCGCCGCTGCGCACCAGGGTCATGGACTGACCGTTGGAACGCACCACATGAACGGGGGGTGGATCTTCGTGCTGGTGCGAGGCGATCCTTTTCCAGAAGGTGTCGGCGTGCTCCTGGCCCAGGCTGGTGTACATGGCTGCTGCATGGGTCAGAGTGGTACCTGTCAGGGGTCGCGCCACTCCCACCTTGCCCTGCCAGTAGGAATCGAAGAGGTCCTGCATGTCATTGATTTTTGCAGGATCCGCCAACTCGGTATTGACGATCACAATGCGCGCCCGGGCGGCGAAACCAGTCCAGAGATGATCCTGGTCCCTGAAGGTCGCAGGAATGTCCTGCGCGGAAGGCGAGTCGTAGGGCTGCAGCATTCCCAGGCGTGCGAGGCGCACGGTCTGCACGATTTCATTGTTCCAGAAAACATCGCAGCGCGGGTGTGCGCTTTCGGCGATCAACTGACCCACCAGTCCCACGGTCTTCTGGTGCTCCTGGTCGTAGAGTGCTTCGACCACAAGTCCGCTCTGCTTCTCATAGTCCCGGACCAGTTCTTCACTGAACACCTGGTCGAGGGCGCAGTAGACCACCAGGTCGGGCTTGGGTCCGCAGGCGAGCAGGCCCAGCAAGGGCAGGGACAGCAGGAGGTGGCGGCCTTGGAACCAGATCGGAACCAGGAATTGAGGGAGGGGGGGGCGGGTCATGGAGACTCTACTAGTGGGGGCGAGGCCCGGGGGCACAGCCCGCAGCCCTCTTTTCGCCAGCCTAACCAATCAACGCTTGGTTTCTGAGGTGCAAACCCGGGTCCGGGGTCCCAGACGGTGGATTTTGGGGCCTGCCGGTTCAGGCCCGTGGGATCGTGGGGTTGCTTGAGGCTTGACCCCGCGGGCAGCAGGTGGACAATCCTGGCGCATGACCATGGAAACCACCCGACCCAGTACGACCCTCGCCGAACGATGCTCTCTCCTGGGAACCGAAACCGCTTTCGAAGTGTTTGCCAGGGCAAAGGCACTCGAAGCCCAGGGCAAGAACATCATTCATCTGCACATTGGCGCTCCTGACTTCGACACCCCCACGCACATAGTCGAGGCTGGCCAGAAGGCCCTTCGGGATGGCTTTCACAAATACACCCCGGCGGCGGGTCTGCCACAATTGAGAGAAGCGGTTTGCGCGGATTTCTTGCGTCACCGGAAGGTGGAAGTGGATCCCGCCAATGTTCTGATCGCCCCGGGAGGCAAGCCCACCATGTATTACGCGATCATGATGTTTGGGGAACCGGGCGCGGAGATCCTGTATCCCAACCCAGGCTTCCCGATTTATGAATCGGTGATCAACTACTCCGGAGCCAAGGGGGTGCCCATCGAGTTGAGCGAAGAGAACGGTTTCAGCTTCAAAGCCGAAGATGTCCTGGCCAAGATCAATCCAAAGACGCGGCTGTTGATTATCAATACACCGGCCAACCCCACTGGAGGCGTGGTGCCCCGCAGCGAGTTCGATGTCTTGGTCAAGGGTCTTGAGGAGCATCCCCATGTGACCATTCTGTGCGACGAGATCTACTCGCGGTTGCTTTACGACAACGAAGAGCATGTCAGCATCTTGCAGTACCCTTCAATGGTGGATCGTTCGATTATTCTGGACGGTTGGAGCAAGACCTGGGCCATGACCGGTTGGCGTTTGGGTTATGGCATCTGGCCCAGGCATCTCTTCGCCCATGCGGAGCGTTTGCAGATCAATATCGCTTCCTGCGCAAACGCCGCAGCCCAAGTGGCCGCGGTGGCGGCCATGGAAGGCACACAGGAGCCGGTGAAGGTCATGTGCGAAGCTTTTGATCGTCGCCGCCGGGTCATTCATCAGGGGCTCAATGACATTCCTGGGATCTCATGTGTGCTGCCCAAGGGAGCTTTCTACGCTTTCCCCAATGTCAGTGAGTTGGGCCTCGATACTCGCGAGTTGGAGCACGGCCTGTTGAATGAAGCGGGGGTGGCTTGCCTGTCCGGCACCAGCTTCGGGGCTTTTGGGGCTGGGTACATGCGCTTCAGCTACGCCAACTCCGAGGAGAACATCCTGGAAGGTCTGAGTCGGGTGAAGCGTTGGCTTGGAGAACGCTCCTGATGGTTCAGGCCCCCGCGGATTTTCGGAGCGACACGGTCACCCGCGCCGATGCCGTCATGCGCGGCTTGATGGCAGATGCCTCGGTCGGCGACGATGTGCTCGAAGGCGATCCCACAGTTCAACGCCTGGAACAGGCAGCGGCGGACTGGCTCGGAATGGAAGGATCTCTGTTCGTGCCTTCGGGCACAATGGCCAATCAGGTGGCCCTGGGGGCTTGGACCCGGCCGGGTGACGAGATCATCGTCCAGCGCTTTGCCCACGTGACGACCTTTGAGGCCGGGGCCGCTGGTTACCTGCATGGATTGCAGTCCATGACCGTGGGTGGCGAAGAAGGGGACTTTGATCTTGAGCAGGTCAAGGCATCGATGCGTCCGGAATTCATCCACTGCCCACCTTCGCGCCTGATCTGCATGGAGCAGACTCACAATTACGCGGGCGGTCGTGTGTTGCCTCTTCAGGTGTTTGAGGAGGTTTCTGGTTTTGCCCGGGAAGTTGGGATTCCCATTCACCTTGACGGGGCGCGTCTGGCCAACGCGGTGGTTGCCAGTGGCGTGAGCGCGAGCACCTACGCTTCCCACGCTGACTCGGTCAGCCTTTGTTTCTCCAAGGGATTGGGAGCGCCTGTGGGTTCAATCATTGCAGGCCGGCAGGACTTTCTGGAACGCGCGCGGCTGGTGCGGAAGAGGCTCGGGGGTTGGATGCGCCAGTCCGGGCACCTGGCCGCTGCTGCCTTGCACGCGCTGGAAAACAATGTGCCGCGTCTGGCCCAGGACCACTCCTTGGCCCAGGAACTTTCCCAGCGCCTGGGAGCCCTACCAGGGTTGGAGTCCGATCCCACCCTGGTGCAGACCAACATAGCCATGGTCCAGGTCACACACTCCGAATACGACGCTCAAGCACTGTCGGAAGCCCTCGGCCGTGAGGGTGTCCTGGTGATGGCCATGGGCGAGCGCCGGCTGCGTTTTGTAACCCACTTGGATGTGGGACCGGAAGATCTCGACCGTCTTGAGCGAGCAGCCAAGAATATTCTGGGCTGACCAAGGGGCAATTCCGGGAATGAGCCCATTCCCGGGGCGGGTCCAATTGGAACTTCATGAGGCCCCCGAGGGTGGTTATCCTGTTCGCCCCCGAAGTTCCGGGAAAGCGGCAGCAGGCCGCCTCTGAGCCACCTCCCCAGCACCCTGAGATCAAGCGCCCATGGGCATCTTCAAGGCCTACGACATCCGCGGCATCGTGCCCGATGAACTCGACACCAAACTCGCCCGGCGCATTGGATTTGCCTTTGCCGAGCACATTGGTGGTTCGCCTCTTCTGGTAGGGCGCGACATGCGCGTGCACTCTCCAGAGATCGCCGAGGCTGTGATCGATGGCATGCGTGGTGCCGGTGCCCATGTGATCGACATTGGGCTGGCCTCGACTCCCATGACCTATTTTGCCATTGGCTCTCAGGATGTGGCCGGAGGCTTGTGCATCACAGCCAGCCACAACACAGGTGAGTACAACGGCATGAAGCTCTGCAGCCGCGGGGCACGGCCTATTTCCAAGACTACCGGGATAGCGGAGATTGAATTGGCATGCGAGGGACAACAGCAGCCCTCTTCCACACGCCGGGGTGGGGGCGAGGGTCTGGACCTGCTCCAGGCCTACGCCCAGCATGTGGCGGGGTTTGCCCAGGTCAAGCGTCCCCTGACGGTCGCCATTGACGTGGCCAACGGCATGGCGGGCCACACCCTGCCCGCGATCTTGCCCCTCTTGGAGAATGTGAAAGCAGAGATCATTTTCATGGAGCCCGATGGCACTTTCCCCAACCACGAGGCCAACCCCCTCAAGGAAGAGAACCTGGACCCTGTGCGCGAATTGGTGCGCCAGACCAAAGCGGACTTTGGTGTTAGTTTTGACGGGGACGCGGACCGTTGCTGTTTTGTGGATGAGACCGGCGCAACCGTCCCTGCGGACCTGATGACGGCGCTCCTGGCCCGGGATTTCCTGGCCCGCGAGCCTGGCAAACCTATTGTCTATGACCTCCGTAGTTCCTGGGTGGTCAAGGAAGAGATCACAAACGCCGGGGGCGAAGCCGTGCGCGACCGTGTGGGACACTCCTTCATCAAAGCAACTATGCGCGACAATGGCGCAATCTTCGGAGGCGAACTTTCTGGCCACTTCTACTTTCGCGACAACTTTGTCTGCGATAGTGGCGTGATCGCTTTGGTCAGCGCCCTGAATCTGTTGTCCGGGTCCAATGAGTCCTTCTCCAGTCGCGTAGCGGACCTGCGCCGCTACCACTCCACTGGTGAGATCAACTTCCAGGTGGAGGACAAGGGGGTGGTCCTGGCGGCCCTCAAGGAGCGCTTCAGGGACGGAGCCCAGGACGAATTGGACGGCATCACGGTGGAGTATGGGAGCCTGAAAAAGGCCTCCTGGTGGTGGTTCAATGTGCGTGCCTCCAACACCGAGCCGGTGCTGCGTCTGAACCTTGAGGCCAAGACTGCTGAACTGCGAGATCAGAAGCGGGCCGAACTGATCGAATTGATCAGTGAAACAGAGCACTAATTTCTTGCTGGCTGGTTTGGTCCAAGGAGCGAAAAAAGGCCCGAATTTACGAAGTTGCATTGATTTTTGTGGCTTCGGGGCACAAGGCCTGAATGGGGACCGCTCCGGGGGTCGATAGGATCCTTTTGGAGTCCTGTCTTGCGATGCTGATCACCCTTCTCTTGTGCGCCCTGCCCGCGCCCCCCGCGCTGACCGTGGCTGCCCCCAGTTTCCAGTCTCCGGCCACCCATTCCGCAGGTGCCCTTGGTCAGAGCCTTGCCCGTCTGGCGGACCAGGATCGACGCCTTTCCTTCACCCCGCGTACTGCGAGTCTGGCCCGCAAGGCTGTGGAGTTGAAGAGGCGTGGGTCTGAGGCAGTCCCTGCTCCGGGCGCCATTGCCGATCTCTGCGAGGCGCTTTTTGCCCGTGGAGCAGGTGGGGATGTGATGGCTCGCGCGGATCTGGTGGATCGCGCCACGGATCCCGGTGCCACACCGGTGGTGCTCTCTTCGATCCTGGCCCTGGGGGCTCTTGGCCCCAATCTGGGCGGAGCCCAGGCCCAGCTGGAAGTTTGGGCCAAGGACAGCGATCCTTCACGCCGGGCGCACGCTCTGCTGGCTCTTTATCTCGCTCGACCTGAGCTGGGTAAGGCCCTGGCGGACGATCTTGCTCTGAGCGATCCCTTTGCTGCTCTCCTGGCTGTGCATGTCCATCCCGCACCCTTGCCGGAGAACCCTGCCGTTCGCCGTTGGTACGGTTTGCGGTTGGGGGCAGCCAGGCGCTTCGGATTGGTGGACGGCCGGCCCTGGTCGGAAATCCTGATCACCCGTCTGGCCGCCGACCCGGCTTTCCTTGAAGAACTGATTCTGCAGGAATTGCCTTCGGTACCCGTGCCCGCCGTGGCTGATCATCTGCTGGCGCTGCTGCTTGAGGATCCGACTCCCGCCCGCATTCGGGCCGGGGTGCGCATGTTGCCAGTCGCCCTTGAGGCCCTGGTGGCCAGCGGCCACTGGGCCCCGCGCGGTGGCGATGGCTGGCGCGAATTGGTGCGCTCAATCCTGGAGGGCTATCAGAGCGACTCCATGGGTGAGTGTCTGGCTCAGGCGGTGGAGCAATCCGCTTCGCGCGGTCTGGCGTTGGCAGCGATGGCGCGTCGGGATGCGACCTACCTTGCGCCTCTCGAAGCTGCCCTGGCATCAAACGACACGGGGTTGCTGCTCGATGTGATGTACGGGGCCGGAGTCACGGACCTTGCCCGGGTGATTCCCGCCCTGCGCGACCTTGAGGAACACGCAGATCTCGAAGTGCGAGCGGAAGCCCTGGTTGTGCGATCGCGCCTGGGAGACGGGGACGCGCACCAGACAATCCGCGACCTGCTGCTGGCGGTCAGCGGAGGTAGTCAGGATCCCCTGGCCGAGAGTCTGATGGATTCACTGGAACGTCACCGGGGTGGATTTCTGGTGCTCGACCTGTGCGAAGTCTTGTCCGCCGAATTGCCCTTCGGCGCTCCCGGTCGTCTCTTGGCTCTGGCGGCTCTGCGGCTGGGTGGACGGCGTGCAGCCACGGGGGATTTGTTGGAGGAGTCCCAGTTGGCTCCCTCGGGAGCTGCCGGTGAAGTGCTGGCTCTGGAAGCCCTGGGCCAGTTGCCCGACCGGGCTGAACTCGTTCACCTTCTGGCCCGCTTCCCCTCGGAAGTCCTCGGGCGCACGGACCTGGTGCTGGCTGGAGCATGTGTTCGGGCCGGGCGCTCCGAGGTGGACCCTCTGATCAGCGCGGCGCTTTGGAGCGGCTCCATCCACCTCAGTTTGCTTTCAGCGGCCCTGGCCAGGGAGCAGGCTGGGGAAGTGAGCTTGCTGCTTTGGGCCATGGAGCCGCCCATGGAGGCTTCTTCGGAAGATCTCCGTCGGGTGGGGTACTGCCTTGGCCAACTCGGCGGCATGGTGGCCTTGGAGGAGATTTCGCGGCGCCTGGGGAGTTCTGTTGGAACCGATCGGCCCCTGCTTCAGGGTGCGCTTCTGGGGGCCATGGGAGCGCGTACACACTAGCTTCGTATCGGAAAACGAACGATGTCTGTCAATCCCCAACGACCTTCCCGCGTCGCCTTGATCGGAGTCCCCATGGATCTCGGCGGGGGCCGTCGGGGCGTGGACATGGGTCCCAGCGCTCTTCGCATTGCGGGCATTCAAAAAGCTCTGGAAGATCTGGGCATCGAGTTCCGGGATACGGGCAATCTGGAGGTGCGTGATCCGGTGGACTTGGAACCTGCCGATCCCTGTGCGCGGTTCCTGGAAGAGATCTCCGACTGCTGCCAGCGTCTGCACGCGCGCGTAAAAGAACTGGTGGCTGATGACTGGTTTCCATTGGTGGTGGGTGGGGATCACTCCGTGGCCGCTGGCTCCGTGGCTGGTCTGGCCAGTCATCACCATGAGAGGGGCGAGAAAATCGGCTTGATCTGGTTCGACGCCCATGGGGACATGAACACGCCGGAGACCACGGGCTCGGGAAACATACACGGCATGCCCCTGGCGGCATTGCTGGGACACGGACCCACAAGCCTGACTCGCTTGTCCTCACGCTTTCCTGCGGTGGATCCCAAGAACGCGGTGCTGGTGGGAGTGCGTACCCTTGATGACGGTGAACGTGAGTTGATCCGCGAACTTGGCGTGCGCTGCTTCACCATGCAGGAGATCGACGAACTCGGTATGCACGCTGTGATGCGCGAAGCCATCGAGATTGCTTGCGCGGGCACAGCGGGTTTCGTGCTCTCCTTTGATGTGGATGGCGCTGACCCTTCAGTGGCACCTGGGGTGGGTACTCCGGTCCCTGGCGGCGTCTCCTATCGCGAGGCGCATCTGGTGGTGGAACTGGCAGCTGAGAGCGGAAAGCTGTTGAGTCTGGAAATGGCTGAGATCAATCCAATCCTCGATACGAGCAACGCCACTGCGCGGGTTGCGGTTGAGTTCTGTGAATCAGCCCTGGGCAAACGAGTCCTCTAAACCTCAGCAAGCCTGCCATGATCCTCGTCCTAAGGTCATTCCTGCACAACCGACGACTCCTCTGGGATTTCGTCAAGCGCGACCTGCGGGCGCGCTATGTTGGCTCGAGCATGGGATTTTTCTGGTCGGTGATTTTTCCCGTGGTCAATCTGGTGGTCTACCACTTCGTTTTCCGCACGGTGCTCAACACCCGTTGGAGTGACAGCCAGGGGGCGACCGAGGTAGCCCTGGTGATGCTGGCGGGAATCGTGGTCTGGCAGGCCTTTGCAGAGACCTTGACACGTTCCAGCAGCAGCCTGATTGATAACTCGAACCTGATCCAGAAGGTGGTCTTCCCGAGCGAGTTGTTGCCTGCGTTTCTGGTCAAGTCCAGTCTGATCAACATGATGATTGGAGTGCCTGTGCTCCTGATCGCGGTGATTTGGTTTGGCTTTGTGGATGTGCCCCGGACCTACATGCATGTGCCTCACACCACGGTGCAGCACGAAGGTGCCCCGGACACACATGCTCGCATTCCAGTTCTGCAGCATGAGCAAGGAGACGTCCTGCGGGTGCCGATTGCGATCGAGCGTGGCTACCGAGGGGATGTGCGTGTGACCTTGGAATACTCTGGCAGCGCTGAGCATGGCAAGGACTTCTTGGGTCCGACCCAGATCCTGCTGCCCGCCACCGCTCGGGGTGTTGATCTCCTGATTCAGCCCCTGCCTGATGACGAGGTGGAAGGGGATGAGGAGATCATTGTGCGCATCGTTGGCGTCGAACCCGGCGGATTGGCCGAGGTGGGGGAGATCCCCCAGGTGCAACACGACTTCCGGGCGACCCTGCTGGATGATCCAGCCCCGCCCCCTGGAGCAGCTCCCGCTTTTGCGGGGGGGGCAGAACCCCGCATGCGTGATGAGGGCTACAAGGCCCTGTCCCTCTCCTGGTCCCTGCTGTTGATCCCTCTGATGCTGCTGCTGCAGTTCTTGTTCACCCTCAGTCTGGCCTACTTCCTGTCCGTCCTCAATGTGTTCCTGCGCGACACCCAGCATCTGGTGGGGGTTGGCGTGGTGGTCTGGATGTTCTGCACCCCGATCTTCTATCCGGCGCACCTGGTTGAAAAGGCTGGCTATGGCTGGCTGATGCAGATCAACCCCATGCACTGGATCATTGAGTGCTGGCGGCAGATTCTGCTCTACGGCGCCTGGCCTGATCTCCTGCTGGTGTTGCGTACTGGTCTGCTATCGGTTGTTCTGCTGACCTTGAGCGGTCGTTTCTTCTTCTCCCAAAAGGCCCGTATCCCCGATCTCCTGTGAGCGACGAGAAACAAAAACAGGCGCTCTCGGGCAGCGCCATCCATGCGGAAGGACTGGGCAAGTGCTACCAGTTGTTCGACAAGCCGATTCATCGCTTGTACGACATGCTGCGCCTGGGCGGCCCTCGCCACCGGGACTTCTGGGCCGTGCGCGATCTGTACCTGGATGTGCCCCACGGGTCCACAGTGGGCATCATCGGTCAGAACGGTGCGGGCAAGAGCACCCTGCTCAAGCTGCTGAGCGGAATCAGCGCGCCTACCACCGGGCAGTTGCATGTACAGGGCCGTGTGGCCAGCCTGCTGGAATTGGGCGCTGGCTTCCACCCGGAGTTCTCCGGCCGTGAGAATGTTTTCTTGAACTGCTCGATTCTGGGCATGAAGGACGAGGAGATCGAGGAGCGCTATGAGTCGATCGTGGAGTTCAGCGAACTGGGCGAGTTCATCGACCGACCAGTCAAGACCTATAGCTCGGGCATGTATGTGCGCCTGGGATTTGCCGTGGCTTCCAGCGTGGACCCGGACATTCTCATGATCGACGAGGCTCTCTCCGTTGGGGATGAGCATTTTCGCGGCAAGTGCATCAATCGTCTGAACGAGTTTCGCGAGCAGGGCAAGACAACTGTCTTTGTGTCCCACGACATGGGCTCGGTCAAGACCATGTGCCAACATGTGGTGTTGATGGAGGCCGGGCGCGTGATCAGTCAGGGCTCGGCGGAAGAGGTGGCGGATGAATACCTCAAGAGTGCTCACGAGCGGGGCAATCAGCGCCTGTCGGCTCTGGCGCGGGAAGGTTCTGAGTATCCGCGCTGGGGTACGGAGGAGATCACCACGGGCGAGATCACCCTGCGTGGCAAGGATGGGGAAGAGACCAGAAGCTTTGAACCCGGTGATCCCTTCAGCGTGCGCGTGGAGTGGAAGGCGAATCGGGACACAATGCAGCCCGTGTTTGGTCTTGGGGTCTACCGCTCCGATGGAACCTATGTGAACGGCTCCAATCACCATTGGCGGGAAGACTCGATTGACTTGTCTCCAGTCAAGGCCGGGGAAGAGGGCGCGGTGGAGATGAGCTTCGAATCCCTGCCCCTCTTGCAGGGTGAGTACTATTTGACCGCCTTTCTCTACGACCATTCCAAACCCGCGCCCACTGCGATCGACCACCGGGAGCACGCGGCGGTCTTTGAGGTTGTGGACGCCCGTCACCTGCAGCACGGCCTGCTCTACCTGCCCACCACCTGGACCGTGGAACAGGCTGGCAACCGGCGCATTTCCAAGTCCTGATACCGACGGTTCCCATGGACGACCTCCTGAGCTTGCCCTTCGACCAGTACCAGCGCTACCGCCTGGTAGCGGATCTGGTGGAGCGTGTTCGTCCTGGCGGCAGGCCCCTCAGGATTCTGGACGTGGGCGGACGTACGGCCCTGTTGCGCAAGTTCCTGCCCGACGACCGGGTGGAGTTGGTGGATGTTGAGGCCTCCGAGGAAGAGGGTCTGGTGCTGGGCAGCGGCGGCGCCCTGCCTTTCCAGGACGGCAGCTTCGATGTGGTTGCGGCCTTTGACACCCTGGAACACGTGCCCCCCAGGGCACGCAAGGCCTTTGTCACCGAGTGCGCTCGGGTGGCGGCGCGTCATGTCATCCTGGCTGGTCCCTATCGCACCCCTCAAGTGGACGAGGCCGAGGAAATCCTGATGGGTTTTCTGGCAGACAAGTTGGGGGTCAAGCACCGCTATCTGGCGGAGCACCGGGACTACGGCCTGCCGGTCAGGGCCAAGGTTGAAGAGTGGCTCGGCTCTGCTGGGGGTCGCGTCCTGTCTGTGGGTCACGCCAACCTGGAACGCTGGTTGGTGCTCATGTGCCTTGAGCTGTATCTGGACAACGACCCCCTGCTGCGCAATCTCGCCCAGCGCTTCTTTGCGTTCTACAACGCCAGCATGTACTCCAGCGACCACGGAGGCGCCGTCTATCGTCATGCAGTGGTCGCTTCCTTGGGCCAAAGTCGCGAGCCCTCCATCGAGGGCCTCTTTGACGCGCCCGCAGCTCCCCAGGGTGCCACCCGCGCTCTGCTCGCCATGGGTCTGGAGGTGATCGCCTTTGATGGAGAGAAGGACGCCTGGTCGCCCGAGCTCAAGCGCCTGGAAAAGGTCATCCGTGGCTTGGAGAAAGACCTCTCAGGGCACAAGAAGCGCCTGGGCGACACCGTCGAGAATCTCCAACAGCACAAGGCGACCCTCAAGGACGAGCGCGCCCAACGCAAGCAGGAAGCCCGTGAGCAGGCGTCGATCATCAAGAGCCACGTCAAGGACCTGGCGGGCCATGAAAAGACCCTCGCCAGGCTGGAGCCAGAACTCGCCGCCCAGGTCGAAGCCAGCAAGGAACTTGCGGCGGATCTGGAAGGGCATCGGGCTCACCTGACCGAGCTGAAATCCGATCTGGAAGCCCAGCAGACGGCGGCTACGAATCTGGAGGCGAGCCTGCTTGAATCTGAGCAGGTGCGCGAGAGCGAAGCCGCTGCCGGAGCGCAGGTGGTTACGGAACTGGAGGCGGAAATCGCTGCCCGGGGAAAACTGGTCAAGGAACTGGAGGTCTCCCTGGCTGAGAACCAAGAACAGAATCTGCATCTGGGAGAACTGCTCAGTGAGGAACGCTCTCTGCGAGAAGAACTGACCCGGACCCTGGGGCAGCAGCTCAAGGATCTGGCAACCGATCGCGATGCTGTTCTGGAGACCCTGAGCGAGGTCCAACAGCACCGCACGGAGGTGCTCGCGCTGCTGCAGGAAACCCAGGCGGGAGCCGAGGCTCTCGAAGCCGCCCTGCACGCTTCCCAGGCGGAAGAAGCCCGTCAACGGGCGGAAATCGAGCGCCTGCGGCAGTTGGTGGGCAGCCGCCTTGAGTCCTTCAAGCTGGTCTTCAAGCCTGAACGACCTGAAGCCTAGAGCTCTGCTTCAAGCGCTCCTCGCGGGAAGTGGGCGCGGGGAACCGCCTTGCTGGCGGGCAAGAGAAAAGAGACGCTCCCCGCTTGTCGGGGAACGCCTCTTGTTGGGGGTACGAGGTGCTTACTTGAAGAGGTAGGCCGCTCCGGAGAAGGAAGCCGAGTTGTCGAATTGGTTTCCGTTCACTCCCGTGGCGTTACTGTCTTCTCCCCAGGCCCCGACCAGCAAGGTACCGCCGTCAAGGGCGACGCTGACCCCGAACCCATCCGCACTCTCTGTGTCCAATGCCTTGACGTAGTTCTCCTGAGACCAGATGCCGCCGCTGCGGACGAAGACGTAGGCGGCGCCGGACTCAGGCAAGTTGTTCAACAGTGTGCCGCCGTCTTCACTGCTGGCCCCGACCACGAGGGTGTCGCCATCAAGGGCGAGGCTCCGCCCGAAAACATCACCAGCACCTGTGTTGGAAGCCTTGAGGTAGGCCTGTTGAGACCAGGTGCCGTCGCTTCTGACGAAGACGTAGGCAGCGCCGGACCTGTTAGACGAGTTGTCGAGTTGGTTTCCATTCACTCCCGTAGCGTTGCTGTCTTCTCCATCGGCTCCGACCATCAGGGTGTCGCCGTCAAGGGCGACGCTGGTTCCGAAAGTATCGTTACTCTCTGTGTTGGAAGCCTTGAGGTAGGCCTGTTGAGACCAGATGCCATCGCTTCGGACGAAGACGTAGGCGGCGCCGGAGCTGTCAGCCGAGTTGTCGAGCTGGTTTCCATTCACTCCCGTAGCGTTGCTGCTTTCTGAATCGGCCCCGACCACCACGGTGTCGCCATCAAGGGCGACGCTCCACCCGAAGAAATCGCTGGCATCTGTGTTGGAAGCCTTGAGGTAGGCCTGTTGAGACCAGGTGCCGCCACTTCGAAAGAAGACGTAGGCGGCGCCGGATGAGGAAGCCGAATTGTCGAGTGCGTTTCCATTCACTCCCGTGGCGTTGCTTGCTTCATTGGCCCCGACCACCAGGGTGTCGCCATCAAGGGCGACGCTTTGCCCGAAAGCATCGTCACTATCTGTGTTGGAAGCCTTGAGGTAGGCCTGTTGAGACCAGATGCCATCGCTTCGGACGAAGACGTAGGCGGCGCCGGACCAGGGAGCCGAGTTGTCGAGTTGGTTTCCATTCACTCCCGTGGCGTTGCTGTCTTCTCCATCGGCCCCGACCACCAAGGTGTCGCCATCAAGGGCGACGCTTTGCCCGAAGGCATCCCCAGCACCTGTGTTGGAAGCCTTGAGATAAGCCTCCTGAAACCAGGTGCCATTCAGGTGGCGGAAGAAGACGTAGACGGCGCCGGAATGGGGAGCTGAATGGTCGAGTTGGTCTCCATCCACTCCCGTGGCGTTGCTGGCTTCATAGTCGGCCCCGACCACCAAGGTGTCGCCATCAAGGGCGACGCTGTACCCGAACCGATCATTTCCACCTGTGTTGGAGGCCTTGACGTAGTCGGTTTGCATGCTGAGGCCCTGGCGGGTGATGATCACGTTGTATTCCCTGACGCTCTCCCCATCTTCAGCGGTCACTCGGACCAGGACCGGGGTCACGGTTGCAGGCACGTCGATCACAGACGAGGGAGTTCCCGAGGCCACAACCAGTCCATCCACGGTGATGGTGGCGCCCGCATGGGCAGCAAGAGGGGTCAAGGTCACAGAGCCATGTACAAACATCTCTTGGGGGCCGACCAGATAGGCGTAGGTGTCCGAACTGAACGGCGGATCCAGGGTCCCCGCAGAGATGCTCAGGTCCGCCAGGTCGGCGTTCGTGGAGAGGGCGCTGGAAGCAGATCCTCCGCCTCCGCCTCCGCCGCAGGCGGCGAGGGTCAGCAGGACGGTCGCGATTGTCAACAGGTTTGAGTTCTTCATACCTCACCCTGGTCCCCATCCAGCTCGGCGGACAAGAAAGAGCAAAAAGTATTTTTGGCGGATTCCTCGTTCGGACCTGGCTTCAGATTTCAGCCGAGAACCCGGAATCTTCTGGGTGCGATCACGGACGCGGATGCCCAGTCAGAGTGCAAGAACCCAATCGAATCGCCATCGTTCTCCCAGGCACAGCGGGCCCGGGATTTTTGGCATCAGGTGAGGTGGTCGGTGCTTTGACGGCTGGAGACCGGGATCATGAGCGCAGTCTGAATGGCAGCACCTCGCCAGGGCTTGGCCCCGCTCTGGCCTAGGCCGCCACGAAGGGCCACATGATTGGGATCATGAGGGCCGCGACGGCGCTGAGCACAATTGTCAGAGGAGTTCCCACTCGCAGGAAGTCCCGGTACTTGTAGTTTCCCGGTCCCATGATCATCGCGTTGGCCTGATGGGCCACCGGGGACAGGAAGGCCAGGCTGGCACCGGTGATCACTGCCATCAGGAAGGGTCGTGCCTCCAGCCCCGCGATTTCTGCGCATTGCAAGGCCAGGGGGGTCATGATGATGGCGGTTGAGGTGTTGTTGAGCACTTGGGTCAAGAGCACTGTGCCAGTCAGTAGCAGGATCAGCAGGACATGGGGCGTCAGGCTGCCGTCCTGCAGCAGGCTCCCTATCGTGCCTGCTATGCCATCGGTCTGCTCCGGAGTGAGGACTTCCTGTTGGAAGGCGCGTCCCAGGGCCAGCATGCCGCCCACCAGGGCCAAGACGCTCCAATCCACTGAGCGATATGCATCGTCTGCGCGGACGGCTTTTGTGCCAATCAAAGTCAGGACTCCGAGCAGGGCCAGGGCGCCGAGGGAAATTGTATGGGAGAGGGCCGCAACCAGCAGGATGGCAGCCAGGGTGCAGACGGTGATCCAGCCCTTGCTTCCGAAGCGCGGAGCGGCGATCTCCGAGAGCATGATCACATCCCGTTCTTCCCCTGCTCGCTCGATGTCCGGCAGGTGACCTTGCAGCAGCAGGGTGTCGCCCATCTCCAGCTCCACCTCGTTCAGGCGGGCGAGCTGCACGCCGCTGGTCTTGGAAATTGCCACCACGTTGAGGCCGCTGCGCGTGCGGAACTCGGCGGTCTTGAGGCTGCTGTCCACCAGGGACGAGCCCGCAGGGATCAGGGCCTCTACCAGCAGTACATCGTCCGAGACCAGGCGCGTCCCCTGGGCTTCAACCTCGGGCTTCTGCCGCAGGGGCAGCTCTTCCGAAAGGGCCAGGATGTCTTCCGGGCTGCCCTGCAGGATCAGGGTGTCGTCTGCGCGGATGCGGTTGTAGGGACCGGGGGCGAGGATCGGGCTCTCCCCGTGAGCTCGTACAAGACCCAGAACCGTGACTCCGTGCTTGCGCAGGACTTCTACATCGGCCACCGAACGGTTGATCAGACTGCTGCTGGGCTCAACCAGGATCTCGGTCACAAAGCGCGGCACCTGATAGCGCTCGCTCAAGGACTGGCCCACGGGAGAGTGGGGCAGCAGTTTGCGTCCAGGACCAACCAGATAGAGGCTGCCGACTCCCAGCAGGATCAAACCCAAGAGGCTGAAGTCGAACATGCCAAAGGGCTCGACCCCAGCATCCCGCAGACTTTGGTTGACCACCAGGTTGGTGGACGTGGCGATCACGGTCACCAGACCACCGAGCAGGCTGCCAAATGCCATGGGTATCAGAATGCGTGAGAGGCTGATGCGCTTGCGCCGGCTGACTCCGTTGCAGACGGGAATCATCGTGGCTACCACGGCCGTGTTGGAGAGGATTGCTGAGAGCAGGCCGGACAACACGGTGATGCGCGCCACCAACCCTCGTTCGCCTGAGTGGGTGCCCCGCAGGAAGGCGCGACTCAACAATTTCGCCACACCGCAACGACTGAAGGTGTGGCTGAAAACGAACATGCATGCAATCAGGATCACCGCTTCCGAGGCGAAGCCCGCGAAGGCCTGCTCGGCATCGAGAACGCCCGTCAGGACCAGGGCGCAGGCCACGCCCAAGGCCACAAGGTCGTAGCGCGCAAGATCGCAAACGAAGACCACCAGGGTCAGCACCAGCAGGGCGAGCACAATCGAAGTGGGGTCCAGCAGGAACATGGTGTCCAAGGCTAGCTTTCTTGATTCTCCCAGGAGCATTGGAAAAGTGCGAACCCGCAGGAATCAAGGGGCAGGCAGGCGTTGCCGACCTGGAAAATGGGGCCCCGGGGCCTTGAGTTTAGCGCCCGGGGGTTCGACTGCGGTGTGAGGTGTGCTAGAACCTCATGCGAGGTTTCCTCTTTCCCCGGCGGCCTCTCCTCTTCAGCACGTGCAGTCAGTACCCCCCGATCCCCAAGACCTGGCTACCCGCACGGGCTCCTGGCTCCAAGGCAACGGCCCCGAGGCTGATGTTGTGATTTCAAGTCGCGTGCGGCTGGCTCGCAACCTGAGTGGGCTGCCCTTCCGCTCTACCCTTTCCAGTGAGCGCGCGATCGAGGTGCCGAATCGGCTCAAGGGGGAGTTGTTGGATCTGGCCCTTGAGGGGGAGACCACTTGGGTCTCTCTGGGCGACACAGACGAGATTCTGCGGCGCGTCCTGCTTGAGCGCAGTCTGGCCACCCGTGAGTTGGTTGCTGGGGACGAGCAGGGTGAACTGACCGGACGGGCGGTGGCATTCGGGGGCGACGAAGGCCTGGCCGCTCTGATTGGTGAAGAGGATCACATCCGGCTGCAGAGCTTGACCTCGGGACTGGACTTGGAGGTTGCCTTGGATCGCGTGGTGCAATTGGACCGCCAGTTGGAAGCCCGTGTGACCTACGCGACCCATCATGACCTCGGTTATCTGACGGCCTGCCCCAGTAATGTGGGAACTGGCATGCGTGCTTCGGTGATGTTGCACCTGCCCGCATTGGGGGCTGTGCGCAGCGAATTGCAGAAGGTTTTTCAGGCGGCTCAGCACACCGGTCTTGCGGTGCGTGGTTTGCATGGGGAGGGCAGCAAGGCCAGCGGAGACCTCTATCAGATTTCAAATCAAGTCACCCTGGGTTCTTCAGAGTCCGAGTTGGTTGCGCGTCTGCTCGTGTTGGTCCGTGGGGTCGTGCGTACGGAGCGCGGGATGCGTCAGGCTCTGCTTGCCGCTCGTTCCAGCGCTCTTGCGGATCGCGTGGCCCGGGGTATGGTGGTCCTGCGCAGTGCTCGGGCCTTGAGCACGGATGAGGCCTTGCGGCACCTGTCGGTGATTCGCTTCGGACATCATGTGGGTCTGGTGCAGGGGCTTTCCACCTCTCTGCTCAATCGTCTGGCTTTGCAGATACAGCAGGGTCACCTGCATGCTCTGAATCGCGCTGGGCAGATCGAGCCCGTGGATCACTCCGAGCGCCGACGCCTTCGAGCGGCGCTGCTGCGCTCGGAATTCGCTGGCCGGGGCTAGAACCGGACCTCTGTGGGCGAGGAGAGGGGACATTGAATACTTGAAGTCAGGCTCGCGTTATCCTGGCTGGCCATGCGTGCGCCCATTTTCCTGGCTCTGCTTCTAGCCCCTGGACTTGTGGTCTCCTGCGGCCTCCAGCCAGGGGATGTGCAGATCTCCCAGGCGCGAGAGCCCGGGGGCCCTTCTCAGGTCACCCTGCCTGGCGTAGATGTGCTGCTGGAGCTGGGCCTTGATCACTTGCAGGGGCGGCGTGTGGGATTGTTGACCAACCGCACGGGCCGGCTCCGTGACGGGCGGCGTGCGATTGATTTGCTCTGGCAGGCGCCTGAGGTGGACCTGGTGCGTCTCTTCAGTCCGGAACATGGGCTCAGGACTGACCTTGAGGGCCGCGTGCAGGACGGGGCCGATGGGCTCACGAATCTGCCAGTGGTCAGTCTTTACGGCCAGCATCGACGCCCGCGGGAAGAGGACCTTGAGGACCTCGATCTGGTGATCTTTGACCTGCAGGACGTGGGCGTGCGCTTCTACACCTACAGCACAACCCTCTTCTATCTCTTGGAAGCCTGCTCGGATCTCAAACAGAAGCGCCCTGACAGAGCGCCGGGGGTGCTGATCCTCGATCGGCCCAATCCATTGAGTTCCTATGGTCCCCGTGGGCCGCTGTCCGACCCCAGTCGCCGGTCGTTCATCTGTCCGGCTGACATGCCCCTGATGCATGGACTGACCCTTGGGGAGTTGGCTCTTTGGCGTGTGGCCCAGCAGGACCTGGGCGTGGAGCTTGAGGTGGTGCAACTCCAGCATTGGGATCCCGCCAGCCATTGGAGCGAGACGGGACTGACCTGGATCGCTCCTAGTCCGAATCTGCGCACGCCTGAGAGTGCTCTGCTGTATCCCATGATCGGAATGCTTGAGGCCAGCAACCTCTCGGTGGGCCGCGGTACGGATGAACCGTTCATGCGCCTGGGCGCTGCCTGGCTCGACGGGCGTGCCCTGGCGCAGCGCCTCGGGGCTCGGCCCCTGCCCGGGCTCTCGGTCGAGTTCCTGGAGTTCATCCCTGACAGTGGCCCCTTTCAAGGGGAGCAATGCGAGGGCGTGCAGTTTCAGATTGTCGAGCGCATGGATCTGAGTCCTGTGGAGAGCGGTCTGAAGTTGGTGCGGGAGCTGATCGAGTTGGGTGGGGCGAAATTCGACTGGCGCCGGGTGGACGAGCGCCTGGCACATGCCAGCACCTTGGAGCGGGTTCGGCAGCAGTCCGCCAAGGATCCCGGGCATTGGGAGGTCACCTGGCGCTCTGGTCTCTTGCGCTGGCGCAAGGGCGTACGGCCCTACCTGTTGTACCCACGCAGCTGGGAGTAGCTGGAGGGGGTGCTGGGTGCTGCGACCCTCAGCTGATCTTGCCGCGGATGTAATCATCCATGGCGCTGTTGGCAGCCCGCTGTTCCGCAAGGTCGGCCCGGATCAGGTCGCGCACGGAGAGAACAGCAATCACCTTGTCCTTCTCAATCACGGGTACATGTCGGATGTGGCGCTCTTTGAGTTGTTGGCGCACTTCCTTGACCAGATTATCCGGGGCTGCTGTGAACACCTCGCGCGACATTACATCTTCAAGCTTGACCGCGTCCGGGTCGAGACCGACCGCGATCACGCGGGTCATCAGGTCCCGCTCTGTGAAGATGCCTCTCAAGGTTCCGTCTTCTTCCTGGATCAGGACCGAACCGCACTTGCAGTCCACCATCTTGCGCACTGCCTGTCGGACGGACGCTCCCGGGGTCAGTCTGACCGGGTCGATGGACCCAAGTAGCTCTCGAACTTTCATGCTCTTGCCTCCACGGTGCAGTCCCAGCGCAGGTTCGAGTTGGATTCGTTGCGCTTGCCAGGGCTGCTCTGCGTCCCTACTGTACCTTGGATTATCAGAGGATGCGAGGGGGTGTCCTGAGGGGGATTATCCCCCTTCTAGGCCATCAGAAGCCGTATTCAGGCCTCCCAGCAACCGTTCACATTTGCGCATGGCTCGGCGTGCGCGAACCACATCTGGGTGGTCGAAGTCCAATTTAGTCAGGCGAAAAAACTGCTTGAGGGCCTCTTGGGCCCTGGGAGCATCTCCTGATTCCAGCAGCAACTGGCCTCGGCGAGCATGCAGCCCAGGAAGCGAATCATCGATATTCAGGGCCCCGTCCAGTTCCAGTAGAGCCGCCTGGTTGCGCCCATGCTTGTAGTGCAGTTCCGAGAGGTGGATGTGGGTCGCAATCATTACTTCCTGGTTGGCAAAGATCGCGCGCTGAACCTTCCAAGAGCTGCTCTCAGTGTTCCGCAATTCCTCGATCTTGCGCTGTTGGATCAGGTTGGACTCGGAAAGTGACTGCAGTAAGGCGCGTCCTGCTTGCAGGCACTGATCGTCGTCACCGAGAAGGGATGAAATTCGCATGATGCCGTTGAGGGCCTCGGTGCCCCCCCGGAAGATTTCCTCTGCTCTTGAGTAATGATCAAGGGCTGCGATCCACATGTCCCTGGCTTCGGCGCGTAGCTCGGTTGCCCGGGCCCTGGGGTCGGCTGCATCGGTGTAGGTGTTCCCAGACTCGATCCCCGCGGCAGAGTCCTGGCGGATCAGTCCCCTGCGCTCCGCGACCTCTCCGGCAACCAGGAAGACCCTGAAGTCCTCGGTCTGGAGCAGGCGCTCCAGGATGTTGTGGGCTGCCTCAAGGGTCTCGGTCTTGTTGAGCAAAAGCAGACAGCGGGCTTTCACCAGCCGCAAGAATTCGTTCTCGGGGTCCACCTCCAGGCCCTTGTTGGCCTGATGAATCGCACGGTCGAAGGCGTGCATGTCGTAGTAACGCATGCAACTCTCCCCGTAGTAATCCAGCTTTTCCGCGTCTGTCATCTCCTCGGGCGCGCTGGAGCAGGCGCTGAGGAGTGGCAGGCAGAGGGCAGAGACCAGGATTAGGGTGGCGCGGAGCATGAGGGCTGCTGGTGGGAATGGCATCGGGGAGCCAGCGCACAGGATACCCCCCGTCATGGACCCGGTGGGGGGGGCAGGCTGGCAGGGGTCAGTTGCCTGTACTGCCTCGCAATAGGCTGGCCAGGCGCTCTGGTTGCGCCCTGACCCGCAAGATTTTGCCCCCTGCCAGGGTCACCAGGCCGGGCTTGGCGCCCTTGGGCTTGTGCACGTGCTTGCGCTCCACAAGATGCACATCGCACTGGGAGGCACCTCGGGCGGGGGAGAAATGCACTGCCAGGAGGGCTGCGTCCACAATCGCCTGTTCGCTGGGTTGCACCCCGCGCCCCGTGCGCAGAATCACGTGACTCCCGGGTACATCTTGAGTGTGCAGCCAAAGGTCCAGTCCACGCGAGTGGTGCAGGGTCAGATCATCGTTGTCTCTGGCAGTGCGCCCCACGCGGATTTCCAGGCCCGCTTCGGTCTGGAAGGTGCGGTAGGGCAGGCGCGGAGGGCGCGGTTTTTTCTTGCGTGGGTTGGATTCCTGACGCTTTTCGAGCAGGCCTGCTTCGACTGCTTCAGTATCCAACCGCAGGGGATCTTCTGTGGTCAACGCCTGGGCAGCCAGTTCTTCCAGGCGTGAAATCCGTGAGCGGGCCTGATTGCGATCCTGCTCCAGGGTGGCCTGTGCTTTTTCGAGCTTGTGCACACGAGCAAAGATCTTCTCCAGATTTTCGCTCGGCGTCAGTTTGGGATCGAGTGCGAGTTTGCGCTGGGGCATGTCCGCAGCAAACCAATCCGAGACTGTAGTTTCGGTCATTCCACGTCGAAGGGTTCCCAGCACAGACTTGAGCAGCTCTCCATCCTGGCGAATGCGTTCACATTCATCTGTGGCCAGGGCCCGCTGTTCAATTCCCCTGAGGGCCGAGCGTGCACGGTTCAGGCGTCTTTCCAGGCGTGCGGTCAGGCGCGAGCGGTCCTGCTCCAGGACTGTCGCATCCGCCATCAGGCCAAGGGCGCACTCAACCCGCCAGGAGAGTGGCGCGCGGTCCTTGACCGGACCTGGAGGCAGCGTGTCGGGCTCCGGATAGCTCTCCCCGATGGAGGGTTGCGGCTTGTCGGGAGGCCGTAGCGATCCGCCAGGTGGGGACCAGGTGCGTCCCTTGGCTAAGCGGGCGGGACGGTGGGGCTTGTCCGCTTGAGGCACCAGGACCTCAATAATGCTGTCCTCTGGGCCCAGCAGGGCGATGTTGGAGTGGCGCCCCAGAAACTCCAACAGAAGGGCGCGCCGGGCGTTTCCTGGGCAGTTGCTGAACTCCAGGAGCGCAATGCGGTCAGCGCCCACCTGCTCGATCGACTTGAGGGTTGAGCCCAGGAGTTCTTCTCCCAGACGGTCGAAGACTGGCGCATGGCTGCCTCGATGAGAATGCACCCGACCTTGCTGTAGATGCAGGCGCGCTCCATCCAGATGGGCCGAGAGGCGCAGGCGCAGGAGCGGGGGCCCATCGGGGACGGAGCTCGGTGGCGTCAGAATCAGCAGCAGATCCCGTGGAGGGAGAGGTTGGACTTCGGCCACGGTCCAGCCGGATACGAGCTGACCGAGCTCGCAAGCAAGCTCGGTCAGATGGGTCGCGCTGAAAGCGGAGAACTTCAGGAGAGTTCCTTGTCGAGAAGGAGCTTCAGGAGAGCTCCTCAGCAATGTTGTAGGTCCAGCCCAGATCCGCAGGCTCCCACTCGCTGATTTCGGCTGCATCGCTGAACCACAGGGCCATTTCGCTCTTGGCCGTATCCGGCCCATCCGAAGCGTGCACCAGGTTGTTGGAGAAGCTCATACCGTAGTCCCCGCGGATTGTTCCGGGGGCAGCTTCACGGCTGTTGGTTGCACCCACCATCTGGCGTACAACTTTGATCGCGTCCTTGCCTTCAAGGCAAAGGGCCACAACCGGGCCGGAACTCATGAAACCCACCAGATTCTGGAAGAAGGGCCGCTCCCGGTGCACTTCGTAGTGCTTCTCGAGGTGCTCGCTGGAGAACGTGCGCATCTTGAGACCGATGAGCTTCAATCCCTTCGCTTCGAATCGTGAAAGGATGCTGCCGATCAGGCCACGCTGGGCGGCATCGGGCTTGAGGAGGACGAGCGTGCGTTCCACGGTGGGGATTCCAGAAGACTGGGTGAGTTGAAAGAAAAGGGCGGACCTTTTCGACCCCCATCCCTGGAAGGTTTCCGGGTCCGCCCCGGATTTGGGGGAGGAGCATAGCGATGGGGGGGGTGCAGCGCCACCCTGATCCGGCCTTGGCTGGCCCTTCCCCATCCCCTTGGTGTCCTGGGTGGGTGGGTGGGGCATGCCCTGCAGGCTCCAGAGGGGCCCGAGCCAAGCGGAGTGGGGACCAAGAGGGCGGTCCGGGGCCTTGCTGAGCACACTCTCCTGGGGCTCCTGAAGGTCCCCGTGGTGCAGGAAGCCCAGGGGCCCTGTTGGTTCCCGCCCGAGTCTTCCATAACCCGGTCCGGGATCTGCTGTGGCAGGCGGTCGCATGCACCTGGCGCGCCCCAAAATAACCCCTTCCAGATCCTTGACTCGGCAACGCTGACTCCTACCATAGCGGCCCATATCTCGGATCGGGGGCATTTGCAAGGGCGCACAAGCGTTCCAAGCCTCTGGCTCGAGATGAACGTTTGAGAACCTGCGCCCCTCCGGATCTCCCCGATCCCTCCTGGCTTTTTTCCGTCCTGCCCGAGTCTGGATCCTCATCGATCCAGCCCCTTGTTCAGAGTGCCCCCAGATCCTCAACGAGAAGACTCCCCTGGCCCGAAGGACTGGCAAGCAGACCTTGCCCGTTACGGTGGCCTCGGTCTCACCCTTGGTGTGACCTTGGCCGCGTTTTCTCTGGCAGGCTGGTGGCTCGATGGTCAGCTTGGCACCAGCCCCCTGTGCCTGCTGATTGGAACAGGCCTTGGATTTTTCGGTGGGATGGTCTCCCTCATTCGCAAGGTTCCTACTGTCCGTGGGAAGCAGCGCAAGTGAAGTCGGCTCCCTTGATTCAGGCGCGATCACCGATCCCCATGTCCAAAACCTCACTGATCACCCTGCTTGGGCTGGCGGCCGCTGTCGTGATTGCGATGGAGCAGGAGCCCGCTCAGCGTGCGGGCATTCTCGCCGGGGCAGTGCTGGGTGCAGGAGTAGGGCTGCTGGGCTTCGCCTGGTTGCGGCATAGCCTTGAGTATCGTCCCGCTCGGGCTTTCAATACCCTCGTGCTTGGTTTCCTTTTTCACCTTGGCGCACTTCTGATGGGTACGCTGGCCCTGCATTACGCCCCGGTGGCCAAAGATCTCTTTGATGCGCGAGTCTTTGCAGTGGGCTACGCCTGCCTGGCCTTCATCCCTCTCGTGTTTGGTGCTTTGGAAAGCGTCCGAGTCACGAGCCAAGGCAGGACCGTCGCATGAACCTTCTGCGCCCGATTCTTATTCTGGCGGTGATCGTGGGAGCTATTTTCGTCTCCACGAACTACACCGAGCACCACGCGGGAAGCAACGCGGATCCCATGGATGCGCTCTATGCACACGTGGTCCCGGCCAAGCTTGTGTTCTCGGATCAGGGGCATGGACATGGTGATCAGGGCACCGCGGACCACATTGACGGGCATGCTGTTGATGATGACCATGAGCACGAGGCGGTTGGTGTCTTCGGGCTGCCCGAGAGCATGGCGCCCACGAACCTCCAGGTCTTTCAATTGGCAGCGATCCTGCTGATTCTTATCGCTTTTGGTGGCGTGGGCCAGCATCTCCGAACGGGCAAGGGCGACAAACTGACCCGCATCCTGGCCGGATGGGTGACCTATATCAGGGACGAGATGGTGCGTCCGAACATGCAGCGAGGAGACGAGCAGCAGTTCCTGCCCTATTTCCTGTATCTGTTCTTCTTCATCGTCTTCATGAACCTGATGGGGCTGGTACCCGGCGGGGCCACCGCAACCGCGTCTATTTTTGTGACGGCGGCTTTGGCCCTGACAACTCTGGTGGCCATGCTTGGTTGCGGAATGGTGAGTCAGGGTCCCATCAAGTTCTGGACCGGATTGGTGCCACAGGTGCCTGCGTGGCTCTGGCCCCTGATGTTCGTGGTCGAGGTCTTTGGCCTCTTCATCAAGCCTTTCGCCCTGATGATCCGACTCTTTGCAAACATGACCGGAGGACACCTGGTGGTGCTCTCTTTCATGGGCTTGATTTTCTACTTCGCTGGAACTGACTACAGCTCAATTGGATGGGCTGTTTCGCCTCCGGCCGTGGCGCTTGCAGTCTTCATCATGATCATCGAGGGCTTTGTCGCCCTGCTGCAGGCCTACATTTTTACTCAACTGACGATTATGTTCGTCGGTACAGCTGTCCACCCCGAGCACTGATTCTCATTGGTCGGGTTGTTTGCGGCATTCGCCGCAAAACACTTCACAAACCCCTTTAGACAACCTACTTAGCCCCCGACGGGGCGTACTGGAGACAGGAAACATGATTCAAGCAGACCAAGTCATGGAAATTGGCAAGATGGGCGCAGGTATTGGCGCTGGTATCGGTGCCGTTGGTGCTGGCCTTGGCATTGGGCGCATCGGCGCTGCTGCTAACGAAGGCATCGCACGACAGCCCGAGGCAGCCGGCGAAATACGTGGCAACTCGATTATTCTTGCCGCCCTCATCGAGGGTGTCTCGCTCTTTGCCGTTGTGGTAACACTCTTGATCGCCCTGGGGTGATTGTTTGAAAACCTCACTTGGGTTGTGTCAAAGAGGAGAAGCCCTTTCCTGGGTGCTGATCCTGTGATTTGCACCTTGTAGGCCACGCGACTGCCCCCGCAGCCCTTCGCGGCTGCGGGTTCCCGCGGGCCAGAGCCCACTCAACCGGACCAACACAAACCTCCAACCAATCCTCAAAATATGATTGCCAGTCTTATACCGGTGGCGAGCGAAGGCGGCTTCAACCCGCTTGACGTCCAGGAAGGGACCTTCATCTGGACGCTTGTGATCTTTGCGATTGCGCTGCCATTCATGTGGAAGTTTGTTTTCGGTCCGATCACAAATGCGCTCTATGCCCGCGATGTGCAGGCCAGCGAGGCAGCTCTGGCTGCGGAGAAGGCCCGTGAAGAGGCTGCGAAATCTGCGGCCAAAGTTGAGGTCGCCCTGGGCGACGCTCAAGCGGAGGCAGCCCGCCACCTGGCAACGGCCCGTGAAAGGGCAGAAGCCCGTGAGAACGACATTGTTGACAAGGCCAAGCGCGAAGCGACCGCCATGATCGACGGCGCGCGCACCCAGATTCAGGCTGAGCAGGAGAAGGCACTGGCGACAATTCGGGCCGAGGTAGTGGAGCTTTCCCTCGCGGCCGCATCCAAGGTCATCGGTCGCAGGGTGGACTCCGAAGACGATCGGCGTCTGGTCACTGACCTCGTCGCTGAGCAACAGGAGAACGTTTGAGCCACACCGCTGTAGACCCCGTCACCGGCCGTTGGGTCGGCGCCCTCTGGAATCTTGCCGCTGGCAAGGGCGCAACGGATGTGGTCATGGATGATTTGGGGCGGCTGGCCCATGAATTCCGCAACCCTGCCGTGTGCGCCTTCATGCTTGGTGGCGCAGTCAGCATGGAGGATCGGCGTGCCAAGCTGCAATTCCTTGTGGACGGCTTCAACTCTTTGACCCAGCGTTTTGTGTGGCTCTGCCTTGATCGCGGTCGTTTGGAGATCCTGCCTATCGCCTTCAGTGCTTTCCGCGCCCGACGAATGCAAGAGGACGGGGTACTGGAGGGGGTGGTCGAAGCGCCTCGCCCCCTGGGCGAACATGATGTGCATGCGCTTGAAAATTCCCTTCATTCCCGTTTGGGCAAGACTGTGCGTCTGGCTCAAGCCACTACCCCTGACCTGGTGGGAGGCGTGCGCGTCACCATCGGGGACAAAATGATCGATGCGTCGATTGCAGGCCGATTTGATGGCCTGCGCCGGCGATTGCTTGAGGCACGACTACCATCGTCGGCGGCTACTGACTGACCGGGACCAACGGTGCTTGCCGCCGGTCCTGCTCCCCTGACTTCTTAGACGACTTTTTCAATGCTGGCCCGGCCACCCTGGCTGCGCCAGTGAACTCAACCTGCAACCAACCCGCCAGCATCCAATGCTGGCCAGCAACAACCCACTAGGGACTAAACAATGGATCTTCGACCCGCAGAAGTGACCTCGATCCTCGAAAAGGAAATTGAGAACTACGGTGGCGAAAGCCGCATGCAAAGCGTGGGCACGGTGCTCTCCGTCGGTGACGGTGTGGCACGTGTTTATGGCCTCGACGACTGCATGATGAACGAACTGCTTGAGTTCCCTGGTGGCGTGCGCGGCGTTGCGCTCTCCCTTGAGGAGGACAACGTTGGTTGCGTGCTGCTCGGAGATGCAGCAAAGGTTTCAGAAGGGGATACGGTCAAGGCCACCGGACGGATCATCAGTGTGCCCACCGGGGATTCCCTTTTGGGCCGGGTGGTCAATGCTCTGGGCGACCCGGTTGACGGTAAGGGACCCCTGGCGGTAACCGAAGCCGACTATCTGCCCATCGAGCAGCCCGCTCCCTCTGTTGTGGAGCGCGAGCCCGTCACCGAGCCCCTGCAGACTGGCATCAAGGCTGTAGACGGCATGATTCCCATCGGCCGCGGCCAGCGTGAGCTGATCATTGGTGACCGTCAGACCGGCAAGACCGCTCTGATCATCGACACCATCATTTCCCAGAAGTTCACTGGGGGGGGCGACCCCTCGGACCCGAGCCAGGTGATCTGTATCTATGTGGCGGTGGCTCAAAAGCAGTCCACCATCAAGGATGTGGTCCAGCGCCTTGAGAAAGAGGGTGCCATGCAGTACAGCATCGTCGTGGCGGCACCCGCCATCGAAGAGGCTTCCATGCAGTATCTCGCCTGCTATGGCGGGTGCACCATGGGCGAGCGCTTCCGTGACGAAGGTCGCCATGTGGTGATCTTCTATGATGACCTCTATAAGCAGGCTCTGGCCTATCGTCAGGTGATGTTGCTCCTGCGCCGTCCTCCAGGACGCGAGGCGTTCCCCGGCGATGTGTTCAATCTGCACTCGCGCTTGCTGGAGCGTTCGGCCAAGCTGGCCAAGAACGCTCCTGAGATCAACCCACGCTACAAGAAGGGCGCTGGATCCTTGACCGCTTTGCCCGTTGTGGAAACGCAGGAAGGGGATGTGTCCGCATACATCCCCACAAATGTGATTTCGATCACTGACGGGCAGATCTTCCTGGAAACCAACCTCTTCAACTCGGGCATCCGCCCTGCGGTGAATGCTGGCATCTCGGTCTCACGAGTGGGGGGCGCTGCCCAGATTCCTGCCATGAAGAAGACCGCTGGTTCCCTGCGCCTGGACTTGGCCCAGTTCCGTGAATTGGCAGCCTTTGCCCAGTTCGGTTCTGATTTGGACAAAGCCACCCAGGACAAGCTGACTCGTGGCGAGCGCCTGGTGGAATTGCTCAAACAGGGACAGTATAAGCCCCTGCCCGCTGTCGAGCAGGTGATGATGCTTTACTCCGGTACTTCTGGCGCCCTGGACACCTTCCCCAAGGAAGAGGTGGGCAACTTTGAGCAGGCTTTCCTGCAGCACATTCGGGACACCGCGCCTGAAATTGCTGACCAGATCGTCAGCGCCAAGAAGGGCATCCCTGACGAGACCAAAGCCGCCCTCGATGGGCATATCGCCACGGTCAAGCAGACCCTCGGATTGAGCTGAGTCCCCTCCATTAGCACTTACACCCCAAGAGCACCCCATGGCAGGCATCAAGGAACTCCGCGGACGCATCACGTCGATCAGCAACATCCAGCAGATCACGCGTGCCATGGAGATGGTCGCCACGACCAAGCTCCGGCGATTCCAAGATCGTGCAGTCTCATCGCGGCCCTACACCGAAGAGGTGGCCGGCCTGGTGGGGCGTTTGGCGGCGGTTCTAGGGGATAGTGTGGCTGACCGGCCTCTGTTCAATGCTGGTGGGGGCGATCGCACCCTATGCCTCCTGGTTACCAGCGACAGGGGTCTTTGTGGTGCCTACAACTCCAACCTGCTGCGCTTCATGGAGCAGTGGAAGGATGAATTGGGGCGTGAGGCGGACTTCTTTGTCTACGGCCGCAAGGGTGCCACCTATCTCAAGAAACGTGGGCATACCATGGCCCGTTTTCTGACAGAGCCCAAATTGGAAAGCATCGATTTCACCAGTGCTGCGATCACCGCGCGAATGCTTACCCAGGAGTTTCTCTCGGGCAAGTACCGGGATGTGGTGCTGATGTTCTCCGCATTTGAATCCATGGCACGTTATCAGCCGACCGCTGCGCCCTTTCTGCCGATTTCTGCGGATGCTTTGGGAGCGGAGGAAGTGGCTGGAGGTAGTGGCGTCATTCTCGAACCTGACGCGGAGTCGATCTTCGACAACCTGATTCCCCGCTACCTTGAAACAAGGGTCTACAACACCCTGGTGGAGTCACTGACCTCCGAATATGCCAGCCGACGCTTTGCTATGAAGAATGCGACGGATGCGGCAAATGACATGCAGAAAGTCCTGAAAGGCGTCTACAACCGCAAGCGCCAGGAAGGCATCACTACTGATCTCCTTGATATTGTCGGCGGCGCAGAAGCGCTTCGTTGATCATCCCCTGGACCCCAACTGACAAAGAACCCACCTGGGACGCACCCCTTTCGGCCCGATACGAGAACCCAATACTAGTCATGAGCAATTCCGGCACCATTTCCCAGATCTTCGGCCCCGTGGTCGATGTCCGCTTCGAGCCTGGCAACCTGCCATCTATCTTCAACGCCGTAGAGGTGGTGAATGAGAGCATGGGGATTGACATAGTCCTTGAGGTGGCTCAGCACCTTGGTAATGACGTTGTGCGTTGCGTCGCAATGGCGTCCACCGACGGCTGTCGGCGAGGCATGGAGGCCACCGACACTGGCGCACCGATCAAGGTGCCTGTGGGCGAGGCCACCAAAGGTCGTATTTTCAGTCTCCTGGGCCGTCCCCTCGATACCGTTGCTCGCGGTGAGCTTGGCGAGGTTGACGACCATTGGCCCATTCACAGAGAGGCCCCTTCTTTCGTGTCCCAGGAGGCTATTTCGGAGGTGTTCGAGACTGGCATCAAGGTTGTGGACCTGCTTTGTCCATTCGCAAAGGGCGGCAAGATCGGCCTCTTTGGTGGGGCAGGCGTGGGGAAGACCGTGTTGATCCAGGAACTGATCCGCATTACTGCTGTGGAGAAGGGCGGCTTCAGCGTGTTTGCTGGAGTGGGCGAGCGAACTCGCGAGGGCAACGACCTCTGGCTAGAGATGAGCGAGGCCAAGTACAAGACCCCCGACGGAGGTGAGGCATCGGTGATCGACAATGCGGTGTTGGTTTTCGGGCAGATGAACGAGCCTCCCGGATCACGCCTGCGAGTGGCTCTGACCGGTCTGACCATGGCGGAATACTTCCGCGACGAGAAGAAGCAGGATGTGCTGCTCTTTGTGGACAACATTTTCCGTTTTGTGCAGGCCGGGTCTGAGGTTTCCGCGCTGCTTGGCCGTATGCCAAGCGCTGTGGGCTACCAGCCCACCATGGCCAGTGAGATGGGCGCTCTGCAGGAGCGAATTACCTCCACCGAAGATGGGTCAGTGACTTCCATGCAGGCTGTCTATGTGCCTGCAGACGACATCACCGACCCGGCTCCGGTGGCCACCTTTGCACACCTTGACTCAACCATCATTCTGGATCGGGCAATCAGTGAATTGGGAATCTACCCCGCTGTTGACCCGCTCAAGTCCACCTCGCGCATGTTGGACCCCAACGTTGTGGGGGAGGACCACTATCAGGTCGCCCGTCAGGTGCAGCAGACCCTGCAGCGTTACGCAGACCTGAAGGACATCATTGCCATTCTTGGTGTGGAGGAACTGGCGGACGAGGACAAGCAGGTCGTGCACCGCGCACGTCGCATGCAGAAATTCCTCTCTCAGCCTTTCTTTGTTGCCGAGCAGTTCACTGGTATGAGCGGCGTCTTTGTGCCCCTCGAAGAGACGGTGCGTTCCTTCAAGGAGATTCTCGAGGGCCAACACGACAGCCTGTCCGAGGATGCGTTCTACATGGTGTCGGGAATCGACTCAGCGATTGAGAAAGGCAAGACCCTCTAGGTTCAGGAGCAGGTGAAAATCATGGCCGACGCCATCAGTTTACGAGTCATTACTCCCGACAGCATTCTTATTGATGCTCCTGCTGACAGTGTGCGCTTCCCGGGGTTGGACGGTTCCATCGGTGTGCTGCCCCGCCATGCACATATGGTTGCGGCCCTGGATGCGGGGCCACTTTCCTGGGATGGCCCCGATGGCAAAGGAGAGATGTTTGTGGCGGGCGGGTTTGCTGAGGTGCGAGCCAATACCCTGCGTGTAGTGACACAATCCGGAGAGTTGGTCAGTGATATTGACGTGGAGCGCGCTGAGGCCTCCGCTGAGCGCGCCCGCGAGCGCCTGCGGGTCGGCGGAACTGCCTCCAAGGCTGGCGAATTGGATTCTCTGCGCGCCCAGGCGGCCTTGCGACGCGCACTTCAACGCATGCGAATGGCGCAGAGACGCTGATCATGGCGGTCGACTGGCGTCGAACGCATCGCTGCGGCGAACTGCGTGAAGAGCATGTGGGTCAGGAGGTGACCCTCAACGGCTGGGTCGCCAAACGCCGCAATCTGGGTGGTATCTACTTCATTGATGTGCGTGATATCCAGGGCCTGACCCAGGTGATTCTGGATGGATCCGAGGCCTGGGAAGGGGCGGCAAGTGCCGAGCACCTTTCTCCGGAGGACGTGATCAGCGTAAGCGGCAAAGTGGTCATGCGCGAGCAGCCAAATCCTGAACTGCCCACGGGCAAGATCGAGATTGCCGTACAGCGTATCCACAAATTGGCCTCTTCGGAGTTGCCGCCCTTCGAGATTCAGCGCGACCTTGACACCAAGATCGATCTCCGCCTGCGCTATCGTTTCCTCGATCTGCGACGACCGGACATGCAGGAGAAGCTCATGCATCGTTCCCGCTTTGTGGCGGCCATGCGCAACGCTTTTCTCAAGCGCGAGTTCATTGAAATCGAGACCCCGATCCTGACCAAGGCCACCCCTGAGGGAGCGCGGGATTACCTGGTACCAAGCCGAGTTCACCCGGGCAAGTTCTATGCTCTGCCCCAGTCTCCCCAGATCTTCAAGCAGATCCTGATGGTTTCTGGAATGGATCGCTACTTCCAGGTGGCGCGTTGCTTCCGTGACGAGGACTTGCGTGCGGATCGTCAGCCCGAATTCACTCAACTCGACATGGAGATGGCCTTTGTGGAAGAGGAGGATGTCTTCATGGTCTGGGAGGAGGTCTTGCGCGATACCTTCAAAGACGCCATGGGTGTGGATCTGCAGGAAAAATTCCCCTCCATGACCTGGGCTGAAGCCATGGAGCGCTTTGGCTGCGACAAGCCCGATACGCGTTTTGGCTGTGAATTGCGCTGCCTGTCCGATTGGGTTCCCCAGTCCGGCTTTGAGGTGTTTGCCAAAGTGCTGGCTGGCGGAGGCCGGGTGATGGGTATCGCTATTCCCAAGGGTGGCGCCAAGGTCAGCCGCGGAGCGCTCAAGAAGCTTGAGAAGTTCGCCAAGGATCTGGGTGCAGGCGGCCTCGCCTGGTGGAAACCCGCGGAGTCCGGTGGGGCGGCGGGTCCCATGGCTCGCTTCTGCCAGGAGGATAGCGGCGCTTCTCTATTGAGCATCCTGGAAGCTGGCGAAGAGGATCTGGTGTTGTTCTGCGGTGGAGACGAAGCTCTGGTCTGGCGAGTGCTCGGCGAACTTCGCTTGCGCCTGGCCAAGGACCTGGACCTGATTCCCAAGGGCCTTTGGAACTTCCTCTGGGTGACAGCCTTCCCCCTGCTGGAGTGGGATGCGGAGATGGAACGCTGGTCCTCTTCCCATCACCCCTTCACAGCACCGGACGATTGGGAAATGACCGGCGACCCTGCCAAGTTGCTCAGCCGCGCCTACGATCTGGTGCTCAATGGTTGGGAACTGGGCTCCGGTTCGATCCGCATCCACCGATCGGACACGCAGGCCAAGCTATTCAAACTGCTGGGAATCGGACCTGAGGAGCAGCGCACCAAATTCGGCTTTCTGCTCGATGCGCTCACTTATGGAGCTCCCCCTCACGCGGGCCTGGCTGTGGGGCTGGACCGGCTTGTGGCTCTGACCCTGGGGATGGATTCGATTCGCGATGTAGTCGCTTTTCCCAAGACGACCACTGCTGCCGATGCAATGTGCGAGGCCCCCTCGGTGCTTGAAGCCACCCTCTTGAGGGAGGTTCACATTCGCTGTGAGGTCCCCGAGCCCACTACGGAAACGGACTCCAAATCGGTCTCCTGATGAGTGCTCGTCTCGTTCATACGTATCCGCAGTCGGTCCCCTGCCGATCGCTTTTCTCCGATTGGTTGGCACCAAGCGACCGATCTGGCTATCCTACCCCTGCTGAATTTGTGCTCTGAGCCCTTCGCCTGAGTACAGCGACCCAAACCAAGACCATTCGTGCCGAGAAGATCACGCCGCCGACCTAGGCCCGCCCCGGGCCCCTCATTTCGCCGCAACAACCGGATTCGGGTTTCCGAAGTGCGGCTCATCGATGAAGAAGGAGAGCAGGTAGGGGTGGTGCCCACGGATGAAGCCCGCAGACGCGCCAAGGACGCGGGGCTGGACCTGGTGGAGGTGGCTCCCGAGGCGCGCCCACCGGTTTGCAAGATTCTCGACTACGGGCGCTTCAAGTACGAAGTGCAGAAGAAGGAGAAGCGAAGCAAGTCCAGCAGCAGCGCTTCGACCCTGAAGGAGCTGCGGGTACGACCGGCCATCAGTCCCCATGACCTGGGCTATCGTCTGAAGGACGGTCGCAGGTTCCTGGAGGCGGGGCACAAGGTGCTGGTGGTCTGCATGTTCCGTGGGCGTCAGATGGCGCACCCCGAACACGGGCACGATGTGATGAGAAGGGTGGCAGAGGAACTCGGGGATATCGCCCGGGTTGAGACTGCCGCCAAATTGATGGGGCGGCGCATGTCCATGTTGTTGGCGCCCACTTCCGCCGCCAAGCGGGGTTCGTCCAAGTCCAATAGGCCTCCGAAGGAGAAAAACGCCCCTCAGGCGGCAGCCCCAGCCAAGCCCGATCCTCCCCAGGAGACGGGTCCCAGCGAGGCTCCCGTCTCTCAGTCCGAGACTGAAACGGCGCCAGAGACTGGTTCGGATTCCTGAGGATGGCCTTGAAGGAGCGTTTCCTGGGCTCCAGGAGACTCCATTGGCCCTTCGCTTGGAGGTGTCGGTGATCGCGTTGGTCGTTCTATGAACCGAGGCGGACTGGCTCGCCCCGAGGCACTTGGGAGCCGATTGAGGTCCAGCCACCTCGAATCCTGGTGGTCGGATAGAATTATGAGGGATCCTCAAGGGGAGGTCATGCGTCCAAAGCATGATGTTTCCGTTTACACGTTCAACCCCAAGATCATCCATGCGACTCCTGATTCCCGGCCTGCTTCTATCCACCATTTCCTTGACTGCCGCTGTCAGCGCGCAGGACGTGGTGACCTTCCCCTTTGACGCCCTCGGGGGGACTCCCCTGGTGCCCGGAACCACCGAGTATCAGCCCGATGCCCGGGATCTTTGGGGGCTTGTGGCTTCCAGTGACCTGATCATGCGCGATGTGCCCCTGCCCGGTTATAGCAGTGTGGAACTGGTTCTGGAAAGAATCGAGGCAGACTACACTCGCTGGGGCATCCAGGTAGATGGGGTTCCGAGCCCCTATGACTCCTTCAACCAGACGATCTGGAAAGGCACCGTGAGCGGGGATTCCACTTCGGAAGTGTCCCTGATCTTGTCTTCCTATGGTTGCTATGGCTGGATCGCCACTGGCGGCGAGGTCTATCACCTGCTGCCGTTCCTGCAGCCTGGACTTGATTGGGACTCGAGTTCCATGCGAATCGTGTCTGAGACGATCATGCGTGTCACTGGTACCCCCAAGGGCGCTTTCTGTCTGGCAGACACCAGTCGACCGATTGGCCAGCCTGGTCCACCGACCTATAACAACCCCGTGGGCCAAACCCTGGAGTGCAAGCAGTCTGTGGAGACTGACTTCCAGTTCTACAACCAATGGGGCAACCTGGCAGCGGCTCAGAACTATCTGACCGCGTTGTTGGGGGCTATCAGCGATCGCTACGCCACCCAGATCAATGTGGTTATCACATATCCCTATGTGCAGTTTTATACCAACAGCAATGATCCCTGGACCTCACAAGGTGGCGGCCCCGGGGCAACCTTGACTGAGTTCCGCAACGCCTGGGCGGGGAACATTCCTGCTGGCGGACATCTGGGACACTTTGTCAGCGGCGTGAACGGCGGTGGTGTGGCCTATCTGGATGTGCTTTGTAGTCAGAACTGGGGCTTCGGCGTCAGCTTCGGAGTGGACGGTGGCGTGAACTTCCCGGTGAGCCAAGGCAACAACACATGGGACTTTGTTGTCATTGCCCATGAGACCGGGCACAACTTTGGTACTCCTCATACCCATGATTTCTGTCCCACGCCTTTGGACCGTTGCGCTCCCAGTGCCTACTTCGGCAGTTGCCAGAGCAGCCAGCAGTGCACCAATCAGGGCACGGTCATGAGCTACTGCCACTTGTGCAGTGGGGGCATGAACAACATCACCACCTTCTTCCATGCCCAGGTTGAGACCCTGATGCGCAACGAGGCGGAGAATTCCTGTATCCCGGTCTGCAACGGCTGCGGTGGCGGAGGAGGCTGCAACGATGACAGCCACGAGCCCAATGGCAACTGCGCCGAAGCGGTCACTCGCGGCGTTGGCACGACTACTGGTCTTGTGGTAGATGGATCGGATCGAGACTTCTGGCACGTGGATGTGCCTGCGGGCTCCACCCTGACTATCGACCTGACGTTCACCCACTCCAATGGGAACATCAACACCTTCCTCTACGATAACTGCTTCGGTAATGCCGGTAGTGGAACATCGACCAATAACAACGAGCAGGTAGTTTGGACAAACACGGCCAACAATACTGTCCCGATCTATGTGGACGTGTTCCTGGCTTCGGGTACGGGCTGTAACCAGTACGAACTGGGAGTTGGTATTGCGTCGGATCCCTGCAACCAGCCAGATGACGCCTATGAGGACAACGACAATTGTGGCCAAGCGGCGGCCCTGGCCAACGGGGTTGAATTGAGCATGTTCGTTTCCATGACGGACGCGGACTACTTCAGCTTCTGTGTGGCTGATGGCGGGACCTTCAATCTGGACCTGTTCTTCGACACCAACACCGCGGACATCGATGCCTATCTCTACACGGCTGCCGGTTGTAATGGGCTTCCTGTGGCTCAGGCCAGTACTACCAGCAACAACGAGAGCCTGAGTTGGACCAACTCCACTGGCAGCGATGCGGAAATGATCCTCAAGGTCGAGGTCTGGAGTCTGAGTGTTGGTATCTGCAACGACTATGTCATGCAGACCACCGGAATCGGCGGCAATTGCGGCGGAGGCCCTGGGGCCATTGGCAGTCGCTACTGTGATCCGGCGGTTGGCAACTCCTCTGGTCTCCCAGGGCGCATCGACGCCGTTGGGGAACTGGATGTACTTGCTAATGATCTGACTCTGACGGCAAGTCAATTGCCTACGAACCAGTTCGGTTACTTCCTGGCGTCCATGACACCGGCGGCGATCTCAGGTCCTGGCGGCTCCATGGGAGTCCTTTGTGTAGGTGGCAGTATTGCCCGATTTGTTACCCAGCTGGGCAACACCGGTGCCTCTGGTCAACTGCAGGCGGCGATTGATTTGACCATGGTGCCTGCAAACCCCATGCATTCGGTTGCACCTGGCGAGACCTGGAATTTCACCTGTTGGTTCCGGGATGTATTGCTGGTTCAGACATCCAACTTCACCGACGGGGTCAGGATTACCTTCCAGTAGGCTGAACCCGAAACGGGCTGCGAAGCGATCGCCTTGGGCGGTTTCTTCTGGCAGCTCACCGGCACCCTCACCTGTGATTCGCAAGGATCGGTGGTGGGGGTGCCTGTATTGAGGGCGCGGTCATCCCCTCCTGGGAGGGGCCGAGCCGCCTGATTCTGCACCCGAGCCGGGGCTGTGTCGGGTGCACTGCTTTGCAAGGGAGAGAAAGGCGAGGGCCTGGCCTTGCAGAGGGGGCCCCAATCGTTATCCTCTTGGGCTCCAAGCCCGGCTCGCCGGGCCCCTGCAAGCGGCGGCATGCCAGCGAACAGGGTTTCGTCATTGGCCTATCCGGCCCCACGAGGACGTCCCATGCCCAAAATGAAATCAAAAGGAGCCGTCAAGAAGCGGTTCCGTCGGACCAAGTCCGGCAAGCTCAAGTCGAACCGCCCACATCGCGGGCACATGCACGCCATTCGCAGCGCGGGAGCCAAGCGTGCCAAACGCAAGGCGATCATCACGGGTGGCACCTGGGCAAAGTTGCTGCAACGCATGATGGGGGGACGCTGAGATGGTGCGCGTGACCTACGGCGCACCCCGCGCCCGCAAGAAGGCCCGATTCTTCAAGCAAGCCCGCGGTTACCGAGGTGGCCGCAGCAAGCTCTGGCGCACCGTGCGCGAAGCGCTGATGCGCTCCTGGGCTTTCGCCTATCGTGACCGGCGCCAGAAGAAGCGTCAGTTCCGCCGTCTTTGGGTGGTCCGTATCAATGCGGCTGCCCGTCAGAACGGTACCAACTACTCTCAGTTCATGAACGGGCTCAAGCAGGCTGGCATCGAGTTGAATCGCAAGCAGCTCTCTGAGTTGGCGATCCACGACCCTGCCGCCTTCAGCGAGCTGACAGAGGCCGCTAGCGCTGCCCGTAGCGCCTGAGGCAAGACTGCGGACTGGATACACTCCTTACACCAGCAAGCACAACCCCGCGGACCAGCCTGGCACGTGGGGTTGTTTGCATGTGCGGATTGAGTGCCCTCGGGGATGTATTTGTGGCTTCGGGCATCAGTTCCCTCTAAGCTCTCCTAAACTCCTCCCGTGGACAAGCAAACCAACCTTGAGAACGCCCAGGCGCGCATCGCCGAGGCTTCTGACCAGGCGGTCCTGGCTGACCTGGAGCGCGAGCTGCTGGGCAAGGATGGCCTGCTGGGGCAGCAGCTCAAGGAGATCCCCAGTCTACCGCCCCCCGAAAGAGGCCCCGCCGGGCGCGCGGCCAATGAACTCAAGGCGGCTTTGACCGCTGGCTTGCTGGCCCGTGCTGCCGAACTTGCCGAGGCTGACCTTGCAGCTGACCGCGAAGGCGTCGGCTTTGACGCTACCCTGCCAGCGCCTCCGGTTGAGCGCGGATCCCTGCATCCAATCACCAAGGTGACCCGTAGGTTGGTGCAGATCTTCAGCTCCATGGGCTACCACATCCTGGACGGGCCAGAGGTGGAGCTTGACTGGTACAACTTCGAAGCCCTCAACATCCCGGCTGATCATCCGGCCAGGGATTCTCAGGACACTTTCTACTGCGACGAAGAGGGCCGCCTGGTCCTCCGGACGCACACTTCACCCGTACAGGTGCGCGCTATGGAACGCATGGCACCGCCATTCCGTCTGGTTTGTCCCGGCAAGGTTTTTCGTCACGAAAATACCGATGCAACCCATGAACATACCTTCCATCAAATGGAAGGTCTGGTGGTGGGCAAGGATATTTCCGTGGGGCATCTCGTGGGCACCATGAAGACCCTGCTGCGCGGGATCTTTGGCAAGGAGATCGACGTGCGCCTGCGGCCAGGGCATTTCCCTTTTGTGGAGCCTGGGTTTGAGTTGGACGCGCGTTGTGTTTTCTGTGAGTCCGGTTGTAGGGTCTGCAAGGGCACCCGGTGGATCGAGTTGTTGCCCTGCGGCCTGGTGCATCCCAAGGTGCTGGAAGCCGCTGGCATCGATCCCAGTGAGTGGAGCGGTTTCGCATTTGGCCTGGGCCTTTCGCGGCTGGTGATGCTCTCCCACGGCATTGATGATGTGCGCCATCTCTTGGGTGGAGACCTGCGGTTCCTGGAGCAGTTCTCATGCTGATTTCCATGCGCTGGCTTGGCCGCCATGTGGATCTCTCGGGAATTGATCCCGAGCAGCTGGCCCTGGACCTGACCCTTTCTACTGCTGAGGTGGAAGGGGTGGAGCGGTTTGCCCCCTATCTCTCGGATGTGGTGGTGGGCCATGTGCTCGAGCGGGAACAGCATCCGGACGCAGACAAACTGAGCATCTGCAAATTGGATGTGGGCACGGGAGAGACCTTGCAGATCGTCTGTGGGGCGCCCAATGTTGCCGCGGGGCAAAGGGTCGCCGTTGCGACCGTTGGCACTGTCCTGCCTGGCGACTTCAAGATCAAGAAATCCAAGATTCGCGGTGTGCACTCTATGGGCATGATCTGCTCCGAGCGCGAGTTGGGCCTTTCTGACGAGCACGATGGCATTTGGGTCTTACCAGGGAAGCCCACCATAGGTGCTCCAGTAGCCGAGGCCTTGGGTATCGACGACTGGGTGCTGGAGATCGACAACAAGTCTCTGACCCATCGGCCGGACCTTTGGGGTCATCGGGGAGTCGCACGGGAAGTTGCGGCTATTTTGGATCGGCCTCTCTTGCCCCTGGATACCAGCTTGCCCGAATTGGGTGGCGCTGACCCTGTTGAGGTGCGCGTGGTAAGTCCCGCTTGTTCGCGCTACATCGGCCTCTCAATAGACGGGGTCGGTGAGGGCATGACCCCCGATTGGATGCGTGGCATGCTGTTGGCTACAGGTCAACGGCCCATCGACTTGCTTGTGGACCTGTCAAATTTTGTGATGGGGGACCTCGGTCAACCGAACCATGCCTTTGATCGGGACCAGCTCGCCGGTGACGGGATCCTGGTGCGCGAGGCTCGCGAGGGAGAGACCCTTGTGACCTTGGACGAGGTGGAGCGCAAGTTGGAGCCTGCAGATCTCCTGATCTGTTCCGGCGACAAGGCAGTGGCCTTGGCGGGGATCATGGGCGGTCAAGACTCAAAGGTCCAGCAGGGCACCGGCCGCCTGTTGCTGGAGGTTGCATGTTTTGAGCCCGTCCCCGTGCGTCGCACCAGCGCCCGCTTGGGCCTGCGGACGGATTCCTCCGCGCGCTTCGAGAAACATCTGGATCCGACCTTGCCCCTCAAGGCCGCGGGACACTTTGCCCGGCTACTGCAGGAAGTTCAGCCGGATGTGACCTTCCCTGCTTCCCTGGCTGATGCTGGTGACTGGAGCGACCCTGCTTGCGAGGTGCCCTTGAATCCCGATCAGGTGCGCCGTTCCTTGGGCGTGGGCATCTCGGATGAAGAGATGAGCGCCTTGCTCAGCAGCATCGGCTTTCGTGTGCAGGCGAACGGAGAGGCTCTGACCGTCAGCGTGCCTTCAAATCGTGCCACCAAGGACATAGCCATCGAGATGGACCTGATTGAAGAAGTTGGGCGTCTTTACCGCTATGGGAATATTCCCGAGCGTCATCTGACAGGTGCCTTGGTGCCCCCGCCCGTAGACCATCGTCGAGAATTGGCCGAGTCCTGCCGCGATCTGCTCGCAGGGGGCGCACGCTTTCACGAAACCTTGAGCTACTCCTTCCAGTCCGATGCCCTCCACAAGATGCTTGGGCTTGATGGTGAATCCTATGTGTCGGTGATCAACCCTGTACAAGAGGGTTCCGCACGGATCCGCCGACAAGTGCTACCCAGTCTGTTGGGACTCCTGGAACCCAACCGCCGTCAGCGAGACGAGGTACGTTTGTTTGAAATCGGCAAGGGATACTTGCCAGAGCAGGCAAGCGAAAGGGGGGAGCCCGGAGAGGTGCACGAGCTGGCCCTGGCTTTCTGCAGGGCGCGGCAATCCGACACCGCTTTCGACGAGGGCTGCCTGCCGCGGTTGATGGCGGTGGTGCAGGATCTGTTGGGCTCGCTCGAGTTTCATGAACAGCAGTTCGTGGCAGTCAAACAGGCCCCCGTTTCATGGCTGCATCCTGTGCGGCGAGTTGAGGTGCGAGTGGGCGCCGGTGACGGAGCTTGCGTGGGCTTTGTTGCAGAGTTGGATCCGGGCCTTGCAGCACCCTTGGGCATTGATGGGGAACTTGTCAGCGATACCGCGGTGGCTTCCATTTCATTGGATGCGCTCTTGGAACAGGAGCGCTCGGGCGGTTCGTACAACCCTCTGCCTCGCTATCCTGGCTTCAAGATCGATGTTGCCATCGTGGCTCCGGAAGAGGTTCCTGCACGAGATCTGTCGAGAGTGATCGAGAAGGCGGGCAAGGGAAACGCCAAGGACCTGGTGATCTTTGATCTCTTCCGAGGGGATCAACTGGGAGCTGGTCGGCGATCTTTGGCATATCATCTGGTGCTCCAGTCCGACAAGAAGACCTTGACAGACAAGGACGCCCAATCCTTCCTGCGCCGTCTGGAGCGGGGTTTGGGGGAGATTGGTGCTGAATTGCGCAGCTAGCAGGGCCTTTCCTCTCAGTTGGGACCTTCCTGAAGGCCGATTCATTCCCAGGGGGCTGCCCCTGTCTCATTCCTTTCCGCTCGGATAACCTGGGTCTGCCCCAACCTGATCAAGAACAAGCACCGTGAAGATCGTCCTTGTCAATCCTCCTAGCCCACCTGAGTTCCGCGTTTCCCGTGGACTGATGGGAGGCTTTGGCATGGCGGTCAGTCCCGAGTTGCTCTATCCACCGATTGAATTGGCTCATGTGGCCTCGTTCCTGGAGGAGTATGGCCACGAGGTCTCCATTCACGATGCGGACGCGGCAGGCCTGGATGCGGACGGCATCCTGACGCGCATCCTGGCGGATGAGCCCGAGTTGGTCTGTCTTGATTCTTCCAGCACTTCCCTTGATCAGGATCTGGCCCTTGCGGGCCGCGTCAAGCAGGGCAGTCAAGCCCTGGTTGCCATGCTTGGCAGTCAAGTGACCTATTGCCCGGATGAGGTTTTTGCAGAGGGCAGGATTGATGTGGTGGTGCGTGGGGAACCTGAAGCCACCGTGAGTGCCCTCGCCAACCGAATCACCGAGGGCAAGCCTCTGGAAGGGCTCGAGGGGATCTCGCGGGTAGAGACGGACGGCACGGTGGTGCACGAGCCGGAGCGGGAAAAAATCCGTGATCTTGATGCTCTGCCGATTCCTGCGCGACATCTGCTCGACAACCAGGCTTATCACTTCCCGGGGATTCAGGGTACGGTGACTACAGTCAAGTCCTCCCGGGGTTGTCCCTTTGACTGCTCTTTCTGCGGCTACACACTTGCTCAGGGCCTGCGCTTTCGCTTTCGTAGTCCCGAGCATGTCTTGCGGGAACTCGATGATCTCTACGTGAACCACGGTCTGCGCCATGTGGTCTTCCGGGATCCCATCTTCACCACCCGCAAGGACCGGGTGCTTGCGATCTGTGACGGCATCGTCGAGCGGGGCTGGAAGGACCTGATATGGCAGTGCGAAACCGCGGTCAAGACTCTCGATGAGAAGGTGCTGAAGCGCATGGCAGACGCGGGTTGCCGCCATATTTCCCTGGGCGTCGAGTCAGGCAACGCAGAAATTCAGCGTAAGCACTGCGGCAACAAGCTGAGCGACCTGGACCAGGCAGCGGAGGTTTTCCGAGTTTGTCGCGAGGTAGGGATCGAGACCCGGGCCTTCTGCATGATCGGCTTCCCTGAGGAAACCCCCGCCATGGCGGATGAAACCATCGCGTTGGTCAACCGCCTTGACCCGGACCAGGTTCAGTTCTGCGCGGTGACCGCATACCCTGGTACGCCGCTCTACAAGATGTTGCGTGGTACGCGCGAATTCGATTTTGCCACCATGACCGGCTACGGCGCATTGGAAGGCAATGAACACATGAGCGCGGAAGACATCGAACAGAAAATCCGCGAGGCTTATCGCAGCTTCTACGGTCGACCGAAACGACTGCTGCGGGAATTCGCGACCCCGGGGCGCCTGATGGGCAGGGTACTACGCTACTTCACCCTCTTTCGGCGGCGCGCCTAGGGGGCGCCCACGAGGGGGAAAGGAAGGTCGGGCCTCCGGAGCTGCGCTCCAGAGGACCCGAGGTTCGGATGTTCGGGACCCTCCCTGGATCCCGGCATCCTTGGACTCCTTCTTCTAGATAGAGAGGTCCTAAGGTCCAGAGCAGCAGCGAGCGGACCACGGAGAGTGGTACGAGTGCCGAGGGTTCTGGAGACCTCCCGTCCAAGAGCACTTCCGACGGGGGCGAGACATGCGGGGCGAGTTTCTACGAAGAAAGCCTGCCAGGGAGGTGGGTATTCGCAGGGGCACAAGAAAACCCACCCTCAAGCGCCTTGGGGGTGGGTCTGAAATCTGCGAGGTGATCGGGCTGAGCGGGCCGATATCTAACTGCCAGCAGGGGCGTCACCGGGTTCACCAGCAGTCTCATGGGGGATGCTGGTGTGGGGCAGGCGGGGGAGGTCCACCCAAACAATAGAACGGGTCTCGGGGAAGAGGAGCAACACCCAGGGGGTGTCATGAAGGACGACCCGGCCTGCACCGGGTTCAGGGACGTCCAGGTCGAAGGGGTCAGGGATGGGGTTCATGGTGGGCTCTCGGACTCAATCAATCGGCACCCGGGAGCCCAAGTTGCCCCCTTCCTGGGGGAATTTTCTCTGTCCGAAGTGGACCTTTATCTTGGATTTCTTGAGAGCCGCTTGAGCCCCCTCCTGGAGCCCTTGGGGGAGGCCCCCGAGCGGTGTCACGTGAGTTCAGGCTCCTAGGTCAACCCGTGCTGTGGCCTGCACGAACGAGTAGAAAATCACGGAATCCGGATCATGGGCAACCATTGCCAATTCGCGTTTCATGCCCTCAACGGTCTCACCGTTGACCAGTCCTGTCCGCAGCAGGCCCTCGGATCCCGAGAGCAACAACTCGGACCAATAGGCCAGGAACTGCGAGCGTTCTTCTGGCCAGCGGTTGTCCAGATGAACCGTGCGCACCTCGGTGTCGATGTCGCGATAACCATTCTCCAGGAGCAGGTTGCCCAGGCGCGCCCCGATGAACGGGTCTCCTCCTAGATCGTACTGGTGGTCGTTGAATGCCGCCCAATAGGCCAAGGTCGAGGGGGAGTAGGGAGCCAGGAAGAAGGAGGCGTTCTGCACTTCGTTGACCACCACAGGGCTGCCACCGATCAGGACCCTGCGTACTTCTGAGAGTACTCGTGAGGCATCCGGGATGTGCTCCAGAACCCAGCAGAGGTATGCCCCATCGAAGCAGTCCGAGTCAAAGTCCATGGCCGTGGCGTCTCCGGAAACAAATTGCACGCGCTCCGCACTCACGTCCTGTTTGTTGGTCACCCTCGTGGCCGCGTCGAGGTTCTTCTTGTTCGCATCGAGGCCTGTAACATGCAGGTCGGGAAAGTCACGTAGCAGGATCTGGGTCTGGGCGCCAACTCCGCACCCCACTTCAAGCAGGTTGCGGCAGTTCTTGAAGGGCAGATTGCCGTGAATGCGGTGCTCAAGAATACGTGCCTGGCGGACCAGGCGGTCCGCTTCTTGGTCGCTGAAGCCATGCAGGTAGCCCTGCGGTTCGGGCTGTTGACTGGGTCGGGAGCTCGGCATGCGGCCGCAGGATGCGAGAGGGCAGGGGGGGGACGCCAGCAGGCTTCAGGTTCGGTCTACGCCTCAAGTGACTCCTGCCGCTAGACTGGGCGCAGCCATTGCTTCTCCCGGCTCTTGTCCATCCCACGAAAAGACCCATGAGTCAACAAATCGACAACATCCTTCACGAGAACCGTCGCTTCAGTCCCTCGGACGCCTACAGGCAGGTCTCGCGCATGGGCGACGAGACAGAGTACCAGGCCATGTATCAGCGCTCGATCGATGACCCGGAGGGGTTCTGGGCAGAGGTGGCCGGAGAACTGCCCTGGATGCGGCCTTTTGAGCGCGTACTGGATTGGTCCAAGGCACCGGTGGCCAGCTGGTTTGATGGGGGGCAGTTGAATGCTTCGGCTGTGTGCTTGGATCAGCATGCTGATGGGGAGCGGGCCAACAAGGTGGCGATTCACTGGGAGGGGGAACCCGGGGATGCGCGTAGCTTCACCTATGGGGAGTTGCGTGTCGAGGTTGCCCGCTTCGCCAATGTGCTCAAGGCCCGGGGAATTGGCAAGGGCGACCGGGTTGCAATCTACATGCCCATGATTCCTGAACTCGCGATGGCGGTTCTGGCTTGCGCGCGAATTGGCGCGATTCACTCAGTTGTCTTTGGAGGCTTTTCTGCCCAGGCCCTACGGGACCGCATTGAGGACACCGGCTGCAACGCAGTCATCTGCGCGGACGGAGGCTGGCGCCGTGGCAGTGTCTTGCCTCTCAAGCAGGAGGTCGACAAGTCTTTGGAAGGGGTTGATCATGTACATACGGTGCTGGTGGTGCGGCGCACAGAAAACGAAGTGGAATGGAACAGTGAACGAGATGTGTGGTTGCACGAGGCGCTTGAATCCGTCAGCGATGTATGCGCGCCAGAAGCCATGGAGAGTGAAGATGTGCTGTTCCTGCTCTACACCTCGGGTTCCACGGGCAAGCCCAAGGGCATCATGCACACGACTGGAGGGTACATGGTGGGCGCCTATCTCTCCACGCGCATGGTTTTCGACTTGCAAGAGGACGACGTGTACTGGTGCACCGCGGATGTGGGTTGGATCACGGGGCACAGCTACATCGTCTACGGGCCCTTGGCCAACGGCGCCACCATCGTGATGTACGAGGGCGCGCCCAATGCTCCCGCGGAGGATCGTTTCTGGGATATCTGTGAGCGCCTGGGGGTCACGGTTTTCTACACCGCGCCTACTGCGATCCGTGCCTTCATGAAGTGGGGTGACGAACATGTGCAAAAACACGATCTGTCCAAGCTGCGTTTGCTGGGCACGGTGGGGGAGCCAATCAATCCCGAGGCCTGGACCTGGTATCACCGGGTGGTGGGGGGCGAACGATGCCCCATCGTTGACACCTGGTGGCAGACGGAGACCGGTGGCATCATGTTGACGCCACTCCCCGGTTGTACCGATACCAAGCCGGGCTCAGCCACTCGACCTTTCTTTGGGGTGGATGCCTGTATTTTGAATGAGGAGGGGCAGGAACTCGGGCCCAATCAGGGTGGATTGTTGGCTCTGCGCAAACCTTGGCCTTCCATGTTGCGTGGCATCTGGGGGGACGAGCAGCGCTATAAGGAGACCTATTGGTCCAAGTGGCCTGATGGCTGGACGTACTTTGCAGGGGACGGGGCGCGTCAGGACGAGGACGGGTATTTTTGGGTCCTGGGTCGAGTGGATGACGTGATCAACGTCAGTGGGCACCGGCTCTCCACAATGGAGGTGGAGAGTTCGCTCGTGGCTCACGAGGCTGTGGTGGAGGCTGCCGTGGTGGGCAGGCCGGATGATCTGACCGGCGAAGCGATCGTGGCCTTTGTGACCACACCTGTGGGGGTCGATGGCGATGCAGAAGTGCGTGCTGCCCTGCTTGAGCACGTGGCTGAGCAAATCGGCAAGCTCGCCCGTCCCCAGGAGATCCGTTTTACCGATGCGCTGCCAAAAACGCGCTCGGGAAAAATAATGCGGCGTCTGCTGCGGGATGTGGCCGCTGGACGCGAGATCACTCAGGACATGTCCACCATCGAAGATGAGGGGGTGCTGGAGCGCCTGCGATTGACGGATGGTCAGAATTGAGGAGCGCGGTTTTCTGGAAGAGCAGTCCTTGGGCTGTTCTGTTGTTCAGTTCCGCTGCGGTTGCGGCGCAGGACCCGGGCCCGGATGGGTTCGCACCGGGCGAGGAACTGCTGGTTCAGTCAGCCTGCATCAACTGCCATGAGGTTTCGCCCGCCCTGCAAGGGCGTCTGCAAGCAGCCACTGCGCCAGATCTTTCAAGGGTTGGGGCACGGCTGTCACCATCCTGGATGTACAAGTTTCTGCACAACCCCCGTGGCCTGCGACCCCACGGGAGCATGCCCAACATGCTGGCGAGCTTGTCCGCGGATGAGCGTGGTCGAGCTGGTTGGGAACTGGCGGGTTTCCTCTCGAGCCTGGGTGGGCCTCTGGCCCAGGAAATTCATGCCACGAGCCAGCGCGCGATTGAGTCTGGCCGACAGCTCTTTCACTCGGTCGGCTGTGTTGCGTGTCATCGGCCTCTTGAGGACTTTCTTGATCTGGAGCTTTCACTGGAAGACGCAGATGAGGTGCGCCGCGCTGAGGGAGAGTCCGCTGATGACGGGTCACCAACAGATCCGCTCGCCGTGCCCGGGCTCTCGGAAGGGACGCTTGCGCCTCGGAATCTGGATATTCCCGGGTTGGCTCCCATGACTTCAGTCTCTCCCCTGACGGAGTTCCTGCTCGACCCCTTGTCGGTTCGTCCCTCGGGCCTGATGCCTGACATGGGCCTCACCCGATCAGAAGCTGAGGACATCGCGGTGTACCTGCTGCGTGGTCAGCTGGCGCAGGAACCGGTGCCTTCGCCGGGGCTGGCTGTTGATGTGCTCAAGGGGAATTTCTCCAAGCTCGATGATCTCTCCGATGTCACGGCGGAGTCCCAGGGCTGGGCTTCAAAGGTTGCCATCGGGGATCTGGCCAGCGGCGACCATTTTGGACTGCGGTTTCAAGGCTCCCTAGAGATTCCAGCGGCGGGGGAGTGGACTTTTCATCTGCGCAGTGATGATGGTTCTCTGCTTTGGATCGATGGGCGCTTGATGCTGAGCAACTGGGGTGTTCATGGTGCAATCAACAAGCAGGCCAGTTTTGTACTCAGTGAGGGGTCACACCAGATCGAGGTGCATTTCTTTGAACTGGGTGGAGGAGTGGAACTCAGGCTGGAATGGGAGGGTCCCGGTGTTTCCAGAGAGGAGGTGCCTGCAAGCGCCCTCTCTCATCTGGGTTTTGGATTGCGGCCGCCTATGGCAGAAGCCGCTGACCCTGAGCGCATTGCCAGGGGAGGCAAGCGTTTTGTCAGTCTTGGATGCGGAGCGTGCCACACCACGGGCACAGAATTGGATCAGAGCCCTCTGGTGGGTCCGGGTGTGGGACCGCCCCTGGCGAGTCTGGCGGGATCTTCGAGGTCAGGTTGTCTGACAGGCGGCGCTGCTCGGGGGCCGCGTTGGTCTTTCGAACTGGAAGAACATGCTGCTCTCAGAGAATTCCTCGATGAATTGGGGGACCTTGCGCCTGAATTGGCTCTGGCACAGCGTCTTGCCCGCAGCATGACCCGCCTCGGCTGTGTGCACTGTCACCGTCGCACTGGGCGGGGGGGCGTACATCCATGGGATCGGGATTACTTTCAGGCCCGTGAGGGTGCGGACCTTGGTGACGAGGGACGTTTGCCGCCCCGACTTGACGGCGTTGGCGGAAAACTCAAGTTGGAAGCCTTGCAGGGGGTGATGACCCGTGGGGAGGGCGTGCGGCCCTACATGACCACCAGGATGCCTCAGTTCGGGGAGCAGAATGTTGGCTGGATGGCGGAGGCTTTCGCAGCGTTGGATCCGGATCTGCCGCCCTCACACGCCAGCCTTGCCGACCACTTGATCCTCGGTGTCCAACTGATGGGCACAGAAGATGGGCTTGGCTGTATTCAATGTCATGATTTTGCCGGCACTCCCAGCCTGGGCATTCGCGCGGTGGACTTGGGGAGTATGGGAGCGCGCATCAAGCCTGGTTGGTTCGAGGCTCTCTTGAGTGACCCCCAGAGGGTCAACATGAATACTCGCATGGCGGAGCTCTTTGTGGACGGGAAGAGCCTTGCGCCCGATGTGCTTGAAGGCGATCCCATGGCTCAAATCCGCGCGGTCTGGCAGGCCCTCTCCCTCGGCAACAGCATGCCGCCTCCGCCCGGCTTGATCACGCCTGACTCAGCGTTTGAACTGCGACCTTCACAGGGCGTCGTGACTTGCGGGGTCTTCATGCGCGACATGAGTCCGCGTACTCTGGTGGTGGGATTTCCTGAATTGGTTCATTATGCATTCGACATGCAGAACAGCCGTCTCGGTCGCATCTGGCAAGGACGTTTCTTCAATGCCCGTGGCACCTGGGAGGGACGCGCGGGTTCTCTGGAAATGCCGCCGGGTTCCAAGGTGATCGAGTTGCCAAAGAGGACGGTCTTGGCGGAGCTGGACACCCCGGACGCTCCCTGGCCCGAGGCTCTGGGCCGGGAGGCGGGCTTTGAGGTGGTGGGTCGTCAGCAGGCCCTGGGCGCGGCGCCGGTCTTTCGCTATCGCATCGGAGGCGTTGGGGTCGAGGAGACCTTGCGGTCCGTGCAGCGCAATGGGCGCCGAGGGCTTGTGCGAAGCTGGACACTTGAGGCTGAGAGCGCCGACGCTGGGCGCAATTTGATCTTGCGACCCATGCCCGGGGGAGAACTCAGTGCTCTGGCCCGGGGACTCTGGCAAGCGAAGATCGGCGGCCAACTGCTTGAAATCCACCTGGGGCAGGGATTCACTCAAGTTCCCCTGACCGGGGTTGAGGGTGAGTTGCGCTGGCCGGTGGTCTTCCGGTCACTGGAGGCATATCCCGAGCGTTTCGGCGCAACCATGAGCATGGAGTTGTTGTGGTAATGATCTGTTTGCTTTGGAGTCTGGCCCTCTTGGGAAATCCCCAGTTGCTGGTCGAACCGCCTGCCCCCACATCTGAAATCCAGGCCGATGAACCCTGGCTCCTGGAAACCCTGCCCTTGCCCGAGGACGAGGTGTTGGAGATCAGTGCCCTTGCGATCTGGCATGCAGACCGGGTCCTGGCAGCCACTCGCCGGGGCGAAATCTGGGTGGTCGAAGGAGTCTTCGATGAGAACGCTTTGGAATGCTCATGGCGCAAGGTCATGGAAGGTCTGCAGGAGCCTCTGGGTTTCTTGGTGCAAGAGGACGATTCGGTTCTGGTGATCCAGCGCGGTGAGCTCTCGCGCCTGGTGGATGAAAACGGAGATGGGGCCTTTGACTTGGTCGAGACGATTTGCGACGAGTGGCGCGTGGGAGGAAACTATCATGAGTACAACTTCGGTCCAGTGCGGGATAGCAATGGTGATCTCTGGCTGACCACCAATCGGGCCTTCGGTGGGCAACCTTTTGGTGCTCCCAAGTGGCGTGGTTTTGCCCTGCGCATTGACGCAGAAGGTCACATGCACCCGGAATGTTCTGGCTTGCGTTCCCCGGCGGGTGTGGGCATCGCTCCCTGGGGCGACTTGTTCTATACGGACAACCAAGGGGAGTGGGTGGGGGCCAGCAAGCTCAGTCAACTCGTTCCTGGTGCATTCTATGGGCATCCTTTTGGCGTGGGTTCTTGTGACGATCCCCTCTGGCCCTATCCTCATCCCGGTGAGACTCCCAATCGGGTGCTGATGCCTGAGGCGGCAAAGAAGCTGCCGCATTTCCAGATGCCTGCGGTCTGGTTTCCCTATGACGAAATGGGTCGGTCTCCGGCCGGCTTTGTCTTTGATCAGACCGGCGGGCGTTTCGGGCCCTATGGAGGCCAGATGTTTGTGGTGGACCAGTTTTCCGCTGAGGTCATGCGGGTCTTTCTTGAACAGGTGGACGGCCACTGGCAGGGGGCTTGCTTCCCCTTTCGCAAGGGACTCTCCTGCGGTGCGATTCGCGTTTGCTGGGGGCCGGATGGGTCCATGTTGATTGGCGAGACTGATCGCGGCTGGGCCAGTCAGGGTTCAGAGCGTTTTGGCCTTGAGCGCCTTTCATGGACTGGCGCCGTGCCCTTTGAAATGCAGCAGGTCTCCGCCCTCTCGGATGGCTTCCATGTGCGCTTCACTCGCGCATTTGACCCAGCGGGTGCCGCCGACACTGAGGGCTGGTCCATAGACAGCTATACCTACATGTTGCACTCAGACTATGGCAGCCCCGAGGTCGATCTGGCCAAGTGCAAGGTGCTGGGCGTGACCCTGGATGCGGACCACATGGGCCTGCGCCTGCAAGTCGAAGGTTTGCGTGAGGGCTATGTGCATGAGATCCGGCCCCGACGCATGCGCTCTCGTGAAGGCCTGGCGCTGGAGCAGCCCCGGGCCTACTACACCCTGGTGCGTATTCCCCGCTGAGGATGATCAGGGCAGTTGGTGCTGCGTAGCTAGACGCAGAACCACCGGATTCGAGCAATCATTCGCGCCACCAGTCGGTGGCGGTGATGTCCTTCAGGCCTTCTGCAAAGGTCCGCGGCTGCCAGTTGAGCTCTTCCTGGGCGGGGCGGATATCGTGCTCGTGGTGCAGCGAGAAGTAACCTGCACCTCGACGGGCTTTCGTCATGTCCTTGAAGATGTGCAGGAAGGTCGTAACCCGCTCCACCCAGCGGCGCGGGATGTTGCGGCGCTTGACTCCGCCGTTGGTAGCTTCGATGACCGTGTCCACAAAATCGTTGAAGGATATTCCTTCGGGCCCGGCGATTTCGAAGATGCGGTAGTCGTCTCTACCGCGTTCGTAATCAAAGAAGCGTACGATCGCGTCAACCAGGTCGTTCACATGCACCGGATTGATCTTGGAGAGGCCTTCGTGGAAGATCCAGTAGCTTCCCTTGGGCTTTGCACAGCGACGCAGGAGAGGGGCTGTGTGGCGCATGTCGTCCACCCCGTAGACCAGGGTCGGTCGAAAGCTGACCCAAGGGAACTCAGAGCCCCGGAAGATCTTTTCCTGCACTCGTTTGGAGTCCCGGTAGTAGCTGTAGACCGGTACGCCGATCACGGCTGAACTGATCAGTACAAACTGTAAGTTCTTGGGTGTGCGTTGGGCACGCGCCTCGGCCAGGAGGTTCTCGCTGCCTTTGACGTTGACCAACTGCATCTGCTCATCAGTGAAGTGGTCATGGGCGCTGGCGAGATGGATAAGATAGCTGGCGTCCTTCAAGAACCCGTCCAGGGAACTCGCGTCCACAAGGTCGCCTGTATGAACCAGGAGGTTGTCATGCTCAATGTCTGGCAGTGCGCTCTCGCGCCCCGGGCGACAGAGCGCGCGCACCTGATGGCCGTCCGCCAGCAGGCGGCGGATTACGTAGTGGCCGATGAAGCCGGTTCCTCCAGTAATGGCGATCAGCATTGGGGGGCAGGATACAAGACCCGGGGCGTGAGTTCATCGGCCCCTTGGTCTGGCAGAATAGAGGCATGGGTAGGAAAACCGACAGCAGCGAGGCGCTTTGCGCCCAACCGGAAGGTCTAGTCATGTTGCCCTCGGGGCCCATTGGGGTGTTGGCAGCCCTGCCGGGGGAGCTTGGTGCTCTTACGCAGATGGCTGAGGAGAGCCACAGGGTGGGTGGGCTCCTCATTCATCAGCTGACCCTGGGAGGCCGGCCTGTCCTGGCCGCATGCGGGGGTGTGGGAAAGGCCAACGCGGCCGGTGCCGCCGCCCTGCTCCTGTCCCAGGGGGCCGAGATCCTGTTGGTGGTGGGTACCGCTGGAGCACTGACCCGTCAGACTCCCGTCGGCACCTTGGTTCATTGTCAGCGTGCCTTTCAGACTGACTTGGCGGTCCGGGAGCACCGCCAGCAGGAGCCCCATGGCCATATATTGGATTGCTGGCAGAGGGTATGCCCCGGTTCCAAGGGCTGGTTCCTGACCGCTGACCGGCCCGTACTCAACCCCTGGCGGCGCTTTCGATTGGCTCGAGCATTTTCCGGGCCCGCGGTAGCGGACATGGAAACAGGGGCCGCGGCCCGGGTGGCTGAGCGGGCTGGAGTGCCTTGGGGGGCCCTCAGGGCGGTTACCGATGCGGCGGGGTTCGGAGCGAGTCGAAGCTTCGTCAAGAACTACACAGGTCTGGCTGCCCTTTCTGCCGATTCATTGGGTGAACTTATCAGGGAACTGCCCTGATTCCCCCGGGTGGCGCATATTGCGTTATCCTCAGGACTCCCCACCTTTTCCACAAGTACCTTCCAATTGGGCGCTCCGCGCCACTCCTTCTGATGACCCGCGCAGGCACTTTGCTTCGCCGCCACTTCGAGCCCCTGGTTCTTTCGGCGCAGGTGTTGGTGGATCTGGTCACGGTGGTCGGTGCTTGTCTCTTTGCTTGGTGGGCCCGGGAACAGTTTGCGCCCCTCGGAACTGAGACGCCCCTGGAGGCCTATCGCAGCATCTTCGCGATCACCGCCGCGGTTTGCCTGATCTGCTTCCATCGCTTCGGGATGTACAGCCCGATCAAGAGCCTGCTCAATGTGGAAGAGTTCAAGGCGGTGACCAAGGCCACTCTGACCGCTTTCCTCGTGGTGCTGTCCTTGCTTGTCTTGTTGCGTGACACCTCGACCAGCGTGGGTTCAGGGCCTTTTTGGGATCTGCTGGCAGCGATTCACGAATTGGTACGTCTGACTGGCGGTTCGGAGCGCCTCTCCCGAGTGACCCTGATCCTGGCCTTCGGCGTGATTCAAGTTTCCATTCTGTTGGGACGCTTCGCCAGCTTCAAGGTCATTCAGAGTCTGCACCGCCGAGGCATCGGCAATCGTAATGTTGTGGTCATCGGAACAGGGAGCACGGCCCAGGCCCTGCAGCGCAAGTTTCTGTTGGTGCCTACCCTGGGCCTGAACTTCATCGGTTTCGTCAGCGAGGAAAAGGACGAGATTGGAGATCTGGTGGAACGGTCGCGAGTCCTGGGCAGTCTCGATGAGATGAAGGCGATCATGAGCGAGCGCAAGGTGGGGGAGGTCTTCGTCGCCCTGCCCGAAGCAGAAGAGTCCCGGGTAATGGAAATCGTCACCCAACTTGAAGCCTTGGATGCAACCTACTATGTCGTCCCCCGCTTCTATCATCTGATGCGCTACAAGATCCGCATTGAGGATCTGGATTCGATCCCGCTGATTGCACGGGTGGAACGGCGCGACCCCATGGCTGGTAGGCTGGCCAAGAGGTGCTTTGATCTGGTGGTGGCAGCCATGGTCTTGTTGCTGGTCGGCCCCTTGTTCTTGATCTCAGCCTTGTTGATTCGCAGGGATTCCGATGGTCCAGTGTTCTTCCGGCAGGTTCGCGTGGGCCTGAACGGCCTGCCCTTCGAGATGCTCAAATTCCGCACCATGTACGACACCGACTGCGCGGATGCGGAGGCTCCTGAGACAGAGCAGGATCCCCGTGTGACCCGCATTGGGCGTCTTCTGCGCCGCTATTCGCTCGATGAGTTGCCCAATTTCATCAATGTCATGCGTGGCGAGATGAGCGTGGTAGGCCCCAGGCCCGAGATGCCATTCATCGTGGCCAGGTACTCAGACGGGGATCGTGAACGTCTGCGGGCCAAACCCGGTGTAACGGGTCTCTGGCAGATCAGCTACGCCCGCCAGATGGCGATCCACGACAACCTCGACTACGACCTCTACTACATCGAAAACCAGTCCTTCCTCTTGGATCTCGTGATCGTCGCCTTGACAGGCGTTGCGGTGGTCAAGGGTACGGGCGCCTACTAGGTTTTCGGAGGCACATGATCGCCGATCCACGCTTGGGTTGGAGCAGATCATTCGAACTTGTGGCCCGGCTCCCTGGAACTTGGGGCTCTGGAAAGGTGCAATGGGCGCAGAATGCGGGTCCTCCATGTGATGGAATGCACGATCGGTGGTACACGGCGGCATCTGGTCGATGTGGCCCTGGGCCAGTGTGCCCTCGGGCACAAGGTGCGGGTGGTGGTCTCCACCCTGCGTGACGAGACATTTCTGCCGGATATGGAGCGCATGCGTTCCGAGGGGGTGGAGGTGTTTGTGCTCAACATGGTGCGCGGGCCTGCGCCCCTCACAGATTGGCTGCATCTGGGGCGGCTCAAGAACATTCTGCGGGAATTCAAGCCGGACATTGTTCACACCCACTCAAGCAAGGCCGGAGTGCTCGGCCGCCAGGCCTCGATCAGCACGAAAATCGGCGCGCGGGTGCACACACCGCACACCTTTTCCTTTCTCTTCGAGGCGCTCTTTTCAGGGCCCAAACGATGGCTGTACCGGTCCATTGAGAGGCGTTATGCCAAGTTCACCCAGCGCTTCGTGGCGGTGAGCAGGAACGAAGCAGAGACCTTTGATCGCGCAGGGTTCATAGATCCAAAGAAGGTGGCGGTGGTGCCCAACGGCATTGACCCCGCGCCTTTTGCCAGCGCGATTGCCAGCGATGAAGACTTTGGTTTCGATCCCACGGCTCCTGTAGTGATCCTGGTGGGGTTGATCTATGCAGCCAAGGGCCAGGATCTGGCCCTTGAGGCAATGGCCCGTGAGGGGCTCGAGCGGGTGCAGCTGCTCTGCGTTGGACCCGGGGATACGAGTGCGCTTGAGGCCCAGGCGCAAGCCCTCGGCATCGCCGCTCGCGTACGCTTCCTTGGGGCGCGGGATGATGTCCCCGCTTTGATGGCCCGTGCAGATCTCTTGCTCCTGCCATCCCGTTGGGAGGGTCTGCCCTACGTGGTGCTGGAGGCAATGGCTAGGGGCATGCCGGTGGTGGCTACTCCCGTGGACGGGGCTCGGGAGGTGATCGTGCCAGGTGAAACTGGTTTCTTGAGTCCTACGGTCGACGCGAATGGGGTGGCTGAGGCCTTGGCGGCGGCCTTTAGCAAGTCTCCAGAGGACTGGGCCAGAATGGGGCGCGCTGGGCAGCAGCGTGTTGCTGAGCACTACAGTCTGGAGAGCATGGTGCGGGGCCTGGACGCGGTCTATACGGAGTTGCTTTGAAGATTCAGCATGTGATCACCACCTTGGATGTGGGCGGGGCCGAGGTTCATCTCTTGTCCCAGGTCAAGGGCCAGGTTGCCCGTGGGCACAGGGTGCGTGTGGCCTATCTCAAGGGCGATGGGGCGCTGGCTGGTGACTTTCGCAAGGCCGGAGCGGATCTGGTCACGGCTCTCGGTTCCGGCCCCGGTTGTGTCTCTCGTATCGCGCGTCTGGCCACTGAAGCAGACATCGTACACAGTCACCTGCTCAAGGCCGATGCAGCCACTGCCCTGGCGGCGCGCTTATGGGGTTTTAGATCGCGCTTGATCAGCGGCAAGCACAATGATGAGCGCGCGCTGCTGCGTCCTTGGGTCAGTCGCATTCACGGTGTGGTCGGCAATTGGCCGGCGCGCACCATTGTTCTTTCGGATCATGTGGGCCGTTTCGTGGTCGAGCACGGGCGATTGAATCAAGAAAACATGCGCCGGGTCTATTACGGCATCGACCGCACTCCCTTCGAGCATGCCGCTCGTGATGCGGATCCCAAGGGAGTGAGAGGAGAGTTCGGCTGGCCCGAGGATTCAATTGTGATGATCTGTGTGGCGCGTTTTGCTGCCCAGAAAGCCCATGAGATTCTGCTGCAAGCCCTGGATGCGGCCCGCCGTGATGAGCGTGTGGGGTCGCGTTTGCGTTTGCTCTTGGTGGGGGACGACCCTTTTGGGCAGGGCAAACGTCTGGCCGAGGACGAGGCTTCGCGCCTGGAACTGGGCGCGCTGGTTCAGTTCGCTGGCATTCGCAGGGATGTGCCGCGCTTGATGGCAGCCAGCGACTTGTTCGTCATGGCTTCCCGCTGGGAGGGCTTGGGCCTGGTTTTTCTGGAAGCCATGGCCGCTGGTGTGCCCGTGGTTTCCACTGATGTTTCGGCGATTCCCGAGGTAGTGGTGAACGGAGAGACTGGTCGGTTGGTGCCCCGGGATGATGCCGGCCGTCTTGCAGCAGGAATGTTGGAGGCGGCTCTGAATCCAGATCTCCGAAAGCGTTGGGCTGCGGCCGGCGTGGAGCGGGTGGCTTCAGCGTTCGGTCTGGACCGCATGGTGGATGAGACCTTGGCAATCTACGAAGAGGTGCTTGCGCAGCAGGGGGCTTGAGCTAGGTGCGCGAACTCCCTTCTTGATGTGCCCCGTGCTATAACTGAGGGCGTGTGGACTCTGCACTTGATCCTCTTCCTGTCGGTAGCCAGTGGTACCGGAGCCGAGGGAGACCTGCCCAGCGCTGCCCGGGAGATCCTGGCCCGCAACTGCTATGCCTGTCACGGTCCCGATGAGGCAGCGCGTAAGGCGGAATTGCGCCTGGACAGGCGCGAGGACCTCATGGCGGGGGGCAAGAGCGGCAGCATCTTGGAGCCCGGCGAAGAGGGACGCAGTCTGCTGGTGCGGCGCATCACCGATCCCGTGGAGTCCATGCCTCCCAAGGATTCGGGTCATACACTTGATTCGTCCGAGATCGCGCTCTTGATCGCCTGGGTTGAGGCCGGGGCCCCTGCTGCACAGCACTGGGCTTTTCAAGGCCCGCAGGCTTCCTCAATCCCTGACACCCTTGCCAGTGACTGGCCCCGATCTGATCTGGACCGCTTCATCCTGGCACGCCTTGAGGCCGAGGGCCTTGAGCCCGCTGCTAGTGAAGATCCATTTGCCCTGGTGCGTCGCTTGTCATTCGACCTGCGCGGCCTGCCACCTACCTGGGACGAAGCCGAAGCCTTCGCCGCAAATCCCAGCGACGCGGCCTACGAGAAGCTGGTCAATCAGTATCTGGCAGACCCCGCCTATGGAGAACGCTGGGCGGCAGTCTGGTTGGACCTGGCACGCTATGCGGATTCCATGGGCCATGGCTCAGATCCCCTGCGCACAATCTGGCCCTATCGTGACTGGGTGATCGAGGCCTACAACCAGAACCTGCCCTTTGATCAGTTCAGTATGGAACAACTGGCCGGGGACCTCTTGCCTGAGCCCACCGAGAGTCAGCGTCTGGCCACCGCTTTCCATCGCAACACCATGACCAACACAGAGGGGGGTACGGACGACGAGGAGTTTCGCGTGTTGGCGGTCAAGGATAGAACCAACACCACCTTTGCAGTTTGGATGGGGCTCAGCATGGGCTGCGCCGAGTGCCACAGCCACAAGTTCGATCCCATCAGCCATGAGGACTATTATTCGGCTTTCGCGATCTTCAATCAGACTGCGGACCGGGACCAAAGCAACGATGGGCCCCATCTGGAAGTGCTGAGTGGGACGGACCTGGTGCGGGCCGGAGAACTCAAGCGGCGCATCGAGGAGTTGCGGGCTGAGCAGGCAGCTGCCCGTTCGGAAGAAGCTCTGCTGGTGGATTTCTTCGGGCGTCAGGATGCCCTGGACCAGTCCTGGCGTCCTGTTCTTGCTGTGAGCGCCCAGGGGGAGCAAGGGACCGAAGGGAGACTCGCGGAGGACGGCTTGCTGTTGCTGACCGGCCCGAATCCTGACCGGGAGCACATTGCTCTGACCTTCAACAGTGAGTCCTCCAGAGCCCTGCGCTTGGACGTGGTCAGCGATTCACGCCTGCCCGGTGGCGGCCCTGGACGATCTCCAGGTAATGGCAATTTTGTTCTCAGTCATCTGAAAGCACGGCTGGTGCCCGAACCCGGTCTGTTGCCGCAGGCCAGGTTCGTGCGACTCGATCTGCCCGGCAAGAACCGGATTCTCTCCCTGGCCGAGGTGGAGATCATCTCCGGGGGAGTCAACGTGGCGGGGCGCGGGGTTGTGACCCAGTCCAGCGTGGATTACAGCGGCCCCCCGGAGTTGGCAGTGGATGGCAATACCAGCGGAGTTTTCAGTGACGGCTCCGTGACTCACACCCGTACGGAAGCCAATCCCTGGTGGCAGGTCCAGTGGCCCACAGATCAGGTCATAGAGGAGGTCATCATCCATAACCGCACGGACGCAGCCCTGGAGGTTCGCCTGGAAGGTGTGCTGGTGAGTTTCTTGGACGGCGATGGCCAGATCATCTGGCGAACGGGTCTTGAGGGCGTGCCCACCCCAGCGCTTGGTTTCCAACCCGGCCGAGATCCCCTGCTCGTTCCCATCCAATCAGCCAGCGCCAGTTTCTCCCAAGTCGATTGGGGCGTAGAAAATGCCATCGATCTGCGTACGGATGGGGGATCCGGTTGGGGAATTGCGCCCCGACAGGGGAGCAGTCAGCGGGCTCTGTTCGCCCTTGGCTTTCTGGCTCCGGCGGGGGAGTGGACCTTGGAATTGTGGCAGGACTATGGCAGCCAGCACACCATCGGCGCGCTGCGATTGGCTACCAGCGCTGCTTCGGGACCGATGATTGCCTTGGAATCTTCCTTGCGCAAGATCTATCAAGCTACTGATCAGGGCCTGAGCCTGGAGGATCGTTCCCGCTTCGTAGCTCAGGCCCGGGCCACAGACCCCGAACTGCAGGTCTTTCAAGAGCAGATTGATGCTCTTCAGATGGAACTCGGCGCTCTGCCTCGCATCAAGACCCCAACCATGGTGGCGCTTGCCTCGGACAAGCAGCGCGAAACCCACGTGCTGCTCAAGGGGAACTTTCTTTCGCCAGCGAAACAAGTTCTCGCAGCGATGCCCGCTGCATTTGTGCAGGAGACTTCCAGCCCAGAGCCCACTCGCCTGGACCTGGCCCGCTGGCTCTGTTCTCCAGACAATCCTCTTACTGCTCGCGTGCAGGTAAATCGCCTTTGGGCGCGTCTGTTCGGCGTGGGCCTGGTGCGCACAGAAGAGGACTTCGGTCATCAGGGCAGCGCCCCAAGTCACCCGGCCCTCCTGGATTGGCTGGCCCTTGAGTTTGTTGCCTCTGGTTGGGATCAGAAGGCCCTGCTGCGTACTCTGGTGTTGAGCGCAACCTACCGGCAGGATGCCCTGCAGGACGCGCACAAGTCTGATCTCGATCCGGACAACCGCCTGCTTTCCCGCGGACCGCGCGTGCGGCTCGAAGCGGAGATGGTGCGCGATCAGGCCCTGGCCTTGAGCGGCTTGCTGACCCGCAAGCAGGGGGGCAGAAGCGTCTTTCCTCCCCAGCCCCCGGGTCTTTGGCAGGCGGCCTTCAATGGCCAGCGGGACTGGAAGACCGACAGGGATGACAACCGCTTCAGACGTGGCGTGTATGTTTTCCTGCGGCGCACGACACCCTATCCCATGCTTGAGATCTTTGATGCAACCTCACGAGAAAGTTGCACCATTCGCCGCATTCCTACAAACACGCCCCTGCAGGCTCTTGTGACTCTCAACGACCCGGTCTTTCACGAGGCAGCCGTGGCCCTTGGCCGGCGGATTGTAGAAGAGGGTGGGGTGGGCTTCGCCGAGCGTGCGGCATACGCCTTGAGCATGATTCGCCTTCGTCCGCCTGATCCTGAGCGTGTTGAGATCGTGCAACAACTGGCTGAGGTTGAAGAGCAACGCTTTGGGGAGGATCCCGTGCAGGCCTTGAGCTTTGCCGCGCCCAAGGACTCTCCCCTGGGGGGATTGCCCGAGGGTGCCGTTCCAGCGGAATACGCTGCCTGGACCTTGGTGGCCGGAGTCCTGTTGAATCTGGATGAGGTGCTGGTCAAATGAGCGCATCCATGCATCCCTCCCGGCGCAACCTCCTGGTTGCCGGCGGTGCCAGTCTGGCTGCGCGCGCACTCGGTCAGGGTCCCACGAGTGCACCTCGGGCAAAGCGCGTGATCTGGTTGCAAATGGCTGGTGGGCCGCCGCAGCTTGACATGTTCGATATCAAGCCAACTCTCAACCGGCTGCACGGAACCCTCTGTCCCCAGGAATTTGTTGAGGGTAAACGGTTGGCTTTCATCAAGGGGCGCCCGACCTTGCTCGGTTCTCCATGGCGTAGCTACCAGGTGCCCAGCACGGGCTGGACCGTCAGTGAGCACCTGCCTCACTTCGCTTCAATTGCCGAGCACACCACCCTGGTGCGTTCCATGCATACGGATCAGTTCAACCACGCCCCTGCTGACCTGATGATGTTCACGGGCAATGCCCAGCCCGGTGCGGCATCCATGGGTGCTTGGGCCAGTCGGGAACTGGGCAGTTTGAACCCCAATCTGCCGAATTACTGCGTGCTGATATCTGGAGGCAGTGATCCCACGGGAGGCAAGAGCACCTGGGGTGCGGGGTTCTTGCCAAGCCAGCACCAGGGAGTGCGTTTGCGTAGCACGGGCGAGCCGATTCTCTATGTGCAGGATCCCGCCGGGCTTTCCCGCCCCGGTCGGCGGGCGGGGCTCGACGCCCTCTACCGATTGAACCGCATGACTTGGAAACAGAGCGCTGATCCAAATGTGCGCAGCCGTATGGAGCAGTACGAGTTGGCCTGGCGCATGCAGAGTAGTGTGCCCCAGGTGGCCGACCTCGAGAGTGAACCAGCGCATGTGCTCAAGGACTACGGCGTGACTCCGGGCAGGGCTTCGTTTGGTTCCAACTGTCTTTTGGCTCGGCGGCTGGTGGAGTCCGGTGTGCGTTGGGTGCAGCTTTTTGATTGGGGCTGGGATTTGCACGGCACGAGCACAGGCGATGATCTGGTGGATTCCTTCCCCAAGAAGTGTCTTGCTGTGGACCGGCCCATCGCAGCCCTGGTGCGTGATCTGCATCGCCGGGGTTTGCTCGAGGATACTCTGGTGGTCTGGGGTGGAGAATTCGGCCGCACGCCAATGAATGAGGCCCGTTCTGGTTCCACACGCCTGGGCCGTGACCACCACGGGGGTTGTTTCAGCATGTGGTTCGCCGGAGCTGGCGTGCGTAAAGGAGAGGTGCTCGGCGCCACGGACGAACTGGGCTACAGCATCGTGCATGATCCTGTCAGCGTGCGTGACTTGCAGGCCACACTCCTTTGGTCCCTGGGCATTGATCCCTACTCAACCAGCGTGCGGCATCTGGGTTTGAACAGACGCTTGATCGGCCCTACTGACGAGGGCCGTATCATGCACCACTGGTTTGGATGAATTGTTCATGACTCGTACCAACTGGATGACCCCCGAGTGGGAAGGTGTCCCCTTCTTGATGCGCCGCGAAGTCGAGGACTTTGAGGTCCACGAGGTGCCCGCCTATCCTCCCAGTGGCGAGGGTGGGCACATCTTTGTGACCATTCAAAAGCGTGGGCTCGACACTTCGCGGGCAAAGCGTGTCCTGGCCAAGCACTTTGGTCTCGATCCACGCTCGATCGGGCACGCGGGACAAAAGGACGCCCGTGCGGTGACGCGTCAGTGTCTGTCCCTTGAGGGGGTTTCGGTGGAGGACGCCCTGGCCTTTGAACATCCCCGCGTGCAAATTCTCGATGCTGCGCTGCACGGTCACAAGTTGCGCCGGGGGCACCTGGCGGGGAATCGCTTTCGGATTCTGCTGCGTGACCTGCCCAAGGGCAGCATGCCCGCGGTGCAAGGGGTCTTGGATCTCTTGCAGCAACGGGGGGTGCCCAATCGCTACATGGCCCAGCGCTTTGGGGTTCGCGGGGACAACGCTGATCTTGGGCGAATGTTGGTGCTAGGGGATACCAGCGGTGCGCGGGAGGCGGCCCGAGCCCAGGGACACAGCCACTGGCCCAATGCCCTGCGGAAGCTGATGGTGGGGGCCTGGCAGGCCCAGATTTTCAATCGGGTACTCGATGCGCGCATGGCTTGGGAGGGGGGGCTCGAGACGGTTTGTCCTGGAGATCTGGCGATTCGGCACGAGAGTGGCGGGATTTTCTTGGTGCAAGACGAGGCTGATGCTCAGCGTGCACGGGCCTTGGAGATCAGTGCCAGCGGTCCCCTGCCCGGCTGCCGGGCGCGTTTGCCGGAGGGGCCCGTTCTGGAATTGGAGCAGAGACTCCTGAGCGAGGACGGGGTCTGCCAGGAAGACCTCACCCGCAAGGGTCCGCTCTTGTCTCGTCTTGGAGCACGGCGGCCCCTGCGGGCGTTGCTTACGGAGATCAGTCTGGAAGAGACTACTGAGGGGCTGCTGCTCGCCTTTCGGTTGCCTGCGGGCAGCTTTGCCACGGCGGTCATCGACGAAATAGGCAAGGGGAGGGGTGCAGGATGGGGTCTCTCGGCCACGGCTTCCCAAGGGGAAGTGCAGTAGGGGCAGTTTTCCTGCCGATGAAAAAGGGTCCATGCAGCCCTATTCCGCCGATTCCGCTCATCTCCCCGACAGCCCGGGTGCTTTTACCGAAGGCGCGGGAACTGCTGATGACTCTAGGCGCGGTGACTCAGAGCGCGGCCCGGATCGACGCAGGGCGCCTACCCCGCGTTTCTCCTTTTACGCATTGCTTGGGGGTCGACGGTCAGAGGTGCGACGCGAAGGCGAGCGTGAGGGGTCCTTTGTGGATCGCTACCGCCGGGGAGTCGTGCTGCTCATCGCCTGGACTGCCCTGATGAACGTCGGAGACAGTGTTTTTACTCTGATCCATCTGCAGTCCGGAGGCATCGAGCTCAATCCCGTGGCGGATTACCTCTTGCAGACCGGGCGTGTGGGATTTGTGCTGACCAAGGCCTTTTTCATCACCCTTGCTTTGCTGGTGCTGGTCTTGCACAAGAACTTCGGTCTTGCTCGCTGGGGCCTCTTGGTGGCTGCGGGGACCTACACATTGCTGAATGTCTACCACGTGAGCCTGTTTTTCTGATCGTTGTCAGGCGTGCTTCGGACCCTTGAGGGGGTCCATAGAGAGGCCGATGGAGAATCCGGTGGGCCGTGGCGCTAGGATAGGTTCCCTGGGCTGACCCCCGGCATCGGCCGGTCGGGAAGAAAGCCCTTCCCTCAGCGTCTGACTTCCGTGCACGAGACCCCATCGATTCTGATCCCCGGCGGTGCTGGCTTCATCGGCCGGGAGTGTGCACGGGACTTGCTGGCCCGCGGGTTGCGCGTGGTGGTGATCGACGATCTTTCCGCAGGAGATGAGCGAGAACTGGCTCGCATTGCCCCAGGGGCGGAATTCTTGCGTTTTGATCTCAGGGACCAGAGTGAACTGACCAGGGTGTTGCTTGACGCAGGGCCCTTCCACACGGTTCTGCATCTGGCCGGTCGGGTGGGTGTCTCAAGAGTCTTGCAGGACCCGCGCGGTTGCCGCTTACTGACCCGTGACCTGGCGCAGTCCCTTGCGGGCGCCCTCAGGAATCTGCCTCGCGCACGGCAACCGCGACTGCTGGCCGCTTCTACCAGCGAGGTCTATTTGGATTCTCCCGGGCCTTTGGATGAGAACGCGCCCCTGCGGTCTCAGGCGGGTCAAGGCCGTTGGGCCTATGCGGGCTCCCGGGTGGAGGCGGAGGGACTGTTCGATCGTGCGGATCTGGCGGATCGTGAGGGCCGCGGGCCGATCCATCTGCGCTTTTTCAACGTGACCGGTCCAGGTCACGATCCCGCCGTGGGAATGGTCCTGCCGCGTTTCATACAGGCGGCTCAGGCTGGTCGGCTTCTGCCCGTCCATGGGGATGGCATGCAAGAGCGCACCTTTGCCCATGTGCGGGATATCGCAAGGGACCTGGGGGACTTGGTCGAGATGTGCAACGCTCCGGCGGGGCCCTTGAATCTTGGTGGAGTGGCGCACACTACGGTGTTGGGTCTGGCCCAGATGGTGCTGATGGAAGCCGGGCGCTCTGTGGGGGACATCGAGTGCTTGGATCCACGTGACATACATCCGTCTTTCGAAGAGGTGCGCCATCGGGCGCCCCAGTTGAATCGGGCGCTGCACCTGGGCCTGGCCCGGTCGCACTGCAGTCTCTCCCAGTTGGTCGAAGAGATGTTCGCCTCTGCAGTTGACGATTCCGCTGCTGCCGATCCATCCAGCCCCCGTCCCTCCCCTTTGTGCGCATTGCCCGCGTCCTGACCCGTCTGAACCTGGGAGGGCCTGCGCGCCAGACCCTGGCCAGTGACCCCCTGCTCTGCGCTCGGGGCCACAGCGTGCGGGTCTTCTGCGGGCAGCCTGAAGCCGGCGAGGGCAATCTGGTGGACCTGTTGCGCGTCAAGGGAATTGATGTGCAAGAGATTCCCGGACTGCGCAGACGGCCCAGTCCCTGGGGGGATTTTTGGGCGGGACGCGCTCTGCGCAGGGCCTTGCGGGAGTTCCAACCAGATCTCGTTCACACCCACGCCTCGAAAGCCGGCTGGCTTGGAAGGCGTGCGGCTTGGGCCTTGGGTCTGCCCACGGTGCATACTTTTCATGGTCATGTGCTGGAGGGCTACTTCTCCGATCCGGTCTCACGCTTGCTGGT
>NYYZ01000012.1 GCA_002686945.1 Planctomycetota bacterium
TCGGCCTTGAGGAAAGCAGCAGCGCCATCTTGGACCTGGCCCGCGATTTCCTGCATGGCGGGGGTGCCATCTGAACGCTTCATGATGGCGGTGTACTTGACGAAGGCAAAGATCAGGGCTGCGAGGCTCGCGGCGCCGGCGACTTGGAGGAAATCCATAGGAGTTGAAGGGGATCAGCTGGGGATGGGGTGGGTCCGGGGTCGTTCCCGGGGAGACCGAAACGGGGCTTGCCAGTATTTCGGGGCAAGGAGTTTAGGGGTTGCTCCCCTGTCGTCAACCCCTGCTGGGGGCTCGGGGTCTCGCTTGGGTGCTTATCGGTCCAAATCGGGCTTCTCAGGCCCCTGATCGTTGGAATTGGCCGCCAAACGCTGCCTGTCCCGGTGATTGACCCAACCCCTCACCAGAAAAGTCCCGAGCACGATCAGGAGAGCAAAACCGAGCCACTCTGAGTAGTCCGCCACGCTTCTTTCAAGAGAACGGATACTCTCCCCGAAAGTCCTTCCAAGCAGAACGTATAGGGGCACCATGAGGCAGGCTGCTGTAGCGTCTACAAGAATGAAGCGCGTGTAGGGCATGCGCAGAGTGCCGGCGGTGAAGAAGCCTGGCATGCGCAGTCCTGGCAGGAAGCGGCAGGTGAACACCGCCCAGATCCCGTGGCGTTGCATGCGCTCCGTCAGGCCGATCATGCGTTCAGGGTGAAGAATGCGGGCGATCCACTTGAAGCGCAGGGCTTTTTGTCCGAAGAAGCGGCCCACCAGATAAGGGATTGTGTCGCCGATCAAGGTTGCGATCCAACAGACCACTACAATCTTGAAGAAGACCACCTTGCCCGCGAAGACCAGGTAACCGGACCCGGTCATAGTTACTTCTTCGGGCACTGGGAGTCCTGCGCCTGCCCCTACCAGGAACAGGAACGGTGCTGCATAACCAAGACCGTCAAAGTAGCGGTCCAGGAAGGACTGTTGCAGGAGGGCCAACATCGGGTGGCAGGATACCTGAGGGGGGACCTCGGATGGAGGGTCAGTGTTCGTGCTGGTGGTGCTGAGGGTCGGTATCGAGCCCGGAGGCTGGGTCCAAGCCGAATTCACGGGCAACTTGGTATGCAGCCTGTGAGGTCTGCTTCAGAGCGGTTGCTCCTCCGGGCCAGTGCACAGCACCGTCTTGAACCAAAGGCAGAAGATAAAGCCCGGTCATACGCGCCTTGACCAGGGCTACTTCCCCCGGAGATCCGCTGCGCTCGATGCCCTCGTTCAGAACGCGCAGCCCGGCGGCGAACCAGTGAGAGCGACGGCTAGGATCGGGTTCGCGCTCCGCAGAGGCGCGGGTGAACCACAGATGCTCAGCTAATCGGATCCAACCAGCGGAGGGCCATGGGTCCAGTTGCAAAGCCCGATTAGCGGTCAGATAGGCCCGCTCCATTTCGCTGTTGTGTACCTGAATGTCGAAACGAACCCAATGGCCCGCAGCCCACATGCTGCTGAGAGGTCCTGCAAGGCGGCGCCCCAGGGGACGCGGGTCGGGGTCGGGGACCTGCCAGGGTGCGGCCAGGGTCAGGGCCAGCAGGACCAGGGACGGGCGCAACAGGATCATGGGGATCTCCTCGGATGCTGAGCAAGGGCCGCGGCAGTCAGCCATGTCACCAGGAGGATCAGCCCGCAAAATTCATGCAACTGGGGCGTACGCGTCAGCCTTCCGTCCGCCGCCAGGTGCAATGCCGTGAGCAACTCGCCCATTGGCAGGAATCTTGCGGGAATGCCCAAGAGTACTAGGCCGAGGGCCAGCAGTGTTGTCAGGCCGGGCTTGAGGAACGGCCGCACCAATGCCACCACCAGCAAGATCAAGGCAATAATGGCCGCAGCCCGTGCGCCGATTTCCACGGACGCCTGACGCATCGATTGCACCCCTTCGAGCAGTGTCAAGCACCGTCCTCCCATGATCATCGCGTCCCCAGGCCCCATGCAAACCAGTACCACCTGCTGGGCTCCCGATCCCTTTGGTATGGAAAGCTCCACCCTGTCCCGCCCGTCGATTCGTTGAGTCGTTTGGGCGTTGGTCTGGCCGATCAACTCCAGCCGGACTTCGGTGGTAGGCCCTGTGCCACCGCTTGCCACCACCTCCAGGGAGATGCGCGCGTCATGTGAGCGTTGGCCCGGGTCGATCAGAAGGGCCAGTTCTTGCCCGGCCGGAATGCGTCTGGGAGGACCCAGGTCCACTGAGCGCGTATGACGCAAGCCTTGAGTATTTGGTGTGGAGTACTCCGCCAGGAGGCCGATTCCGAATAGGGTCACGCAAGCGATGAGCAGAGCGCCCAGACCCGAGGCGGCTCGTTCTCTTGAGAGTCCTCCCGGGAAAGACAACATCCAGGAGTGCTCACGGGCGCGCAGGCCCTGGGCGAAGTGCAGGGCGCACAGGGGTAGCAGGAGCAACAGGCCCAGGGACCAGATTTCTTCGCGGGCACGGGCGGCTGGCAGGTCGAGGCCCCCAGGGACCACATTGTTGAACCGGGTGGTGAGAGCCATCACCAGGGCCATCAGGAGAGTTGGAAACATGATTCGCCTGGTTGCCCTGCTGAGCACCAGGTGCGGCTGGACTGGGAGTCTCACTCGGCGGGGTTTCCTGGGGCTGTTTGGTCCTGGCTTTCAGCGAATTCATAGAGACTGCGCAGGGTGCTGCTGCCCCCCAGGCCCAAGATCCACTGACCCCCGTGTTGTTGGACCCAACTCTTGAGGTGGTCGAGTTGTTCTGTGTCGAGATCCTTGAGGGTCAGTGTCGTGCCATTGCCCGCTTGCATCAGATTCTCGGGCTTGTCCCACAGGCACATGCGCCCCTTGAGCAAGACCCCCATCATGTCTGCTCGGTTGGAAGCATCTTCAACCAGATGGCTTGTGACGACCACCGTGGTGCCGTTGGCTCGCGCCTCTTGCAAGAGGCCGTCAAAGAGGTCAAAGCCCTCTGCGTCCAAACCTCCAGTTGGCTCGTCCAGTAGCACCAACTCTGACTTGGTCAAGAAGGCGCCAATCATACCCAGGCGCCGCAACATCCCCCGCGAAAAGGTCCGCAGGGGAGCGGATGCATGGGGCTGGAGGCCCGCTCGCTGCAAGAGATCGGCGGCGCGCTCTTGCCAGCCCCTTTGGCCGAAGAGGTTGGCGATCAGTTCAAGAGCCCCGGGGGCGGTGAGTTCTCCGGGGAAGGGCGATTCGCTGGGTAGCCAACTGACGCGCTTTTGGATGCGCGCTTCGTGGGCCCTTCCATCGAGTACTTGCAGTTCTCCAGAATTCGGTCGTTCGATGCCAGCCAGCAGCCGTAGCAAGGTGCTCTTGCCCGATCCGTTGGGACCCACCAACGCGACGGTCGCGCCCTGTGGCACGGCGAGATCCAATCCACACAGCGCTGGCCGGACCGTTTGAAACAGGCCGGGGCGGTAGGATCGCGTGATGGAGCGGGCCAACAGGGCCAGCGGGGTGTCTTGGGGCATGGTTGGCATGATAGATTGCGAGCCCATGCACCGTGCGGGAACAGATTTCAAGAAGGGTGAGTTGGCGGCTTGCCTCTACACCCGAGAGGGCTGCGGCCTTTGTGAGCAGCTCGTCGAGCGCTTGGGGGAGGCTGGATTGCTGAGGCGGCTGGATCTCAAGATGGTCGATGTGGACTCTGATCCTGGCTTGAAGAAGCTCTACGGCCTGAGATTACCGGTGCTTGAGGTCGCAGGAGAGCTGATTTTCGAGGGGCAGCCGGATCCTCTCGTCTTGGTGCCAGCGGTACGAGCTGCTATTGAGGTGGCCCCATGAGCGCGAAGCTCTTTGTGCTCTCGGGAAAGGCCCTGGGCACCATCTTCAGTCTGCAAGAGGCCACCATCCTGGGCCGGGGGAAGGATGCGGGGGTGCGGCTTGCCGATGCTTCGGTCAGTCGATTGCACGCACGAATTGAACCGGAGGGCGACGGCTGGCGAGTGACTGATTTGGACTCGTCCAATGGGATCTGGGTTGCGGGGCAACGAGTGCAGACTGCCCTTTTGAAGGATCTCGATGAGTTCAGGGCGGGGGCGTTGGAGTTGCGCATTCGGATTGAGGCAGATGGCGGAGCCGAGGTGACTCCTGCTCCCCTGGAGCCTGCCAAGCATGATGGTGTTGAGGTTGGCGAGTCTGCGTCTGAACCTCATGCGCCTGCTGACTCGGGAGCAGATGCTTCAATCTCTGATGCAGATTCTTCGACACCAATCGATACCAGTGGCGCGCTTGAATTGGAGGGAGACTGGTCCGAGCCGCAGTCGCAGCCACCTTCAGCCCCATTCATCAACCCACCGACCTCTTCAACTGGTGCGAGTTCTGCCGCCAGAGTCGCGCCTTCCAACTCAGCCCACGATCCTGCGCGCCCCATCCTGCAGCATGTGGGGGCAAGTCGTTCGGGGGGGCTGTTTTCTTCAGACCTGGGCCAACAACCTTTGCTCGTGCGTTGGGGGCTCTATTTGCTTGCTGCGGCCTTTTTCGTTGGCCTGGTATGGGGCGTTCAACACCTGGTTTTTGGGGTCCGCAAAGCACGTTCGAATCCTCCTGCGGAGTCCTTTCAGTGAGCACAAACCCCTTGATCGATCCGGGAGCGCCCCGGGAGGGATTGGTGACTCTCAATGGACAGCGCCCTCGAGCACTCTTGAGAAATCCCAAGATCCAAGACCACCAACCCCCATGTATTTCGAACAGCACTATCTGACCTGCCTGGCCCAGGCTTCCTACTTCATCGCCGACACCGAATCCGGCAGCGCAGTTGTGGTGGACCCAAAGCGGGATATCGAACCCTATCTCGCGGTGGCGGAGAAGCACGGCTGGAAAATTGAGCATGTGTACCTGACTCACTTCCATGCGGATTTCCTGGCGGGTCATTTGGAGTTGCGCGAGCGGACAGGAGCCAAGATTCACCTCGGCGCTAGGGCTGAAGCCGAGTTCGACTTTGTGCCCGAGTCTGACGGCAGCACATTGGAGTTGGGGCCTCTGGTGCGCATTGTGGCCATGGAAACACCCGGGCATACGCCGGAGAGCATTTCGCTGCAGTTGTTTGATTCGAGCGCAGATGACTCTGCGCCCCAAATACTCTTGACTGGGGATGCCTTGTTCATCGGGGATGTAGGCCGGCCGGATCTCTTGGCGTCGATCGGCTACACAAAGGCAGAGTTGGGCAGGATGCTCTATGAAAGCCTGCACAATAAGATACTGAAGTTGCCGGATGAGGTCCTGGTCTATCCTGCCCACGGGGCTGGCTCCATGTGCGGCAAGAACCTCTCGGATGAGACCTCTTCCACCCTTGGTGAGCAGCGGCGCACCAACTATGCCCTGCAGCCCATGACTCCTGATGAATTTCTGGCGGTGGTTACTCAGGATCAGCCCGCAGCTCCCGCTTACTTCTTGCATGATGCCGATCTGAATCGCAGGGAGTTCCCGACCCTGGCCGTTGCCGTGGAGCGTGGTCTCGAAGCCCTCACCTTGGATGGTTTCCTGGCCCAAGCCAATCGGGGTGCTCAGGTGGTTGATACCCGTGATGGTGAGGCCTTTGCACGGGGACACCTGGCGAGGAGCCTGAATATTGGCTTGGAGGGCAAGTACGCAACCTGGGCAGGTTCTCTCTTGGATTTGAAGCGCCCGGTCATCCTGATCGCTGACCCTGGTCGCGAAGAGGAAGCGATTCTGCGCCTGGGCCGCATCGGTTTTGACATTGTGATCGGTTACCTGGATGGGGCCGCTCTTGCTTGGGAGGACCGCTCCGAACTGCTGTCGCAATTCGACCGTTTGGATGCCCTTGAGTTGTCGCAGGAGATCGAGGGCGCGGACACTCCCAAGATTCTCGATGTGCGTAGTCCGGGAGAGTTCGCAGCCGGACACTTGGAGAATGCCCTCAATATCCCCCTTCCTGAACTTGGGGATCGCCTGGATGAGCTTCGCGATGCTCAGTCCATGGTCATTCATTGCGCCGGAGGCTATCGCTCAGTGATTGCCGCCAGTCTTCTGGAGGCGGAGGGTTTCAGTGGTCTGCGAGACTTGCGCGGGGGCTTTGAGGCCTGGACCAACGCCCATCAAGCGGTGGTGCAGCCCAACGCCTGAGCGCTGAGGAAATAGCTGAAGTCTCTTGGAAACCTTCTCGCGTGGCTTGTCTCCAAGAGAACGGGCCAGTTCTCCAAGACAACAAGACAAGTACCGTCATGACTCAAATCCAATTGACTAGGGTCAACGCTGGCAACCCTGAGGGCCTCCTGTCCGCCGAGCCCTTCGTGGTGGGTACCGGAATCCTGGTTCAGGGGGCCTGGCGATTTTCTCACACCGAATTCCAGACGCCCACGAGTGATTTCGCCGCGTCGTCCCAGGTTCGTACCTGACCCATGACCGGGGCTTGATCCAAGGCCTGGCTTAAGGCTGTGGCGCAGTCTTGATGACTTCCCGGAGTAAAGCGTGGAACCTCAGCCGGTGCGATTTCTATGTGGGCGGGAATGTCGCTGACCGCCAGACGCGCCCCCGCGTGCAGAGCTTCGAGCACGGGCAGGCCAAAGCCTTCAAGGCGTGAGGTCAAGAGCACCGCAGAACAGGTAGCGTAGAGTTCAGCTAACTCCTGATCGGGAATTGGACCCGTGTACCGCACCCTGTCCAATACCCCCAATCGCGCCGCTTCGGTTTGCATGCGCTGCGCCATGGAGCCGCGTACGGCTCCCACGAAGAGCATGGTGGGCAGGCTCGGATCTTCTGCCAGTGCGCGTACTGCAGTGAGGGGATTCTTACGCGGCTCCAAGTGACCGGGCACCAGCACAAAGGGTTTGCTGGGTGTGGAACGCTTGACCCTCTGCAGGTGGTCGCCCCCGTGGTGAATCACATGCAACTGGCGCGGGGTTGCCAGACGCGCCATCTCATCGGCAGTAGCCTGACTGACCGTGATGACGGCCTGGGCGTTTTGGATGGCCTGCTTGAGCCAGCTACGGCCCAGGAGAGAACTTTGGCGTCGTACATCGTGTTGGAGGTGCACCATGGGAAGGTCTTTGGGACCGGCCGAGGGCAGGTGCCCTCCGTGCACGAGATCGATGGGGCCCAGGCCTTGGATCGCTTCTTCCAGGGCCTGTTTCTGCCGCAGAATTCGTTGCACCCGTGAGGATCCGATGTTGCTGCGGATCAGTTCCACCCCGGGCAATCGGAATCCTAATCCCGAGCGCGGGGTGAGCATGCTCAGGGACCCTCCTCCCGCTTTCAGGATCGCGGCCGCGCGTGGGAAGATTTCCGTGGCGTGTCGGCGCACCCCACCCATGGGTTGAGCAAGGGCGAGGCCGTTGATCAGGACTCGGGAGGCGCTCATGAGAGCGACTTCCATACTTGCTCGATGCCTTGGGCAGTGCGTTCCCAGGTAAAAGGAGCGGCTTGTGCGATGAGTTGCTCTCGTCGGCTTTCGCTCTGGTCAAGTGCATCTGCGATTCCGTCCGCAACCGATTCAGGGTCAGCGGGATCACAATGGAAACCAGGGGCTCCCGCAGTCTGTGCCTGCACGCTGCCAACGGGTGTCAAGGTTGCCGTGCCCGAGGCGTGAGCCTCAAGGACCGGCAGAGCAAAGCCCTCCGACTGGGAGAGTACTGGTACCAGGGCAGCGAGGCGCATCAGCCCCGGCAAGTGTGCGGCTTCAATGGTCCCAGGGGTGGAAATGAAACGGGCAAGACCCAGCTGTTGTGCCAATCCCAAGTCCGTGCGCAGGTCATGGGTATCGGGCCCGGTGACGACTACCTGGACTGTGGGCCCTTTTCGTTCCACAAGCGTGGCCACCCCTCGCAGCAGTGAAGCGAGATTCTTTTTTGCGCGTACGGCACCCAGGCACAGCAAGAGCGGTCGCTCGGGTAGGGAGTAGGTTCCCAGCAAGACCTCGTCTATGACATTGTCGGGTGGTTCGGCGCAGAAGGTGTCATCAACGCCCCAGGGGATCACATGCAACTTGCCGTTGTCCTCTGCCAGGGGCAGACCCAGGTCGTCAGCGACTACGCTGGAGGCGGTGATCACCTTGTCTGCCCAGCGTGTTCCAAGGCTGGCCCAGAAACGGTGGCTCCAATCGGCGTTCTCCTGGCAACCATGTCGCCAGGGCAATTCGTGAATGGTCTGCACCCGTTTGCCTGGTCCGCGCCAGGCGAAAGCCGAGGTGAAGCTGTGGATGCCAGCCAGATCCATGTCCTGGACCCGTTTTCCATGGCCCGCACGGAAGGTCCGGGGAGTCATGCCCTGGGCGGGCAGGAGGCGTACTATTTCAAGCTCACCCCGTGACTCAAGAGCCGTCAGGGTTGATTCCACAGCCCGGGTGATCCCCGCCGAGTGGGGAGGCAGGGTCGGGCTGAGGTCGAATCCAACGCGCATGGGGAGGGAAGGATACCTATCCGCAACAGGAGAGTGGGTGATCTGCACGCTACTCTTCTGCCTATGCAACGAACCTCAAAACTATGGATCGCCGCCCTCCTGGTGGGTGCCTTGCTTCCCAATGTGCCGGCCCAGGATGGGCAGGTTCGCACGGGTGAGCCCCGGCAGGCCCCAGCCTCCAAAGCCTCTTCACAACAGGCCAGGGTCTTCACTCTGCCCTTCGGTGACAACCTGGTCCGTCAAGCAGGCGGTGCGGCTACTTGCGGCCTGGGGAGCGACTGGCATGCAGGCAGACGCTTGGAACTGGCTGGCCGCCTGGAAACTGGCATTGTGGTCTTGCGAGGCATGCCTGAGCCCAGAGCCAGCTTGGGTTTTCATCAGGACAAGAACTTTTGGTATCTGACCGGGGTCGAGAGTCCGAATGTTGCTTTCGTGATCGACTTGGACACGGGCCGTGAGGTGCTGTTCGTTTCCAAACCCAGCGGCTTTGCAGAGAGCTGGAACGGGGAGATCTGGGATACGGACGATGAGTGGGTCAAGGAACTGACCGGTATTGAAGAAGTGCGCGCAAACGATCCCGGCAGAGGCGGCAACCGGGGTTTACTCGAACTGATCGATGAGTTGGTGGAAGAAAACGCTGAGCGTCCGATCTGGACTCTGCAAACCGCTCATGTGGAACTGTCCGGAGCCTACGACAGCGCTTTGCCCTATGACCGTGCGCGCAAGCTTGACAGCCTGGATGGAAGGATCAGTCGCGAGACGGCTTTGGCCCGGCACCTCACCCAGCGATATGCAGAGCAGGGAATTGAAGTGCGCGACTTGACCCCGGCTCTTTGGGAGATGCGCGTGATCAAGACGGACAGGGAACTGGAAGCCATGCGTCGCGCATCGCGTGCGGGAGCCCTGGCGATTCAAGAGGCGATTCGATCCACGCGAGTTGGTCTTGGGGAATGGGACATCGACTCCTTGATTACCTGGCAGCAACGAAGATTCGGCGCCACGGGTCCGGCGTATGCGGCCATAGTCGGATCTGGTGCCAACAGCCTTGTCTTGCACTACAATTTTTCTTCACGGCGCATGCTTGCGGGAGAAGTGCTGTTGGTGGACTTTGCTCCCGAGGTGGATCACTATGTCAGTGACGTGACCCGCACCTGGCCAGTTGGCGGCGTGTTCACAGACGAGATGATTCCCATCTATGACGCTGTTCTTGCCGCCCAGGAGGCTGCTATCGCCCAGGTCAGGGCTGGGGCGCGCATGCGCGATGTGTCTGGTGCGGCCACCAAGGTGCTGCGTGAGCGCGGGTATCAATGTCCCCATGGAATCTCTCATTCGGTGGGTATGGCGGTGCATGATCCCGGGCGCTTAGGCCAGACACTCAAGGCGGGCATGGTGTTCACCATTGAACCGGGCGTGTATGATTCAGACACCGGCATCGGCGTTCGGATTGAGGACGTGATCCTGGTGACAGAAGATGGCTGCGAAGTCCTGTCGGCTGACTGTCCCAAGAGTCGCGAGGCTATTGAAGCCCTGATGGCTGAAGACGGCATTCTCGACCTGATCGATGCGCGCTGACCAACCCGAGTGAACCCCAATGAACAAGTTCTTGATTCTGCTTGCTGTCGTGCTGCTGCCCGGCTGTTTCATTTCCCGCACCACAGTGGATCGACCCTTGAATGCAGGGGTGGTCAGTCGTCTGGTTCCCGGTGAGACCACGGCCGCAGAGGTGGCCCAGTTGATGGGGGCTCCAGCTGAGGTCGTACAGCTCGGACTGCGCACGGCTTGGCGCTATGAGTACAAGGTCCAGAAACAAGCCGCTGCTTTCCTGCTGGTTCTGGGTCTGCGCGGGGTTGACGCCCAGTCGGATCGGGTATGGGTGTTCTTTGATGAACAAGGTGGTCTGACCCATGTGGGCACCTCGTTTGCTTCGGATCAAGCCGAGTACGCGGTACCGGGTCTTTGAGGACCAGGTGCTGAATGAGGTCTTCTGGCGCGATCTGGGGATTGAAGGCAGCTGGCTGTGTGCTGGCTCTCGGCCTGTGTGGTTGTGTCAGCGGGACTCTCGCACAGGAGCGTTGGCATGAGGTCATTCCCTCCGGAGCGCTTGACCAGCTTGTTCCTGGTGAGTCCACACTTGAGGACTGTCTTCGAGAACTGGGCGCGCCCTTGCGGGTGGAGGAACTCGGAGAACAGACGGTTCTGATTTGGGGCTGGCGTGATGTGCATGGCTTTCAGGTGACGGTTTCTGTTCCCTTGGGGGAGAATTCGGCAAATTTCTCCTGGACGGACGAGGTCCAGCATCTTCAAGGAGTGGTGGCGATTTTGGGTCCCGATCAGGTCTTGAGCCTGCTGCGTAGGGGCCAGCTGGGAGAGATCCTGCCGGTCAAGCGCCGGGCACCTCGTCTGGTCGTGTCCGATTGAGGGCAGTTCCCGCCCCTATTGCCACGTCCATGTTCCCCACTTGCAAGTCGGGCGTCCGCTGGGGATGATGCCAAGGCCTGGGTTGGGCTCCCCTGTCCCCGCTCCTGCCGTGGAATCCCCTTCCCATTAGAGTGCTTCCTCCGTCCATCCACCGCGCTTTGCCCGGTGGCCGCTGATCCCTCTTGAATCTCTCCATGACAAACCAAATCCACGCAAGTGATCTCTCCGAGCGCGAGAAGCGTCTTCTTTTCTGGGCCAGCTTCCTTTCCTTGACCGCAGCTGGAGTGGGCTTTGCGTTCCGAATGGCCAAGGGTGGCGAATATGGCGAAGCCTTGGGCTTGAGCAACCAGCAAGTGGGCGAAGTCTTTGGTGCTTCTTTGTGGCCGATTGCATTGACCATGATTGGATTCAGCTTGATCGTGGACCGAACGGGGTACAAGGTGCCCATGATCGGCGCCTTCGTGCTGCAGGCGGTTTCCGCAATAGGCATCTGTATGTCGGAGAGCTATCAGTCTCTTTACCTCTTCACAATCTGCGCAGGACTGGGACATGGAATCATTGAAGCGGTGATCAATCCCATTTGCGCTGCGGTCTACCCAAAGGAAAAGACCAAGTGGTTGACGATTTTGCACGCTGCCTGGCCTGCGGGCATGATGCTGGGGACACTTGTGATTATTACCTCTGACAGTCTCTTTGAAGGGGGTGTGAGTTGGCAGATGCACTCTCTTTGGATGGTCATACCAGCGGTGGCTTATTTGTGCATGTACATGCCATGCAAGTTCCCCGTTGATGAGCGTGTTCTGGCTGGGGTGCCCTACAAGGAAATGTTGCAGCAGGTGGGCGCTTTGACCGCTGCCTTGGCTGCATTCCTGATGACCTACGAAATTGGCAATCAGGTCTTCCAGCTGACCGATTGGTTTGAGAAGCCGGACGATTGGTTCAGAATCAGCCTAGGGGCGGGAATCGCCTTGGGCATTGGGTTTGGCCTACTGGTGGGCAGTTTGGGTCGGCCTTTGTTTTTCCTCATGTGCCTGCTCATGATCCCTGTGGCTACGGCAGAACTGGGAACGGACGCTTGGATTAGGAACCTGATGGCGCCGGTTCTGACCGGTTACGCGATCAACCCCGCCATGGCTTTGGTGTTTTCAGCCGCGATCATGTTGATCCTGCGTGTCTTTGCCGGTGGCGTACTCAAATTCTTTAGTCCTCCGGGCCTGTTGTGTGTGAGCGGAGTGTTTTCTGCAGTCGGTCTCTACTGGCTTGCAGGTGCGACGGGCGCCGCCGTCTTTGTGGCTTTTGTGCTCTATGCGATGGGGCAGACTTACTACTGGCCCTGCATTCTGGGGTTCACTTCAGAACGCTATCCCAGAGGCGGCGCCTTGACTCTGAATACGGTTTCTGCCATCGGCCTGTTGTCGTTTGGAGTGATTGGTGCGCCGATTCTAGGGGCGTTCTTTGATGAGTCGATTCATGAGTCTGTCGTTGCGGACGCACCGGAACTGGCGGAGAGTGCCACCACTGATGGCGGCTTCATGTGGATGACCCATAAGAAGATTGATGCAACCAAGGCGGGCGAGTTTGCAGCAAACCTGAGCGAGGCTGAACAGGCTTCCCTGGCCGAGGTCTATTCCGACTCGGGGAGCGCACAACTTGAGGCGGGCCGCGGCGCCTTGAAGTTCGCAGCTCGCTTTCCCGCGTTGCTGTTTGTGGTCTTCGGCCTGATCGCTCTCTACTTCCGCTCCAAGGGTGGCTACAAGCCAGTCATCTTGAGCGAGGAGTAAGGAGTCACAAAAACCTGTTGGGCACGGGCGCGCGTTGTTGGCGCCGAACCGAATGCTATCTCTACTGCTGCGGACTGATTATCACGCGTCAGTCGACAGATAATAGAGCGCCGGCACCGTGAGTGATCACGGTGCCGGCTCCTCTCTCTTCTCCTGCGTGAAAGACTTCTGGGGATCGCTCTCTCTCGTTAAGCACTTGGTTTGGGCCGTCAGGCCCGTCCCGCCATCTATCTTTTCGCTTCGGCTGAGCCCTATGTTGACTAAGTGAAAGTCTTAGCGCCAGTAGGGAATACCCTGTAATTGGGCCCAAGTCCTGGGCAGTCAAAGGCTTAGGGCTCTGAAATAGTTCATCGAGCGCCGTCCTGGCCACCGTTGCTGCCGGACGAGGTCCTCCTGGCCCTCGGCGACCTTCAGGGCGAGGATCGATCCGAAGGTCTCCTTCGTGATCTTTCGCAGGGAGAGATTCTCAGCTTGCTCGCTCATCAGGATTCGGTCTCACCAGCCGTGCCCACGCGAGCGTTCTTGAAGAGGATCCAGCCGAGGAAGGCGATGCCTATCAGTGCGGTCACTGTGGTCATTGAGTCCGACACCTGGATCTTCGCGAGCTCTTCACCGAGCTTCTCTTGGAGCTTTGTGATCGATTCTGGATCACCCCCGGCCGCGATCTTCTCACTGAGTTTTGCTTGGATCGTGGAGGTAGAGAAGAAGCTGAGACTTGCGAGTCGGCCTCCAAATAGCACAGCTATACCGAGGATGAGGTCTAGGGCTGCGGCGCCCGTGATCAAGCCGGCGGCGGCGAGGATGCCCTCGTTCGTGCGCTCTCGGCGACCGGTCTCGCGCTCGCGAGCGCGCTCTCCGAAGTAGCGGAACATGGAGCCGATCAGGATCCCGATGCCGAGATAAGCGGGCAAATAGATTCCGACGGCGAGGGCCATGGCGGGGAGCTGGAGTCCGCGCTTTCCGGCGAGGATGTCCATGCTGACCGCGACGATTCCGACGAGGAGGCCCAACATGATTGGTGGCCAGGGGAGCGTCTCTTGGAGGAGGAGGCCGTCTACCAAGGTCGCAAACATCTGGCCCTGAGGTGCTGTGAGCTCGTTCGTCCCCAGTCCGTAGGCCTCGTGGGCCACATAAAGGGAGAGCGGGACGAAGATGCAGCCGACGAGCAGCCCGAGGAACTGGGCTTTGAAGCCTTCGCGCGGCGCGACTCCGCAGAGCTGGAGAGTTTTGTAATCTTGGCTTGAGTCGTTGGCTGTGCAGACTGCGACGCAGGCGCCGACGAGGAGGGCCATGAGGATCGGGACGTCATCTATGGATTGACGGCCCACGGCCAAGGCGACGAGACAGAGCGCGAGGGTCGTGACGAAGATCGTTCCGGAGACGGGTGAAGCCGAGCTTCCGATCTGCAGGGAGAGGATGGCGCCTAAGGTCACCATAAAGAGGGCCATCACGAGTACGGCGGCGATCATGGAGAACGCGAAAGGGGTGGCTCCATCAGTCATGAAGAGCCAGCCAGCGAGGGTCAGCACGCCCGCGCCGATAGAGAGGCCTAGGAGTCGCCTGGTGCCTGACGGGACGTCGAGCAGGGACTGGTCGTACCTCTCTTTTGCGGACGCGACCCGCGGCCCCATGAACTTCACGAGGGAGTAAGCGACCGCGACCGTCATCGCGCCGCCGCCGACCCAGCGCATCGAATTGGATGGGAAGTCGGCTGCGAGTGGGTTTGAGGGGTCTATGGAGGCGAGAGCCCAGTCACCGATCAAGCGCAGAAAGGAGCCAGCGAACACCAAGAGCGCCGTGGCCAGGGTCAGGAGACCGCCGATCCCGATGTAGATGGGGGTGAAGGGGAGGTCGAGTTTGAACAAACGATCGACATCGCCGTTCTCGTTCAGGGCTTCCTTGGTGTAGAGGAGCACGTGCTCCTTCGCCGCGCCGATGTGAGCGAGGAGCGGGGCGAGGAAGCTGGCCATGAGGCCGAGGACCAGGGAGATTCCGAGCTTGGGTCGTGCGCTCGAGTCCGCCGTCGCGGTGGCGATCATGGTCTCGCAGGCGCGGGCTTCGGGTGCCGGCAAGGTCGGATCGGTGAGGAACTTGCGGGTCGCGAGGCCAACGAAGCCGTAGCCGATGAGTGCACCCGCGAGGCACACGATGATCATCGTCGGGATGTCGATCGGAGGGACGGAGAGGCTGTGTTGCGCGAGCAGTGCCTTGGCGTCTTCCCAGGGCATGGACCGCAGATCGCCTTTCACGCCGAGCTCTTTGAGCGCGTCCTGGGCGCGCGAGAGATGCAGGTGCTGCAAGAGCGGCGCGGGGAAGATTACCCCGGCGACGACCGCCATGCCGGCTGAGCCTGCCACCTGGCCGATGTTCAAGAAGCGCTTGCCACCAGCTCCGCGTGAGGCCGCGGCGAAGGCGCCCCAGGCGCAGAGGATGACGAGCGGGCTCACTCCTGGCGTGATGCCAGCCTTCAGGCCGGCGACGACCATGGTGCTGGAGAGGAGCGCGGTGACGAGGAGGCCGAAGGCGATGGCCTTGTTGTCGGACTTCATTTGGAAAGCTGTTGGGGTTGGGGGGGCGCGTTGCTGGTCCTAGAGGCTAGAGGGCTGGAAGCCTAGGATCCAGAAGCATGCCTGGAGGCTTTCTGGGTCCTATACTCAGCACGAGGGCGATGGCCCCTCATATGAACACTCCGAAGGCCTCGATTCTCTTGCCTGTCTGGATGAAACGGAAGACGCTGATCCTTCTATCTGCGGTGCTGACCCTGTGCCCCGCCTATTCGGCCCAAGAGCCACCCGAGCGCAAGCCCAATATTGTGCTGGTCATGGCAGATGACCTGGGCTGGGGCGATGCGGGCTGCATGAATCCGGCCTCGAAGATTCCCACTCCCAATCTGGATCGGGTGGCGGCGGCGGGCATGCGCTTCCTTGACGCCCACTCACCCTCTGCAGTTTGTACCCCGACCCGTTATGGGTTGCTCACTGGTCGCTATGCCTGGCGAACACATCTCAAGGCATGGGTCCTGGGGGGTGCGTCTCCGGCTTTGATTGAAGAGGGCCGTACTACCCTTGCGTCCATGTTGTCGGATGCTGGTTACTACACCATGGGCATTGGCAAGTGGCATCTGGGTCTGGGCCTGGCCAAGTCCACGGAATTCGATGCGCCCCTCAGGCCGGGCCCTGTCAGCTGTGGTTTTGACACCTACTTTGGCATCCCCGCGTCCCTTGACATGCCGCCCTATGTTTGGATCCTGGATGAGGGGCTGGTGCAGGCTCCGACAGGTCTACTGCCAGGTGAGAAGCACCGGCGGCAAGATGGCCTGGGTTTCTATCGCAAGGGCGCCGCAGCTCCGGACTTTCGTATGCACGAGGTCCTGCCGCGGGTGGAACAGAAAGCCGTGGAATGGATCGAACGCGCCCAGCGGGATCAGCCCGAGCAACCGTTCTTTCTGTACCTGGCCCTGCCCGCTCCGCACACTCCCTGGGTTCCGGTGGCGCCTCATCTGGGCGCCAGCGAGGCAGGTTGGTACGGGGACTTTGTGCATCAGGTTGATGGGACTGTCGGCTCGGTGCTTGCTGCGCTCAGGCGCACGGGTTTTGCCGACAACACCCTGCTGATCGTCACGAGCGACAACGGGTCCCATTGGTTGGAAAAGGATGAGAGAACTTTTGGTCACATGGCCAATGGTGACTGGCGTGGACAAAAGGCCGACATTCACGAGGGAGGACATCGCGTGCCGTTCCTGGTGCGCTGGCCGGGAAAAACCCCCGCGGGATCGGTCTGCCCGGATCTGGTTTGCTTGACCGATGTGTTTGCGACTCTGGCGGAATTGGTTGAACATCCTCTGGGAGATGCAGAGGCCGAGGACTCGATTTCACTTCTCCCGGCCCTTCGAGGGGAGGAGTCCAGCGCTTCTGCCCGCAAAGAAGTCGTGCATCACTCCGGCGGGGGCATGTTCGCTGTGCGCTCAGGTCCCTGGAAATTGATCCTGGGCCTGGGCTCCGGTGGTTTCACCCAGCCCAAGCACATCAAGGCCACCGATGGCGGACCCAAGGGCCAGCTCTATCATCTCGAGCGGGATCCAAAGGAGGAAAAGAACCTTTGGAGCGAGCAACCCGAGGTCGTTGCTCGCTTGACGGAGAAACTCAACGTCTGGCGAGATTCCGGGAGCACGCGCTAGGGATCCAATCCCTACCGGAACAGCCGCTGCATGGACGGCTCTTCCTCGCCCATGTCCTGGGCAGCTTGATAGGCAAGCAATGTGTCCTTGGCGCAGTTCTTCCAACTGAACTCGCGGGAGCGTTTGAGCCCCAGGGCGATGTACTCCTCTGTCAGGTCCGGTTCTGTCAGAAGCCGCCGGGCGGCTTCAAAGATTCGTTCCTCGTCCGTGGGCTCAACCAGGAAGGCGGCAGGGCCCAGGACTTCGGGCATCGAGGTCACAAGGCTGGTGACCACCGGTGTTCCGCAGGCCATGGCTTCCAGGGGCGGCAGGCCGAAGCCTTCGTTGAGGCTGGCCCAAAGAAACAGTGACGCTTGGGAGTAGAGCCGCACCAGTTCCTTTTCGCCGACCTTGCGTTGCCAATGGACCCGATTTGCGACGGGCGAGTTGGCGAGGGCTTGAGAGAAGTCCTCATGGCCATGACCCTCGGCCCCCGCGATGATCCAATCATGTGGCAAGCCCTCGCGTACGAGATTCTCGAAGGCGCGCAGCATGCGCAGGTGGTTCTTGCGCGCGTCCACCCGGGCCACGGTCAAGATAAACGGTTTCTCGGGCGCATCAAAACCGGCCGGGGGCAGATGAGCCAGCACATGGTCGCAGCCCAAGGAGGTCACACGAACCCGTGCGGGGGAGACGCCCAGGTTGACTACCACCTCAGCACCCACGAATTCACAGGGCACCAGCACGATGCGCGCCCGTTTCACCATAGTCTTGATGGCTGCTTGCATGCGTGAAGCATCTTCTGTGCGCAGGTAGCCAGGACCGCCGGGCCCTTGTGCGTCATGGGACCAGATGCAATCGAAGACCGTGACTACCTCTACTGCTTCGCGCACGGGCAATGCGTTGGGCTGGGTGTGGTGGTACACATCGCAGCCGCCTACAAGATCATCCACACCCTTGTTGGTCCATTGCAGCAGCTTCGGAATCCATGGCGAGGGCAGGCGCAGGCGGCAGAGCTCTGCTTTTGATCCTGCGAGGCCCAATTCCTTGCGGCTGAACTTGGAACCTCTCGCGGTGTAGGCGAACAACCCCAGGTTGCCCCCGAACCCATGATCCACCAGGGCGCGCACCAACTCGCGGCTGGTGCGGCCTATGCCCTCTTGATTGACGAGGGCCGAGCGGTAGTCAATTCCGACGCGCATGGGGGACTAGGATACTTGGCTCTTTGGCCGGTGGATCAGCGCAAGCGCGGCACCCAGGGCAATCCAGCCTTCGGTGATCAGGGTTGCCCGGGCGGCACCGATCAGGCCTTCGGTGGGAACCCATAGTGAGTTCAGCACCACATTGAGCAGCAGGGCACTCAGGGTCAGGGTCAGCACCGAATATGTGCGCCTCGCAGCAACCAGAGCGGTCGAGAGGGGAGCTCCAGCGTGTACGCAGATCACCGCCAGGAGAAGGAGCTTGAGGGGGTCTTCCGCCACCCGAAATGACTCACCGAAAAGAGCAAGGATGTCTCCTGTCCAGGGCCAGAGGACCGCCACTCCCAGACCTGCTCCCAGAGTCAGGGGCAAGGTCAGGCGCATTGCAGCCCGACCCAGCTCCTCGCGTTTGTGTGCGCGACTGAGCCAGGGCAGGGCTGCCGCAGCCGCGTAGACCGCCAGGCTCAGGGACCAGGACATGATGCGCACCGCCACGTTGTAGGTACCCACGCTGGCTTCGCCCCAGTGGGCGCGCACGAACAGGTTGTCCACATAGAAGTACAACTGTTGGGCGAGGGCCGCGATTCCAAGGGGCAAGGCCAGACGCAGAAAGGGCTTCAGGGGTACCGCTGAAAAAGTCCCGCGTGGGAGGAGCGGCTTGCCGATTCGGTGCAAGAGAACATTTCCGATCGTGCTGCCCGAGGCCACGAGCACCAGGATCACTCCTGCACGGGATTCACCCATGAAGATGGCTGCTCCCACAAGCGCGAGCCCAAGCCCCGAGGCAATCGAACGCATGGCGACCTGGGGCTTCCATTGGATGCGATTGCGCAGTCCTACGGTCGAGAGTTCCAGGGTATGGGTCAGGGGATAGAGTCCTGCCAAGGCGATCCAGCCCGCGTCAGGTTCCTCCATCAAGAATGCTCCCAGGGCAAGGGTCATGGCTGCGCCGAGCCCCACCATCAGCCGCGTGCGTCGGGCGCGAACCAGCAAGGAACCCAGGAGACTCGGATCCTGCGCTGAAAGCTGCACGGTGGCCTGGCCTGTGCCAAGATCCACCAGGGCATCGAGCACACCGAAGAGTGCCAAGTAGAACGTAAGGCGTCCAAAGGCATCATCGGCCAGATGCTGGGCGCACAGCCAGAGCACCGTCAAGGTGCAGATCGAACTCCACAGGCGTCCCAGCACCATCCAAGCAGTGCTGCCCCAAACCCGGCGCGGAACCGTTGAGTTCTCGGGGGGGCGGGAAGTGGGGGAGACGCTCATGGGGCCGCGTACGGTACTCCAGCCTCTACCTGATTGGAGCCGTGGCGTGACTGGCCAGACCAAAAAGAAGGGGGCCCCCAATGGACAGGGGGACCATTGGGGGCCATCGAGGCTCTCTAGGGGATGGTGAGCCTCGGGGGAGGTGTGTTTGCCTGGCGGGGGGATAGGGTCCGCAGTCAAACGCGTCCCGTGAGACGGGACGTTCCTCTAATTTGCACTTCTTGTCAGCACGAACCCTTGGATTGGTTCGCACAAGCTATGTATCGGATAGTTGCAATAATCCCTGAGCGAGAATTGGGAATAGTGGGAGATTTCCTTGTGTGGAAAAAATTTCTCGAAGAGCGTGCAGTAGCCCACCAGGCTGATCGGGTCGAATTTGAAGGATGCTCTTGCTGCGCCGTGGTGTTCTGCACCTGCGCCCCGAGGAGACGAATCGCCCGCACCCAACCCAGATGTCGTATTCTGTGCCCCACCGAGTCAATTCCCCAGTAGTAACACCCAATTGCGGGGAACCAACTTCCTCTACGCGCTTGCGCGTGGCTGTCATAGATATCCTGCCAGGTACCACTTCATGAAATTATCACTGCTGCTCACGCTGTTGGTCGCCCCCTTGTCTCTGGCCTCAGCTCACCTTGTGGACGACGAGGACTATCGACTGCCTCCCCAGGAGGTGGTCGAGCTGGTTGACGCTCCGTCACCGCCCTCGCTGAGCATCAGCCCCGATGGGCGCTGGGCCATCGGCGTTGAACCTGACACGCTGCCATCGATCGCCGATGTCTCGCGGCCCATGTTGCGCCTCGCGGGACTGCGCATCGACCCCACGGCCAATGCCCGCCACCGCAGTTCGTTCAACCGCGGCCTCTTTGTGCGGGATCTTACGAGCGGCGAGGAGACGCATGTGCTGATCCCTATGGGCTCGCGCCTGGTGGGAGCGCGTTGGTCACACACCTCGCGCCACTTCGCCTACACCACTCTCACGGCTTCCGGTACGTCCCTGTGGGTGGCCCGCGTCAGCACGCCCCGGGCCGCGTTCGAGGCCAGCCGCAGGATCTCCTCGGTGTTGGGCTCCGGCTATCAGTGGAGTTCCGACGGGGCGAGCCTGATCGTCACCGAAGTGCCTGCCAAGCGCGGGACGCCCCCCACCAGGCCCCTGGTGCCCACGGGTCCCAACGTCCGCGAGACTAGCGGCTCCAGTTCCCCCCTGCGCACCTACCAGGATCTGCTTTCCAGCGGACACGACGAGGCGCTGTTTGAGTACTACGCAACGAGCGAACTCAACCGGATCGACCTCTCCAATGGACAGCGCACACCTCTTGGCCCGCCTGCTCTCTACAGCTCCGTCTCCTCGTCACCTGACAGCGGCCACCTGCTGGTGACCACAATCCAGCGCCCGTTCTCCTACCTCATGCCGGCTTACCTCTTTGGTCAAACCGTCGAGGTCTGGGACGCAGAGGGCAAGATCGAGAAGCGGGTCGCCAGCATTCCCATCGCAGAGGGCATTCCTCTGCACGGCGTGCGCATGGGACCACGCAGCATCGGATGGCGCCCAGGACACCCGGCGACGCTGGTCTGGACGGAGGCGCTGGACGGAGGCGACCCCAAGAAGGAGAGTCCCCATCGAGATCGTTGCATGCTGGCGGAGCCCTTTGACGGAGAAGTGCGTGAAGCATTCCGTACCAAGTTCCGCTTGCGCAGGATCAGCTGGCTGCAAGACGGTCAGCGCGCTCTGGTTCGCGAATACGACCGCGACCGCCGCTGGAACCTGACCTGGCTGCGGGACATCGACAATTCTGCCGTCAAGCCACGCCTGATCGAGGACCGCAGCAGCAACGACCGCTATGGAGATCCAGGCTCACCACTCACCGTTGTGGACGCAAGCGGCGATCGACTGGTGCGAGTGGATGGACCCTGGATCCATCGCAGCGGTCGAGGTGCTGGGCCTGCGGGCGCGCGTCCGTTTCTGGACCGACAGAATCTGGAGACCTTGAAGAGTGAACGCCTGTGGCAGTGCGAGGAGAAGACATATGAATCCGTGGCGGCCCTAATCGACGTGACTGCCACCGGACCGGTCTTCATGACACGCCGCGAGACCGCAAGTGAGCCGCCCAACTATCGCCTCCATAGTGGTGAGAAGGTCCGAGCGCTGACGGAATACGCCGACCCGACCCCACAGCTTCGGGGGATCACCAAGCAACTCGTCACCTACGAGCGCGCCGATGGCGTCGCCTTGTCTGCGATCCTCTACCTCCCTGCGGGCTATGAAGAGGGCACGCGCCTGCCCCTGGTGGTGTGGGCCTATCCCCGGGAATTCAGTGACCCCAAGACCGCCGGTCAGGTGGGTGGCAGCCCTCATCGCTTCACGCGCATCGGCGGCTCGTCGCACTTGTTCTTCCTGACCCAGGGCTATGCCATCATGGACGCCGCGACGATGCCGGTGATCGGTGATGCTGAGACCATGAACGACACATTCATCGAACAGATCGTGGCGGCGGCCAAGGCTGCAATCGATAAAGCGGTCGAACTGGGCGTCGCTGACCCCACGCGGGTCGGCGTCGGTGGTCACAGTTATGGAGCCTTCATGACAGCCAACTTGCTTGCCCATTGCGATCTCTTCAGTGCCGGGGTGGCACGCAGCGGCGCCTACAACCGGACCCTGACGCCCTTCGGCTTCCAGTCGGAGCGGCGCACCCTGTGGGAGGCACCCGAGATCTACTTCGCTATCTCGCCCTTCATGCATGCCGACAAGATCAACGAACCGATCCTGCTCCTGCATGGCGAGATCGACAACAACTCAGGCACCTTTCCGGTGCAGTCGTCACGGTTGTATCAGGGCATCAAGGGCAACGGCGGTACGGCGCGCCTGGTCTATCTGCCCAACGAGAGCCATGGGTATCGCGCCCGCGAGTCGGTTCTCCACACTCTGGCCGAGATGATTGACTGGTTCGACAAGTACGTAAAGGGTTCCAAACCCTAGGACGGGGGTGCGCGCAGCCTGCGGCGAAGCCTGGTCGAACTGCTCAGGAGGTCTGCATGGAACTCACCAGGCGTTGTTTGACCTCATTGGTGAATTCCGAACAGGAGAGGGTGCCGCCGATGTCAGGTGTTGTGGCGCCTTCGCTGATCGCATTCATGATCGCCGCGCGCAGGGCGCGGGAGGTTTCGATCTCGCCCAGGTGGCGCAGCATGTTGCACATGGCCAGGATGGCGGCGGTGGGGTTGGCCTTGTCCTGGCCAGCGATGTCAGGTGCAGTGCCACCAGAGGGGTCGAACATGGCGGTCTCGATCTTGCCTGAGTCATCAAAGGAGTAGGACGCGCTGTCCCCGAGTCCCACTGAGCCGATCAGCCCACAGGCGGAGTCCGAGAGGAAGTCGCCGTACTCGTTTGGGCAGACGATGATCGAATAGTCCTCTGGGCGCATGATGATGCCCGCCAGGAGCGCATCGAATAGTTCGCGCCGATAGGGGGTCCCAGGATAGTCTTCGGCGACGCGGCTCACCGTCTCTTCGAAGAGGCCGTCTGTGGCTTGTTGAATGGTGTACTTGCTGGTGGAAACCACGTTCCTACCGCGCAATTGGGCCAGGCGGAAGGCAAAACGAGCCGCGTGGCGCGCAGGGCCGCGTTCGATCACCCGCAGGGAGACCGCCGTGTCTGGGCCAATGCGCCGACCGGGATCCTCATAGGTGCCGCCAGTGGCGATGCGCACCACATCGATGTCGATCGCCTTGGTGAAATTGGTTTTGATGCCCGGAATCGTGCACACGGGGCGGTGAATCACCGAGAACTGCAGGCGGCTGCGCAGGATCCGATTGGGGGATTCCTCGGTGGTGGCGGTTGGGTATTTGATCGTCACGCCCAGGTCGCGCATTGCAGATTCGGCCAGATCAAAGATCACCATTCCCTTTCTCCTTCGGGATTCGTCCGAGAGGTCAACGGGCAGGAAGTCGAGTTCGAAAGGCAGGGCCTCGGCAACGCTGTGGATGGCCTGGGAAAGCTCATTGCTGATCCCGTCCCCGAGAAGTTCGACGATGCGGTGGGTGGTCATTCGAATTGATGAATCGAGCGCGGGGGAAGGAGCGGCACTTTTTGGCGATTTTGGAGCTTTCACGCCTGGCAGCAGTCTCCCCATTGTAGCAGGGACAGGGACGGGTGTGGGGGCGTATTGCACGAGACTCGCGCCCCTTCCTTTTGGTTGATGTAGCCCTTGCTCTTGTGTCTCAGATTGAAACCTCTACCCTCTGAGAATCATGTGGGGATTCTTGATTGCCGCTTTGCTTGGGGCTGGTGGAGATAAGTCGGCTCTGCCGGTGAAGAGCTTCAACTTGCTTGACAACTCGGCACCCGTGCTGGAGAAGCAGTCAGTGACTCCCTTCTGGCGCAGGACCAAAGAGGGCCTTGAACAGCCCATTGCGGCCTATGGCCCCATGGTGGACGAGATCGTGATTCGGGGAACGGCCTCTGGTCCGGCGGTTGTGGTTCTGCGGGATAGCAGTAGGCGCGAGTTTCGCCGTGAGGTGCAAGGGGAGTTTTCCTGGTCCGTAGGCGCCGACGCTGTCGCCACGGGGCAGTCCCTTGAGCCGCGTCTGACCATTGTGCTTCCTTTCAGCGCGCACCCCGTCGCCTGGAGCGACCTGGAGGTCCTTGTTCCACTGCCCGCCCCTGGTGCTGACGAGTTGACCGAGTTGGTCGCGAGCGAACTGACCCGCATTCTTGACTGGTGGACAACTTTGGGGGCAGACCCCTCAGGGGCCACGCACTTTGCAGCCCGCAATTGGAATGTGGAGACCGGGGAGCCCCTCCAGAACCTGCCCGGTTGGTATCACATCTATGCGGATGTGCTTCTTGGGACTGCGCGCTTTGACGGGGCCTGGCAGTCACGGGCGGAAGGCTTGCTGGATGATCTGTTGAAATTGGCCAGCGATCCCAGGACCGGCCTGCCGCGCAAGGTCCATTGGTATCAAGATGGTCCCGGGCGTTTCTCTGATGGGCCTCTTGAGGTCTCACGGCAGCTCGCCTTCCTGGAATCCGTGGCCGAGGGCCGCTATCACGCCCGTCCGGATCAACGTGAGTTGGCTGCTGCAGTATTGGAGCGGGCCATGGGCACCCTGTTGATCACCGCGCCCCAGCCAGACGGGTCCCTGGCGGCCAGATTCACACCATCCAGTGGTCTTGCCCATCCCGGGGCCAGTGAGTTGCGCAAGTTGGATCTGGCAGCGGGCCTGGCCTCGTGGTCGCGGCGCACAGGCAATGCGCAAGTCCGCGAAGTGCTCGAAGATTGCTTGCAGGAGTTCCTTTATGATCACACCTGGGCGGGGGACTGGCAGCACATTGACCCGGGGTTCGATGATCTGTTCGGCCACTACGGGGCACGGGGTCTCGACCTCTGGCGCGCCTTTCCAGACGATGTGCTCTTCACGCGCATCACCCGCAGTGGGGTCGAGTATTTCTTGCCGATCTGGCGGGAGTCCCTGGAGCGTGGGGGAAATGTGGCAGCAGACCAGGTGCGGTGCTGGGATTTGATGGGGGATGTGGGGGAGTTGGATTCAGCTTTGCAAGAGCGTATTGCGCCAGTGCTGCGCCTTGCAGCGCGTGCGCACTTCAAGGGCGAACAACTGGAAAACGGTGTCTGGCGCGATGTGACCGTGATCGGATTTGACCCCAAGCCTCAGGTGCAGGACGGGACGGTGGGGGGCCTGCCCCAGAACCTGATCATGGGGTTGGCGCGTTTGCACGATTCGAAGTTGGCGGCGGCGGGGGGGATGCCCCTGGCGGAGGTACGCGCCCTGTTCAGCGCGGTGCTGTTGACCTCCCGCGAACACTTTGGCGAGGCCCATGGGTACCGTACACCTCAGAGTATTGCATCCGGTGCCTCCCTGCGCCTGGCCGTCGGGTTGGTCGAGATTCTTGAGCGTCTGCAACCGTGACGCGATGGCACTTTCGCATGCTCAGGAGCGAAGTGTGTTCTCCGTTCTGCACCCAAGGCGCGCCTGATTGAGATCAGTTCTTGATCAGAAGTATTTCATTGGAGAAATTGCAACCGATGATGAGGGTTGCACTCTCTGATCCTGCTTCTTCAGGACTTGGAATGAAGGCCACATCCAATGGACCGCGCCCTGCACCCAGGTCTGGCAGGCGTGTCAGCGTTTGTTCTGCACTCCAATCAAACAGATTGACATGGTGGCTGTTCTGGGCGCTGACAACGACTTCGAGGCGTCCATCACCGTTCATGTCGCCTGCCGCCAGGGCGTGAGGGCGCAGGCCTACGGGCAGTTCCTGCACGAGCTTGTAGGCACCATTGTGGTCTGGTGTGAGCCGTGCAAGTCTGCCCGGTGAGTTGTCCCGGACCCCTTGCAGCAGGGCCAGTATCTGAGTGGGGCCGTTCTCATCAAGCTTGACAGCCACAAGATCCAGGGGTTTGCCGGGGAGGGGGAGGAACCCATCCACATGCAGGTTTGAGGTGAGCATCAGGATCCCAGAGCGTTCGCCACCCTGACCGATCAACACACTGCCATCTGCAAGCGCGGCAATAGCTGTGCAAGGGCTATCAAGGGGGGTGGTCTTCGGATCCTGGTCAGGGGCGACCAGGTACAGACCAGCGCTACCCGCTACCAACAAGTCGCCCGCGCGTGCCAGCAACGGTCCCGCTCCTGTGATCGCCATGGTCGTGGGATCCGTCAGATTTCCTTGTCCGTCTCCAGCCAGGACTCGCACTTCGTCCCTGGCCCGCACCACCAGATCCAGGTTTCCATCTGCATCAAAGTCACAGGCGATGGCCTCGCTGACACCGGGCCCGGGAGAGGGCTGGGCCTTCGATTTATAGGCGCCATTGTGGAGGCGAAAGAAGCTCAGACCATCTGTGCCGGCGTCTACTGTCAGCAGGTCCGGATAGCCGGAATCGCTGAAGTCCGCCGCCACCAGCACCAAAGGAGCGACTCCTGTTGGCAGGGAACTGGGCTTGCGCCAGGACCCCGAGGCATTTGAAAAGAGCACACTGACTCGCTCCGCCCCGCGATTGGCCAGCACAAGATCGGTCTGGCTGTCCCCGTCCAAGTCGCCTCCGGCCAGATCCCACGTGTCCTGGCCCCCATAAAAGGATTGCTCAAGGCCCTGCATGCCAAAGATCCTGACGGACAGGTCGCTTGAGACGCAGGCGAAGCGTTCTCCCCCCAAACCAAGCAGCCCCAGAGGCGCGCGACCTGCCTGCAACAAGTTCCTCCATGTGGAACCATCATGGTTCCAGAGGTCGTGGTCCCCGCCAGCCAACAGTTCAGCGGCCGGAGTCAGCAGCCAGTCGCGGGGGATGCCGGTCAGGGTCTCAGGAGGTCCTGGAGCGAGCGAGTCTGGCCCATTGACCATGTACCTGCGCAGGCAATCCTCGCCGTCGCTGCCCGCGCCCATGGATCCCACCACCACCATGGACGCATCCAGGGCCAGGAAGGTCGTGTGTGGTTCGAGCAATGGCACCGAGAGGATCGAGCCCAAGGGAGCGTTCTGGTCTGTGGTTATTGGAAACAGCAACAGTTCCCCAGCGCGGGTTGCCACGGCGAGGGTTGCTCGTGTCTTGCCAGTATTCTGTGCGGTTTCGAAGAGGGCCGGTCCTGCCGCCATGGCTCGGGGTGCACTGTCCAATTCACGCCGTTGAATGATTTCCTGGCCTCTTGCCATTTTCAGGTCCAGGATCAATATCTCCTGGCTGCTGCGTGAGGCCACCGCGATCAGTGAGCTGCTTCCCAGTGATACTGGACCAAGCGGCCAGTCTGGCAAGCGAACCGTCAGTTGTGTCCTGAGGTCTGGGCCGAAAGAGCGTAGCGCTGCGTCACCTCCGCTGCCTGATCGACAGGTAGCGACAATCTCGACTTTCCCATCTCCATCCGCGTCCATGACGATCACACCCTCGGTGCGGCCGGGCATTGGTAGTTCGAAGCGGGCCGAGAGTCCTGTGGGCCAGGGGGCCTGTGGCCTGGGGATTTGTCCCGCAGCCGTGGCATCCATGGTCTTGCTGGCTTCTTGCTGTGGAATTTCCGATTCGCACGAAGAGAATGCAGCCCCGATCGTCCCCAGAGTGACAATTCTGGCCCACGCGCCCAATCTTGCCCCGATCTTCATCGACCTAGATTGAGCTTTGAGGCTCAGGGGTGCAACCTGTTCCTCTGCCAGAGGTCAATCTCAACCGTTAAGCACACAGGGGGTATCATGCCCCCGTTCCATGTCCCGTCCTCTGATTTTGCTGTTGGTCCTTATGTGCGCCCTGGGCGGGGGCTTATGGATCTTGGGCGGTGACGAGTCCAAGGCACCTGGGCCGATCCTGGAGTTGGACCCTCCCAATCGGATTCCTACGGTCGAGTCCCAAGTCCCCGACACCCTTGATTTGGAGGAGCGCACTTCACCGCCGACTCCGGCTGTGCCCCTGCCTCACCCCCTGGTGGTAGAACTGTCCTTGCTGATCGAAGGGGGCGTGCCCTTGGACGAAACCCTGCCCACGCCACGCTCTGCAGCTCGTGCGCGGCTCAGCGGTCGCCTCTTGGGACCAGCTGGTCGACCTGTGACGGGCAAGCTGACTTTCCTTTTTGGCACCAACCGCGATCGGGAACTGGAAACCGATTCCAGCGGGCGTTTTGGAGCCAGTGATCTCTGGCCCGGCCTCGCGGTGGTGCGTGTGGCAACCGTTACTGGTCTTGTGGCTGAACGCGAGGTCATTCTGCGCAACCTCTCAGAGGCCAAGCTTGGGATTTCCTGGGGCGCCACGGCCCTGGTGAAAGGGCGTGTGACCGATCCTTTTGGTGAGGGCATCTCGGCTGCGGAGGTGACCATTGATGGAAATCGCACCTTCACAGATGCAGAGGGTCGTTTTCTTCTGCCACGCGTTGCTCCCGGTCAGAGAATTATCGCACTGGCAAGAGTTGCCGGGCGCGCAACCCATCGGGAAGTGCTGGCCATTGGGCGGCGGTCGGTTGTGGATGAGGATCGGCTGATATTCCGCCTCAAGCCTGGGGCCAACCTGGAGGTGGTTGTCTCAGAGTCTCTTGGTGCTCAAGAACCAGTGCAGGTGCACCTCTTTCCGGCTGGAGGCATGGCCGGTTCCCAGCGTCAGTTTCCCTGGGAGGAGTACAGCCCCGTACTGGTTCCTCCAGGCGGACGCGTCATGCTGGAGGATCTGCCACCAGAGACCATCACCCTGGTGCCTTTTCATAGTGGTGCCGTGGCCGTTCCCCCGCAGATCAATATCAAACTGGTGGCTACGCGCCCCAATGCTGCTGTTCTGCACATGCGGCCAGGGCCCGTGATTCGCGGGACGGTCGTGATTGATGGGGAGCCCATTGGGGGAGCGCGGGTGGTACTCGACGCGCCCGATCCATCGGTGGCTACCACCAAGGCCCTCGGCCGGTCGCCCACATATCATCAGCAGGCGATCTTCTCCCACGTGCATGCGGGCCACCAAGAGGTGCGTACGAACAATCGTGGTCGGTTTGTGCTCAGCGTCTACCCTGCAATCTCGGAGCGCTGGTATCTGCGAGCTGAGAGTTTGGATGGGTCCTTGGTGGCGCATGAAATTGTTGCGGGTGGCAGAGAGGACATTGTGCTGGAACTCGTCAAGCCCGATCTGACTCCGGGGGTCCTTGCCATGGACCGGGCGTCGCACTTGCGCAGTTTCGATCTTGATGTGCAAGTGCAGGGTGCTCCTCGGGACCGGGTTCGGGTTCATCCGGGCAGTGAACATGAGATCGACAACTTGCCCCCGGGTCTCTGGGCCATGAATGTGCGCTATCGTGGCGAGCGCCTGATGCAAGGGAATCAGGTGCAGATCGAGGCAGCCGGGACTGCGAGGATCACCCTGCCCCTGCCCGCAATCGCCAGTCAGCCGCTGCCCATCAAGCCCGAGGACGATCGACGCACGGGACCTCCTCCTTTGGAGCGGCAAGGACGCTAGACTCTTCGCCGTGAAGAACCTGACCCTTGGCGCCAAGCCCCTGACCCTCGCGCAGCTGTCTCCCCTGGCCGAGGGCCAGCGCCTGAAGCTACGCGTGCCTGCCAATATCTATTCGCAGCTCAAACCGTCGCGCCAGATGGTGGAGGGGGCGGTAGGCAAGGGTGAGGTGGTCTACGGATTGACCACTGGCTTTGGCAAGCTCAAGCACAAGGCGGTGTCACCCAAGGATCTGCACGATCTGCAACGGAACCTGGTGCTGTCCCATTCGGTGGGCAGTGGTCCCGACATGTTCCTGAGCGAAGCGCGTCTGGTTGTGCTGTTGCGTATCGTTTCGCTCCTGAGGGGAGTCAGCGGAGTCCGTCCAGCTCTGGTCAAGCGCATGGTGGCCTTCTTCAACTGCGACTTGATTCCTGCAATTCCCCAGCAGGGTTCAGTAGGAGCCAGCGGAGACCTTGCGCCTCTCTCTCACATGGCTGCCGCCTGGATGGGGCATGGGCATGTCTATCTGCAGGGCAAGCGCATGGGAGCGCGAGCGGCCTTGAAGAAGGCGGGTCTTGAACCCTTGGTCCTTGAGGCCAAGGAAGGACTGGCGTTGATCAATGGGACCGAAGTGATGAAGTCTCTGGCGGTTTGCCAGGTGGTCCGGGCNATGAACCTGTCCCGGGTGGCGGACATCGTTGCGGCNACNAGCTTGGANGCCTTGATGGGATCGCCGCGGCCTTTTGGCAAGCGNCTGGCGGAACTCAAGCGTAATGACGGACAGGCCCGCACGGCGGCCAATGTGCGGCGCTTGCTGCGGGGTAGCCAGGTGGTCAAGAGTCACGATCAATGCGATCGCGTGCAGGATCCCTATAGCCTGCGCTGCGTGCCCCAGATTCATGGGGCCTTCAAGACTGCATTGCAGCATGTGGCGGATGTCCTTGGGGATGAATTGGGAGCTGTGACAGACAATCCGATTGTGGATCCGGTGACGAACAAGGTATTCAGCGCAGGGCTTTTCCATGGCCAGCCCCTGTCGATGATCTTGGATTACCTGGGCCTCTCGTGTTGCACCCTGGCCAACGTGAGCGAGCGCCGTATCGAGCAGATGGTCAATCCAGACCTGTCGGGTTTGCCAGCGTTCTTGACCCCTGATCCTGGTCTGCACTCGGGGATGATGATCACTCAGTACGCTGCGGCGGCCCTGGTCAGCGAAAACAAGATCCATGCCCATCCTGCAAGTGTGGACAGCGTGCCCACCAGCGCCAACCAGGAAGACCATGTGTCAATGGGCGTTACCGCCGGGCGTAAGGCGCGCACGATTCTCGACAACACCCAACGGGTGTTGAGCATCGAGTGGATTTGTGCGGCCCAGGCCCGGGGTTTCCGCGCGGACCTCAAGGCTGGCAAGGGAGTTGAAGCGGGAGTTGCCCTCTTGCGCACCAAGGTCAAAGTGCTCAAGGGAGATCGTTACCTCAAGCCGGATCTGGATGCGGCGGAGGAGCTGATTGCTTCAGGTGCCCTGGTCGCGGCGGTGGAAGAGTCCGCAGGCGCTTTGAGTTTCTGAGCCTAGACCTTGTCCTTTTCTGACCTGGCCTGATCGGGCAACCAAAGATCCAGCAACACCAGGATCCCAGCCAGACCGATACCCAGGGCATGGGCTGTGCCCCCGATAAGGACTCCATTCACCCATGCGGCTGAATCTCGCGCCAGCCACCAGGAAACCAGATCCAACAAGAGCCCCATGCAGATGGCGAGGCTGATGCCACTGATCCAGGATTTTCTGAAGCGTGTCAGGGCCAGCAGGAAGACCGCCGCCAGGCTGACCCCAAAGAGGGACAGGGCGTGGGCGTGGGTCGAGGCCAGGAGAATCGCCTCGTTCATGGGGGAGACCTCGTTGTCGAAGGCCAGGGCGCGTATATCGTCCAGGTATTCAAGGGGAGGTTCAGCACGCCAGCTGGAGCTGCGTCCGTGGCAGTCCATGCAGTTGATGTCGAGAAGATCTGCGGGAACCATGTCTCCCAGGTCCAGGTTGTCCCAGTCCTCGATCACGCGGTCCGAGCCGAGCCACGCAAGCAGAGCTTTCCGGTCTGTTGCAGGAACTTCGGCGGCGCCGTCGATTTCGCTGGGGTGGCCCCGTTCCAGGGTGGAGCGCAGAAGGGACGGACTTTGCACCCCATGGTAGACGCCAGTTATGTCAGAGCTGGTCAGGCCTTCCTGGCCATCTCGTGGGCCGTGGTGTTCGGCCATATGCAAACCGGAAGCAGCATAGCCACCGAGCAATACCAGGGTCAGGGCGGTCAGGGAAAGCCGTAGTCCCAGGGGTAGTTTTCTCAAGAGCAAGGCGTCCATGGGTTACTTGGATGTGAGGTCTGACTCGTCGATGTCCTGGGGCATGCCCGTGGAAAGGGCTGCTTGCACTTTGATGGCAATCGCCGTGGCCCGCAGGCCTTCCTCTGCCGAGCAGATTACCTCGCTGCCCTTGGCGATGCTCTGGAAGAATGATTCGAGTCCGTAATAGAGGCCTGGATGGGGCAGGCCGACACCTTTCTTGAGTTTGCCCTGAGAGGCCAGTTTGGTTGCGTCGGCGATCAGGGTAATGCCTTCGTCGTTGTGGAACTGTTGACGGTTGGCGTAGACCTCCCAACCCTGGGTGGGGGCATCCGACTCCTTGAAAAGCCAGCCATGGCTCCAGGCCAGCCTCACTGTTCCCATGGTACCCATGAGCAGTTCTTGCGTGCCGTTGTAGGTATTGCCCAGGGTGGCACTCCAGTCCAGTTGCGAGCCGTCCTTGTAAGTCATCTTGGCGTGTACCGTATCAGGGATCTTGCGCCCATCGCGCCATGCGAGGACTGCACCGGAGGCCTCCACTCGTACGGGGTACTTTGAGGTGAACCAGTGCAGCACATCGAATTGCTGGGCACCTAATTCCCCGGGCAGGCCCAGACTGACTTCGGGGTCCAGGCGCCAGTTGAGTGCTTTCTCCCGGGCCGGATCAGAGCTGGGGGTGCGCCAGGAGTTCTTTTGATTGCTTTGTGCCGCCAGACTGACTACATCGCGGATCGCGCCGGAGCGTACGAAAGAACGGGCCAATGCATAGACAGGGTTGGCGCGGCCCTGGTATCCGGTTTGGAAGACCTTGCCCGCACTGCTGGCGGCCGCTGTGATCGCACGGCAGTCTGCAAGAGTGTGGGCCAGGGGTGACTCGCAGTAGATGTGCTTCTCTGCTGCCAGGCCTTCCTCACATGGTTCCCGATGCAGATGGGTGGGAGTGGCGATCAGGAGTGCGTCCAGGTCAGGATGTGCTGCCAGCATGGACTCTTGGGTTGCATAGCCCTGGGCTCCTCTTGCGCGTCGGCTGGCGGAACGCAGACGGCGTTCGTCCGTATCGCAGTAGGCCACCAGGGTGACCTCGTCGAATTTGCCAAGTTCTACCAGCATGGCGCGACCTTGGCGGCCCACACCCACAAGACCCACGCGCAGGTCAGCACCCAGGTAAGGTCGAGCGGCGAGGAAGTCGGGCAGGATCTGTGTGGCGGCGCCACCGGCACCAGCCATCAGAATGGTGCGGCGGTCGGGGGAGGGGTTGCTGGGATGCATGGTTCAATACGGAAACAGTTCGGGCGCCCGGGGGAGAGCAGCCAGGAGTCGGGTGAGGGTTGGGTCAAGAGGCTGAGGTCAGCGGGCACGTCCGTGGGGCGGCAGCCCGCCACAAGGGCTGTGCTCCAGGCGTCGCAGGCTGCAGCGCTTGGGCCCACCACAGCCGCTGCCAGAAGATGGCGTGTACCGCAGGCCTGGTGGGGATCCAGGATGTGGCTGTGGCGGTTCCTGGGCTGGTGCTCCTGGCCTGTCGCGCTGCTGCTCGCGATGGGGGATCCATGCCGGGAGTGGGCCGCCGAGACGCTCAGGGCTGTGTTGGCCAAGAGTGCCTGGGGTGCGTGTTCATCGGTTCCGATCGCAACCTGCCAGGCATCTTTCCCCGGGGGCGGGTCCAGGGCAAGGGCGGTGGAAGTGCCTCCATGCATGAGGGCACAGTTGACTCCTTCCTCGATCAGGACCTGGGCAGCAAGGTCCAAGGCCGCACCTTTGGCGATGGCACCCAGATCGAGTTCCATGCCTGCTCTGGCCAGGCCCACGCTGCAAGAATCTGGGTCGAGGCTGATTCCCTTCACATCAATCAATGTGGTCAAGGGTGTGGTGGTTTCCTCGGGTATGTCATCCCGCAGTCCAAGCTGGCGCAGGAGTGGACCCAGGAGCGGGTTGAAAAACCCGTGGCTGTTCTTTGCCACTTCAACGCATAGGTGCAGCAATTCGAAGGTCTCAGGATCAACCTTCACTCCAGGCCCTCCCGCGCAGCGCGCCAGATGGGCTACCATCGAATCAGAAGCAAAGGCATTCCAGCGTCTGTGGGCGATCTGGATCTCTTCCAGGGCCAGCTCGCCAACTGCGCGCAGTTGATCCTCATGCTGACCAGTGAGGACCAGCTCGAAGCGGGTCCCCATGGCCTGACAGGCGAGTCGCAGGGGCATGGTCAAGGACAGTGCCAGGGGCCTAAATCGCCTTGGCCTGGCCTGTGGCATGGTCAAAGCCCCAAGCGCTGCCGGTCCACATGGAACGGGTGGCCAGATCGACAACCACCATCACCTGAGTGGCGAGGTCCACCTGGCTGATGTTCTGTTCACGGGTGCGGACACAGTGCAACCAGTTCAAGCGCAGGGCTTCCTGGGGCGAGACCCGGCTGCATTCGTGACGTTCCGGATCCACATCGTCGGCAAAAATGCGTTCCGGGCGCAATTCGCAGTCGTTGGAGCCAAGGTAGAGGTTTGCCTCATGTCCGCGGATCAGGACCTCGAGGCCCTGCTCATTGCAGGTGGAACCCGCCACGATCATGGTGTGCTCCTTTTCGAATTCGACGGTCAGCATGACCTGATCGTGATTCTCCATGGACTTGTCTGAATAGTGCCCGCCGGAGGCCGTGACCCGAATGGGCCAGCCACGATCGAGTGAGAACATCAAGGGCGTCATCATGTGTACCAGGAGGTCTCCAATGATGCCCGTGGACCAGTTGCGGTAGCGACGCCAGCGGTGGTAGACCTCGGTGTCAAACTCTGCCAGGCCCTTGGGTCCGCACCAGCGATCCCAGTCCAGGGTGGTGCCGGGTTCGACCTTGGGGTCGATACCGTAGAGCCATTCGCCGTTCTTTGAGTTGCGGCAGTAGCTGGTTTGGGAGAGGGTCGGCAGCCCGATGCGCCCATCGGCGATCCATTTGCGCGCGACCTGGTACTTCTCATACATCATGTACTGGGTGCCCACCTGCAAACGCATGTGCGGGTTCGCGGCCATGGTGTTGCGCATCCAAAGGGCTTCCTCAATCGAAAGGGTCATAGGCTTCTCGCAGTAGACATCTTTGCCCGCTGCAATTGCGTCCACTGACATGGTGGCGTGCCAGTGCTCCGGACTGGCGATCAGGACGCAGTCGATGTCTTTGCGTGCCAGGAGTTCCGTATGGACCCTATAGGCGCCGACCTCGACCCCTTCCTGACGCTCGGTGGCGGTTTTCTGGGCCTGGTCCAAACGGATCTGATTCACATCACAAACCGCGACCACATCGAAGGCTTCCTTGCCGGCTTCGCGTTGGCCCAGCATGGAACCCAGGTGACCGCTACCCATGCCCCCGCAGCCGATCAGGCCCACGCGAATGCGCTCGTCATCAGCCTTGGGGCTCTTGTCGGGGGCGCTGGGAATTGGAAATTTGGCGTCCTGGCCGGCGATGCCGTTGCTGATCGCAAGGGCGCTGGCTGCTCCGCTGGAGAGAACAAGGCGACGGGAAGGGGTATTTGAATTCATGGGGGGCTGGGTTGAAGAGGCCGGGAGACGCTGGTGATTCTACCCGCAGGATGCCCAAGGTGACGGTTGCAGGTTGCGGGCCTGCCTGAGATGATCTCAGCCATGCCCTATTTGCTGTCCAGTGCCCTCCTTACCACTCTTCTGGTTCCTTCAGCCCCGGCCTCCGACGGCTGGCATTCGCTCTTTGACGGAGAATCCCTTCAGGGCTGGACCACGACCGGCGGTCGTTACGACGGCAAGGCGGTTTGGGGTGTGGAGGATGGCGCGATCACCGGACGCGAGGGACCCGGCCGTGCGGGAGGCCTGATCTACACCACCACCACCTGGTCAGACTTTGAGATGAGCTTCGACGCCTGGGTCGACTATCCGTTTGACTCGGGGGTGTTTGTGCGCATGCGTCCTGACCAGGACGGCATGCAGTTCACCCTGGACAATCGTCCTGGCGGTGAAATCGGTGCGCTCTACTCAGCTGGCTACTTCTTGCACAACCCGGCTGGTGCCAGCCACTGGAATCAAGAGGCCTGGAATCAGGTGCGCGTGCGTGTTGCGGGTAATCCCATGCACCTTGAGATGTGGGTCAATGGCAGCAAGACAACAGACTATCGCTTGCCCGATGGCACACGGCCATTGGCGATGGAAGGCCTGATCGGGCTGCAAGTGCACGGTGGGGGCAATGCTGTGGAGGGAGCGCGGGCCGCATTCCGGAACATTCAACTGCGCCCTTTGCCGGCGGGCAGCGGGGAATATTGGTCAAAGGACAAGGCGGGGGCGATGCGCTTGACCGCCGCGGGTGCGCGCGCCGGATGGGCGAGTCTGTTCAACGGCAAGGATCTCACCGGCTGGAAGGGCGCAGGTGACGGCAGCGGCTATGAGGTTCGAGATGGCCTGATGGCATTCCTGGTCAAGGGATCCTCGTCTCACCTGGTCACCGTTGCGGATCACACGAACTTCCAACTGCGTCTGGACTTCAAGATTGCCCGGGGTGCAAACAGTGGCCTCTTTCTCAGGGCAGATCGCAGCGGCGGCAATCCCGCCTACACTGGTCGCGAGGTCCAGATCATCGATGATCATCACTGGGAAGAGGACACCAACTCGAAGCTCAAGCCCTGGCAGTTCAGCGGTTCACTCTATGGCGCATCGGCTCCGGCCAAGAAAGACGCACTGCGCCCGAATGGGGAGTGGAATACCATGGTCGTGACCCTCAATGGTCCGCGCATGGTGACGGTCTTGAATGGTGCGATTCTCTACGATCTGGATACAGAGAAGCTCAAACCCATCCAAGGCGGTGCCTTTGCCGATCGCGCTTCCACCGGCTTCATTGGCCTCCAGCGCCATGCGCCGGGAACTGTGGATGGGGATGCCTACGCCTGGTTCCGAAACATCTATCTGCGCGAGACCCCCTGAGACGGGTCGGCGCCCGGGGTTCCCCTTTTCACTGAAACCCGATCGTGATCACATCGGAGAAATTCGATGTGGGGGTCGGTACTGCGTCTCGATACCAGAGTTGGAAGGTCCAGCTGTCACCGGGCTGAATCGCGACGCCGGCTCCAACCGGGAGTTGGGCCATGTTGACATCGATCGCCAGGTGTCCTGTGTTACCCGTGCTGGCCACTTGTGCTGCGAAGCGACCGATCTGCCCGCCCAGGCACAGGATTCCCATGCTGCCGCCAGGATTGGGTACAACGGCGGTGGCTTGAGAGCAGAGGTAGTATCCGAACTGCTGATGGGGCAGGTTGATTGTGGCCAGTTCCAGGTCCTGGTCGGACACGGTGGAGCTTCCCGTAGCGTGCAGACTGGCTGGTTTGCCGGTTGAGTTGGGCACTGCCGGGGAACATGAGCGCTGGCCCAGGCCTCCAGGGTCAGCGGGAACAAGGCTGACATCATCCAGGGCGGCTTCCACGATAGAGCCACCGCCCAGGTCGGAGGCCATGAAGCGCAGGCGCACTGCAGCTGTCATGTTGAGGCTGGTCTCCAGGTCCAGGGAGTACTCGTTCCAGCCGCCGTTGGCTCCGGTGGGTCCCACGGTGGCCAGGTTGGTCCAGCTGGCACCTCCATTGTCCGAGCCTTCGATCTCGAAGACATCCTGATCTGGAGAACCTCCCGTGCTGTTCGAGTACCAGAGCCAGAAGTTCAGTTGTACCGCGCTTTGACCGCTCAGGTTGAAGTTGGGAGAGGTCAGGGTCGTGGTGCCGCCATCAACATCGTTGGAACCCAAGCTGCCGCCTACGACGCCCTGGCCTGTGAACCAGCAGCTCGTGCCGCCGGGGGTGTGGTTGTCTTCCGGTTGGGCTGCGGTACCAACGGGGTCGCCGCGTTCCCAGGCTCCCGTGGAGGCGTCATTTGGCGCGCTGAGACTCCAGCCCTCATCCGAGGCTCCTTCAAAATCGAAGACTGCCAAGGGGACACCAGCGCCCGCCACGAACGCATCGGGTGCGCTGAAGCTGTGGCTATCCCATGTGAACTCAAGCGAGTACTCGATCAGGGTGCCAGCGGGAACTCCCGCCAAGAGGTCGAGCATTTGCGTTTGGTGCAGGTCGCTGAAGGAACTTACGTTCGCCGCACCGCCAGGGCCTGTGCTGACCACGGCCCAGGGACTCAAGCTGGTCAGAGTGACTGTGACCGGTCCGGTGGGGGCGAGCCCTGAGTTCCGTAGAACCAGATCGAACAGGACACTTTCACCTCCCTCAAAAATACCATCCCCGTCTCCCGCATCCATCAGGTTGTGGGCATCCAGTCGCAGCCAGGCCCCAGCAGCCAAGGCGGTGCGCGCAAGGGCCAGGCGGTTTTCTTCCGCAAGCGGAATGATGCGATCGACCGGCGGCCAGAAACCATCGGACGAGCCGCCGATCTCCGGCGTCCAGGCCAGAGTTCCGTGGCCCCCATGGTCCTGATCAAAGGTCACGCCGTTGGCCTCGTACAACAGGAGCGAAGCCGGGCCGTGGGGATAACCGTTGAACTCTGTGGCCAAGGACCCGATCTCGTCATAGGCGGACCAGTTCCCGGGATAGAGCGGTGCATACCCCCAGGGCGCGAGCCACAGGTCGGAGTAGGTGTGCATCGAAAGTGCAGTCTTGAAGTCGCGGCTGGCCATGAATGCCACCATGGCTGCTACCTCCGGTTCGCTGGCTGCAGCGGTTCCCCGATAGGTTTCGCCGTCGGGGTTGGAGCTTGATCCCGAGTCGTCATAAAACCACTCATAGGGATAGTTCCGATTGAGGTCCACACCCATGGACCCGCCCCCGTTGTCGCGCCGGTTCTTGCGCCACATACCGCCGCCGCCGGGTTGAATCGTCTGGTTGTAGACATAGCCGTCCGGGTTGACCACGGGCAGGATCCACGTCTCGCGACGGTTGACTAGATAGGTGGCCAGCGGGTCCGTGCCACATTCCTCGCACAACCAGAGCAGATACCAGAGCGCAGTCTGCATGGACTCGGGCTCACGTGCGTGATGCATGGCATCGAAACGCACTTCTGGTTCGTTCTCGTCCACTCCCGGCTGATCGGAGACCTTGACCGCCCAAAGATCGCGGCCCTCCAGAGACTGGCCAAGGGAGAACTTCGGTGTGATGTATTGGGGATAGGCAGCCCCGATTTGATCGAGCACCGATTCGACTTCGGCGAAGGTGTAATAGCCACCCATGCTCCCCTGTCCAAAGGCCGGTTGCAGCCAGCTGCCAAGACCCGTGCCTTGGGGTGGAAGGGATCCGGTGGCCAGGCGCTGGGCGTAGTAGCCTGCGATGTCTTCGATCAGGATTGTGGCCTCGAGGCCCTGGGCTTTGAGAAACCTTAGCTGTCCATCGTCCGCCACCAGATCAAAGCGGCCCCCGGGAATATCGCGTTCAACCAAGTCGACTCCCAGTTTTTGCAATTGTGCCAGGGTGCGCAGGTTGCCATCGATGCGTGCCAGATGGGCGTCACCATTGGGGGCGGGCAGGCTTCCCTGGAGAGACATGATCAAGCAGAGGGTATTCAGCATGGTTGTTCTTGGCAGTGTCGGGGGGAGATCCATGAAAGATACCCCCTCTGGTCCAAAGACGGGGGTCCGAGTTGTGTCTGAGGTGCCACCCCGGTGATCTTGTGCGCTAACCTGGGCCGTCGTGGACGAGCACCCCTTTCCTCGCCTCCTGGGCGTTGATGAGCCAGCCGAAGTTTGGATGGATGGAGAGATGAACGCCGAGTGGGTTCTGGGCGCCTATTCCAGGGGCTTTTTTCCCTGGCCAGTGGAGGACCGTCTGGCCTGGTGGTGCCCCCACGAGCGGCTGGTGTTCGAGGATCCTGCGCCTCGGATCTCCACCAGCACCCAGCGCTCCTTGCGCCGGGGCGGCTGGCGCGTTTCGTTGGACGAGGCAACGCCGCGAGTCATTGCCGCCTGCCGCGACGCTCGGGGACCGGATCGAGATGGGACCTGGATCACCGAAGAAATCAGTAGTACCTACAGTCAGCTGGCCGAGCAGGGTCTCGTGCACTCCTGCGAAGTCTGGCATGGAAGTAATCTGATCGGGGGTGTCTATGGCTTGTCTCTTGGCACGGCGTTCTTCGGGGAGTCCATGTTCTCCGAGCGCAGTGACGCATCCAAAGTCGCCTTTGGGGTGTTGTGTGCCTGGCTGCGCAGCCGGGGCATCGATTTGATTGACGGGCAGGTGGAGAACTCGCACCTCTTGTCCCTGGGAGGCACACTTGTGACTCGCGACGCATACTTGGAGCGCCTGCAGCATGCCCTGGAGGGAGTTACCTCGGTGGGTCCCTGGCAACTGGACGAGGATCCCGAGGTCCTCCTGGGGGCCGCACGGCACTGAGAATCACCCCTCTGTCAATTTCCGTCCCAGGCATGACAGATTTCTTTCTCTCTTGTTATCTTGGAAGCATGTCCGAGCCGCTAAAGGACCCCTTCCCCGCAACCAGCCCAGACACTGTCACTGTTCTGGAGGTAAAGGTCAAAGAGCGCGTCGCTCCAATGATGCGCGTTGTTTGTCACGATGATCCCTATACCACCATGGAGTTTGTCGTGGGCATCTTGACGGGAGTCTTTCGCCTGCCACATGCACGCGCGGTGGAGATCATGCTTGAAGTGCACCAACGGGGCGCAGGAGTCGTTGGTCTCTATCCTTTGACCGTTGCCGAGCGCAAGGTGCAACGCGCCACATCCCAGGCCAGGGCGAATGCGTTCCCTTTGACCTTTTCGATCGAAGAGGACTAGAGCAGCTTCGTTTGGTCCTGGCTTGATCAGCGGGGAAGCAGTTCTTCTTCGTCGATTGTGATTGGTTCCCCGGGACCTGCCCTGAGCCCCCAGATGATTCCGGCCATGGTGGTGCCCCAGGCCAGGAGTTCGCAGGTCCAGGCCAGAATCGGATTGTGCAGGAGTGCTTCGCCTCCGTGCATCAGTCGACCCGCGAGCAAGGCCAGAATCAGTCCCAGACCGAGGATTGCCAGACGCTTGGGTCCATTCAGTCGGCGGTCCTTGCGTGCCAGAAGCAACAACACAATCACTCCTGTCAAGGCTGCCGCCCCCAGGAGCAGCATGCGCACTCCCTGGTTCTCTCCACGATTGGTGCTTTCTGGATCCACCGCACGCGCCAGGGCTCGGCCAAGATTCATCGCGGGAGCCTGCAGGTCCAGCGCCTTGTCCAAGGCGATCACCCCCGTTGCGCCGGCCACCAGCAACCAGGCCGCTTTCGTGTGCGGTACGGCCCGACAGGCAGCCTGCGCGGCCAGGGTCGCCGGCGTGCCCCAAAGGAGCACTTCGAAAGCCAACTGTGCGCCGTGGACATCACTCATAGGAGTGCTCCTTCGAGCGCATGACCAAATAGGCTGTCAGTCCCGCCCATAGGAATTCGATGCCAAAGCGCAGGAAAGGTTGACCAAAGGCGCGCGGCAGAATGTCATCGAGGAAAGCGGTCCAGGCCAGCAACCAGATCAACCAACCCGCGACTCCGATCACGCCCCGTCGCAATCCGCATCCGGCAGGCCAGCGGCGCACCCGACGCAGAAACCAGAAACCCGCCATCAAGAGTCCTGCACCGATGCCGAGTTTCAACAGGTCGCGGGTAAAGTAGAACTCTTCTGCCTGGAGCCACTTGCGCGCGCTTTGCCACAGGAACACATGCCAGCGCGAAAGATCCGCCGCGATTGCCATCAGGCACAGTCCCACGCCCAATCCACGGGCTGTTGGAGCCGCTCCCTCTGACCTCTTGATCATGGCCAGGAGCACCAAGAGCCATCCAGAGACACAGACCAGACGGAGTTCGAGCCCCCGCCGATTGTCCCTTCCAAGCCCCAGGAGAACAAGGCCGCAGCCCAATCCCTCGCCTTCCTCAGCCAAGCTGTTATCCTGCGACCCGAAGCCCCCAAGTGGCACCTCCCATGACCAGCACCAGCGCCAGCTCCCACCTCGACCCCGCCAGTCTCCAGCCCGGACCCCAGCATGCTCCGCGCGGTGCCACCATGTCCTGCAAGACCTGGGCTGCGGAAGCGGCCATGCGCATGCTGCTCAACAATCTCGATGCTGAAGTAGCCGAGGCTCCCGAGGACCTGGTGGTCTACGGTGGCACCGGCAAGGCGGCTCGTGACATGGACTCCCTGCGTTCCATCGTGGCCACTTTGCAGCGACTGGAAGCGGACGAAACCCTGCTGGTGCAATCGGGCAAACCCGTGGGCGTCTTTCGCACCCACACCCGCGCCCCACGGGTCCTGATCGCCAACTCCAATCTGGTGGGGGAATGGGCCAACTGGGAACACTTCCGCGAACTCGAAAAGAAGGGCCTGATGATGTACGGCCAGATGACCGCCGGTTCCTGGATCTACATCGGCACCCAGGGAATCCTGCAGGGCACCTATGAGACTTTTGCAGCCTCGGGCGAGCGCCACTTCGGGGGAACCCTGGCGGGTCGCCTGGTGGTCACCGCCGGTCTCGGCGGAATGGGAGGTGCCCAGCCCCTGGCCGCCACCATGAATGGCGGCACTTGTCTTGTGGCCGAGGTGGACGAGGCGCGCATCGACTTCCGTTTGCGCACTCGCTATGTGGACGAGAAGATCACGGACATCGACGCCGCCATCGACCGTGCCCTGGAATTGCAGGGCAAGTCCGAGGCCATTTCCATCGGCGTTCTTTGTACCGCCACCGACCTGCTCCAGCGTCTGATCGATCGCAACATCACCCCCGACATCCTGACCGACCAGACCAGCGCCCATGATCCCTTGGGCGGTTATGTGCCGGACGGCATGACCTTCGATGCAGCCCTGGCCCTGCGCGAATCCGACCCGGACCAATACCAGGTTGAGTCCTTCCGCACCATGGTGCGCCACTGCGAGCAGATGATCCTGATCCAGTCCCGCGGTGCGGACACCTTTGACTACGGCAACAACCTGCGCGGCCACGCTCAGCAGGCGGGCCTCAAGAACGCCTTCGACTTCGAAGGTTTTGTGCCCAAGTACATCCGGCCCCTTTTCTGCGAGGGCAAGGGCCCCTTCCGCTGGGCGGCCCTCTCAGGAGATCCCGCCGACATCGCCGTCACTGACCAGATCATCTTGGATCTCTTCCCCGAAGACAAAGCCCTTGCCCGCTGGATCAAACTTGCTGGCGAGCGCGTTGCTTTCCAGGGACTCCCCGCCCGCATCTGCTGGCTGGGCTACAACCAGCGCGACAAGGCCGGATTGGCTTTCAATCAGGCCGTGCGCGATGGTCGCATCAAAGCGCCTGTGGTCATCGGCCGCGACCACCTCGACTGCGGCTCAGTCGCTTCCCCCAACCGCGAGACCGAAGGCATGCGCGACGGCACGGACGCCGTCGCCGATTGGCCCCTGCTCAACTGCATGCTCAATGTGGCCAGCGGCGCCTCCTGGGTCTCCTTCCACCACGGCGGTGGAGTCGGCATCGGCTACTCCCTGCACGCCGGCCAGGTCACCATCGCCGACGGCACTCCCGAGGCCGACGAAGCCCTCAAAGCCGTCTTGACCAACGACCCCGGCACCGGCGTCATGCGCCATGCCGACGCGGGCTACCCCGCAGCGATCCAATGCGCCAAGGAGCGCGGATTGGATCTGCCGATGGGGTGAGGGGTTTAGTTCCCCTTCCCTCCCAACCACTCAAGCGAATTCACCAACAACGCATGATGCCCCTTCGTCTTCTCCGGGTGGGGGCTGAAGGCCATGGCGCGACCCTTGCCGAAAGTGGAGCGGATGATGGCGGGGGTGCCGGGCATGATGCCGGAGGGGGCGCCGTTTTGGGTGACTTCGCCGCGGTAGATCAGGAGCGGTTCGAAGTCTTTGAGGTGGGGTTCTTGGGCGGGGAGGAAGATGGGGCCGTTGGCGTATTGGATTTCGAAGTGCAGGGACTGGGCGGCGGTGCTGCGGGGGCCAAGGGATTTTTTGCCGAGGGGCGTCCACTCGACGGGGATTGAACCGGTGCCGCGGCGCCAGTGCTCGCGGTCGATGACCTTGGCGTCCAGCAATCCCAGGGACCAGTCGTAGTTGCAGGCGGCCAGGTAGGCGCCGGCGCAGACTCCCAGGTAGCCGCCACCCTGGCGCACGAATTGGATTTCGGCGGCGCGGCCGGATTCGCCCAGGGCCTTGGCTTGGGCGCTGCCGGAACCGCCCGGGTGCACGATGACTTGGAATTGGTCCAGGGCTCCTGCGCGGATGTCGTGGCTGCCGATGGGGCGCACGAGACAGTCAGGAGCGGTAGCGATGATCGAGCGCATGTGGCGGGCCGAGTTCTTGCCCGTGCCGCTGCCATCAAAGACCGCCACGCGAAGAGAATGCTTGGGGGCATTGGGCCCGATGAGGGTGTTCGCGGGGGAGGGGCCCAGGCCCAGGTCCTGGAGCAGAGTGAAGACCGCCAGGCGGTGCTGGCGCACCCGATAGGAAAGCACATGCAGCTTGGTGGTGGTCTCGATGATTATCGAGGGGATGCCCTTGGCTTCAAAAGCCGCCCGGGCCAAACTGCCAGCCACTTGGGTCTGGATGCGATCGAAGCGTTGGCCGGGCTTATCAATGGTGGCGTCCACCGTGGCGATGATTTTCTTGGCCAGGGCCCGCGCTTGGTCATGGTTGGAGTGGATGACGGAAGAGCCAACACTCTTGGAATTGGAGCGGTGGAAATCAAAACCCTCATGCAAGTCGATCACCCAGTCGGGCTCGTAGGTGGTGACGAGTGACCAGATGTCCGTGGCGAGTCCCGCGCGGACCTCGTCCTGCAAGGGGAAGGCACGGTTCAAATCTCCCGCCTCACCCTTGAGACCGGGAGTGCGGCGTTGATTTGCGTTGAGGGCCAGCACATTGGCCCGCGGCACGATGATCAGCGTGCCGGCTTTGATATCCCAGGTGCTGATCTGCTCTGCGGCGGCGGCGCCAGAGGGCTCGTTGCCGTGCATACCACCAACGATCAGAACGCAGGGCCCCTCAGCGCGCGACCTGAGAATTCGATAGGAGGTCTGGGCAGGTGTACCCTTGGCCAGGAAGTGCTCCTCGCTGCGGACTCCCTGGGCCTGGATGCTGGGGGCGAGGGCCAGCAAGGCCAGGCTGGCCAGGATCAGTCGTCGGGTGGGGGCAGAGAAGCTCATGACCCCGAGTCTAGCGGCTTGGTATTGACAGGGGCGCCTCCCCTAGCAACTCTCCGCGTTCTCCGCACCGTACTGCGCGCGGTAGGCGGCGATGCGCGTGCGGTCATCGGCACTCAGGCGTTCCCCCAGGTGCTCCAGGATTTCATCCAGGGTCACGATGGCGTGGGTGGGCATGGAAAACTCGTCGGCGAGTTCTGCTAGAGCCGTGCGCGGGGTGGTGCCGCGTTCCTGGCGATTGACAGAAACGATCAGCCCGGCCAGGGAAATATCGGCGGCCGCGCGCAAGAGGGGCACGGTCTCGCGGATTGAAGTGCCGGCGGTGGTCACATCTTCCACGATCAGGACTCTCTCGCCCGCCTGCAACTTGTGACCCACCAGGGTGCCGCCCTCGCCGTGGTCCTTGGCCTCCTTACGATTGAAGCAGAAGGCGACTTCTCGGCCCCTCTCGGCAAAGGCCATGGAAACCGCAGCTACCAGGGGGATGCCCTTGTAGGCCGGTCCAAACAGAACATCGAAACCGTCGGGAAAGGCGGACTCAATGGCGTCCGCATAGGCTCGACCCAGAGCCTGCAGTTGGCTGCCCGTGCGGTAGAGGCCGGTGTTCACAAAGTAGGGTGTCTTGCGACCGCTCTTGGTTGTGAAGTCGCCAAAAGTCAGGACCTCGGCCTTGAGCATGAAGTCGATGAACTCGCGTTGATAGTCTTGCATGGGCGCGGGCATCTTAGCGCCTGGGCAGGGCCTGAATCCTGTGTCCCTGCATAGGGCCCTTGCATCCACTTCAGGGTGATCCCATGCTGTCCCGATGGAGATCAGCCTGAGAGAAGTGACCAAGGACAGCCTGCGTTCAATCCTGGGGTTGAAGGTGGCGGAGAGTCAGCGTGGTTTTGTCGCGGACAACGCCACTTCGATTGCTCAAGCGCACTATTCACCAGAGGCCTGGTATCGGGGCATCTATGCGGCAGACCAGCCGGTGGGCTTTGCCATGCTCTCCCTCAAGCCACTTGAGAAGGAGTTCTTCCTTTGGCGGTTCATGATCGCTGAGAAGGAGCAGGGCAAGGGCTATGGCGCGGCTGCCTTGAAGCTGATCATCGCTGAGATACGCACGAAACCAGAGGCCAGCGAACTTCTGCTCAGCGTGGTGGAAGCCGAGGGCGGGCCCCGAGCCTTCTATGAGGGACTGGGTTTTGTTTCCACCGGCCGCCATGAGGACGGGGAGCTGATCATGGCCCTGGAACTCTGAAACCGAGCACGGCGAGTCAGGCACAAGACCAACGGTCCTGCGGGGTCACTGGAACAGGATCTGCACCGCGCCCGAGAAATTCGAGCTGGGGCCAGGGTTCTGGTCGCGGTACCAGAGCTGGAAGATCCAGCTGTCTGTTGGGTTGAAACTGGCCAGGGGCGGGGGCGAGGTCAAATCCGGTTGGAACTGGATGCTGCCGCTGGGGCCGGAGTTCAGGACGAACTGGTTGAAGCGGGCGATGGGGTGCCCCAGGCACAAGAGGCCCTGCCCCACCGGGACGCTGGAGCCGGTCTGGGAGCATAGGAAGTAGCCGAATTGGTTCTGCGGCAGGCCGTCGACCTGGAACAGAAGGTTGTTGGCGTTCAGGTAGCAGCCGGGGGTGGCGCTCAGGATCGCTCCTGAGCCAGCGCTGTTGGGCAGGGGAGTGCAAATGGTCTGTGGGATACAGACACATTCGTCGGGGATGCCATCAGCGTTGGCATCGGCTGCTGTCCCCGCAGCGATTTCACAGGCGTCGGCCCTGCCGTTGTCATTGCAGTCGACCAGAAGCGTTGGCGTCACGCGCAGGATGCGCGCTCCCATGCTGGCGGGGCCACTGCCACCGGTGTCCAGATAGAGCTCGGTGAAGTAGAGACCATCAGGGCCAGCCTCTAATCCAACGGCAGTGGCCCGGCCCGTGCCGGTGTATTCAACGAAGGGAATCGGCCCGGCGATCAGGTCGCTGTTGACATCAATGACCCATTCAGTGATGCGCTTGCCCAGGGCCTGGGTGCCAGCTGCGTAGGTTGGCCCGGACTCAGTGACAAATCCGCGTTGCATCTTGTGGCTTGGGAACTGGCTTCCACCAAAGACCTCGGGTTGGATGAAGACCAGATTGACCGGACCCACTGCTGGAGACCAGGTGTGCAGGGCGTTGATCGTCATGGAAGTATTCGAACCGTTCCATCCCATGTTGTCGCCCGGGTGCAAGGCGGCGAAGCGATCGACAGAGGGACCGTTTTCTACGGTGTAGTGGGTGTTGTCCAGGTGCCGGTAGTCCCCGCCAAAGGGATTGCGCACCCCATAGACCCAGATGTAGTCAATCGCTGAGATGCCGTTGCCTGCGTTGAAGAACGGGTTCCCTGGGTGAGGGCTGCCGTTTGTCAGGATGCGCAGAATCTTTCCACGGAACGAGTTCAGGTTGAGCGCTGATCCCGAATTGAATCCGTCACCGTTGTGCACCAGCAGGGAACCATCAGGCATGAACTCCAGGTGACTGATTTGATGGCTCTGGCCTTGGGATTCCCCGACCATGTCCAAGATGATCTGGCTGGTGGCAGCAGTAAAACCCCCATCAAGACTGGTGAATGCCACCACCTTGGGATAATGCGCAGGGCCCGAGGCATAGAGCATCGAGGCATAGACATCCCCTGTCAGCGGGTCCACCGCTATTCCAGTAACCCCCTGCTCACCATCGCCTGGAAAGGAACCAGTGGGGGTGTAGTTCAAGAGGTTGTCTGCGTAGGTGTGCTTGGTTCCGTCCCGGGTGACCATGCGAATGCGACCGTAGAGCTCGGTTACATACAAGAATGGATCGCCCGGGTCCGGACCAGGGTTCGGCACGAAAGCGATGTTGACTGGGAGGTCAAGATCCTCTGCGAACACATCCACCGAATAGCCATCTTGCATCACGGTCCAGGGCACATCGAAGCCTCGGGCCAGGACCACGAACGACGGCGTCGTGTTGTTGGTGGTGGAGTGCCAGGTGGTTCCACCCCAGGCGGCCCAGAGAATCAGGTCGGTGCCGGGGGTCAGTTGCACCGCAGGCAAGAGCAAGCGTGCGCCGTGGCAGTCCTGATCGTGGAAGAACAGGTCGGTTTCGGGCAGGGTGAGACCCGCGGTCCCTGCGGCAATTGTGATGCGCACGGGTTCGTGGTGGGTCAGGAAGACTCCGTGCCCATAGACGGGTGCCCCAGCCACGCCGGGCGTCAAGGACAGCATCAACTCATCGTGGGGCGACTCCAGCAGAATCCCATGGCCAGAACCTCCTCCGGGGAACACCGCTGGATTGCCCGTGGTCGCATCGGTCCAGGCAATTGGCGCCTGATCCACCACATCTTCTATCTGCATGGGAAAGTGCGTGGACCAGTCATCGGTCTGAAACGAGCGACCGCCCCAGGGACTCCACTGGCTGGCCGGATCACCAGAGGAATCCTTGTGCCTTGCGCGCAGAAAAAACACCGTGTTCTCATCGAGTTCGCTGCGTCCCAGGTGTGAGCCCTCAAAGACTCCGTCAGCCAGATGCATGTGGGCGGCGGTGGGCCAGGGGCGGCAATCCGCGCGCCAAACCCGCTCGGTGGGTGAGAGGCGCCAGATTTCGTAGTCCGAGCAGGCGTGGGTGTCGCCAGCATCGGCATCAGAAAACGGCGCGGTCTCCATGTGCACATCAAAGGGGTTGACGGCCTGTCCGTTTTGAGCGGGTTCGGTGATGGTCGGAGTTGCGGGGGGATGGTTGCCCGACGGCGCTTGGGCCTGCTCGTCAAAGTTCCACTCCAGGATTTCGTGGATGCCGGACTGGCCTGAGGATGCGGCGCTGAACCCAACGCTGGCCATGGGCAGGGGAGAGTTGCTCAAGCTGCCGAGATCCACCGCCACGCTCAGGCTGGGAGAGTTCATGTCGTCCACGAAAACCGACAGGGACCCCGGGGTGTAGGTGATGCGAATCAGATGCTCTTGGCCATCGGCAAAGTCTGGGACCCAGGAAGTGTTGCCCAGATTGCTGCCTACTCCGCCCGAGTTCAGGGCCACATGCGGGATCTGTCCATCGGCGGTCAGAGAACTTCCGCAGAACACATCGAGCTGGGTGTCGAATTCGATGGCGATGCAGCCGTTCAGTCCGTCAAAGCCCATGCCGCAACCACCCAGGCCCAGAGCGCCTGGCCCCTGGCCCTGCAATACAAAGGCAAAGCCGGAGCCCTGCCCTGAGCCCAATTGCATCCTGAAGGAAGTGGTCCATGGTTGGCTCACATCTTGAAGCGTTGTGGCCCAGGCAGCGCCCGTGGTGCCCGTACCGGTTGCATTCAATCGCAGGCGACCAGCCACAGTGCTGGCGGAGCCAACAAGAGAGAGGCCACTTGAGCTATTGAAGTCACCAAAGGTCAGGTCGGCCCTGGCCTCGGAGGCCAGGGACAAGAGCGCCAGGCTGGGAGCAACCGCAGCAAGAAACGCCGGGCGTGAAATGTGCTTGAGGAGAGAGCTCATGGGCTCCCCCATGATAGGCGCTGGCGTTCAATGGGGGGGAAACCATGCTGGCGAGGCGACTACGCGATAAAGGGCAGATCTGGGGCCCTTTGAGCGCAGGGGGGATGTCCACTCGAATACCAGTTCACCCGTGCTGTCGTATTCCAGTACGCGCCCCTCTTCCGAGAGGGTCAGCAGCAGGCGACCACCGTCCAGTTGCTGTACAAAGCCGCGTGTGCGGGTGAAGAAGGGTGCCTCGCCCCCGTCCTCTTCCCGCAGCACCGCGCCGCTTCCAGCGTCTACGATCAAGGCACGAGATCGTCCACGGTGCCACCCATTGTCAAATATTGAGAGCTGGCCTGCTTGGTTCAATCGAGCTCCGTGGGGCCGATCAAGGGCCGGGCTCTCCAGGTGCCAGAGGACGTGTTTGGAGGTTGGGTTGATGATCAGGACCAGATCCGCGTTGCGTAGACAGAGCAGCAGGTTCCCCGCTGCAAAGCGCTTGTCTCGCTGGCCCAGATCTGATTGTGGCAGGATCTGGATCGAGTTCAGATGGAAGCGATCGTAGACCGCTTCGGGTTCACTGGTTGTTTCCTTGTCGAGGGGTGAAGGTTGTCCCAGAGCGATGAGCTCTGCGCGCAAATCGAACAGGTCCAGCATCTGCGTGACCTGCCCATCGGAACTGACGCGTTCGATTGCATCAAAGCGCACCCTACGGCCCAGGTAGTCGATCACGCGATGGGTCGCGGTGAGGAAACTCCCGTCGTTGGCGGGGCTCAGCTCGTGGTGGGCGGCCAACTCGACCTGCCACTGAATCTCTCCTGTTGCTGAAAGGCGCGTCAGGCCTTCATCCGTGGAGAGGGTCAGGATGCCGCCGTCTTCCAGTGGGGCGAAGAGTTCCACCCTGCTGCGTCCTGGAATCACACGGCTCCAGATGATTTCGCCCCTGCGATCAATTGCCAGGCAGCGCTGAACTCCGTCTGTGGTCAAGAGGATTTCGGATCCAGCCCCGGGTGCGCGCAGGCTGACTCCGGGCAGATAGTCTCCTGTGGCCGCGCCGCCATAACCCAGGGCCAGAAGGGAGGAGGGGATGTCGACCGTTTCGGGGGCGGCGGCTGGCGTGGAAACCTCTCCACAGGTCGTCAGCCCCCAGATCCACAGCAGCCCGAGCAAGCGACTCCGGCGGCTCACTCAAAAACCCAATCGCCAGCCAAAGCGCAAGGTAAAGTCCGCCGCCAGACCCGGCCCGTCCAGGTCCTCGTAGACCGGAAAGCCCGCCGCGATTTCCAGGCGGTTGGATCCGACTCCGTGTCCGGGGGTCAAGTCCACCGCAAGGCCTGCAAAAAGATCGATGCGATCGCCTCCTACCCGGCCATTGTCCTCCATGGGGTTTTGAAAGGGGTCCAGTCCTTCCGCCTCACCGCGTACGTCGCTGAAGCCCGAGGCCTGGGCGCGCAAGCTCATGACCCAGTTGGTCCAGAAGCCCCGGGCGATCCAGGCATCCACCATCAGGGAACGCTCGCGGGCCCATCCCTGATCGTTCTTGTTGAGGGGCAGGGTTCCAAGGGCTCCCAGCCCCAGGGTCCAGATCCCGCCATCCAGAATCCAACTGGCCTGGGCCGTCCCCTGCCAGGCCCCGCCGCCCAGTTGCAGACCGTAGGGCAGGACCACATCCGCTTGTCCCGCCCAGGGCCCCGAGTGATTGTGTTCGCCGGTGGGAGCGATGAATCCCAAGCCTGCAGTCAAACGGGAGCTCTCCGTTTCCAGCACTCGCATTTCGCTTCCCAGGTGAACGTCCCCGAGGCCCTCGTTGGTGCTGGTGCCACTGTTGGTTCCATCGCTCCAGGTCACCTCGCGATGTTCCAGGGGCAGACTGGCCGCGAGGGTGATGCGATCGTTGAGCCCATAGCGCGCTTCCAGATCCCAGCGGTTCATGCGCGCGTCCTCTACGGTGGTTGCCCAGGTGCTCAGGATCGTGGATGCACCCACTTGCTGGGTGCCATCGCGTAGACCCATGTAGGTCTGCTCATTGAAATCCAGTTTCCAGGTCAACTCGCCCCGCGACATGATCATTCCTTCCCCGAGGGCTCCAGCGGGTGCCAGTGAGTGGGGTTTTCTTCTCTCCAATCCGAAGGGGGTGGCGTCGATGACCGTGAGCGGTGTGTCGGTTTGGGCTACTGCATCTTGGGGCAGCAGCACAAGCAAGAGGAGAAGAGACATGGCTTGAGCTTAGCAGTCCGAATCTGGGCATACAATCGGGGGCCGGGAAGGAGAGTTCCTTCCCGGCCCCCGATTGGGAAGCTGCTGGGGCCGCAGCCCCAACCCCTCAGATGTCGTCGTGAGAGTGGTCTGAATGCTCGGCGTCTGAGTGGGAGTGGCTTGCCTCGACCTCGTCCGGAGGCATTGCGTAGTCGATGGCTTCAAAAGAGGCAGCAGTGCTGGCCGACTGCCTCGCAGTAAGGAATGCAAGGGGCAGAACCATCATCAGCCCTGAGCGATCAATGAAGCCCGCCAAGCCTGTCAGGTTGACCATCATCGAGGCATCACTTGCCGCTCTGGCGACAAGGTCGTCACCCTCATAGGTGCTCACCTGAAGCCAGGCCTTGGCATCTTGGGCCAGCACCGGGTAGGGGTCGAGCAGCATGCCCGGATCCGGGGATCCACCCGTACGGAGCCCGTTGGAGGCGGCGGACATCAAGAGGTTCATCCAGGTGTATCCATCAGCAAGTAGAGCAGGGGCGTCGAAGAACTCGACCACCATGGCACTGTCTGAAGCATTCAGGGCCTGGGCCTGTTCCACGAAGCGCGGGTTGTCCCGCAGACCTGGGGCACCAGAACGAATCTGCCAGACCGCTGCGCGCGTGGCCTGGGGTGAGAGACCAAACACCAACCACTTGTCCATGAGAGCGTACGTGGGCTCCACGGGAATCGGCATGCCGGGGAAGGTCATGGTGTTGAGTTCGACACCGTCAGCGTTGACAGTACTGCGTTGGATGGTCAAACCGTTCGCTTGAGCTTCCTGCCACATTGGTGACATCAATCCGCAGATCTGATCAATGAAGTCATGCATGCCCTGGGCGTTGGTGATTTCCACAATCGCAACGGCCGAGGCCATGGTGCCGCCCCCGGTGCTGTCGGACATGTAGAAACCCATGGTCTCCCCCAGGTGGGGGAAGAAATCCGCGCGCAGATCGAGGCCCGTCATCTGGGCCAGCAGGGCGAGTGGGTCCTCGATGCCTGCGGCTCCTTCGAGACTTGCTGCCTGCTCCAGCATCGGCGCGATCATGTTGAGGCCCATGTCGACGCTCGCCTCAAGGTTGACTTTCATCAGCACGGCCAATTGGGCATCCGCGGGAATCAGGCCCAGGTCTTGTGCGCTGATGCCGGAGGAGGGCATGGCATTCGCCTCGCGGGTCATGCGTCCTGCGCCCCCTTGAATCAGGGTGGTGTAGGACCGTTCGGCGTCATGACCACCGGACATGGTGAAGTTGAGCGAACCCAGGCTTGAGCTGAACATTGAGAACATCTCGGCCTCGTCACTCCCTACGGGAGCCATGCTTCCGATCATTTCGTAGAGCTCACCCAGTTGCATGGAAATCTGCCAGTCGGGGCTGATGTCATAGGGCAGTGCCGGGGCTGCAATGGTCGGCGGCAGGGGGCTGTCGGTGCCCGCCGTGACGACGAACTCGTTGCCGACGGTGCCGATGCCTACCAGCATCGGGATCGGAATTTCCAGGGGATAGAGTCCCGAGGCCATCTGCTCGCCCAAGGGTGCGCCGCTGCCGCGCAACATGCTCATCAGGTATTCATTGCGGGCGCCAGCTTCCTCTGCGTTCGTGGCGTCGAAACTGAAAGATGCCTGGATGGGGATAGGGCCATCCGGGGATCCGGTGGCGATGCGCAGGGTCTTGCCCGTTGTGACCAGATCGGCGATCATGGCAATCAGGCCAGGGGGCATCTGCTCTCCGTTCTCCACGGCGAGGGCCTCGATACGGGCGGGCAGCAGCTCAAGAATGCGTAGCAAACCCGCATCCTTGGGGTGGCTGAGCATGGACTGGATGGGTTTCGCGCTGAATGAAAAGAGCTCGTCCTGGGGGGGAACGACAAGGGGCTGGGGGGTGGTCAGCAGGGGCAGGGCCAAGAGGCTAGAAATCAATACCATGTCAACAATGGGTTAGGGGGCTGCCAGCCGTTGGTTTGCAGGATCCAGATTGTGGATCGGGAGGGGCGGACTGACGGAAGAGAGAAGGGGGGATTCGCCTGAGCTAGACGATACGCGAACCTGTAGATCATATTGCTGCGATTTGGGGGTCAATTGTCCTTTCTTTTGGGGGCCTCGGAGCAGGATCATTCCCAGGTGTCTGGAATCCAATCCAGGCGGGGGAGCGCCTGGCTTCCCAGGCGCTGGGGCTGGGCGATCAGGCGCTTGATGACAGTCCGGCGTGCCTTGAGTGCTTGTGGGATGAAGGACTCTTTGGCGACCGGCCGGTCCTGCGCTGCGCGCTGGTCCAGGTACTCTGCCAGCCAGCGTTGCGCTTGCTCCCCGCCCACCAGATCCACCAGGTCGGAGAGCAGACAGCCTACATCCCAACTGGCTCCGCGCAGGTCGAACCCCGGCCCTCCTCGCCAACAGTCCAGAAGGAGCAGTTTGCGCGCCTGGGTCCCGCGCCACATGAGGTTGCGCAGGAACAGGTCCCGGTGGGTGAACCCAAGGGCATGCATGCGTGCCACTTCTCGGGCGAGCTCCGTCAGGGCCGTTTGTTCTTGGTCCGAGTCGAGTTCGTCCCAGACCTCAAGCAAGGGTCGTGCGTCCTGTTGTTCCTGGGTTACGAGCCACTGGCCCCTGGGCAGGCCTGCGCGAAAGAGAACCAGCCCAATCAGGGGTTTAGGCACAACGAACAGATGCCGGGCAAGCCAGGCGAGGTTCCTTGCTTCACGCAAACGGGGCAGACCCAGTCCCAGGCGGAAGCGCAGACCATGGCGCAGGGCGGTCTTGCCCTTGAGGGCGCTGCCCTTCAGCCAGGCGGGTTCGGGGAAGAGCGCGGTGGGTCCATGGGTTTCCACAGTCAGGTCCAAGAGGTTCAGGGCATCAAGGGCGGCGCGAGTCAGGGCTTCGCCCTGCTTGCCACCCTCGCTGCAGATTCGCCAGCGCCGACCGTTCGTGTTGAGCCAGTGGTCACTCAGCATGGGGCCTGGCTCTCGTTGCGTGGTTGTTTCTTGAACAGCGTCCAGGTTTGGGGCGAGATGAAGCGCAGGCTTGAGCGTGACCAGCAGCGTTCCAGCCCCGCAGTCAGACCCAACTCGATCAGTTCACGGTGCCTCAATCCCACACGGTGGTCGTGGCCCTTGCGCCAACCCATTCTGCGGCGAAGCATATGCCAGGAGGCTGCATCCCAGTGGGAGACCGCCACCCAGCCCGCAGAGACCCGCGCGAGTTCCCTCAGCAGCGCCGCTTGATCGACTGGTTCAGCCAGGTGGTGCAAGAGGCGGCAGCAGGTCACCAGAGGGAAGCTGTAGTCTTTGAAGGGCAAGGCAAAGGCTGATCCCTGCAGACGGGCACCAGTCCGAATCTGCTTGAGCATGGACGCGGAAAGATCCAGGCAGATCGAGTCCCTCTTGAGTTCACGCAGAACTGTCTGTAGGCGTCCCGTTCCGCAGGGGGCATCGAGTACCGGACCTGGTCCGAGCGTCGCCTTGGCCAACAGGCTTGTGAGCAGGCGACCGTCCCGCTGTTCCGCTCGCGCGTTGCGCCAGCGGTCGTTGGAGTAGTTGCTTCCCGAATTGGGACCAATCCAGCGGCGCTCAATGGACATGCGCTGGTTGTGTGCATCAGGTTGGATCATCTCGCTCGGTTACTTGTGAGACTTCTGGACAAGGCTCAGAAATGGGGCATAGTTGTAGGTGAGCGACATGGAGCGATTCATACCTGTATGAGAGAACAGGGTGTTTAGTTCCGACTCCTCTTCTGAGGATCCAGGTACTTCCGCGTGCTGGCAGGCAAAAACGGAACGAGCGACACCTGGAACATTGGCCCCCGGTCTTTGACCGGGGGCTTTTTTTTGGAGGATATGTGCCCTGCTCGCATCCAGAGGTGCGCCGGTTCCATGTTGCCTGAAGGCCATAGCCGAAATCCTAGCAGTCGGCCAGGAGCAAGCCCGGGGAGAATCTGGCGGGCTGCTTTCAGGGGAGATCAGTCCGGTTTCAGGACCGAGCCTGGGGTCTCCATCATTGAACCCAGGGTCGACCGTTTCGAGCCGGACTCGCGCTTTATCCCTTGATGGGCACTTTTTCGGCCGAGTCGACCCAGAGGGAATGCTCCTTTCAAGCGGCTCCGCCCGAGTGCTGCGAACTCTAGCGGCCTGGGCGCGCTAGAATCAGTAGCGCATGGATTGGATGGACGTACAGGCGGCCCAGGATGGGGCCGCAGCGGGGGTGAGCGCAGAGGATCTGCTCGCGGGTCTGAATGAACCCCAGAAGTCGGCGGTTATCCATGCGGAGGGACCGCTCCTGATCCTGGCGGGGCCGGGGTCGGGCAAGACGCGGGTGATGACTCATCGTATTGCCTGGCTGGTGACCCAGGCGGGGGTTCGTACGGAAGAGATCCTGGCGATCACTTTCACCAATAAAGCCGCTGCTGAAATGCGTGAGCGCGTGGATCGATTGCTGCCGAACCTGACGGGCGCATGGATCAGCACCTTTCACTCCATGTGCGCGCGCATTCTGCGCCGGGACATCGAGCTTCTCGCGCCATTCACCCGGGATTTTTCGATCTACGACACCTCGGATCGCAACCAGTTGATCAAGAAGATCATCAAGGACCTGGGCTATGATCCCAAGCGCTTTCGACCGGCGCTGGTGGGGGGCTGGATATCCAACGAGAAGAACCGGGTGGCGGATCAGGATCAGCCCCTGGTGATTGACGATGGGTCGGGCATGGATGATGAGGTCTTCAGCAAGGTGCGTGATGCCTATGCCCAAAGGATGGCGGATCAGAATGCTCTCGACTTCGATGATCTGTTGCTCAAGACCTTGGAGTTGTTCGACCGGCATCCCGGCGTGCGGGATTCCTACGCCACTCGGTTTCGTTTCGTGTTGGTGGACGAATACCAGGACACCAATAGGGTGCAGTACCTGTTGACCTCCCATCTGGCCAGCGGCCATGGGAATCTGGCGGTTTGCGGAGATCCCGATCAGTCTATTTATGGCTGGAGAGGTGCGGATATTCGCAACATTCTTGACTTCGAAAAAGACTTCGGCGAGCCCTTGGTGGTGCGTCTTGAGCAGAACTACCGTTCGACCAAGACGATTCTGGGAGCAGCGTCGGCCCTGATCGCCAACAACAAGCAGCGCAAGGTCAAGGAGCTTTGGACGGAGGGTGAAGAGGGTGAGAGACTTGTCATTTTGGAGTGCGGCGATGAAAACGAAGAGGCACGGGAGATCGCTGCTCAGATTCGAGGTGTTGAGGGTCGCGGCGGGTCCTTTGGGGATTGCGCGGTTTTCTATCGAATGAACTTCATGCAGCGTGCTTTGGAGAGTGCGTTGCGTCTCGCTGGCGTGCCCTATCAAGTGGTGGGTGGCTTGGAGTTCTACCAGCGCCGGGAGATTCGCGACCTGGTGGCCTACTTGCGGTTGCTGGTCAACCCCAAGGACGATCAGGCTTTCCTGCGGGTGGTCAACGCACCCCTGCGCGGTGTGGGACAGACTACAGTTGGGCGATTGATTCAGTGGACCGTAGATAGGCGACTTTGTATGCGCGATGCCCTGCGTTCCGAAGAGGCGGTTGCCTTGGTGCGCGGTCGCGCCAAGAAGGGACTGGCGGAGTTCGCGGGAGTGCTGGAAGCCCTCGATCCCATGCGGGATGGTCCTGCGGGCGAAGCTCTCGCGGCCGTGCTTGAGGGTATTGGCCGTGAGCGTTGGATAGCGGAGATGGACGATGGAGATACGCTCGTGGACCGCGACTCCAATGTTGAGGAGCTTCTGGCCCACGCCCAGGAGTACGATCGCTTGCACCCGGATGGGAAGTTGCCGGGTTTCTTGCAGGATGTGGCGCTGGTGAGTGACACTGATGTCTATGACGGTACGGAGGACGCGGTCAAGTTGATGACCTTGCACTCGGCCAAGGGGCTGGAGTTTCCTCAGGTGTTCATTGCCGGGTGTGAAGAGGAGCTGATTCCCCATGGCCGCGCCCTTGAAGAGGATCCCGTGAACGGCATCGAGGAAGAGCGGCGCTTGTTCTACGTAGGCTTGACCAGGGCCATGAAGCGCCTCTTCTTGACTCATGCAGTGACACGTTTCTTCTTCGGTGACACGCGCTGGGCCCGCCCTTCGCCCTTCTTGGAAGAAATCCCTGCCGAATTTGTTGAGGGCCTGGAGCGAGATGACCCGGAGTCGGTACTGGGAGCTTACGAACCAGAAGACGATGGCGCTGCTGCTCTGGCGGTGGGCCAACTGGTGGAGCACGAACACTTTGGTCGCGGCCGTATCGAGAGCCTGTCTGGCAGTGGGGTCAATGCCCGTGCCGAGGTCCGTTTTGATCAGCATGGCAGCAAACAGCTCCTGCTTTCCTATGCACATCTGGTGGCGGTCTGATGGTGCCCAAAGAAGACTTTCTTGCCCGTTTGGATCAGTTGCTGGAAGAGGCGGATCAGGCGGGGGAACTCTCTCGGGTGCAGGCGCACGCTGCGGCTTATGGGGTTGCGTACGAAGTATCTGATGATGCCAGCGGGTGGGGCGTGCTCTGTAAACGCCAGCCCTTGAAGCATGGCATGGTGGGTGAAAGCCCCCAGATTGCGCGCGTACATCTGTTGCTTGACCGCCTGGCGCCAACAGATGTGACTGTGTTGATACTTGGAGACACAGGTACGGGCAAGGAGTTGATAGCCAAGGCCTTGCACGCAGGCTCATCTCGCAAGTCCAAGCGCTTGTTGGCGGAAAACTGTGCTGCGGTTCCTGCAGAGTTGCTCGAGAGCGAGTTGTTTGGGCATACACGTGGATCTTTCACAGGCGCAGCGGGTGATCGGGACGGCCACTTTGTTGCTGCCGATGGTGGGACCATGTTCCTGGATGAGATTGGAGAGATGCCATTGGCCATGCAGGCAAAACTCCTGCGCGTGTTGCAGGAAGGGGAGGTGCGACCAGTGGGTTCCAACAAGACCGTACAAGTCAATGTGCGCGTTGTGGCAGCCACCAATAAGAACTTGGAAGAGTCCTGCGCAGCTGGTGACTTTCGCGAGGACCTATACTGGCGACTGGCAGTCGTTACTGTGCAGTTACCCTCTCTTCGCGAACGGGAGGGAGATGTGCGGCGCCTGACTTTGCATCTGCTGGCTGCTGAGGGCGAGAGCGCGGGTACGCCCGTGCGTATCAGCGAGGAGGCCCTTGCTTTTCTCGAATCTCAGTCCTGGCCCGGGAATGTGCGGCAGCTTGAGAATGAACTGCGGCGGGCGGTTGCACTTTGTGAGTTGACGCCGTGCGGGCCGAACCATTCCGAACGCCGAATCGGAATCGAAAACCTCTCCTCAGACCTCTAGTCGAGGGGAATCGCCTGGGCATGGGGCTTTCGGAGCGATGATTCGGTTGCCTTGGCTCAAAGGTGGGTATTCTCTGAAGTCGGTATGGTGGCTGAGGATTCAATGAAGCGCGTATGTCTGATTTTGTTGTTCGTGTCCTGCGGTGGCCGCGTGGAGCCCGGCGCTGTTGAGCAGCAGATCCTCTATGGTCGGCTGGAATCGGCCGAGGAGTTGCTCGGGCGTATGGACCCTGACCATCCGAGCCGTAAGGGGCTGCAGGCTCAGATCGACGGGGTTTGGGCCGAGAGGGAGAGGGCCAAGATTGAGTGTGCCACGTTGCGAGCCGGGCGTGATAGCCGCAGTTTGGAGAGCCTGTTGGCGAGCCTCGATGATCTGGCCCAGAGCTTCACCGATGGGCAGGCTCGGGAAACAGTGTTACGGGAGAAATCAGTCACCTTGGATTGGGATGCCGATCGCCGTTCGCGTAAGTCACATCTGATTGCGCGAGCCCCGAGGGGTGATCCTGCCCCGGACGAAGAGCAGGAGCCCGCGGTTCTGCCGCGTATTCAGGGCCTGATCAAGAGCATCATGCTCGATGTGGAGGCTGCCTCACGCTCGGGTGAGTACGCTCGTGCCCTGGCATTGCTGGATCAGTTGATCGGAGACCTGCCCGCACAGGCGTCCATGTTGGGGGTCGAGCTGCTGGAACATCGCGAGAGTCTTCGCAGTGCGGCAGATCAGGGCGCGAGGCGATTGATCGCGGGGGCCGAGAGCGCTCAGCGGTTACGCGGGGACCGGGCGGCCTGGGATCTTGTGGCTGAGGAGTATCTGCGTTTTCCTGAGAGCACCCTCGATGGCGAGTTTTCTCGTCGAGTCGAGCAGTGGCGTCAGGCGGTGAGCAGTCTTCCCAATCGTGAAGGGGACAAGTCCGAAGTGGCAGTTGCGGATTCTGATGCGGGCACCTCTCTGGACCCGCTTGTTGCACCGCCGGCTGCAGAGGTTGCTCCCACTGTTCCACAAACTGGCGATGCGCTGGGTGTGGTTGCGCGCCCTTACCCGCTTACCTCCAGCGAACTTCTGGCCGATCCTGGCGAGCAGGCCCTGATGGGAGAAAAAGCACGCGTGGCGGGAGATCTACCCCGTGCAATTGCGCTTCTGCAAGTCGCTTCGCGTCTGACCCAGGATCCTGAATCCGCCCGCTATCGCCGCCGGGAGATGGAGTGCCGCTGGTTGGCTGCCCTGGCCAAGGTCTGGTCTTTGGAGCATGCTGAAGGAGGCGCCACCCGGGGGATCGCTCTTCAGCTCAAGGCCCTCGGTCATCAAGGGACCGCCAAGGCTCTGCTGGAGCTGGGGGACAAACCTCCCGTCAGTTTGGGAATCATGGTGGCATGCCTGGCCGACGGTGCGCCCAAGTTCAATGAATTGGGACTGACCATTCTTTGGGAGCAGCGGGCCGGGGGGTTGCTGACGAGTGAACACACGGATCTGTTGGTGGCCCAGGCACGGGGAGAAGAAGTGCCCGATGGTGGCTATTCCCTGGTGGCGGGCTCCTTCGTCGCCACTGTTGAGCATCAAGAGCAACTGATCGGAGCCAAGCTGAAATTGGAACTGCGCAAGCTCACGACTCGCCAGGGGGCGGCGCGGGAAGAGGCTTGGGAGGTGCTTGCTGTCTTGGCCGACCAGTACCGTCTGGCCGAGATCCGTCTGGCGGAGACCCTGGATGATTTCCTTGTCCGGCAGACAAACCGAATCCTGAAGCGCGGGGAGTTCAAGCGCCTGCAGCAACTTGCTGTACGCCGTCGGAACCTCGAGGTGGCGAGGGAATTCGCTCTGGAGTTGATCTTCGACGAGCAGGCGTATTTCTATCCGATCCCCGACAACCGGCGCGGGGAATACAATCTGGTCCAGCGCAGGGTCGATGACCTGGTGGCCGAGGTGCGCGCGATCTGGGAGCAGCCATTCTCGGTCTCTTTGGGTGCAGCCTTCCACGAAGACCTGGGCGATCTGCAGTGGGTGCTGGGCAAGCTCCAGGGCTCAAGTCTTCCAAAGGACCTGCCCTCCTGGTTGTTCTTGATTCAACCGGAAGTCACGGATCTCAGCCTGGCGAACTTTGCTCCAAACAGGGCCGTACAGACCGAGATCCGCATCAGTAGTCATGTGCGGGCCTACAACGAGAATCTGTGGGCAGCAGAGGAGGAGGTGTGTCGATCCCAGGAGTCGGAACAGGTGCGTGTGACCAATCGATACAGGCGCCTCCTGGGTCGTGTCGCGTTGGCTTGGGATGCGCGGCTCCAGGCGGCGACGGTTGTACACGGGGAGTACATGAGTCGTACGGGGATCTTCAGTCACTTCGAGGAGGGTGTTCCCGGCAGGCGCACCCCTTTTGAACGAATGACTGAGCAGGGCTATACCCAGGGTCTTGGGGAGAACATTCATGGAGGTGCTGGGGATCCCCTTGGAGCGCATTTCGGCTGGACACACTCCTCGGGGCACCACCGAGCATTGCTTTCCCGCCAGGCCACCGAGATGGCGACTTCCGTGGTGGGTCGCTATTGGACTCAGAACTTCGGTACCGGCCGAGATTCTCGACGCAGCATGGACTGAGTCCGGGTCTTGTGTGGGACCGGAATCCTCGCTGCCCCAAAGCACAACCCATCCGGATTGCCAGCGGGTACACTGCCCCTCATGGCACGAGTCAATCCCCGTACGCCCCGATCCTCAAAGAGTCAAGCTAGCCGGCCGAGGGTCCAACGCACACGTCAAAGGGCGGTCAAGAAAAGTCTGCCCACCTGGGTAATTCTGCTGGGCTTTGCTTTGGTGGTTGCGGTTGGCATTCAAGCTTTCATCAATTACGAGGAGTCGGTGAATCAGGAGAGCTTTGATGCACCAACAGTTCACGAGCAGATAACCGAGGCACTCAAGAATGGGAACGTAAAGAAGGCCGAGGAAGGACTCGAGAAGATCGAGCGCAATAATCACAGGTTGACCGCTGAGTGGCGCAAGACCTTCGCTGCTCTAAGGGTCCGATCCGAAGCCCTGTCCGAGACCAGCGTTCAGTTGGTGGACAACATAGCTGGTACGAAGTATCTGCAGAAGAGCATACGCAACTACGAGTCGGGTTACCTGGCCAAGGAACCCGTGCGTGCCAGGGCGCGGATTTTCGTGCAGCGTGCTCAGCACTTCCTCGACACCTGGCCCGGCCATTCAGACGCAGAAGAGGTGCGCAATAAACTCAGCCGCTGGAAGGTTGTGGCGGAATTGTCGAGCCCTGCAAACCTTGAAGATGTTCTCTGGGAGACCAAGACCCTGACCTGGGCCTTTCCCAGGGACTACGCCAAAGCAATGCCCATGCTGGAGTCCTTTCGCGATGGGGCAGGCGGGGCGGATCAAACCATTCTTGAGGGAGTGATCAAGACCCACATTTCAGAGCGCGAAGAGTACTTTCAGGATCGATTTGAACAGGCAGCCTATCTGTGGGACAAGGGCGATCCCTCCAAGGCAATCGAGTACCTGGTGCAGTTGCTCACCAAGATCGGTGACCCCACCATGTCCGATCGTGCGGCCCGGGCCTTGGTCGCTTTCCACGGCCAGCTCTCCAAAGACGGCCAGACAATTCTGAACATTGTCGACACGATGAAGGGCTACAAGAACTCCCGTCGTCGGGATTTTGACCGCATGGCCAAGAACTCCATTTGCCGGGCATTCTTCAGGGAACACGGGTTGCTCTAGGAGCTCAAATGTCCCGCGCGCGTTTTTCTCTCCGGAAGGCGGGGTTGGGGATCGCATCGAACGAGCCGGGCTTGGTCCACCAGCGACGTTGATGCCAGGCCCATTGCTCGGGGTTGGCCTTGATCCAGGATTCATAGACCTGGTTCATGCGCTCCAAGAGGTCGGTGGTGGAGGCCTTGGGGTCCAGGTCTGTACGTGACCATAGGGGTGGGTCCACGTGGACTTGGTAACGGTCGCTTTGTGTATCAAACACGCAGCGCACAGGGAGCAGAGGAGCGTTGGCCGCGCGGGCGATGGCTGCAGGAGCGGTCATGGTCAGAGCCGGATGCCCCAGAAAGGACACAAACTCACCGTCCAATTGGCGGGCTTCAAGATCAGAGAGCAGGCCCAGGATGCGACCGGAGCGCAGCACGCGAAGGGTCTCCCGGGCGCTGGCATCCTGGGGCAGGGTCTCGACACCGTGTTGGGCGCGCATCTTGGTCAGCCAGTCTTGATCGCCTCGTGCGCGTCCTACCACGACACCTCGTACTCCCCGGCGCACCAGGTAGATCGCCAGTATTTCCCAGTTGCCCATGTGTCCACCCAAGATAATCGTTCCGGGATTGGCGGCGAGGGTCTCGCTGAGGCGTTCGAAACCTGGGCCCTCCTGCACGATTGCATCGACCCATTCACCAGCGTCTTGTCTTGAGAGGCGCACCCCGTCGGCGATTTGGCGTGCAGTGTGGGCTCGGATGGCGGCAGGCAAAGCGCGTAGTTGTGCTTCATCGAGGCCCAGGTTATCTGCTGCGAGTTTCAGATTTGAGTGCACCCTTCGGGCAGCTGAGGTGCCTTTGGCTAAGCGCAGTGAGTGCTGGATCGAGCCCCGCATCAGACCGTGCGGCAGCACCCGCGCCGGGATCAGGAAGGACTTCAGGAGGCCTCTACGCAGGGCTCTGGTGCGCCTAGAGGTCGCCAAGCAAGGCCTCCTTCAACACTTGTTGTTCCTGGGGACCACATGCATGAGCCAGACACCAGGCTGAGCTGAACTCCCTGCGCTGGTCTGGGGTCCAGCTCGGGTTGAATCCCTCGATGTTGAAGCGCCAGGGGTTCACCTGCTCGGCGCGAGAGAGGTCAAGCAGATGGATATCTCCAGCGAGGATTGCTCCTTCCCGGGTGAGCCACCACTGTGAGATATTGCTGGCTTCCGGGCCGAGGCCTCGGTCGGCAATGCTGCCCAGAATGTGCCCCCAGGCCCCGGGAGAGCCTTCTTTGGCCGTTTTCATTCTGCGCGCGCCGGTCGGGATCTGGCTCACCACCCGTACGCTTCGGGAGCCAACCCAAAGGAGTACAGGTCGCTCGGCGGGAATGCCGTGCTCGGCCAGATGCCCGAGGGAGTTCCAACAGTCAAGGGCCTGGTCAAGAGATGCGGGGGGCGTGCGGATCCAGTCTCCGGGATTGCGATCAAGGGCGAGCCATCCCGCTCCCCGTCGTGTTGCAGCGGAACTCTCTCTTTGCCAGCGGCCGATGCGCTTGCGTCCTCTCTTGCGCCGCAGGGTCCGTGCGCTGGTTTCGATAGCTGGCAGATCAAGGTTTCCTACCAGATGCGCCAACTGCCCTTTGTTGCAGCACCGCCGTAAACGAGCCATGACCGAAGCGCGCCATCGGGCGCTCGTGGTCTCTCGGCAGGTTTGGCAGAGGTGTATGAGGAGCTCACGCAGCTCGCGCTTACCATATGGTGCATCTCTGCGTATCCCGCGCATGTCCACAAGCCAGAGCTTGTCTTGTTCGTCAAGCACCACATTTCCTGGGTGCAGATCGTCGTGCCGTACTTCGAGGACAAGTAGCTGGTACAGAAACTTCGCCAGGGCGGCGGCGAGTGCGTATCGGGCTCCATTCTGAGCAAAGACTTGCTCCAAGTTGAGTGCCCCCGGGATCTCTTCCATTACCAATTCCCAATGCTCCCTCTGGAGTCGGACCTCCAGGGGTTTGGGGGCGGCAAGCCCCAACTCCCGCAAATGTACAAGGGTCTGGAACTCCTTTTGTGCGCGCCGTTGATCCCGCAGGCCGCCGAGGAACTCAGGGGCGTGGTAGCGTTTGATCACTCTGCCCGGTCCTGGCATTGCCTGGGCAGGCACCATAAGCAGGACGGTGCGCCTGGGGCTTTGTTTGAGGATTCGCTCCATGCTGGGGGGCGTTCGACGCCCGGGTGGTGCATCATCGCATGAATCGTCGGGGTTAGGGCAATTGGGTCTGCGCACCAGCGGTATAGAATCCGCTCCTTGAAGTTGCAGCTCTACATTTTGCGCCAGTTGGTCCAGGCCCTGGCCTTTGGTGTGGTGGCCATCGTTGTGCTGGCGGTTCCGGGAGTCGCTGTCAATGCGGTCCACAAGTTGCCCGCCGCGGATGCCGGTCTCCTAATGGCTTATCTGCCCACGGTGCTGCAGACTCTGGCGCCCTATGTATTGCCCCTCTGTTTTCTCCTGGCGGTGGTGGCGACCTATGGGCGATTGGCGGCAGATCGAGAATGGACTGCGATTCAGATGGCGGGATTTCATCCCGTCAAGCTGCTCCTGCCGGGGTTCGTTTTGGCACTGGTTCTCTCTGGGGTGACCTGGTGGCTCTTCGCCGAGCGGGTGCCTCATACCAAGTCCAATCAGAGGGCCTTGATTGCTCGAAGCCTGGAGCGGACTCTTTCGAATCTGCCCCCGGGGCGTACGACAGTAGAGTTTCATGGTTTCTTCTTGCGCGGGGCCTGGCGCGATCCCCGCGATCCGAATTTCTGGCATGAGGTCTACCTTCGGCGGGCGAATGAGAGCAGCGAAGAGCGCATTGATGTGTTTGCTGAACGGGCTCACATTCGTACTGAGAAGGGTGCTCTGGTGGTAGACCTGGAGGGGGTGCGTGCCTTGGCTCCCGGTGCAGGGCTGCGCACAGAGCAGGCCTATGTGCGCTATTCGGTTCCATTGGAGGAACTGATGGACCCGCCGAGAATCGGGGATCGCCCACGACCCCGTTATCGCACGGTGTCCCAGATTCACAAGGACTTGTTGGTGGAGCGGGATACCGAAAAGCGCCGTGGTATGAGTTTTGAGATCCACAAGCGTGGTAGCCGCTCGGTGGTCTACCTCCTGTTTTTGTTGCTTGGCGCACCTACCGGATTGATTCTGCGCCGCGGGAATCAGCTTGCAGCTCTTGCGGTGGCTTCGGGCTATGGAATCGGGTACTACGCGCTCTCCATGAGCTTGGGATCGGAGTTGGCAGGGCATACAAGCCTGCCTGTGGTGCTCGTGGCCTGGGGTCCAACTTGCCTGGGGGTCATGGCATCCCTGCCCCTCTTGTATCGGGGGTTGCGTCGATGAGAGTCCGTTATTTTTCTCACCTGCGCTTCCTGGGGAGGCTGGATCGCTATGTGGTGGCCCACTTTATCGGCTCCTATGGCACCGCTCTTTTCTTGGTGGTCGGACTCTATCTGGTACTCGACATGGCCAACAATGCTGGTCAGTTTCTTTCTTCTGAGGATGGGAAAGGGCCGACCTCGCGAGGGGTGGTCCTGCGTTACTACCTGATGCAGGTCCCTTTCCTGTTCTTGCAGGTTGCCCCCTTCGTGACCCTCCTGGCGGGGCTGTTCACGGTCAATCGTCTCTTGAAGAAGAACGAAGTGACTGCCGTTCTTGCGGCTGGTGTGAGTGTCCGCAGGATACTGTTGCCGATCTTCCTGTTGGGTTGTGTTCTTTCAATGGGCATGTTTGTGTTGCGAGAGACCCTGGTGGAGACCTTTGCCGATCAGCGTGATCGTTTGCATTGGAAATTGACGGAGGGCGATCAGCCCCGGGTCTACTCCGATGTGGTGGTGCACGACTTGATGGGTAGTCTTGTCTTCTTGGAGCGCTTCTGGCCAGGCGAGAGCGAAGACAGCGCACCTGAGGCCGAAGGCGTGGTGGCGATCGTGGCCGAAGCGGATGACTATGTGCGGATCGATGCAGAGAGTGCCTCCTGGAACGGCGAGGGTTGGGACCTGGTAGCTGGCCAACGACAGGCGCTTGGCAGTACTGCAGCCACGGAAGAGGTGAGCACCCTCAGTGATTTTGACATGGATCCTGGGCTGGCCTTGACCTATCGCCGCGCCCGGGCCGAGCCATTGGAATTGTCCTTCGCCGAAGTGGAGCGCTTGATTCGGCGTGAACCCGATGACACGGCCTTTCGTACCCTCTGGCACTACCACCTGACTTTCCCTCTGGCGAACTTGATCCTGCTTCTGGTAGGTCTGCCCCTGCTCTTCCACTATGAGCGTGGTCAGGGCTCCGAGCGTCTGATGGTGGGGGGCATCCTGTGCGTCTTCTATTTCGCTGCGGACTTCGTCTTCCGCAACCTGGGAATCAATGGGGGCCTGTCACCCCTCTTGGCCGCCTGGACCCCGGTGCTGGCTTTTGGGAGTCTGGGACTGGCGCTCTTCGAGGGCCTTCGCTCCTGAATCGGCTTCGGGGTCCGCTCTTGTGGCCTGCTGGGGCCGAGATTCAAGATTGCTGCTTGCTGTTGGCCCTCGTCATGGCTTCCATGGGGTTCCGGGAAGATCCCCAGGGTCCATTCGTCTCCCACTCACCATGAAGGCCACTCTCCTCCTACTCGCCATTTTTGTCGGCTGTCAAGCTCCCACAGCCCCCGCTAAGACCCAGTCCGTCGGGTGGCTAGTTGATCATGGGCTCTACGACGAGGCGCTTCGCACCGCTTCTGCTGATCTGGAGGCCGACCCGGGTAGTGCCGAGGCCAGTTTTCAGCACCGCAGAGCCACGATTGCCTGGTATCTCGATCAGGCGCGCAGAATGACTTTTGCGGGTGACGATGAAGATGCTCTTGAGATGGTGAAACTGGCGCTTGAACTCGAGCCAGACAACCATGTGGTCAAGAGTTGGGAGCTCAAGGCCCTGCGCAAGCTAGGTACCACGTATTTGAATGCGGCACAGGAACTGCACTCGGCCGATAAGTTGAGAGAGGCTCGTGAGGCCTACATCAAGGCGCTTGGCTATCGCGCAGATCTTGTAGAGGCCGAGGCAGGTTTGATTCAAGTGCAACGACAGATCGCCTGGCGCGAGCATCTTGGCGAGGATTACTACGACAAGGGTGTGCGGGCTATCAGTGACTGGCAGCTTGATTTGGCACAAAGCCGGTTCCGTGCATCTGGCAAGTACCGTCCGAATGACCCTCGTCCCACTCAGCGGGTGACTGAAGTGGAACGGGAGATTGCCAATCGCCATACGCGTATCGCCCTGCAATTGGAAGAGGCTGGGCACCATGCCGCCGCGCGCAACGATTTTCGCGTGGCCCTTTTGTTGGACCCTGGAAATGAAGTTGCTCAAGGGGGCCTTGCTCGGGCGCGAATCGAGGCCGAGGCCGACGAGTTCCTACTGAAAGGAAAGATGGCCATCCTGCGATCCGAGTTCAGCGAAGCTCGGAAGATCCTGCTTGAAGGCCAAAAAATCAGCGTGGCGCGTCCCGGGATGTTTGATGAAGCGCTTGCTGAAATAAAAGTGGCGCAAATCAAGGTGGCCTACCAAAAGGCAATCGACCTTGAGCATGACTTCCGCTATGAGGCGGCGATTGCCAAGTTCAGCCAGATCCTGGCAGTTGAGGACTACTACGAGGACTGTCGCGCCCGCATGGCTACCCTTGAGGATTATGTTCGCGATGCAGCAGCGCTTTATGAGCAGGCCATGGCGGCCGATGAGGAGTCCGATGCCTTGCAGTTGCTGCGTCAGATCGAGCTTTTCTGGCCCGAGTACAAGGATATCCGCGAGCGCATTCAGGTGCTTGAGGATGCGTCCGCTGATTCTGACGCCTGACGCTTGGATTCCGAGCGCGCCAGCCACCAGACGACCAGGCCTGCCAGGCTGATTTCGATGAACGGGTGGATGGACGCGTCTGACAGTTTGCCGTCGCCCATGATGAATATCAGGTAGGCGTAGGGCAGCCAGGCTCCGATGGCCACAGCCAAGGCTTCCTGCGCTAAACCCTCTGGCGTTGTTCGCTCTTGTTCAAGCAACTCGTCTCCGATAGATGGGACTTCTGCATCGATCTGATCGAGGGCGTTGGCGGCCCTGTCTACGATCAACTGGGTCCTGCGCAGGGCGCGGTACTCAACAGGCAGGGCCCACATGTTGAGCAACACAGCCAGACAGGCAGCGATCCAGTGGGTTGCGGCCGGAAGTCCTAGTACGGGAGCGCCAAAGGCAAGGACCGCCGCGCCCGCGATGGAGAGGCTGCCAAAGATCGCCGCGGGGTAGGCGCTTGCGCAGGAAAAGAACAGGTTGAGTTCGTCGAGGAAGTCTTGGGGCAGGTCCCGGCACCGGATGGCCTCGCGGAGGATGCGACCAGTGACCACCATGAACAGGATCAACAGGGTATGGGCGCCTACGGTCAAGATAGCCGCAGGCAGGGCGACCTTGAAATGCAGGCTCAATGAATTGCCGAAACCAAGGCCCGCGGAGACGAGCAAGGCCAGTATGGAGGCAATGCTGCCGGACAAGAAATAGGTGGACATTCTCATGGGTTCATACTCAAGGGCACAGCACTGACTTGAGCAGCGTTCGAGCGAGTTGTTCGCCCCTCAGGTCCGAGATATTACCGCTTGGGGAGCGGTGCGCGGTGTGGATCGTGTCAGGGGATGAGACCAAAGGCCAGGGGCCGGTGGCTTCGGGATCCGTTGGTCCGGTCCACATGTCTACGCCCATGTTCATGGCTGCCGCCAGGTGCGTGGGACCCGAGTCTCCGGCGACGAGGCGGATGTGCTGTTTGGCGGCTGCGGAAAAGAGGGCTGTGATCAGGGTCAGCCCTCGTTGACCAATCCAGTGTTGTACTGCCGGGTTGTACTGCAGGCGCTGGGAGAGGGTCTTGCCACTGGCCTCTTCCTCTGGACCGCTAAGCAGCAGTACATCCTCGCCCCCTTGCACCAGGCCTTGCACCAGTTTCTCGATCTCGTCCACCGGCAGACTGCGCGGATCTCCCGGGCAGCCGGGGTGTACCATGCGCCTGGGGCGGCCGCGGTCCGGGAGACGGGCGGCGAGTTCTTTCTCGCCCCGTTGTTCAGCTGCGGGGGTGATAGGCAGATGAAAGGGGGCAGGTTGATCCATGGCGAGCACAACCTGTACGAGTTTCTGCACCCGCTGGATGCTGTGGGGACCCTCGGCTGGCCTTGCTTGTTCGGTCAGGGCTCGGGCTCCGAGGGGTTCGCGCCAGTCTCCACGGTGAAAGCCCAATCGGCGGGGGGCGCCGGAGAGTCGCGTGACCATGGCGCTCTTCAGGTTGCCCTGGGAGTCGATGGCCCAGTCTGGTTGCCAGTTCCGCAGGGACCGGCGTAGGTGGAACCAGGCAGGGAGACCTTTCGTTCGTTCAAAAAGGAACACCTCCTCCAGCCCCGGCAGGTCCTGCACCAGGTCTTGGAATGGCGGCTGGATGGCCCACCCAAGTTGGGCGTCGGGGTGTGCCGTCCGCAGGGCGTGGTAGAGAGGCAGCGCATGGCACACATCCCCCAGGTGCGACAGGCGCACAATCAGGATTCGGCGGGGAGAGGAAAGGGAGCCCATTGGGTTCGTCCCGAGGATTCAGGAGGGCCAGAGGATAAGCTGGGCTGGCCCCACAGGACCTTGAGTCCTCGGGCGATTGTCCTCAACCTGACCTCTTTCGTGTTTCGTCGCATCTCCACCAAGTGGACTCTGGCCGTGCTGGTCGCGGTCGCAGTGCCATTCATCGGCTTTTCCACTTGGGTGGACCGCGAGGTATCTCAGCGTCTGGCTGACGATTCAGTGCGTTTTCATCTGCTGTCCACCGCCACGGACCTTGCGGATCAGCTCGACACGGAGATTCGCGAGCGCTGGCAGGACCTTGAGTATCTTGCGGGAATTCCTTTGGTTAGTTGGTATGCGGCAGGGGATGCGGAGGATCGTGGTAGTTGGGAGGCCACTGTGCAGGACCTTTTCGACCGCTTGGTGCGTCTTTCCGGTGCTCACAGCATCGTTACTGCTGTCGATGCCAATGGAGAGATCTTGATCGCCAATCGGTTCGGGTCACACGGCGCTCCACACGACTCTCTTTCCCTGGACGGGGGTATCTCAGATCAACCCTGGTTCGAAGAACTGATGCGCGAAGGGCGGGCAGCGCTTGGTTTTGGAACACTGCAGGATCTGCTTGGCGTGGAATCAGATGAGCGCCCCTATGTGGGCCTGGCCGTGCGGCTGGAGGGTCCCGGTGAAGACCTGCCTGCTGGAGCAGTGATAGGCTTGATGCATACCGATCGATTGCAGGGTTGGGTTGAGGACTTTGGTGTGCGTCGGCTGGGCAGTGATGGTGGCCAGACTACGGAGGACTTGTACTCTTCTTCTTATGCCTGGATTTGGGGATCCGATGCAGACACGATTGTGGCCCACCCTACGCGCCGTCTCGTTGGACAAAAGGTCAGCGAGTTGGAATCAGGGTCGTTGATTCCCCTGGTGGAAGCTGCCCGCCGCGGGCCCTGGGGCATGTATCCGGACTATGTCTTTCGAGGAGTGCAGAAGAAGGCAGCATTCAAGCATCTGACATCTGTCGACGGTGGTGGTTTGGGTTGGGTGGTTGGCGTTGGCGTGGACTATGGAGACATCTACGCGCCGGTGGCCGCGGTTTCGGAGACCCTGTTGCTGGCAACTTTGGTAGGTCTCTTTCTTGCGGCCGTACTTTCTTTCATGGTGGCTCGGCGCACCCTGCAGCCGATTCTGGAGTTGGAGCGTCACACCAGGCGCATTGCAGGGGGGGAATTGGAAGCCCGCTTGGAGTCCAAGCGGCAGGATGAACTGGGGGATCTGGCACGCTCCTTCGACCGCATGACTGAGGACCTGTCACGCAGCCGTTCACGGCTTGTGCGCGCAGAAAAAGACGCTGCCTGGCGCGAAATGGCTCGCCAAGTGGCCCACGAGATCAAGAATCCCCTGACTCCGATTTCCCTTTCGATCAGCTTGCTGAGACGGGCTCGGGCTGAGGGCAGTCCCGAGGCGGATTCAATTCAGGAGCGCACCTTGGACATGATCGAGCGACAGGTCGCGGCAATGCGTGAGATCGCCAGCGACTTTCACGCCTTTGCTGGGCATCACATCGAGCCTGAGCCAGTGGAAGTTGGCGAGCTCTTGGATGAGGTCCTGGAACTGACCCATGCCTGGGCCAGAGAGCTTGATGTGGAAGTGGTTCGAGAGGGAGAAGGTGGTTGCGTGTTGGCGGACGGGGGTGAGTTGAGGCGAGCCTTGCTCAACTTGGTTTCCAACGCACTAGAAGCAATGGATGGGATGGATGAGCGCAAGCGTCTGATCGTGCGCGTAGGCATCGCGGGGGAGCGTGTGGAAGTCCTGCTGAGTGACACGGGTCCAGGTCTGGACACGGAGCAAGAGGCGCACCTCTTTGATCCTTACTTCACCACGCGCTCAAGTGGTACTGGTCTTGGGTTGGCGATTGTGCGCCGAATTGTGGGAGATCTGGGAGGTACAGTGACTCTCACCAACGGGCCCGAAGGCAAAGGCGCTATAGCGCGCGTTGAGATGCCTCGGCACCGGCGCTGAGACAGTGTGATCTTCACCCCATGCGGGGCAGGGGTCAACGGATCAGGACCCAAGCAACGGAGTGCCGGTTGCTTTTTCCTTACGCAGTTGATCGCCAGAGAAACCCCAGGTGCCGGTCAGCACGGTCTTGCGCAAGCCGACGATGTCGAGCAGCCAGTCCCACCAACCAAGGTAGGGGGTAGTTCTCACGTTGGTGACTTGCAGGTTGGAGAGCCCCGCGTCAAATACATTGTCACGTGCGATCTGGATGGACTCCTTGGGAAAGTCCCAGGCAAAGATCGTGAAAGCCCAGGCTTCGGAGTGGAAGGTGCCGGAGGTTTCGGTCTCGCGCTCAAATGAGATTGTGGCGCAGGCAGAGAGCATTCCAGCCAAGACAAGACTGGGGAGCAGGCGCTGGAGACTGGGACCCCTCGGAAGCGATTGACTGACCATGACAGGCACTCTATCGTCCTGGAAGGTCTGAAACCGCAGCGCTGTGTTGAAGATCTCCCCTTCCTTTGGGCAATCTGTGTCCCGGAAAGGGGATCGGTGGTGTTGGGGCCCTTCAGGAGTCCCCACACGGCCTTGGCTCTTGAGTCCACAGGCGCACCGAAGAATCAACCACATGTCCTCCGCCTCTCTCGACCCAGTTGTTCACAGGCGTCACATGGCCCAGATGGACCGTCACCTGGGGTCGTCCAGTGCTCCGGTGCGTCTTTTCTTTGCCCCCGGACGGGTCAACCTGTTCGGTGCGCACTTGGACTACAACGGGGGTCCGGTGATGCCCACGGCGATTCACCGGGGCACCTTGATTGGCGTGCGGTTGCGGGCAGATGGGAGGATTCGAATGGCCTCTACGCTGGGTGGTGAGACCCTCGATGCGGACTTGGATACTCTGCCCCAAGTCGCAAGCGGTGCCTGGTTCGACTATCCCTTGGGGGTCTTGATCCAATTGCTCGGCAAGCGTCCCCAGACCATGGCAGGTCTTGATCTGTTTTTTGGCGGGGACCTGCCCATTGGGGCGGGCTTGTCTTCCTCCGCTTCGATTTGCGTGGGCACGGCTCTGGCTCTTGATCGTTGCTGGGAACTCGGTGTGGGATGTGAGGGTTGGGTCAACGCGGCCTTGCAAGGCGAGCGAGGCTTTGTGGGCGTTCAGTGCGGCATCATGGATCCCTATGCAGTGGGCTACGCCAAGCCTGGGCACCTTTTGTGGCTGGATTGCAAGGACGGCAGCTTCAGCTACTTGCCCTTGGATCCGAAGGAGGTCTCCATCGTCGTGATGGACTCTGGCGTCAAGCGTGAGTTGGCTGCGGGTGCTTTCAATCAGCGTGTGCAGGAGTGCAAAGCCGCCGCAGAATTTCTGCTCCCATTGACCTCTGGCGCTGATTGCCTGCGGGATGTGAAGGCAGATGTGTTGGCCGAGCATGGATCAAAGATGGACCCGGTCTTGCAGCGGCGCACCCGGCATGTGATCAATGAAGTGCAGCGCACTTTTCAGGCGCGGGATTTCCTGGCTCAGGGGGACATCGTTGCAGCGGGTGACCTGATGGTGCAGTCCCACGAATCCCTGCGGCGTGACTTTGAAGTCTCAGTGCCGGAACTGGATCTTCTGGTGGATGCAGTCGCGGCAGGGGAGGAAAGCTTCGGCGGAAGGCTGACTGGGGCCGGCTTTGGAGGTTGCGTGGTGGCCCTGGTCCGGAGGGGCCAAGAAGAAGCCCTGCGCGAGAGGGCGCAGGGCTGGTTCGTTGAGCGTTTTGGCCGTGATCCTGGTTTTGCGGTTTTCCTGGGGGACGAAGGCCCCCGGGAATTGAGCCTGTCCTAGTTCTCTTTCCCTTGCAGGACAGGTGTTCCGTGCTGGATCGAGCGTGCCGCTTCGAGCAGCACCGCTCCGGGTCCGGTGCTGACCACCGCACCGCTGAAGGGACTCTCCAGAAGGTCAACCGCAGCAGCCGGTCGGCCGCCGAAGTGATAGTTTCCTGCCAGGAGCAGGCGCGCGTCTTCGTCCAGGAAGTGGTCGCTCAAGTAGCGCTCGAGTGTTGCCAGTTGCTGGTCGAACTGAATTGGGTCCCCATAGAAGGTGTGCTTGTCCACAACGTGAAGGGCCAGGCCAGGGTCTAGCTCAAGAGCCACGCGCAATTCCGCGGCGGCCCAACGATAGTCACCTATCGCCATGAGTGCGTCGGAGAGCACAAGGTGCAGGATTCCGATTTTCGGGGCGAATTCCACCGCCCGTGAGTAGTGACTGGCCGCATCGCTGAAGCGTCCCGCGCGAAAGGCCTCGTCTCCAAGGGTCAGGTAGTGATGAGCGACCCGATTGAGTTCCTCTTGCCTGGCCTGGTTTACTTGTCCTGAGGGAGTTCCTGCCGCCGCTTGCACCACTACCTCGCCCTGGGGGATGGCCTCTTGCGCCACAGCTTGCGGTGCCTGCTCCACATAGATCACTTCTGGCTCGGCCTCGATCACCACCGTGGTCGTTTGCGGGTAGTAGCCGTGGGGGACCATGGGTCCGTACCAGGAGTAGCTTGAGGGCCACCAGCCCCAGTAGGAGTGTCCGCCACACCACCACCAACTGTGCCACCAAAGAGAGGAGCAGTAGATGGGGCAAGAAAGCCAACCCCATGAGTTCCAGCCCCAGGAGGAGTAGCAGCCCCAGAATATGCTGTGGGAGCCATAGCCATAGCCGTCGTGCCAGCCATCGTGGTAGCCATCGCCATATCCGTCGTCGTACTCGCCGCCAGAGCCTGCTCCCGATCCGGAACTGCCCCTGGTGCTTCCGTCGGAGTCGAGGCCCGGGCGCACCGCGGCCTGGACCCCATTGGGGTCATCCCCGGCGGAGAGGGTACCGCCTCCAAGGGCGTTGTTCTTGGTGTCAAGAACTGCCTGACGACGACGGTTGTTGGTTACCTCTTGATACTGCTCCCGCGCCTTGGTGACTCGGGTCAGGCGCTGCTGCAGACGACCCTCTGCCACCCGCTGCTTGCGTTGGATACTGTCCTGACGTGCTTGGGTGGTGCGTGCGTTCCGGATCTGCTTGCCTTGACGCGCGGCTTGCACACGTTGGACCAGGGTGGAACCGCGGGTAGGCTCGGTGTCTGCTGCTCTGGTCTGGGCCGTACGGTAACGGCCTAACAGTGAAGCGCGATCGGAGGAAGGCGTACTGCTGGCTCTTGAGGTTGTGGAGGGTGATTGTCCGCTGAGGCTCCAGCGGCTTCGTACGGAGGCTGAGGGACCTGAGCCCACCGGTGTGGAGCGTGGGCGCCAGGAGGGTGCACCTGTCGCAGTGGGGCTGGAATTGGAGCCCGAGTAGGATTGCGGGAAGCGCACTCGGCGCGGCGGAGAGGTCACCGGCTCGCGGGGAGCGGGGGTACTTCTTTCAGGCGTCGAACGGGAACTCGTGGGACGCCAGGTCGAACTGCTGCTGGACGTGCTGGGGGTGGGAGTTGCGCTGCGCGTGGGAGTTGTGCTCGTGCGGCTCGGGGGCCTATAGGTTGAGCGCGTGGTCGGTTGGGTTGTCACTCGCGGCGAGGTGCTGCGGCTGGGGCTGTAAGTCGGGCTTGAGCTTCTGGAACTGGAGCTGCTCGAGCGTGAGCTGCTTGTACGGGAAGGTGTGGAGCGAGAACTGCTCGATCGGGAGGGTGTGGAGCGGGAACTGCTCGAGCGGGAGGGTGTGGAGCGAGAACTGCTCGACCGGGAGGGTGTAGAGCGGGAACTGCTTTGGCGAGAGGGGCTGGGGCGCTGGGAGCGGCTTGAACTCTGGGTGCGGCTGCCTTGGGAACTGGTGCGGCTGCGCTGGCCGAAGGCCTCAGCGGAGGGAAGGGCCAGCAGGAGGATCAAGGTTGTGGTGATCAGGCGGGGGGTACTCATGGGAGCTAGGGTGGGGTTCAGGGTTCGGCTCTTTCCCAGCAAGGAAGATGCCAGCCCCTGAATGCTTCCAGGAGGCACGTGGGGAGGGTCCCTGACCTACCTGGAAGACACAATAGGTGTGTTCTCCATGGGGGACGCAATGCGGGGCAATGAGAGAGTCATGGGGCCACCTCCACACGAATCTCCCGGGTTCCGTCGGGGGCCTCCCAGAGCACGATTCGAGAGGGGGTGCCTCCCTCTCGGGCTTCGGCCACCAGGGCTCTGAGTTGGGTCGCATTCGGGGGGCCGGTTTGGGGCAGGCGTCGAATCAGGCCCGACCTGGAGGGCGTCACCTTCCAGGAGCCACCCGCTGCAGCCTGACCCGGCTGGGCAAGCAACAGCACGGCCACCAGGCGTCCTCCTTCGTCGATCACGCGTCCCATACCCGCGAGCAGCTCGCCCCCTTCTTTCCCAAGCTCACGCCTCGCCTGTTCCCTCCAGCGAGCCGAGGCCATGGGGTCGAGTACTTCATCTTTTACCACTTGCTCCCATTCAAGGCCGGCCGGGGATGCGAACCGGCGGCTCTTCTGTCCGACACGGGGCGGAGCCTTGGGCCGCTGGTCGTGGGGTATGAAATAGCTGTCGAGGAATCTCAGGTCGCGGTCCACGCGCAGGATCTTCTCATGCCAGATCTTCTTGCCATCGACGATCATGTTGAAGGACGCGGGACGGGACTTGCCGTCGACGTCCTTCCATTGCAGATCGGTCAGAGTCTCATAGGCGCTGCCGTCAGGGTGGCGTGCCTCCAAGAGGATTGGGTAGCCCTGTTCATTGAGATGTGCTCGCAGGGAACCGAGTTTGCCCAAGGATGCTTCACGCTGTTTGCCTTCTCCAGTCCACTCGAATTGGTGAGGCCAGGCCAAGAGTGCCCTGCGAAGCGCGAACATCAAGCGCATGTCTTGGGCCTTGTTGTCTTTGGCTGCGTAGCTGGTGGCGGTGCCTAAGGGGATCGACCAGAGTCTTGAGCCATAACGGTAGATCAATGTTCGACGGTCTTCTCCTGGATCCTTCGCACGCAACATCCAGCGACCGCGCTGCGGATAGGCCAGATCCACAGCCAGCGTGTGGGGTCGATCAGGTGCGCTGGTGAAGACCAATTGTGAGCGCATGGACAGGGTCCAAGCGCCCCGGTGGCGGCGCATGGGGGGGGGATCCGCCGGCAGCTCGACTGTGGGCTCCTGGGGGCCGATATCGAGTGGTTCCGCAACGAGCAAGGCGCCTGTCCAGATCAGTACGCTGAGTCCCAGGAAGAGTCGCATTAGGACCCAGGATAGGCGATTGGGACGGCCTTCGGGCGGTGTCAGCTCTGGGGCAGGCGATTGGCCCACTTGATCCAGGCTTCGTCCTCATCGCCGTAGTTGCTCTTGGACAGCAGTTGTAGATCTCGCAGCAGGCTGATGCGCCGGGGGCCTTCTTTGTTTTCCAGCAGGGCCGCTGTCAAGATGCGCGCGGCACGGCCTTTTGAATGGGGATCGGACAGGCCCAGCTTGGTGATCGCGCGGCTTGCGGCGCGGAGCACCAACAGCCGTTCGCTGTGCAGCATCAGGCCCATGTCACCCAGGGATTGGTTGTCCCCAAGGCGAGCCAGGATCAGGACGCAGTGCACTTGTACGGATGGTTCCGTGTCAAACAATCCGTGGCGAGCAGCTTCAAGGGCGAGGGTTCCGTCTGCTCCAGCCTTGATCAATTCGGAAACAGCCCACGAGGCACTGCTTCGTTCGTTTGCCTCTTGTGCATCCAGCATGGCGATCAGTCCGCCCAGAGGTGTGTCTGACATGCGCAGGAGTCCCAACGCGAAAGCCGCGTTGGCGCGTACGGTGGACTGGCTGTCTTCCAACGCGGCCAGTAATGGAGCCACGGCTCGGTTGGAGCGGCTGAAACCAAGGGCCATGGCCGAAACCTGTCGATTGCGGGTTGGACCGGTTTCCAGCTCTTCCAGGAAGAGACGCAAGTCCTTGGCCGCGCGGTGGGAGATCTTCTCATCCAGTACCCGGAATCTCTGCTGATCTGCGCCCTTGCGAGCTCCCAGGAGAAGGTTGTTCCAGGCGGTGACCATGCCGTCCATCTCGGACAGGAGGTAGCCTTTGCTCTTGATCCGGTTCTCGTTAGGGTTGCTGATCTTCCAAGCTTCCACATTCTCCCACTTGTCCGTGGGAATCACGGGTTCGGTATCAGGGGAGGCGCCTTTCTTGCCAGTTGAGGCACAAGCGACGGTCAGAAGCAGGCAGAGGTAGGGAAGGGGGCGCATGTGGGGGTCGAGACGATTGGTGAGCCGGGATCTTTCCCTGGATCTCATTGAATGTCAGCCTACCTCTTCGGTCGGCCTGCTGGGGTGCCTCATGGTGCTTGGGGACCTGGAGAGCTATCTTGAGGCCGATGCCATTGCAACTATTTGACGCCATGGCCCGCGAGGGCTTTGAAGAACTCCTCGCCCTGCACGACGCGAAATCGGGGATGCGGGCACTGCTTGCAATTCACGACAGCTCTCGGGGCCCCGCCTTTGGGGGTATCCGTCGTTGGTCCTATGCGGTGAATTCCACAGCCTTGATGGACGCCCTGCGTCTGGCGCGGGCAATGACCCGCAAGTGTGTGTTGCTCGATTTGCCATGCGGGGGTGGCAAGGTGGTCTTGCTTGATCAGGAGGGAATGGATTTGAAGCAGGCTTACGGAGCAATAGGGCGGGCGGTGGAGCGCCTCAATGGACGTTACTACACGGGGCCCGATGTGAATACCGGGCCGCAGGAACTTGGCTGGGTGAGCGCCGAGACCGCCTACTGCACTGATCCCGGTTCGGCGGGACCTGGCGAGTTGGCAAGTTGCACTGCCGAGGGGGTTTTTCAAGGCATGGAGGCGGCTCTGATCAATCTGGACGGAGAATTGGACTGGCACCGTCGCAGGGTATTGATCCAAGGCCTGGGTGCCGTGGGGCAGGGCCTTGCCCAGCGCTTGTTGGAACGCGGCGCCAAGGTGCTGGCTACTGAAATCGATCCTGAACGGGTGCACAGCGTGCGCGCCGATCTTGACGTGGAAATGGTCGAACCCGGGGCCGAGATGGAAGTGCCCTGTGATGTTTTTGCTCCCTGTGCAATGGGCGGGATCCTGCACGACTTATCTGTGGAGCGATTGCAATGCAAGGTGGTGGCGGGCGGTGCCAACAACCCTCTTTCGCGTAAGGAGCATGGAGAGCGATTGCACGAACGGGGCATCCTCTTTGTGCCGGACTTTGTAATCAACGCTGGCGCCTTGGTGCGCGGTTCAGTCTTTCACCTCGAGGGCCGACGCGAGCCAGTAGAGGAGGTGGGAGCTCGTGTGCGCCGTAGCGTGGAGCGCGTTCTGGGAGTGGCAGTGGAGAGTGACACCTCGCCCATGGCCGCAGCTCTGCGGTTGGCTGACGGCGGGGAATCCTAGGGCTAAGGGGCGTTCCAGGCCCCGGCAATCTGTCGTAGGGGCTTGCCCTTGAGCAGGGTGGCGGTAGCTCCCGTATCTCCCACCTGGAACTGGGTGCCAGGCTCCTGATGGCGCTTCTTGATGTAGCCCAATGCCACCGCCTGATCGAGGTGAAAGGAGTAGGCCCAGGTAGTGATCAGGCCCAGGTCGCGAGTCTCTCCATCCACATCGCGGGTCAGTCGCGCACCCAGGGGCAGGGGATCATCCATGTCGAGGGCCAGGCAGAAGAGTTGCTTGTTGAGGCCTCCATAGGTGTTGATCTTGGCAACAACTTCCTGGCCGATGTAGCAACCCTTTTCGAGATTGAACTCGTTGTCCAGGCGCGCTTCGGAGGGATAGATTTCATCGCTGATGTCCAAGCCCCAGCGGGGGCGCAACGCTTCTACTCGGAGCGAGTCCTCGGCCACCCGGCCGAGGGGTGTTGCGCCTGCGGTTTGCAGGGCTTGCCAGAGGGCGAGGCAACCTTGTTCCCCCGCATCCAGGCGCAGACCCCGGTCACCTGCCACCTCTGCGGAACTGATGCGTAGAGGTAAACCCTGCCAGTCACGGATATCCATGTTGCTTGTCAGGGGTCCTACTGTTGCTTCGGCGATCTCCTTCGCCCTCGGGCCACCCAGAAAAAGAGCTGCGCACTCTGCGCCCACATCCTGCAACTCAACATCTTCTCCGAAGAGATACATGTCCAGGCTAGTGAGCAGAGATTCGGTCACACCCACTGGAGTCTCAAGGCGGTAACCATCCGGTTCGCGAAAGAGGTCGAAACGGGCCTGGATCTTGCCCTTGGGAGTCAGCAGCAGATTTGGATTACCTTCTCGGATCTGCAGCGGCAACACCTCATTGGCCAGCAGGCGATGCAAGAAAGCCGGGGCGTCCGGCCCTCGGACCACAATTGCGCCGCTTGTGCTGGCGTCAATCAAGGAGCAGGATTGCGTCCCGGCGGCATATTCTTCGGGAACGGCCCCAAAGGTCAGAACCTGAGCATCGGCATGCGTCCCCGTGACACGCGCCCCTTGGGCACGGTGGTGGTCGAGGAGGGGGGACTGTTGCATGGGAATTGGGGAGGCCTGGGGAGAAAGTCCGTGCGGAGAGCCTTCTGGGTCACGGGCTCTTGGCTTGGGACGGGTGGAGGGGCTGATGATAGTGCTTTGTGGACCGGATTCGCCGTGGCGGATTGTCGCATGAGCCCTGGCAGTCCTGCCATGGGACTCTTGACACCACGACCCCAGGCTTAGGATCCTGCATCTTGCTACGAGCCGGTACAGGTTCGAAAGATCCCATTCCATTCCCGATTCTTGGGTCTGGAAAACCCGAATCCCCAACCCCCATGGCAACTCAACGATTGATGTGTCTGCGCCCCTTGGCCCAGTGCAATCCTCTCGTCCTATCGGGCATGCTTGTGGGCGTTTTCGCTTCCTGCGACTACGACCCCGGACACGTGGACCCGGCATTTAGCCTCTCCGAGAGCACGATGACCTCTCTGGACGAAGTGGGCCTTGCTAGTTCAAGCCCCCAGGTCAGCGGCGCCCTGACTACCCTTTTTGGTACGCCCCAGGATCCTCATTTCTTGATCACCACCGAGATGCTCGATGGAGATGAGAACCCGAACCTCTCTGGGGATTATGAAATCTCCGAAGAGCAGTGGGAGGTTATTGTGACGGACAACCGGTCCCGGCGCTTTCTGCGGCAATTGGACCTGATCAAGGCCGGTAGATTCGCGGCAGTGCCAGAGCCTCTCTATGCGGAGGACCTGTGGGCTATCTGGACCAGCGACTTCGCACCCCTGCACACTGGCGAGCCGGCAGAAGTCGGTGGCACTGCAGTCAAGGTCGATCCCGCCTCGGCTTTTGATGATGAGGACCTTTGGGTTCCGGGCCTGCCTGAAGACGGAGCCACCTGGGCTGAAGCGGCCGAGTTGCTCTTCACCAACTGGTACCCCTCCTTGCGCGAGTCCGCTGAGATGTACCGCGTCCAGTGCTTGCACTGTCACGGCGTGGAAGGCGGTGGCGACGGCCCCACTGCAGAATTTCTTGAGCCGCGTCCCAGGGACTATCGTCTGGGTAAGTTCAAGTGGATCGCAGTAGATAACGGCAAGCGGCCGCGGCGTCAGGACCTGGTCGACATTCTGATGCATGGCTCCTACACAACCGCCATGCCTTCTTTTGCCCGCTTCAGCTCGGGTCAGCTGCATGGCCTGGTGGACTATGTGCGTCTTTTGGCCATGCGCGGTGAGACCGAGGCGCGGCTCGTGTTGGAGATGGCAGATTCGGATTCCGGTGATTTGCCACTGGGCACGATTGAAAGTAACTACACCGATGTCTGGACCAACTGGCGCGACGCGGATGAGAACTATGTGGCTGCCGATGTGACTGTGCCACGCTGGGACCAGATGAGCGTGGCTGAACAGATGACCCGCGGTGAGCATGGACGCGAGTTGTTCATGGGCATCCTGGCCAACTGCTTCTCCTGCCACGGGGCGGACGGGCGCGGTGCGGACGCGCCGAACCTTCCGATTTCCCTGGCCGAGGTTGTGGATGCGGACGAGCATGAGATCGATCCCGAATACGAGGCTCGCGGGGGCTATCGTTGGGTTGAGAAAGTGGATGCGGCTGGTCGCACCATGAAGGATGAGGATGGACACGCCCTGCGAGATCTATATCGCATCAAGCCGGACGATTGGGGTAACCCCTCCGTGCCGCGAAACTTCACGCGCAGCATTTTCCGTGGTGGGTCACGACCAATCGATCTTTATCGCCGGATCAAGTACGGAATCACTGGCACCATCATGCCGGCTGCTGAGGTCTCGATCAGCGATGCCGACATCTGGGACTTGGTGATCTATGTCCGAATACTGGCAAACTCCCACGACCTGGCGCGGGTTCGCGAACACAAGCAGGCTGCTCTTGCTGATCGCCATGCCGCCGAGCACGAGCATTCTGATTCGGATGACTCCAGTAACGCCAACTCTGGTGATGGCGGCCAAGACACCGACAACAACCACAACGAGGCCTCCGATCACTAGGAGGATCCACCATGATCATGCGAATCACTACAACCCTGTTGATGCTTGCTCTCCTCATTCTGGGGATTGTCTCCTGGGTGGACTATGAATACTGGCTGATGGCTCCATCACCATCTCACTACACCTGGTGGTGGCCGGAGGAGATGAGCACTCTTGGACAGCGCTCGGACAATCTGTTCTGGCTGATTCTGGTGATGGTCACGGTGATGTTTGCGATCACCATGGGCGCTCTAATCCTGTCTATTTGGAAGTTTTCGGCCAAGCGCGAAGACAAGGCGGTCTTCACCCACGGCTCTCACAAGCTCGAGTTGCTCTGGACGGCCATCCCCGCAGCCCTGCTGTTGGTGATCGCCTTCAGTCAGATGAGCACATTTGCTGCCATGCAGTTCGACAGCTCCATGCAGGATGAGGACGGGCATGATCTGCCGGTGCTTTGCGAGATCTGGGGCAGTCAGTTCGATTGGCGCTTCCGCTACCCGGGTAAGGATGGCCGCTTTGGCACCAACGATGACTTCGAGAGCGTCTACGAGTTGGTCATGCCCCTGCGTGACACGGAAAAGGACCACGACAAGAAAAAGGTCATCTTTCTGTTGCGCTCACGGGATGTGCTGCATTCGTTCTTTGTGCCACATCTGCGCTTCAAGCGCGACGCCGTGCCGGGCATGACCCAGCGCATCTGGATGGCGGTTGACGACAAGCAGCTGGCCGAGATCATGGGCGGGCGCGAAGACAAGACCTTCGACATCATCTGCGCCGAGCTGTGCGGATGGGGTCATTACAAGATGAGCGGCAGGGTGCGTGTGCTCCCTGACGCGGAATACGAGGCGTGGGTGGATGAAATGACTGCCCTTCAATTCGGAAACTCTTGAAAACGAACTGAACCCGAACCGAATCATGTCTGATACTCACGCATCCAACCCCCGCCCGGGAATGGGCGAAGCCGGGACCACGCGCACGAGCCACGAGCACCACGAGCTTGGCTTCATCCGCAAGTATATCTTCTCTACCGACCACAAAGTCATCGGCACCCAGTTCATGTTGCTGGGGCTTGTGTTCTTCGTGCTCGGCGGCTTGTTCGCCATGGCGATCCGGTACCAGTTGGCATGGCCCTGGGAGAGCATGCCTGTAATCGGTGACTTGTTGTTCCCCAACACTGGGCAGGCGATCACTCCAGAGTTCTACACCATGCTGTTCACCATGCACGGCACGATCATGATCTTCTTCGTGATCATTCCGCTGTTGACCGGCGCCTTTGGCAATTTCCTGATCCCCTTGATGATCGGTGCTCCGGACATGGCCCTCCCCAAGCTGAACATGTTCGGCTTCTGGGCTATGATTCCGGCTGTCTTCTGTGTGCTGATGTCCTTTCACCAGCCTGGTGGCGGACCCGCGGCAGGTTGGACCGCCTACCCAACCCTCTCGACCATCGAGAGTGCGGCTCCTGGATCGGTATCTGCTCAGACCTGGTGGCTTCTGGCGCTCACTTGGGTTGGTGTGAGTTCAATGATGGGTGCGGTCAACTATGTGACCACCATCGTCAAGATGCGGGCGCCAGGCATGACCCTGTTCCGCATGCCATTGTCTGTCTGGGCCCTGTGGATCGCAGCCATGTTGCAGCTCTTCGCCTTGCCGGTCCTGACTGCCGCAGGTTTGATGCAGGTCGCAGACCGGGTCTTGTACACTGGCTTCTTCACGCCGACGAATCTGGTGATCAACCAGCTCAACCCAGAGGGAGCAGGTGCCGCCGCGGGTGGCCAGCCTCTTCTTTGGCAGCACCTTTTCTGGTTTTACAGCCACCCTGCTGTCTACATCATGATTGTTCCGGCCATGGGCATGGCGTCTGACATCCTCAGCGTACATGCCCGTAAGCCGATCTTTGGCTACAAGCCCATGGTCTACTCCATGAGTTCGATTGCGGGCTTGGGGTTCATTGTCTGGGGACACCACATGTTTGCCGCGGGCATGAATCCTGCGCTGGGCATGACTTTCATGGTTGCCACCATGATGATCGCCTTGCCGAGCGCTGTCAAAGTCTTCAATTGGCTGGGCACCCTGTGGGGCGCACGAATTCAGTTGACCACCCCGATGCTCTTCATCTTGGGGTTCATTGCAATGTTCATCATCGGTGGTCTGTCGGGTATCTGGATGGCTGCTACCCCGGTTGACATTTATATTCACGACACCTACATCATCGTGGCTCACTTTCACTATGTAGTCTTCGGTGGTTCGGTGTTTGCAATCTTCGCGGCGATCTATCACTGGTTCCCCAAGATATTCGGGCGGGTGATGAACGAAACCCTGGGCAAGATCCACTTTGTGGGCAGTTTCATCTTCACGAACGGAGTCTTCTACATGATGCACCAGCTTGGGATGGCCGGTTTGATGCGTCGTACGGCGGACCCCTACGATTATGAAACCTACGCCCATCTGCAGCCCCTGAACGTGTTCATCACGATCAGTGCGTTCTGTCTCTTTGTCTGGCAGGTCTTCTTCGTGTGGAACTTCTTCCATTCCATGTTCTGGGGCAAACGTGTCAGTCGAAATCCTTGGAACGCCTGCAGCTTGGAGTGGGAAGCGCCCTCGCCTCCGGGGCATGGCAATTTTGATCGACCCCTTCGTGTTCACCGGGGTCCCTACGAATACGCCAGCCCGGATGTGGAAGAGGACTTCTTTGCCCAGACTCGGGAAGTTGAGAGCAAGTAATCAAGCGCCGTGATTGACTCCATCCGCACTGCCCCACTTGCGCGCACCTCGGCGCGCTTGTTGGTTCTGACCACCCTGCTGCTCTTAGGAGTTGGTGGGTTGGTGACGACCTATCGGGTAGGGATGGCGGTGCCGGATTGGCCCACTACCTTCGGTCAGACAATGTTCTCCTATCCCCTTGGAGAGATGCTAGAGGATCTGGGGCGAACTCTGGAGCATAGCCATCGCTTGCTTGGAAGTGTGGTGGGCCTCTTGTCTATTGTTCTTCTGCTAGCCGTTGCCCTGCCCGCCGGGCGGCAGGCCATGACCGCCTGCTGCGTTGGAATTGGCCTGGAGGTAGTCGCGGTGGGGCAACTCTATACCCAAAGCGGAAGCATCAATGCCGGTGAGGCAGTAGATTGGGCGGCGCCTGCGGGGCCCTTTGCGGGAGCGGTTTTTGTGCTGTTGGCCGGGCTCATGTTCGGTAGTCACAAGGGTCCACGTGCTCTTGCGCTTCTGACTCATCTGGCGGTCATCGGCCAGGGTATTCTGGGCGGCACTCGCGTGCTGGAGAACAACGTGGAATTGGCTTTCCTGCATGGCTCCCTGGCCCAGCTGGTGTTCTTGATTGCTGCCTTGACTGCTACCCTGGTGGGCAGTGTCCGTCTGGTGACCCGATCGGGTAGCTCGGACCTCCAACGGGGACCGTTCCTGTTGTCTGTTCTGACTTTGCTGGCGGTGCTGGGTCAGGCAGTTCTGGGTGCCTGGACACGCCACACGGGCGGCCACGTGTCTGCTGGTATGCATGCGGTCTTTGCGCTCTTTGTGCTGGGCCTGGTCCTGCTGCTTGCCGGCCGCCTTGGTGCACTTGAGCGCCTGACCCAGTCCACCGTGTTGGGCAAATTGCGTCGCGGCCTGTTGCAGTTGGTGGTTGTCCAGATCGTGCTAGGGATTGCGACTCTGGTCGTGATCTTGGTGCTGGCAGGCGGATTCAACGGCCATGTGACCGTTGCTGAGGGGATTCTGGCTTCGGCTCATGTAATGGTGGGGGCTCTGCTCCTGGCCGCTGTGGGTCGTGTGGCGGTGATTTCAATGGGCGTGCGTTTCCAGCTGAGCCCAGAACCCCTGGTCGAATCGAAGGCTGATTCAACTGGCGTGGATCCCAGTCAATCACTCCAGGCCGGAGGAATGGCATGAAGCGTTCAACCCAGGTCCTGGTTCAAGTACGGGGCACACAGAACCCTTGGCTGGTGCTGCTGCGCCCGCGCATAGCCGTGATGGTCATGATGATGGCGCTGCTCGGTGCTGCCGTGGTGCCCGGGTTCTCCTGGGGCTCGGCGATCGAAGCAGCGCTCTTGATCACGCTGGTCACGGGCAGTGCGAGCATCCTGAATCAGGTACTGGAGCGAGATACTGACGCACTCATGGAGCGAACCCGCATGCGCCCGTTGGTTACCGGAGAAGTGAGCGTGGGTGCAGCTTTGATCTATGCGGTTGTGCTGGGCGCAGTGGGGGTGACGGGACTCGCAGTACGCTTCAACCTGCTCTCTGCTCTGCTCTCCATGGCGACCCTCGTGAGCTACGTAGTGATCTACACCCCAGTGAAGCGGATCAGCACCACCAACACGGTAGTTGGTGCAATTCCTGGCGCGGCCCCACCCCTTTTGGGCTATGCGGCCTTGGCTGGGAATGTCGGCCCGTGGGCCTGGTGCATGTTTGCGGTCATCTTCGCTTGGCAGTTCCCGCACTTTTTTGCCATCGCTTGGATCTACCGCGAGGATTATCGTCGCGCGGGTTTCCGCATGTTGCCCACGATTAGCGACGCGAAGGGTCTGGCGGGCTGCCATGGCACGCTTTACGCCCTCGCCCTGGTGCCAGTTGCCCTGCTGCCGATTTCCTCGGGCCTTGCGGGCTGGACCTACGGTATTGGAGTCACGCTCCTCTCCCTGCTTTATCTGGTCGCCTCTATTCGATTCGCTCTTCATGAGAATCGCCGGTGCGCGCGCTCACTGGTCCTGGTTTCCCTTTTGTACCTGCCCCTTTGGGCAGTGCTCATTCTGATCGACCCCTTCCTGACCGGATCCGTTCGATGACTACAGCAATCACAAGCTACGATCCCGCGGTGGATGCCCCAGAGCACCACCATCCCGTCTATGACTACGACTCGGGCCCGCCTGTTGATCGCGGCAAGTTCGCGATCTGGGTGTTCCTGGGCACCGAAATCATGTTCTTCACCGGTCTGATCGGCACATATATCGTGCTGCGTGCGGGATCTCCCGAATGGCCAAATCCGGCTCACCGACTTGCCGTGGGCGTCACCGCCTTCAACACCTTTGTGCTGATCTGCTCTTCGGCCACGGTTGTGGCCGGCCTGTTTGCAGTGCAAAAGGATGATATGGCTGGGCTACGAAAGTGGTGGGGCCTGTCGATTCTATTGGGAGCGGGCTTTGTGGGCATCCAGGTCTATGAGTACATCCACCTGATTCAGCACGACATGACCCCCAACCAGGATCTCTTCTGGTCGACCTTCTATCTGATGACTGGTCTGCACGGGATCCACGTGGTGGTTGGTGTGATCTGGCTGGCAGTGGTCTATGTCCAGGCTCTGCGTGGTGGGTTCTCATCCAAGAATTGGGTCGGCTTGGAGCTTGCCGGTCTTTATTGGCACTTTGTTGACCTGGTCTGGGTGCTGCTCTTCACCCTTATCTACCTCATGTGATCGGAGGAATCTCGTATGTCTGAAAACCCCCCGCAATTCAGTGTCAAGAAACTGTGGATCATCCTGCTTGCTCTCACCGCAGCAGAGGTGATCTACGGCGAAATCGGCAACCGAAACTTCTATGAACAAAAGCTGCTGCTCTGGGGCGGCTTGCTGATCTTTGCTTACTTCAAGGGCTATTATATCTTTCAGTACTTCATGCACATGAAGTACGAGGGAGCAATCGTCAAGGGCAATGTCTGGTTCACGATCCCTCTGGTGGTCTACTTGATGATCATGCTCTGGCCAGATACGGCCGCCAACGACAAGCTGAACTACGAGATCGCCCATCAGCTTGATCCTATGACCGGGGACATTGCGACGATCATCGAAGGCTCACGCAATCTCGTGAACGAGGAATTCCGTTATCTCTATGATGATTATGCTGCGACTCATCCGGGTGCTGAGATCCACGGAGGGGGCGGGAACTAGCAGCCCTCGAGCGGCGGGCCTGGCTCTCCTGTGCTGCCTTGCCTTTTCCGTCGAGGGGGCACTTGCTTTGCCAGGTGCAGGTGGGGACGAAGGGCCTCCCGCCCAGGGGGCTGCGTCTCCGCCCGTGGATTCCGAGGTACGCTTCACCATTGTGCCGGAGTTCTCCTTCATAGAGCGCTCCGGTCAGGTGCTGTCTTTGGACGACTTGGTGGGTGCGCCTTGGATCGCTATCCCTTTCTATGCTCGCTGTATGGGGCCCTGTCCCTCCATGACAGGGGACTTGCGGGCCCAGGTCTATCCTCTCTTGGCGGGTTCCGATGTGCGCATGGTTTCGTTTTCGGTTGACCCCGACTACGACACGCCGGAGGTCCTGGGCGAATGGGCCGCACGCTTCAAGGTCGAGGATGAGCGTTGGGTGTTCCTGACCGGTGATTCCTCAGAGATGGAGAACTTTGTGCGCCAAGGCCTCAAAGTTGCTCTTGCCCGTAGTGGAGATCCTGACCTGGAGCCGGGGCTGGCGATCACCCATGCCACGCGTTTGCCGGTGATTGATCCTGAGGGACGGATCGCTGGCTGGTATGAGTGTGCAGGCGATGATCTTTCTCGGGAGGAGTTGATCGGGAACATGGTTCTGATGGCTGAGCGTGCCTTGGCTCTGGGTGAATCGTCCGAGGCCAGGACCTCTGCCTCGATCCTGCCTGTGGTCAATGCCAGCTTGAATGGCATCGCGGGGATATTGCTGGTAGCGGGGCTGATTGCGATCAAGTCTGGTCGCAAGCAGCGCCATGCGGTTCTCATGAAGTCGGCTTTCCTGGTCAGCGCCGCATTCCTCGTCAGCTATGTCTGCTATCACACCTTGGTCCTGCCATTACAGGGAGGCCCCACGGAGTTCCATGGCAAAGGGGCCGCCAAGGTGGCTTACTTGGTGTTGTTGGGGACCCACGTGTTGCTGGCGGCTGTCAATCTGCCAATGGTTCTGCGCACCATCCTGCTGGCCCAGCGCGAGGATTGGGTCCGTCACCGTTGGTGGGCGCGTCTGACCTACCCGATCTGGCTCTATGTGAGCGTGACCGGTGTGCTGGTTTATTTTGTTCTGTATCATTGGAACCCGACACCATGAGAATCCTGCAATACACAATGATTCCTATGACCCTGATGCTGGCTCTGGCGCCGGTTGGCTTCACTTGAGACTCTTGTAAAGAGGCATTAGCCAGCGAGGGCGGGTCCCTCAGCGCAGGATTTACCTACAGCATCTATTTCATGCTGGGTGTGGTGATGATTCTGATTCCTGCTCTCTACGCGGGAGTCTTGTGGAATACCTATCGGGGCCAGCGTGCGCGCAAGAAAGAGGGCAAGGACTTCACTCCTTCAAGCGGTGCCTTGCGTTGGGTGGATGAGGAACCGCTGGAATCAAGCGATTCCAGCGGCAGTGATTCCAAAGAGTGAGTCATGGCTGCGTCTCTTCTGCGTAGGGTCGTGAAGAGCCCTTTCGGATCCTTCGAGTTGATCGGAAACGATCAGGGTTTGGTCTGGGTCTCTTTGCCAGGGCTGGGCGCCACCAGTGGCAGAGACGCACATCTTGCCCGTTGGTATGAAGGGGTTGAACTCAAAGACGCTCCTCGCTCTCACGGGGATGGGGTGCGTGCCTTGAAGGGTTGGGTAGGGGGTGATTTCAAGCCTTTCAAATTGCGGCTTGCGCCAATGGGGACTCCCTTTCAGCTTGAAGTCTGGCACGCTCTCAGGCGCGTCAACGCAGGCAGGACCTTGACCTATGGAGAACTGGCCGCACGGGTGGGGCGGCCTGGGGCAGCCCGGGCAGTGGGCACGGCCATGAGGAAGAACCCTCTGCCACTGTTTGTGCCTTGCCATCGCGTGCTGGCGGGCAGCGGTCTGGGAGGATTCTCTGGTGGCGTTTGTGGAGCTCTTGATCTCAAGCGCCGAATGCTGGAGCACGAAGGGGCCTGGCCCTTGCTTACGCGGGCTTGAGAGAGAGGTAGGGGAAGCCATCAGAACTAGTTGACACCTGCGGTTGATCTCTGCGTCTAGTCACATGTGACAGGCCACCTTCATCGCCGAACTGTGATTCGCCTCGGCGCAGCGCTGGGAGGGCTGGGGTCTTCACTCCTGGGCCTTGGTCATCGCCATGCAACTCCACTAGTGGGTTGGTCTGAGCCGGGGCCCTCGCGGGTGGTGTTGGCGGATCGATCTCAGGGTGTGCTGGTCATGCTCGATGGGAGTTTGATCCCCAATCGGATTTGGCTCGTGCCACCGCCGACCCACCTGGTCCTTGTGGGGGAGGGGCTTGCCTGGGTGGTTCACTCCAACGGGCGTGAGGAAGAAGGTAGCGGCACCCTGATGCATGTGGCCATCAACTCCAAGGATGTATCAGAGTCGTGGAGTCTCTCGGAGTCTCCCCTGGACATCTGCGCGGACGAGGCGGGTCGGGGGTGGGTCCTGGCAGGTGAGACTGGGAAGTACAGCCTTCGGTGTTTTGAGCCGGGCAGGTCGGGCCCCAAGGTTCATGTGGTCCCTGCGAATGCGGGTGCATGTTGGTTGAGGGGGAAGAGGTTGCTCTTCCTGCGCGGAGAAGACCTTTGCTGGGTTGAGTTGGCAAGGCTTGGGAGTGGTGGACCGCTGATTGAAGAGGGGTCCATCTCCGTTGGGGAGATGCAGATCTTCGATCTCGCGGTTCATCGCGATGGGCTTCTTCTCCTGGGAGATGATCGTCGGACGAAGGGACGCACCAGGCGTGTGGTGCAGCGCAGGAATTGGGGCGAAGAGCCATTCAGTGTGCAGCAAGTGGGAGACAAGGCTGAGCGTGTTCTCCTGCGCAACGGGGGGTCCCGGCTCCTGAATGCGAGCGAAGCCTGGGTGGTTCATGCCCGCAGTCGGTATATCGAATTGCTACCAGTTCCAGGCGAGCGCGGACACTTGATTGCCACCGGAGGGTCCGGGGGCATCATGGCACTAGGCGATCTTGAGGGCCGGCTGCTCCTGGCCACGCCTACTTGCTTGCGTCTCTTTGATCGGGCCGGACGCCTTCTGGCCAGCCAAGGGGGCTTTGACCAGTTGGTGGCTCTGGGAGTGCTTTAGAGGCTGGTCAGCTACTCTTGACCTGACGCTCCAACATGGAGATGAATGCCATGGCCGAGTTGCTTATGTCCGAGCGATCGTTGTCCATGCAGGTCTGGGCGAAGGAGACGACCTTCTTCTTGAACTTGGAAAACTCCTTGGCGACCGGGTCAGTGCCCCGCTCCTTGGCTTCCTTGCGGGCCTTGAGGGCTTCGATCTGGGCTTCATAGTCCGAGATGATCTGCTCGTCGGTTCGTCGGTTGTAGGAGCGCTTTGTAGGAATGGAATTAGTCATGGTTGCTTGTTGGGCTTTGTACGAAACAAACAGTAGTGGATGGGTGCCTGCGGAACGCAGTTCGGGATTGGAGTCCTCGAGTGGATTCTGATAGCACTCCTCGTTTTTCATGCGGCTTTGGCTTTGCCATTACACAAGGATTGGAGTATCCGTGGTAGGGCAAGGCTTTGGGCCTGTCGCTGGTGCCGAATTATGGCACCGATTCTTTCGGGTTCGCTTTCTTAGGACCAACGCCTTTGCGCGCAAATCATCACTCAGAAGTTGCCTGGTGGGGTTACCCCAAGGTGAACGCGCCATTGGGCATGCGGCCCGGATCGTTGGTTGCCTCAATGTCAAGCATACCTCCAGGGGGCTGGCTTGTCACCCCCAAGAGAGAATCATCTTGTAAGGAATGGGGCAATCCGATCCCCCCAGACGCCTCTGGAAGGGGTATCCTCTCCCTCTTCGCCGGACTCCGGTGAATCTTGCATAAGCCTACCCCCGCATAAAGAGAGTGAAACAACATGCATGAAGATGTTGAATGCGTCCTACTGGACGAAGAGGCCATTCGGGCCGGAATTGACCGCGTAGCAGAAGAAGTGACCAAGGCCTATAAAGGCATGGACTTCACCGTGGTTTCGATTCTCAAAGGGTCCTGTATTTTTGCTTCGGACCTGATCCGGCGCATTCCGATTCCTCTGGAACTGGCCTTTGTCAGTGCTTCTAGTTATGGATCCGGGACTGAGTCCGGCAAGTTGAAGGTTAGTTTTCTACCCACCGGAAACGAGATCGAGGGGCGTAACATTCTTCTGGTGGACGACATTCTTGACACGGGCCGCACCATGCGAACTCTCAAGGATGAGTTCCTTGCCCTTGGTGCCAGCACGGTCAAGTCTTGCGTCTTCTTGGATAAGCCTTCCCGGCGTGCAGTGGAGTTCGATGCGGACTTTTGCGCCTTCGAGGTAGAGGACCTGTTTGTGGTGGGCTACGGCCTCGACTTTGCAGGTCGCTATCGCAATTTGCCCTATGTGGGAGCCTTGCGTCCCGAGGCTCAAGCGCGGGTCGCTCGCAGTGCAGAGGAATCGCCCACTGCCCAAGCGGCACGCTCCTGATCGGAGGTCCCGTGGAACATCTGACCGTCCCCGAGGATCGGGTTGGGCTTGAGCTCGATGAGTTCCTCTGTCTGATTTACCCCTTCGTCAACAAGGGGTTCTTGCGTACCCAGGTTCGTGAGGGCGCTGTGCTTGTGGACGGAGCACCCGCCAAACCCAGCCACCATTTGCGTGGAAGCGAGGTGGTTTCGGTATGTTTCTCGGAAGCAGATCTGCCCCGCAAGCCCGTTGCTCCTGGCGAAGCAGTGGAGATTCTCTATGAGGATGCCTCAGTGCTAGTGGCCAATAAGCCTCCTGGCCTGGCAGTTGAGCCTGAGCGCTGGCACAGGGATGAGGGTTGTCTAAGCGGGGCTCTGCTGCAGGATGCATCGGAGCGCAGTGACTTGGAAGGGGACACTATGCTCAGATTTCGCCCCCGGCTGGTTCACCGTATCGACAAGGACACCTCCGGCGCGTTGCTGGTGGCGAAGGATCTTGAAGCCGAACGCACCCTGCGGGCGGCCTTTGATTCTGGTGGCATTCAAAAGGAATACCTGGCCCTGGTGGAGGGTGAGAGTCCTCTCACAGATGGGAAATGGGACGAGATCAATGCCGCCATTGGCCCAGATCCGCGCAAGTTGGGGCGCATGCTGGTGGACGAGCAGGGGGGCAAACCCTCTTGCACCCGTATCAAAGTTGAGCAGAGGTTTGAGGGCTACACCCTCATGCGTTGCCAACCCGTTACAGGGCGCACGCACCAGATTCGCGTGCACCTTTCCTGGGCGGGCTTTCCAATGATGGTGGATCCCTTGTATGGGCGTCGAGGGGAACTATTGCTCTCCGAGATCAAACGCAACTACCGGCCCAAGCGTGGTACTAGTGAGCGACCGTTGATGGACCGCTTGACCTTGCACGCGCACTCGATTGCTTGGATTGATCCTTTGGATGGCAAGACTCCGCGCCGCGCGGAGGCCCCCCTGCCCGCTGACTTTTCGCGGCTGCTGAAACAACTGTCCCGTGTACGGCCACCAAGGGAATGGCGATCATGAAGCTGAAATCAAGACCCCAAGACTTTCGCGTCACGGAACTGCTCTGTGAAGACATCATTCAACCCGCTGGTCCCCAGCGGGTCTACCGGATACACAAGCGCAAGATCACTTCTTTTGAGGCTGCTGCCGATCTGGCTCGGTTGGTGGGGGTGACCCCCGCTGATGTTTCCATGGCGGGTCTGAAGGATCGCCAGGGCGTTACGATTCAGCACATGAGTGTGTCCCGCGGCAAGGAGGTGCACATTCGTCAGCCCGATCTGAAGATCGAGACTGTGGGTTACTGTGAAGAGCCTCTGAGCCCCGCTGCCTCTGTCGGCAACAGCTTCCGCATCATTGTGCGCGAACTCACTCCAAGGCAGGTGACTCGCATGCGCGAGAACATTCCCACGGTGCGTGAGCATGGTTACCCCAACTACTTCGACGAGCAGCGCTTTGGTAATCTGCGTCATCGCCAGGGCTGGATCATGCTCGATCTGATTCGTGGGGATCAGGAAGATGCCCTCAAGCGCCTCTTGGCTTCCCTTTCGCCTTTTGATTCCCCTGCGGCCAGAGACGCCAAGGCGGCGATCTGGCGCAGCTGGGGCAACTGGGGTGCCTGTCGCGATCACGCCGGACGCTACGGCAAGCACCACTCGGTTTTTGAGCATCTGCGGCGCAATGACGGGGATTGGCCCGGTGCTTTTCATCGGATCGCGACTCGCGAGCGCTTGATTCACCTCTACGCCTTTCAATCGCACCTTTGGAATCTGGCACTTGAGTCCTGGTTCGAGCAGAATCTCAACCCCCGTGAGCGTTTTGCTGTGCAGTCCCGTGAGAGCCGTTTGATTTTTCCGCGCCAGGCAGTCAAGTTCCCCGAAGCCTGGAACGGAACTTTCCCTCTGCCCGGCCCGCGTCTTGCGGAGGTGCAGGATTCTGATCAGCTGCGTCATTTGCGTCTGGCTTTGGCACAGCACAAACTCAGTCCCGATGACTTGATCGTCGAGGGCGTTCCGGGCTTTGCCCTCAAACATGAGGAGCGGCCATTGATGATCCTGCCCCAGAACCTCAAGGCACGTTCCGCTGCGGGCGGTGGCGAGGAGCAAGAAGATCACGCCGTGGAACTTGGTTTCGAATTGCCCAGGGGTGCCTACGCCACCATGCTGGTGCGCTGCCTGGTTGGTCCTGTGGCCGGTCATCATGAGGACGGACCTCAACGTTTGATTCGTGGTCGCGGACCTCAGAGGGTTGAGCAGGCCCACGGTCGCTTCGGTTCCCGGCGCGCTGGTGTTGGTGGGAGAGACGGGGGAACCGGGCCCGGGCCCCATGAAACCGCTGGCCGAGGGGCTTGGTACCCGGACAGGACTGATCGCCTTGATCGTGGCTCTCGTTCCGGTGGAGATGGCTATCAAGGGGGGGGGCATCGCTCTGGCGGCGGTGATAGTCGAACACGGGGCAGTCAAGGCTTTGAAGGCGCCGGGCATGGCTCAGGTGGAGGTGGTCAGAAGCGCGGCGGCCATCGATCCGACGGAGACGGTTACCGAGGTCGTGGAGCCCAGCGTTCTGGAGGCGGGGGTTATCAAGGCGGCGGCGGAAGCCATCGGCTTGGCAATCCTCATCAGGGCAGCGATTCACGAGGTCAAACCAAGCGGGACGGCGGCCCTGGGTCCCGACCTTCGGACATGCGTTCCTTTCCTCGAAACCGCGGCCGAGACGAACGTGAGAGGGGCCAGCAGGGCCCTGATCCCCGCAAGAGGCCCAAGCACGATGGCCGTTCCGACTGGGCGGAGGGACATGATTCCGAGGCCGACTGGGGTCGGGAGCCTGAGGCTCCCTGAGAAACAAGGGTCATCCTCGAAGGACGGTGGTGGCGATTGGGAGCCCTGATCGCGCAAACTGGCGCGAGCAGGAGACCACTTCATGAATACACCATTCAAGATCGGCGTGTTGGGCGGTTCGGGCCTTTATGAGCTTGAGGGCTTCAAGAACGCTCAAGAGGTTCCCCTCTCCACACCTTTTGGTGATCCCAGCGACGCCTATGTGACCGGCGAACTCGACGGTACGCCCCTGGTTTTTCTACCCCGGCATGGCCGTGGGCACCGTTTGACTCCCTCGGAGATCAACTATCCCGCGAACCTCTGGGGCATGAAGGCGCTTGGAGTTACGCATATCGTTTCGGTTTCCGCAGTAGGTTCGATGAAAGAGGAAATCGTGCCCGGACACTTTGTGGTCATCGATCAATTCATTGATCGTACTCGCCATCGGGTGGATACTTTCTTTGGAAACGGCTGCGTAGCCCATGTGCAGTTCGCTGATCCGGTTTGTCCGCTCGTGCGTAGGGCATTGCTCGAGGCTTCGGATAATGCGGGGGTCGCGGTTCACGACGGTGGCACCTATCTCTGCATGGAGGGGCCCCAGTTCTCCACTCGTGCCGAGTCAAAACTCTATCGGTCCTGGGGCATTGATGTGATCGGCATGACCAACCTGACCGAGGCAAAGCTCGCCCGGGAAGCAGAAATGTGCTACGCCACCGTGGCCATGTCTACTGATTATGACTGCTGGCATGAAGGCCATGACGATGTGACCGTGGATGCGATTTTGGAGATAATGGCCAAGAATGTTGCTGGTGTGCGTTCTCTGCTGCGTGCGGTAGTTGAGCCCCTCAAACGGGTGGCGGATACGGACAGCTGTTCCTGTAGTACAGCGCTCGACGGTGCAATCTTGACCCACTCCGATGTGCTCACGGACGCAACTCGCGCGCGCCTTGGGTTGCTTCTTGAGCGCTCGACCCAATCATCTTCAAGCTAGGCAGACCATGCGCCGGGAGCAGCATGATCCTGCTCTGCTTGCTTCTTTGCGCTTGCGAAGCCACCCCCGACCTGCCCCCGGGGTGGGATCTTGGTGGCAATGCCCGGGCCTATCACATGGGTCCTTATGTGGCGGCGGGCCCTGAGTCTACCCGTCGTTTCTGTGAACCTCTCTTCGCAGCCCTTCCTGACGGGGTCTGGCCCACACCAATCGCTGGCTTGGATCAATTGGCCGAGCGCTTGGGCAAAGTCTTTGGTCAGGACCCGCGCACGACCCTGGTTCGCCGTGAAATTGGAGGGAATGAACTGCTGGTTGCGGTGATCATCGGCGCCGAAATGCCGCAGCAGGTCGTTGCCCTGGCGGTGGATCTAGACGCTGCCACAGGCCTTGAAGATGGGGCTTGGATGGTGGCAGGTGCTCTGGCACTGGTGCGTGCTATTGACGGCGAGGGACAGGCTCGGGAAGTACCGCGCAGTGGTCAGGGCCCCGACATTCCTGGCGACCGCTTGCAGGCTGCGCACCCTCGGCGCAGCGTGGCCTTCGTGTTTGGGACTGAGCCACTTACGGGTATGCTCGGAGCCGAGGGGGATGCACCCATCAGTGTGATCCTGGCAGAGGGTCTCCGTGGTGAGGCAGACCCAGAACGCTCGGTGGTCTTGATGGAGCGTTCTCCGGATCCCGCAGCGCGCGCGCCACTCTTTCCCGATCCTCCCGGTGAGTGGGGGGTGCAGACTGGTCCAGGGAACATCAGCGGCCTTGCCTTGGTGGGGCGCATGTCGCTGGTGGACAGCGGCACGGTTTCACGGCCCTGGTCCTCCAGCGAACATCCTTATGCAAGAGAGAGTTCGTTGGCGTCTCTGGTAGCTGCGGGTGTGCCCGGTATTCGTATTTATCGCCCAAACAGGGGCGAGAATCGGGCGCTTGAAGACTACTTCGAAGTGGAACGCATGTTGACCGCGGTTATTGCCACCGCAACTGCTGTGGCCGATGCTCGGCCCGGGGATTTGCGGCGATTGCAGCGCTCTCTCAGCTTGGAGCGCCGTCTCCGCATGTCTGCGGCCCTCGATCAGGCTCAGGACGAGCTCCTGGCCGATGAATGGGAGCAGTGGTTGGGTGCGGCTTCCCATTGGTGTCGTCGCTTGTGCCTGGGACTGGCTCTCGACGGTAGCCAGGACTAGCGCTCGGGTTCGGCAACGGGTACAAGAGGGCATGTCTCAAGCAAATCTGCCTAAGGGCCAACCGAATCGACGCTCTCTCTTGCTGGCCGCCGGAGCATTGGCCAGTGGTCCCGCTGCTGCGCTCAACAGTGCCAAAGGCCCTGCGATTCATAAGACCCGCAAGCGCCCTGTGATGGTGGGCAGCGCCAACGCACTACGTGGCATGAAGACACAGTATCCCCGGTTGCTCAAGGGACTTGAGCCCCTGGATGCGGCGATCGAGGTGGTCAAGGTCGTAGAAGCAGATCCGAATGATATGAGTGTGGGCCTTGGCGGCATGCCTGATGAGGAGGGCACGGTGACCCTTGATGCGGCCGTGATGCATGGTCCGACTCATAACTCGGGGGCGGTGGGTGCGCTTGAGAATACAGTCCACGCCGTGGAGGTTGCGCGGCTGGTGATGGAGCGCACGGACCATTGCATGCTCGTGGCTCAGGGGGCGACTCGTTTTGCCAAGCAGTACGGACATCCCCAGGTTGAGCTCTTGACACCGAAGGCCAGGGAAGTCTGGCTGGCTTGGAAGGAGAGCATGAGCGGCAAGGACGATCGACTGACGCCGAAGAAGTCCCAGAAATCCGGCAATTTGTACGAGTACATGGGTGAGCAGTGGACCCTCGAACAACTGATCAGTGATCAACGCATCACAGGCACGATCCACTGCTCCAGCTTGTCGCTAAAGGGTGAACTCGCGTGCTGCACCACCACCTCGGGCCTCTCTTTCAAGATCCCCGGACGGGTGGGGGATTCGCCAATCATCGGTGCGGGCCTCTACTGTGATCAGGAGGTGGGCAGTGCCGGGGGCACTGGTCGCGGAGAATCCGCAATCCTCTCTTGCGCAAGTTTCCTTTGCGTCGAGCTATTGCGTTCTGGGATGTCGCCCGAGGAGGCTGGGCTGACTGTATTGCGTCGGGTCACCGCCCAGGCCCAGCGGGCTTCTGCCTGGCAACCGGAAATCGTTCGTGCAGATGGCTTGCCTGCATTCAACTTGCAGCTCTACTTACTGGGTTTGGACGGCAATCACGCTGGTGTTTCCCTGTTTGGCACCAGTGCCTATTCGGTGGCCGACGAGGAGGGTGTGCGGCATGTGCCGCTGGTCGCCCTGCATGCCAAGTAGGCGCGATCGCTATCTCTAGCGTACGTCTCCGAGTGCCGCGCGTAATTCCGCCCGGTCCAGGGAGCCATCGCCGTTTGCGTCTAGTGCGTGCAGAATCGGGGGGATGCGAATGTTTGTGCGCATTGGGCGCTGCAGCGCCTCCAAGTCTGCCAGGCTGATACCGCCATCGCCATTCAGGTCCAGGCGACGGAAGGGGGTGATTGGTCCGACGATGCGTGGTGGATGAGTGCCCATGTAGACCTCAGATCCGGCCAAGGCTCCGAACAACTCGTCTACGCCGGCGACCGACGCTAGCGGCATGTTGTCCAAGTCTTCCGGGGTGGCGGCGGCCAGAAGCAAGGTTATGGCCTCCAACTCATCTCGGTTGAGTTGCATGTCGCCGGTGATGTCATGGTCCTCCATGACTTCAATGACCGTCAGGTCGTAGCGGCCGTAGGACTCAAGCAGAGCCGTAAGTTCATCAGTGTCGATCCTGTCGTTCGCATCTCCGTCGAAGGCCAATCGCAATTGAGTGGCCGCCCGGGGGGGAGCAGCAATGCGCTTGGTCTTGACCGCAGGGGGCCGGAATCCTCCCGAGCTGATGATGCGGTAGCGATAGTAGTCGGTGAACTCGTTCAACTTGATGCGCCCATCGTTGTCCTCGTCAAAGGCTCGAAATTGGGGGCGACCAAAGGTCAGGGCAGCTTTGGTCTCGCGGAAACGCAGCCAGCCATTGGCGTCCGTATCACAGATCGAGAACCACTGGAGGATCTGGTTGTCGTCCGCCAGGTCGGTTGAGACGATCAGTTCACCTCTTTGTATCGTGCCCGGATCAGTGCCGGTAGGAATCACGCCACCCCGGGGCAGCTTGCCGCGATTGATGAAGGGCTGCAGATCCTTCATGGCACTCTTGTCCGCAGGCCCTCGCTTGCGCACGACGCGCTTGCGGGTACCCCTGGAGCTATCTCCACCCAGGCGATCCGAACTGGGGGCAAACCGTCCGCCCCCCTGTCCACGCTGTTGGCCGCCGCGCTGCTGTTGGCCGCCACGACCTTGGAAAGCGGCTTCTGTGGGCATCGCCAAGGCAACGGCCAGGAGCAGGCAGAAAGGGGTGATCAGATGGGAAGGTCGCATGAGGGCTCAGAGCATTGATTCGGCATATACCGTCTACGAGCGCACCAGAGTACTGATAATCTCAATTTGAGGCTTTTGAACCCCCCAGGGGGGGCTTCAGTTGAAGGGTCTGATTTCTCCGGACTCCAGCTTGCCCCAGTAGTCGTTGAAGGCGGTCTTGACCTTGCCGGACAGGAGCACCAGGCCCAGGACGTTCGGGAAGGCCATGCCCAGGATCATCAGGTCACCGAAATCGAGTACTTCTTTGGCGGTGATGACCGATCCCAGGAAGACGAAGGCTAGGAACATGACCTTGTAGAATGTGGAAGACTTGTCCCCAAACAGCCACACGAAGCAGCGCTCCCCGTAGTAGGACCAAGAGATCATGGTCGAGAAGGCGAACAGTACCACAGCGATGCTGAGCACATAGGGGAACCAGCTGATGTGTTGCCCGAATGCTCTACTGGTCAAGCCAGCCCCATTGCCGTCCGTAAGGTAGGGAGCAAACACGCCGTCGTTGACGGTGGGGTCATAGGCACCAGAGATGACAATCACCAGGGCCGTCATGGTGCAAACGATAACCGTGTCGATGAAGGGTTCGAGCAGGGCCACAATCCCCTCGCGCACCGCATAGGGGGTGCGCGCTGCGGAGTGGGCGATGGCTGCGGACCCAACACCAGCTTCGTTCGAGAAGGCGGCGCGCTTGAAACCTTGGATCAATACGCCAACCAGGCCGCCAAAGCCAGCCATGGGGGTGAAGGCCCCGGCCCAGATTTTGCCGAAGGCATCCGGCACGATCGATGCGTTGCTGACGATGACCCAAAGAGCTGCCAACACATAGATGCCGCACATGGCGGGAACGATCCTCTCCGCGACCTGAGCGATACGTTGCAGACCGCCCATAATGACCACGCCAACGAGTACGGTCATGATCAAACCGTAAACCCAGCCGTTATCCGCAATGAATGGCACGGTTTCCGCGAGGGCAGCCATGGACTGGTTGACTTGGAAGGAGTTGCCTCCAGCGAAAGAACCGCCCACGCATAGAACCGCGAAAAGCACGGCCAGCACCTTTCCAAGACCTCCCAGGCCCATTTCCTTCAAACCGTTGGAGAGGTAGTACATGGCACCACCCATCACGCTCCCGTCGGGCCTGACTTGACGATACATCTGACCCAGGGTGCATTCGGTGAACTTGCTGGCCATGCCAAGGAACCCTGCAAAGATCATCCAGACCGTTGCCCCGGGGCCTCCTAGGCTGATGGCTATTGCCACGCCGGCGATGTTGCCGAGGCCTACCGTTGCGCTCAATGCAGCAGTCAGAGCCTGGAAGTGGCTGACTTCGCCTTCGTCATTGGGGTCTGAGTAGTCGCCCTTGGTGACGCGAACCGCGTGCTTGAAGGCGCGCAATTGAACCAGGCCCATTCGAAAGGTGAAGAAGATCGCGCCGAGCACCAGCCAGAGGACGGCCAGGGGCACTCCGCCGCGTTTGATTGTCAGTTTGGGCTCGTCTTCAGAGTTGATTCTGGGCAGGTCGAGCACCAGGGATGCATTGCTCAGGGGTACACCCTCGGCCTCTGCGTCCTTGAGGAACCTGTCGATCTTGGTGAGCAGGACTGCATCGGTTGCCAAGTCTGCTTCTTCAATGGTCTCCACGTGGGACTCTTCAAAGAGGGGGTAGAAGAAGACCGAGGCGATGGCTTTGTTGACCTTGCCCATGACATCATCGACATCGTCCTGCCAGGTAAGGTCGGTCTTCTCTTTGCCAGGTGTCTTGACTGCCACCGCGTCCACCCGGTCGTTGAGGTGAGCCTTCAGGGTGTTCTTGAGGGCAGTAGCCTGTTCCTTGAGTAGCTCTTCGGAGGTGGGAGGCGCCTCGGTTCCGTCCTGTACAGGCTCTTCATTGCCTGGAGCCGCCCATAGGGCAGAGGTCAGAAGAAGGGGGGTAAGGAGGGTCAAGGACCTCAAGAGGGGTCTGCTATGGAGATCAGGGCTGCGCATGGGAGCAAGATCCTGCCAAAGGGTCGCGCCACTGGGCAAGCGTCCTGGGTCCTTCTGCCCCATCGGTTTTTGTCTTACACTCCTGATTCCCAGTCGAATTGGTGGTAGTCGCCCCCAAAACCCCTCCCTTTCCCATGCTGATCTATCTGACCGCCTTCTTCGTCCTGGCACAGGACGCGCCCGTCCCTGCACTCGATCTCGCCGCTCTTGGCGAAGCCATTGAGGTGGATGTGGCCAAGATTACCGGGCGCAGCTTCAAGCGCACGGTCAAGATCAAGGCCACCAACGCGAAGCAGTTCACCGATTATGTGATTGAGAAACTCGCCCATGACGGGGGTACTCTGCGTATGGCCCAGGACGAGAAGATCGCCAAGATGCTGGGCATGATCCCGCGCGACCTGGACCTCAAGGCTTTGACCCTGGAGGTATTGGCAGAGCAGGTTGGGGGTTTCTATGACCCGCCAACGGAATCGTTTCATGTGGTGGAGGGTCTCTCCGAGGACTTGACCCGGGTGGTGATGGCTCACGAGTTCACTCACGCATTGGACGATCAGTACCAGGACCTGGACAAACTCGACAAGGACTGCCAATACCAGACCGATGCCCAGCTGGCGTTGCATGCTTTGGCAGAGGGGAGCGCCATGGAGGTCATGGAACGCTGGATGATGCTCAACATTCGAAGTCTTGACATGGCCGCCGTGGCCGAGTCCCAGGCTTCGTTTTCCACTGATACGCTGGCAGCGGCCCCGCCCTACCTTTGGAAGCCTTTGCTGGGTAGCTATATGGCAGGCCAGACTTTCTTGCGAAAGGTCGAGGTTCGCACCCTGATGACGCGGCCTGCGGAGATCTCGGTTCTTGACCTGGCATGGGCCAAGCCTCCGGTATCAACCGAGCAGATCCTGCATCCTGCCAAGTACTGGGATGAAGAGATGATTGACCTGCCCACGCCCCTTCTGACGGACACTTCTCGGCTTCCCCAAGGCTGGAGCATGGAGCGCAGGGATGTGCTCGGGGAGTTGATGTTGGCGATCATGACCACGCCAATCGATCAGCGCGAAGGAGTCGAGACCAATCCTCTCAAGTTGCTGGCCATCCGTTACACAAATCCGGCGGCCACGGGCTGGGACGGGGACGAGGTGTTGTTGCTCAAGGGCCCCCAGGGCGCGTCCGCGACGGTTCTGTTCACTTGGTGGGATGACGAGAAGGATGCCGCCGAGTTTGCTGCATCGTGTGAGCCCATTCTTGCGATGATCGGGTCTGACGGCGGATTTGAAGAGGGCCAGGAGTTGTCCTTCACGTTGTCCGTTTTGGGTCAGGGAGTTGTTCTTGGCGTTGTCTCAGCACCAGAAGAAATGGAAGGCTTGGACTGCCTTGCCTTGGGGAAGGTGGCCTTCGAGGGCGTCAAGACCGTGCGCTGAGGTAGTCGGCTGGAGCGTTCATTGGTGACTCTCTGTACTCAAGCAGGAGAACCTTGAAGTACCGCTTTGGTGAAGCGGGTGACCAGAGCCTACCTGGCCCCAAGAGCGCCCTGTAGAGGGAGCATTCAATATTGGGCCAGCGGCCCTGACAATTGACCGGAGAGTCTTGGTCAGTTGTTGGCAGTCACGCCCTTGTCTTTCGTCTTGGATTTCGATGAGAGGAGGAGCGTCTCAATCCCCATCAGCAGCACTTTCGTCGCAGCCTTGACCTCCTCGGGAGGCTGGGAGTTACGGATCGCACTTTCCACGTCAGCGGCGGCCTGAGAGACTCTTGGCAGTCCGTAGCTCCCGGCTGATCCATGCAACTTGTGGGCACATAGCTCAAGCCCTGGAAGGTCCTCGCGGGACAGGAGTTCATTTAGCTCTTTGGCTACCCCAGCCAGGCTCAGCTTGTAGGCTTCGATCAGCTGGATGAGAGGGTCGGGCATTGACGGCTGTGACTCCTCTTCCTGCAACTCATGAGAGTGGTCTTTGTGTTTGTTGAGCTCGTGCTTGATGCTATGAAGGAATTGCTCCCTTTCAATCGGCTTTCCAATGTAGTCGCTGCAGCCCGCCTCAATGCAGCGCTCAGCGTCTCCACTCATGGTGTGGGCGGTGAGGGCGATTATCGGTATGGTTGCCCCCATACCTCGCAGCTTCTTGGCGGCGGTGTAACCGTCCATTTTGGGCATCCGCATGTCCATCACGATGATGTCAAAGGGGCGTTGGGCCTCGCGGTACATCTGCACGCTTTCCAATCCATCCTTTGCAAGAGTTACCTCGGCACCGGCAGCCTTCAGAAACAATTCGTAGATTCGGCGGTTGTCTTTATTGTCGTCCGCCACAAGGACTGAGATGCTCTCGAGGCTGGTGCTGGAAGTCTCTTGAGCATCGTCTGGCTCGATCTTGTCTTCCGGTTGCAAATCGGCAACCAGATTGAGGGGGTGGTGAAAGGTGAAGGTGCTGCCAATACCGACTCTGGTTTCGACAGTGATATTGCCTCCAAGGATGCGGGCCAGGCGCCGTGAGATATCAAGGCCCAGACCGCTTCCACCGAGTTCAGAGTCGCGGTTGATGTTGGTTTGCAAGAACGGCTGGAAGAGGAGCGGGACGCACTCTTCGGAGATGCCAATGCCGGTGTCCTGGACCGATATATCCAACATTGGATCACCTTCCGGGGAATCGTCGCCCAGGTTCATGGCTATCGTGACCTCGCCTACTTCGGTGAACTTGATGGCATTGCTCACGAGGTTTAAGAGGATCTGCTTGAGGCGAACCTTGTCCGTCACGATCCTCTCGGGTATCGGTCCTATGCTCTTGATTGAAAGTGAAAGGTCTTTCTTGCTTGCCCGTGGGGACATGAGAGTCTGGACATCTTCTACTAGAGCGCAAAGGGGCTGGCTGCGCTTTTGGATCGCCATTTCGTTTGCCTCAATTTTTGACATATCGAGGATGTCATTGAGCAGAAACAGCAGGTGTTCGGCATTGTGGTTCAGCCGTCCTAGGTACGTCCGAGTTTCAGCTGTGAGATTCGGAATATCACTGTTCAGGATCTCCAGATAGCCGAGCAGGGCCGTCAACGGAGTTCGGATTTCGTGGCTCATGCTGGCCAAGAATCGGGTCTTGGCTTTGTTGGCCTCAACAGCGCCTTGCTTTGCATCCAGGAGCGCTGCGTTGGCCGTTTTGAGCTCATCTTGCTGGACGGCCATTTGCTCCTGATGCGAGATCTGCCGCTGGTACGCGGTCTTGAGTTCTTCCGAGTTTTTTCTCAGTTGTCCCTCGATTGTCAGACGGTCTTCGATTTCCTTTTCCAGGTCTGCCGTTCTCGCTTTGACACGGTCTTCCAACTGCTGCTGGGATTGTAGGAGCGTCTCTTCACGTTTTTGGACCTTGGCACGCATTCCATCGAATGCTTGCGACAGGTCCTGGAGTTCCCGAAGGAACTGCTTCTTGGGGACTTTAGGTTGAATATCAGCTTCGGAAATGAGTGCCGCAGAATGCCGTAGATTCTCCAAGGGCTTCGAAAATATCCGTCTGCTGGCAAGAATCGCTATCAACAAGCTCACGAAATTGACCACGACGAGCGCCAGGATCAGTTCCCCGATGATGTCCTCGTATCCGCTGGCCATCGAATCGCCGGAGATCCGGAAATGGATGCCGAATCCGTACAAGGGTGAGACGCCTGTCTTCCAGGGGCTGTCTATTTCTAGTCCGAAGCTCCCGAGGAGAGTGTCTTCCAGGTAGATTCTCGTTTCAGCGTTCTCCATGAGGGTGGCGGGCATCCCTTCCGAGTGAAGGAGCCTGACCGGGAGGTCTGCTGCGAGGAACCCTTCAACTTGCTGGGAGTAGGTCACTGGCACGATGATGCGGCAAAAGCGTTCCTCTTCCGAATTGAAGATCTCGATCCTCGCGGGGATCTCCCCAGCCGTCATCGATTGGACCCACTTGTCTTCAATGGGGGGGACCTCAAGGTCTCTGTCCATTGAGTGGATCACCTTGCCCTCGAAATCGAAGAGCAGCATGTTGTGTTTGTGCCCCAGGACCTTGAGCGTACCCATCAGGTCATATAGGTCGGCGGTTCTCGCCTCGGGCTGCATCACACTGTGGGAGATCAGGGGCAGTTTGGCGAAGTCCTTGAGAATCACGATACGGTTCTCGATGAAAGAATCCAGCCTGTGACCGATCGCGCTCAAGGTACGCGACTCGATCCGTTCCACGCTGCGTTGGCGAACGCGTTCACCGCCCAACACTATCAGCAGGATAGTGATCCCCGCAGCGAGCATGCATTTGCCAGTGAGGAAGCAGCCAAGAGCCCATGATGTGGGAATACCCCGTCTGTAGGATGCCGGGCCCTGGCGACCATCTTTCTTGGTTCTAGACATGGTCGCGAGCTAGTCGTGGATGAGGAGGATCTCACCCTGTTCCCCGTAGCGGGCCATTACCAGGTCTTCGATACCAAGGGCCTCGTGAGCGTCAGGATGACCCTTTTCAGAGGCACTGAACGGTTGCTTGTACGTCTTGATCAGCCCGCGTATGGGCTTCTCAAGATTCTCGAGCGCCAACCTCAGGCGTAGCCGGTCCTCGCGTATGTCACCGGAGAACTCGATCTCATCCGCGGCAGCGAGCAGGATTGTGGTCAGGTCATATGCGTGGATGAATCCAGCCGGTGCGGTGATGTCATAGGCATTCTTGATCTGCCCAGGATAGATCTCCATGGCTTGCGCGAGCACCTGCTTTCCTTTCTTGTCATTCGGCTGGTCAAGGAATGAGTAACGGGTCTGGATGAACTCAAGAAAGAACCCTTTGGTCGCTCGGAGTTCCGCCCCAATCACCTTGCTGAAGTCGCCGCCGGTTATTCCCCAGTGGCTGTAGATTGGGAGGCGCCACTGCGGTTCGATAGTCGTCATCGCATGTGCGAATGTTTTTCCTTCAGGGGCGTTGCCCACAAAGAAGATCGAATCCGCTCCCGTTCTCGCAATATTGCGCAGGATGACCCTTGCTGACTCCTCAGATATGCTCCAATTGAACCAGGTGGTAGTGCTTGCTCTGACGCCAAATTCGTTCAGAGCTTCCGTCATCGTTTTGTTGTTCGACCTTCCCCAGCCCGTTTTCTCAAGCAGAAGCGCTGGCGCCCTGTGGCCGCGCTCATTGATTCCGTGGTTGGAGAGAACACGACCTGCTTTCGTGTCGTCAACCGACAGACGAAAGATCCAATTCTGCTCGGTTCGATAGCGCGTGATTGGACCCGCTGCCGCCCAGGGGACGAGCATGAGGATCTCCTCCTTGTGGATCATCGCCATGTTGGCGAGCACGGGCGGCGAGTGCAGGCCACAGAAGACTGCCAGTGCTTGCTCGTCATCTAGGTATTCCTTCAGGTGCTTTTGGCTTCGTCGACTGTTGCCCTTGTGATCGCGGACTACGAGTTCGACAGGATGGCCTCCTAGCCGATACTCTGCCTGTGAGAGAGCGGTGCGGATTCCCCTCTCGATCGATTCACCCGATTCGGGTACCCCTGTGCGGTCAGCGTCCAGGTAGATCTTGATCGTACCGGGCTCAGGTTCAGTTTCAGGGAGGTGAGGGCTCGAGAGGAGCATCATGCAGACCCAGAGAGTCGTTGCTGTGATGGGCATGCCGCGATTCTAGGGGAATTCCGCGCATCATTACAGTCCAATACTTAGGAATAGCAAAAAATCCCCTAATGCCAAGGTCGTACCTTCCTGTAGTCTGGTATGCATTTAGGTGAATACCCTATACCCAGTGCGCGCCCTAAGGGTTTGAATCTTCTCCATAGCAGTTCTGGCGGAAACGCCCATGGGGGTCATCCCCGTGTCCGCCCTGCGCCCTGCAGGGCTTGTCCCCATCGGAAAATTGGGGAACATGAGGCTCTGGTGAGTCTCTCCCAAGCTCCCGCGCCGTACCGAGTCCCGTGATCGACCTCGGATCCTAGATCAAACAACCCCTCCTCCGAGGAAGCAGCGGATCGCACCAACTCCGATCAGGCAGACCCCCAAGATCAGGGCGGCCAGATGAACCCCCTTGTCGGTTTCTGGCGTGTCCTTGCTGGTTGTGCCGATCAGGCCCAGGATCGCGCAAATGCTCGAGCAGGGAATTCCAATCCAGTTGATCCAACCCAAACAAGGGAACAAACCGCCGATTGTGATAGTGCAGGAAAGGACAATGAAGATGATTGTGGCTGTACGCATGCTGGAAGGGTCTATTTCTTGAGTATGAGCATTCTCAGCACAAGCGGGACTTGGAGAGCCCCTGCGATTGTAGTGAGAAAGAAGGGCCAGAAGGCGAGATTCAGGTTGCTGGCGATTGTGAACTTGCCGCGCATCGCGAAGGCAAACCCCCGTGACAGTCCACAGAGCGGGCAACCGGGGCATTTCTCGATTACCAGACCGGTCCAGGAGAGGTGTTCTCCGGCGGCAATCTGGGTGGGATCAAACCAGGCGGCGCAAACCAGAAGGCCTAGTGCGAGCAGTCCCATGACCAGACGGATTACGGTTAGGTCCCGTGGTCCATCCCGGCCAATTGAGGGTCTCCGAGGAGCTACTGAAGCTCTGCTTCCTAGTGTCATGGTGAGTCCTGAGTGACTAGACGGAAGCAGCCTAACGGCTGGCTGACCGGGGGGGTGGCTCCGAATCCGGCGGATCGACTCGGGGAGTTGCGCCGCTCTTGGTCATCAGGCTTGCGAACAGCCCCAGAATCTGATCAAGGTTCTCTATTGAGTACTCGTGCCGCAAGAAGCCCACCCTATTGAGCACAGAGAGCGGCCTGGTCTCGGCTTACGGAGTTTGGATCGGTACCGCGCCTGGTGCTGGAACCGGCCAACAGGTTCTCGTTCACTTCACCCAAAGGCTCGCCCCGCCACTCTCTTGGGTCCTGGGATGCCGCCGCCGAGTTCTCCCAGGAACAGAAAGGTCCCTTCGATGCGCAGACCTGGGCGGGGTGCGGGGAGACCATCTGCTTCCACTTGCCAGGGGCTGATGAGCAGAGCGAGGGGGCGCTCTGGCGCATCGCATAAACAGACTTGTACGGTCTCGCCACTGATTTGGTTCTTCAGGTTGCGGACTTCCTTGATGCGCAAAGAGAGATGTGCGCATCCGCCGGGATTGTCGAGGCCGCCGAGAGGTTCAATCAGGGCTCCGTTGGGGCGTTCGAGGAGAGCTCTTGGAGCGAGTTCCTGGTTCGGGCCGATGTTCTCCAAGTCCACAGCGAAGCCGGCCACATGCAGGGCCAGAGTGTGGCCCGGGGGGAGAGGTTTCGGCAGGCGCGCGGCGTCTGAAATCCAGACGCTCAGCAAGTATGTACCGTATTCATCCGCCGATAGACCGGGTACTGGAGGTGCGGCCCAGCCATGCAGCAATGCCTCGAAGCGCGAATCCTCCGGGGACGCGAGTTCTTGCGCTGAGATTCTGAGGAGCGTGTCCACCCGATAGTGTGGTAGCAGAGTCCAGCTTCCGTTGGCGTGACGTTCGCCTCGCAATTCCAGCCCTTGACCCAGACGTAGGCGTCGCTGATCAGTGCTGTTTCCTCGCCAGGGGGTCGGCTCGCCCTGTTCTTCAAGTAAGCCCTGCAGTGCCAACGGGTCGCTCTTGGGCCCAAAGCCGATGCACTCGATCAGAAAATCCATACTTCATGGATGCTAACGGGGGACGGGGCCCACCGACGGCGTATTGCTTGGCTTAGCATGGGGGCATGTCGATGAATGCATTCAGGGCTGCCGCACCCAGTATTCTTCTGGTTACGGTTCCTCTAAGTTTGCTTGCCACTTGTGCTTGCACGGCGCCCGGGGCAACGGCCCCGCCGGTTCAGCCAAACGTGGTGCTTCTTGAGGGGCGGCGTGCGGCAGCGGCCCTCGTTCCCCTCAGGGCTGAGTGGGATGTGGAGCACTATGGGCTGGAGTTGACGCTTCTGCCCGCGCAGCGTGCCATGGAAGGTGTAGCGCGTATTCGTGCGATCAACCGGGCCTCGGGCAATCGCAACCTGGTTCTTGATTTGGCGGTACTCCAGGTGTCGGGGGTCAGTGATGCAGCGGGCCGCGAGTTGGGTTGGCGTCATGGGGGAGACAAGTTGACCATTGACCTGGGCAGGGACTTTTTTCCCGGCGAGGTTGCCGAAGTGGTGGTCGCCTATGGGGGCGTTCCCCAGCGGGGACTCTGGTACGCTCCGGACGATCCCGCCACACATTGTTTTACCCAGGGCGAATGCGAAGACGCCCGGCGTTGGTTCCCTTGCGTGGACCATCCCTCCGAGAGGGCAACCAGTGAATTGATCGTTCACATGCCTGCGTCTTGGACTTCCATGGCGGGGGGTATGCTGCTCGAACGCAAGTTGGAGGGATCAAGAGCCACCGAGCACTGGGCCCATCACATGCCCCACCCCGCCTACTTGGAAACCCTTGTGGCGGGGGAGCTGGTCAGTGTCTTTGACCGAGGTCCGGTGCCTGTGACCTATGTGGGCACGCCTGCCATGGCCAGGTACCTGAAACCCAGTCTGGGTTCCACGGGCCAGGCGCTTGAATTCATGGCAGACCTCACATCTCGACCCTACCCCTATTCCAAGTACGCAACCTGTGCAGTAGATGGTTTTCCGTTTGGTGGCATGGAGAACGCCAGTGCGACCACGATAACGAGTGCGTCTCTCTGTGATGTGCGAGGGCGCATGGACGGCGGAGCGGAATCGCTGGTGGTGCATGAAGCTGCGCACCAGTGGTTCGGGAATCTTTTGACCTGCGCGGACTGGTCGGAGATCTGGCTAAACGAGGGTTTTGCCACCTACTGCACTCTGCTTTGGTATGAAGAAACCCGTGGGCAGGGAGAATTTCTGCGTCACATCAGAGAAATGCAGGTTGCGGCCATCGGGGCGGATGAGAGAACCCATCGGCCCATAGTGCATGGTTCTTGTATCGACCCCCTCGACCTCTTCTTTACCGGCCATGTGTACCAGGGTGGCGCCAGTCGCTTGCATCACCTGCGCTTTGTCTTGGGAGACGACGCTTTTTTTGCGGGATTGCGAGCCTATGTCGGGGGCCATGAGAATTCGGGCGTGACTTCCCTCGATTTACAGCGCAGTCTTGAAGCTGCTTCGGGTTTGGACCTGACCCAGCACTTTGAACAGTGGTTGCACTCCCCCGGATTGCCCAAGTTCAGCCTGAGCTGGTCGCGGCGTTCGGAAGAGGGGCCGACCCGGGTGACCATCGAGCAAGTCCATAGCCTGCGTCCGGGTACTCCCACGGTTTTTGTGACCCCGGCTGAGATCGAGTGGCGTACAAGCACGGGGATCCAACGCAAGCGCGTGCTGCTCGACCAGCGCAAGCAAACCCTTGAACTTGACACCCATGGGGAGTTGCTCTGGGTGCGGTTTGATCCTCTGCACTGGATTCCCGGGGAACGCATCGAGGCCCATGACTTGGCGACCCAGATCATGCTGGCGTATGAGGCTCCGGACGCCATGGGTCGAATGGAGGCCCTGGCTTCACTTGGAGAACAGTGGTCAGGACTGCCCGAAGGGGCCCGACGGCAAGCTCTGACTGCTGCAGCTCGGCGCCTGGCGGCGGACCCCGTGGAGGCCGTGCGCGTGGAAGCGGCGCGTTTTCTGGGACAGACCCAGAGTGCCGGAGCGCGGGATCTCCTTAGTGCCTTGGCAGTGAAGGATGACTCTGTTCCCTTGCGTCGGGCCGTGTTGCAGGCCTTGGTGAATTTCACCCCTTCCACCAGCTTGTTTGAGCTGGCCCAAGCTGCTTTTGTTTCTGCGCCCTCATGGGATTGCGCGGGGGCGGCAGTCATGTTGGGGATCAAAGCTGATCCCGTGCGTGGTCTGCGTTGGGTTGAAGAGCTGATCAAGGCGCCAGGGGTGATGCAGGTGGATGACCCTGCGGGGCGTCTGGCAGTGCATGTGGTTGCTGCTCTCGAGACTCTTGGTTCGAAGCAAGCTCTACCAATCGTGCGTTCCTGGGCCCTTGCTCCACTGGCCCCTGCTGGCCCCCGGTCTGCCGCGATTGCTTTGCTCGGGGACTGGGGTCGCGAGGCTCCAGGCTTGGTGGAGGATCTGGTGGGTCTCTTGGGGCACTCCGATCCGCGCTTGTCGCGGGCGGCTGTGGTTGCCCTGCGGCGCATTGCCAATCAGCAGGCCCGGAGTGCTTTGAGGGAGTTCTATCCCCATTCGGCAGCACCTGTCGAGCGACGAGCAATCGAGGCGCTTTTTCCCGTGCGATGAATTCGGACTCCGGATCCACAAGCCCCGTTTCTTCTGAAGGAGCGGTTCTAGGGGCAAACCTGGACAGTCAGGCTCGTCAGGCACTCTGTCGGGAGTTGAGGTTGGCGTTGTTGTCGGAATTCGGTGCCCGGGCAATTTGCGATCACCTGGGGCGGTTGGTTGAAGACAGGGCACTTGGTGATTCTCTTGAGCGGGTCAATCGGGAAGGCAGCAAGGTGGTGCAGGAGGTTCAGAGCATGTTGCGCACCCTGGGCGTAAGACCGCGCATGACGAGTTTCCGTCGCCGCGTCCTGGCTCGCGCACTGGCTATGGTTGCCCGCATCAGCGGTCCGCGGCCCGTCGTGCGAATTGCTCAGCAGGCCTGTGAAACAGTGGCCCGTTGGTATTTGCAATACGCTTTCTTTCTGGTACAGCATGGAGAAGTGGAGCTGGCTCGCCGTTGTGAGGGCTTGGCCGAGATCAAACAGCGCCATGCCAATTCCCTAGGGGCTTGGACTAGACATGGATAAGCCCATTCCCCCTGATTTGGCGTAGGCTAGGTTCATGCCTTGGATCAAGACCATTGCCCCGGACGAAGCCAGCGGGCGCCTAGCAAAGACATATTCAGCTTCAATTGAACGCGTGGGCAAGGTGTTTGGGATCGTGCGTTCCATGAGCCTCGACCCGCGTGTGTTGGACTCGTCTATGGGGCTCTACCGCAATATTGTCAAGGAAGGGAACGCTCTCTCTCGGCGCCAGCGCGAGATGCTGGCCACGGTAGTCAGCAAGGCCAACGATTGTCATTACTGAATGCTCTCCCATGCGGACGATCTCCGGGTTGAGATCGAAAATGAGGGGGGCGACCCCAAGACCGCCGAGCGGGTGCTGGAAGAGTGGCGCGGGGCGAATCTGGACTCGGTGGACACTGCCCTTTGCATCTATGCAGAAAAACTAACTCATTCTCCAGCGGCTATGACCGCCACAGACATACAGGCTCTACGGGACCAGGGCCTGTCTGACGAGGCGATTCACAGCGCGATCCAGACTATCTCTTATTTCAACTACATCAACCGAGTTGCAGATGCGGTTCATGTTGAGTTGGAGCCGGAGATGCCGCCCTATGAGGACGGGGGGCGCTGAGCCGAGATTCTTGAATTGAGGCGTGCGGCCTGTGCGCTGGTAGTAGGCATTGGCAGCAGTACGCACTTGCTGTGCCACAGGGGAATGGTTGGGATTTGGCAGGCCTGGACCAGGCCATGGACTGGGGCGATTCGTGCGGCGTAAGGATGGTCCTGGAGCGGGGCCAGCTGAGAGGCGTCCGGTGGTGAGAAACTGTTTATTTGAGTGGTTGATCTCCCCTGGTCTTGGGCGGGCTCCACTAGTCTGAACTTGCGTAAGATCTCCGCAGGTTTGATACTCGGCTGTGATCCTACGAGACCCGAAAGGGTATCTTCTGGAATCGGTACTCTCTGCTGGATGCGGATTGTTGCCTCATGCCTTGAGCTCCTCAGCAAACAGCAAACCGCTTGGCCTCTATGGGCTGACCCGTGGCTACCGTGGCCCGTATCTGGCTTCGGTGGGGGCTATGGCTGTGGGTATTGGGTTACTTTTTGTAGTGCCCGTTGTGATTCGCAGCATGATCGACGGGTTTGTCTCTATGGAGGGCGAAGGTGGTGGGGGGTATTCCTTCGTCGCTCCCGAGTGGGTTCGCTCTGTGGCCGATGTCCTTGGTGTAGGTACGGGGGTTGTGACGAGTTTGATGGTCGCCGGAACGCTGATCATTGTGGTGACGGTCATGGCGGGATTGTTTCAGTATCTCAAGGGGCACTTGGCGGCGCGGGCTTCGGAAGCCATTGTGCGCAGCCTGCGCAACACCTTGCACTCCCATCTGGCAGCGTTGCCCGCTACTTACTTCGATACGGCCGAGACCGGGGATCTGGTCCAGCGTTGCACAAGCGATGTGGAGACCGTAAGAGTGTTCCTGGCGGCTCAGGTGGTGGAGATCGGCCGCTCGATTCTGCTGGTGGTTTGCGTGACTCCGGTGCTGTTTGCACTTTCTGCGTCCCTGGCTTGGGTGACCTTGGCTCTCCTGCCCTTGCTGGTGATCTACTCGGTGTTCTTCTTTGGCAGATTGACCCGGTATTTCACGGATGTTGACGAAGCAGAGGCGCGCCTGACCACGGTTTTGCAGGAGAACTTGACGGGGATTCGGGTGGTGCGGTCTTTTGGAAGGCGTGAGTTCGAGGAGCAGAAGTTCACCGCGGCAAACCACGAGCATCGGGACAAGACCAATTTGCTGATGCGGCTCTTGGCCCGCTTTTGGGGTTTTTCTGATTTGGTTTGCATGAGCCAGGGGGGACTCGTGCTGTTCTTTGGCGCCTGGTGGACCCTGCGGGGAGAAATCACCTTGGGCACCATGGTTGCCTTCACCATGTATTCGGCGTATGTGATCTGGCCAGTACGTCAGATGGGTCGCACCCTGGTTGATGCTGGTAAAGCGAGGGTTTCTCTGCGACGGTTGGGAGAGGTGCTGGCTGTGCAGCATGAGGACGCCACCGATGAGGTAATTGAGGATCCACTCTCGAAATTGTCGGGGTCGATTCACGTGAAGGATCTGAGTTTCTCCTACGGACGAGGAAATAAACTGGAACGTGGTGGCCCAAGGGAACGGGACGATCAACAGGAAGCGCGTCAAGTCCTGCAGTCGGTCAGTTTTGAGCTGCAAGCGGGTCAGACCCTGGCACTCTTGGGTCCGCCGGGTTCGGGCAAGAGCACCCTGATCCGGTTGCTATTGCGCTTGTATGACTACGATGGAGATGGGGGCTCGGGTTCTATTGAATTGGATGGATACGAGCTTTCGGGGCTGTCCCGAGACTTCATCCGTAACCAGGTCGCTGTTGTGATGCAGGACCCGTTTCTCTACGCACGAACCATCGATGAAAACTTGCTCTTCGGTCGCCCTACCGCGAGTAGCGAGGACATTCAGGCCGCTACGAGTGCTGCGGCGATACATGACTCCATCGAGGGTTTCAGCGAGGGCTATGGGACCATGCTTGGCGAGCGTGGAGTGACTCTCTCAGGCGGGCAAAAGCAACGTTTGGCGATTGCTCGGGTACTCCTCAAGCAAGCTCCGATTTTGATTCTCGATGATGCCCTTTCAGCGGTGGACCATGAGACTGAGGGGTTGATCATGAAGGCTCTTGGGCAACGGCGTGGTCAGCACACCACGATCATCATTGCCCACCGCTTGTCTTGTGTGACTCAGGCGGACCTGATTCTGGTCTTTGATCAGGGTCGCGTAGTGGAGCGGGGAAAGCATGAGGGCTTGCTGGCACAAGGAGGCGCGTATTCTAGGCTGTGGGCGATTCAGAGTGCATTTAAGCGCCAGATCGATGCCCATGGCAATCGGCCGGACCTGGCTGGCGAATCCAAGATCAATGAGGTGCGCCCATGAGCGCCCAGCAGGTCAAGGGGCCAGATCAAGAGGACACGCGCTCGGACTCGGGGCTCGATCTTGCTCTTTGGGGCGAGTTGTTCCGTTATGCCATGCGCTACAAGCGACAATTGGTGGGGCTCGCTTTTTTCGCACTGACAACGGGCTTCTGTGATGTCTGTTTCCCCCTCGTGTCCCGGGCATTGATCGACGAAATGATACAGCTGACGGAATCGGGCGGCGGTTTTCCCGAAGGCAGCGATTGGTTGATGCCCTATCTTTGGGCCTATGCAGCCTTGGTCCTGGGCCTGAGCGGCAGCGTGTTCTTCTTCATCCGCTACGCCGGTTTCTTGAAGGCATACATGGCAGCGGACATTCGCGAAGCGGGGTTCGGCAAGTTGCAGTTGTTGGAGTTTGCCTACTTCGACAAGAGGCCAATCGGTTGGTTGATGGCCCGAATGACCAGTGACTGTGAACGCCTGGCGCGGATCTTGGCCTGGGGCGCGTTGGACGTACTATGGGCCTCGACCTTCCTAGTGGGCATTGCCTGCGTCATGCTGTACCTCAGTTGGAAATTGGCTGTCTTGGTCCTGTTGGTGGCGCCTCTTCTGGCGATTGCCAGTCGGTTCTTTCAAAAGCGCATGCTCACTGCCTCGAGGTCAATTCGCAAAATCAACTCCACGATTACCGCTGACTTCAATGAGTCGATACAGGGGGTTCTGACCACTAAATCGTTCGTGCGGGAGCAGGACAACCTGGCGAGCTTTGAGAAGAAGACGGATGCAATGTTCGAGTCCAGCGTCCGCAACGCCGTGTTGGCCGCAGCCTACCTTCCCGTGATCCTGTCCATTGGTAGTTTGTCTACTGCGGCGGCTTTGATCTTGGGCGGTTATCAGGTCGCCGGCGGAGTGATCAGCTTGGGTACTCTAGTAGCGTTCTTGAGCTATACCCGGATGTTGTTCGAACCCCTACAGCAACTGGCGCATATCTTCAGCGAGATGCAGATGGCTCAGGCTTCAGGAGAGCGCATCATCGAAATGATCGCTACAGAGCCGGCGATCTGTGATTCAGAATTGGTGAAGAAAAAGATCGCCGATCAGGCTCATGATCCTGTGCCAGGGCGGGCTATCGATGGGGACCCCGACCAACTGGGCAGAATTGTCTTCCAGGATGTGGAGTTTTCCTATCTTCCTGGCGAGACAGTATTAGAAGGCATCAACGTGACCGTGCCCGAAGGGGAAACAGTGGCTTTGGTGGGCTCCACCGGCGGGGGCAAGTCAACCCTGGTAAGTCTGCTTTGTCGTTTCTATGAGCCCACTGGTGGCGTGATCTCCATTGATGGGTGCGATCTGCGTGAGCGTAGTCTGGATTGGTTGCAGTCACATCTTGGGATTGTCCTACAGGATCCACATCTGTTCAGCGGAAGCGTGCTGGAGAACATTCGCTATGGTCAATTGCACGCCACAGATGATGAGGTGTACAGGGCTGCGCGTACGGTGGGTGCGGAAGTGACGATTCTTCGTCTGCCTGGGGGCTACGGCTTCAACGTGGGGGCCGGGGGAAGCTTGCTCTCGGCAGGGGAGCGCCAACTGGTCTCTTTCGCCAGGGCGATCCTGGCCGAGCCACGCATTCTGATCATGGATGAGGCGACCTCAAGCATCGATATGGAGACCGAGCTGCAGATCCAAAAGGGACTTGAGCGCGTGCTCGAAGGTCGCACAAGTTTTGTGATCGCTCACCGCTTGTCCACCATTGAAGGTGCGGACCGCATCTTGGTGATTGAGGGAGGGCGCATCGTGGAAGAGGGAAGTCACTTGGATTTGATGGCTGCCAGGGGGCGTTATCACGAATTGCACGCGCGTCAGGGAATCGACGAGGTAGGGGTTCACATCGAGGATTGGAGCTGAGGCGTCGGCGCTACTCTTCGCTGAGAATTACAAGCCCGCCCACCTGGAGTTCCCTGTGCTCGGTTTCCGCGCCTGATGGCCATCGCACATGAGCATCGATTGGGCCCTTGCAAGCCCCTAGGCCGAAGAGTAATTCTCCTGGGCCACCCGTGAGATAGCCTTCGCCCGCTCGCAGGCTGCGGCGGTATCGGCCCTTGGATGTGGACAGGGTCACTTCGGCACCGATTCCCTGGGTATTTGCGCCTTTGCCCTTCAGGCGGATGCGAATCGAAGTGTGTCCCTTGGCCCGTGTCGAGTCGTTACGTAGAAGTCGGACAGCTCCGTTGTTGCTTGTCACGAGCAGATCCTCATCACCATCCTGGTCATAGTCGCAGGCAATTGCGCCGCGGGAGGCGGCGGGCAGGGCCTTCTTCTCTATTTGCGTGTCGCCCATTTCCAGAAAGGGGCCGTCAGCTTGTGCCACATACAGGTGATCTGCCTGTCCCACGCAGATTCCTGTAGAGGAATAGTCCGGGCTGGTGTAACCGTTGGCCACGAAGAGGTCGAGATCGCCGTCAAGTTCCAAGTCGAACAGTGCCGGTCCCCAGGAAGTGACCCCGATGCTGGGTCGGGCCAGTCCCGTCGCAATTGCTGCGTCGCGGAATCGGGGGCGCCGTGTGCGCCCACTGAAGCGTCGTTCGAGCAGGTTGAGATAGAGGGCGTTGGATTCAAGCTCCCAGTTGGTCAGCAGCAGGTCTTCGTCCCCGTCGCGCTCCAGGTCTCCGATGGCGAGGCCCATGCCCCCGCGGGGATCGTCGAGGCCGGCCTCCAGGGTCACTTCTAGAAAGCCACCCTTGCCGTTGTTTTCGTAGAGGACATTGGGAGTCACGTCATTGGCCACATAAAGGTCCTGGTCACCGTCCCTGTCAAAGTCCCACCAGATCGCCTGCATGCCGAGGCCTGGGGAATCCTGTGTCTCCTTTCCTACTCGGCGCGTCTTCGGGTCATGCACTCCGAGTTTCTCTGCCACATCACTGAAAGCCACTATTCCTTCGGCGAGGTCATTGCGTAGCAGTTGATTGGGCTGGCCTTGGAACAGGTAGGGCAGCATGGGCAGGGGATCTTCCCGCCGCATGCTCGCGCCTTCAGAATCTGGCGGCAGCTGGCTAGGGTCATATTCCAGGTAGCGCGTGATGTACAGGTCGAGATCCCCGTCTCCGTCGTAGTCTGCTGCGCAGGCAGACGAACTCCAAAGGTCGGAGGGGGGTAGGAGATTCGAGGCATCCTTGAAGGTGCCATCTCCCTTGCCGAGGAAGAACCGGTCACGCCCCTGGCAGGCCAGATACAAGTCGAGTTTGCCGTCCCCGTTTGCATCGAAGGCCAGCGCGCCCATGCTGGCATCCCCACCCCCGAGACCTGCACGGAAAGAGATGTCTTCGAAGGTGCCGTCCCCTTGGTTTTTGAACAGGCGATGGGGCAAGGGGTCCTGTTCTGGTCGGCCAGCACCCTGCGGCAGAAACAGATCCAGCCAGCCATCCCCGTCAAAGTCACCCCAAGCCGCTCCCGGTCCCATGGTTGGTCGAATATCCAGTTGCAGATCGGGTCCCTCCAGGTGCACCACCTGAAGACCTGCTTCGGAGGCAACATCACGCAAGGCGGGGCTGAGTGAGGTGCTGGCCTCGCGAGGGCCTGCGGGGAAGCTCATGGGAGCTTCAAGAATCTCAAGTAGCAGGGTCATCGTCAGGTCCTGATTGGGTTCTTCAGGCAGCGGAACCTGCAGAGCATCCGTCTTGAAGGAGACATCCTGCCAGGGAGCAAGGTGTCCCACTTCTTGCGCATGCTCGCAAAAATAGATCTGATCGATGGGGCCGCTGGTTTTGATTTCGAAGGTTTGCAATCCAGACCAGGGAACTACCAATGCACCCCGTGGAGCGGCTGGCACTTGTAGCTCCTGGTTGTCGAGGTGCAGTGACTCCTGTAGCTTGGAACCCGAGAGGATCACCAGCCAAAGAGTTGCACCGCTGGCGCAGGGAGGTGCCGTAACCCGTAGAGTTCCGCTGGTGCAGTACCCGTCCTGGCGGGCCAGCAGGGAGCTGGCCTGGGGCTCGATGCTGCGTGCCAGGAGCGGTGGTCCCGCCTGGAACCAGCCCTGGTCGGTGGTCAGGACTTGCTGATCGGTTGGATGTTCGATTACCAGGGCTCGGGCCGTGCCCGCTGAGTTCCCACCCTCGGTTTGGACGTGAAAATAGGCCTCTGGCCTATCCTCAGGCCCGAAATCGGTTCCCTTGACCTCACCCCGGGGTACGATTTCCGAGCGGCTGTTGAGGGGTAGGGCCAGGCGCCGTCCGGCCAGCAAGGGACCCAGATCCCGGCCGTTTGAGAACCCACGGGCAGGGCTCGTAGTCACGGTTGCTTGAACGTCCTTGTCGCCGCAGGCCGCGAGCATGCATGCAGAGAGCGCCCAGGCCGCGAGTTGCGGGAGTTTTTCTTTCCAGGCCCTGTGCACCATTAGTCGCATGGAATCAACCTACGGTTTTTCTTGCTCTGTTGCGGGAAGAGTCTCTACCAAAAGAAGTTGCCCCACATTTGCCCTGACCCTGCTGGGGCGGCCAATGTGAGGCGACTGATGGAAGTTCAGGTGCTATGCGGTCGGTCCTTGCCCCCTTGCAAGTGAACCGCCGCAGAGATCAGGAGAACTTCAGATCTCGAATCTCTTCGATAGAAAAGTCTGTAGAGATTTTTTGATCGGGGTCGATCACCCGTCCTGTGCCATGCAAATAGTTGAATGCCAGGCAGCCCGTAGCAACACGGCCGTCACGAAAGTGGATTGTCACTTTGTCTGCGGTCCTGGCGGCGTTGAGCTGGTCATACATGCGGTGGTGGGAGGGTTGTGGAGTCTTCTGAGTAATGGTCATAGGTGCGGAATGTCCGTTGTTCCGGCCTGTTGGCCGGGTTGTCCTGAGCGTGAAGGCGCAGGTCAGGGGAAGACGATAGTGGAAGGGGAGGTTAGATGCGGTTCCTGCTCAGGAGCGCATCAACTGTGGCACAAGTTGGTCCAGTTCCGGCACGAGAAGACTGGACCAGGTTTCAAGATTTGCCCCGTCATGAGCGAACTGCTTGAGTTCGTCGAGACTGACAAATTTGCCACTGAGCTGCTCGGTTTCGCGGACACGCACGGAGCCGTCCACGATCAGCAACATCACGATTCCGATGTGCACAGACCCAACCGGATTAGTGTCGTCGTTGATTATCCCTACCGTCTTGAGTTTGAAATCCCCCTCGATCTCAAGCTCTTCCAGGGTCGCCTCGCGCAGTGCAGCCTTGGGGATGGGATTTCTTCGATTCCAATCAGGATGGAGTTCAAGCTCCTCGGAAGTTGGAAGATCCACTGGTTCAACGTGACCGCCGACACCGATGGACATCTTGTTATGCAGGCGGGTTTCGCCGCCTTGCTTGCTGCGGGTTAGTAAGAAGACCTGGTCTTCTTTGATCACCAGGCAGTAGGGGATCGGTTGCTTGAGGGCCGGCGTCCTTTCGGCGTAGGCCCGTTCCACAAAGAAGCCCTCTCTCTCGAGGATGGCCATAAAGCTCTCCTCGCTGAAGTCTCCATCAAAGGCCACGAAACCATGCGGGGTGAACTCTTGGAAGAGCTTCTCGCGGGGAACAACGTGGATGAATTCCATGGGGAGGCTTGTGGTCGCCGCTTTGGTTAGGGCCGACTGGCGTCGGCGGGGATCAGTGCGACTCGTTGGCAGAAAGGTATGCCCCCTGCGTGAATCTGTCAACATGCTGGGTTGGAGCGTTATTCAAACGCTAGATGTTGTGGCTTTCCTGGGAAGCGAGGCATGAAAGTTGCTTTAGGAAGCCGTTTTTTCCCCTGATCCTGCCGGGAGTCTGGAGCAGACTGGCCAGAGGGCCAGAACTTTGACGCGCAGGGCAGATTCCAAGGCCCAGCCCCTGCTGGCGGAATTCCCCAGAGGAATCGTGGGGGGCTGTCTTGGTTGTTCCCGATGGCCCCGTGCTTCCTAGGGCTTGCGTGGCGGAAAGTGGATGTGAGAGGCCTTATAAGCCGGGTCCTGTCCTCCCCACGGGGGGGAGGGCGACCATTTCTCTGGGACCTGGGTCGCCCCAGGCCTCAAACGATCTACCCGGGAGGCTTGAATGGTGCAGGTCGTCACCGTTCCTCCCCTATTCGATCTTTCTCCGGGTGGGGTTTACCTTGCCACTCCCGTCACCAGGAGCGCGGTGCGCTCTTACCGCACCGTTTCACCCTTGCCGCTCGCTTGCGCGAGGTAGGCGGTTTGATTTCTGTGGCACTTTCCCTGGGCTCGCGCCCGGTTGGCGTTACCAACCACCCTGACCTGTGGAGCCCGGACTTTCCTCCCCCCGCCGACGCCCGAGGGCACCACGGGGAGCGGCCGCTCGGCCTCTCACATCCGCCCCCAGCATAGGCGTCAGGGGGGGGACCCGAGTAGGCTGGGTCACTAGTCCCCAATTAGGGACCCCCTCGAGCCCCATGCGCGCCCCCCTGTTGACCCTTCTGCTTCCCTTGCTGGCGACACCTGCTGTCCCGCACCCTACAGGTGGCCTGAGGGCAAGCGAGCGGGTGGCTGCGCAACCAGGAGACGACCTGGAAGACGCCACCAGGGTCTTTCAGGTCAACGCTCGGGGGCGTGATCAGGACAAGCGCAGGGCCGGCCTGGAGGGCTTGGTGGCCATTGGTGGGCGCAAGGCCTGGGATGTGGTCATGCAAGAGATCCTGCACATGCACACCACTGCATCAGGTTTGCGGGAAGAGGTCGATCGTTTGACCCTGCTCAAGGAGAATGACGAGCGTGTTCTTGCCAGCCTGCGCCTGCGCGCAGAGCGCGATGACTCCCTGCAAGATGCAGTCAAGAACGCGGTCAAGTGGCTGGAGTCAACTTCCGTAGAACTCTCGCGTCAGGAACGCAAGTTGCGCCGGGCCGAGCCTTGGCTCAGCTTGTTGCATGAGAAGGGGACTGGCATGGTCCTTGGCATGGGGATTTCCGATCGGCGCTCGATCGACAAACAGTTGGGCAAGCTGATCGAGAAGAGCGAGGACTGGAATGAGCGCCTGGCTGGTATTGACCTCTTTGGTCGCATAGGAACTGCGGGTGCAGGCCTTGAGCTTCACGGGGTGATGGTCAATCTGATGAAAGAGCGTGGGCGTTTATTGCGCAAGTTGCCCCGTGCCGAAGAAGACGCTATCGAATTAGAAGGCCGTCTGCAGGATGAAGCCGCACGCAATGGTGGTCGAGTCGGGGCTGGCACCTCAGCTCAATACGAGCGGGCAAAGGTGGAAGGGGCTGTCATGCACGCACTGATGTTGCGCATGGCCGCTGCTGCCGATGCCTGTGTGCTGGCCAGCGCCAAGGCTATCGCTCGTGAAGACGAGACTGCTCGCAAGCGATCCATCAAGGGCCTTGCGCGATCGCTTTCTAAGCTGAAAGACGGCGCGCGTCTGAGGACATTAGAGATCCTGACCCGCACGGACACCGATCTTGCTCGTAGCGAGGCCTTTGCCGTTCTGCAGGTTGAAAAGGAACCGGCTGCCATCGCACTTCTGATCCGTGGCATCGTGGAACTTGGTGGCCCCATGGCACCTGGTTTCTTCGAGGGACTCCTGACTCATTGGATCCACCACGAGACCTGGATCGTGCGGACCGCCGCTGCGGTGGCGATCAGTGACTTGCGTCATGCACCCGGGGTGCCGGTTCTGATCGCGCGCTTGGTGGAAGCAGGTGGGCGGGAGCGCACAGACCTGGCTACAGCCCTAAGGCGCATGACTGGTCAGAGATTCCTGCCAAATGCTGCGCTCTGGCAGCGTTGGTGGAAGGATGTGGAGTCCACCTTTGAGCCTACCCCATCTGATGCAGATGACCCCCTGATGGAAGAGGGCGATGGGGGCGGCGTGACTTTCTTCGGTATAAGAACGGAGAGTCAGAACGTGGCCTTCATCCTGGACCTCTCGGGCTCCATGGATTTCTCGGTAGTGGTGCGCGACAACCCCGGGGACAATCCCAATCAACCTGCGGACATGCCCAAGAGTGGCGAGCGCTCGCGGCTGGAGGTCGCCTTGAGCGACCTGAAGCGCGCTCTAGGGGGTCTCCGCGATGATGCGACTTTTGCGATCATCATGTACGCCAGTGATGTTCGTCTCTGGAAGGACGGTCTCCAGACAATGACACCCGCGCGGCGATCTGAGATAGAACCGTTTCTCAAGGGCCTGACCGCGGTCGGAGGCACCAATATTTTTGGAGCCTTGCGCAAGGGTTTTGATGTGGCTGAGGTCAGTCTTGGAGACAAGTGGTCCGACCCACCGATCGATACGATTTTCTTGCTGACTGACGGCAAGCCCTCGGTGGGTTTGGTCGTCACTCCCGAGCCGATTCTGCGTTATGTGCGCGAGTGGAATCGGACTGCGGGAATTGTGATCCACACCATTGGGCTTTCCGGTGCACAGGACGCCTATCTCTTGCGTAGGCTGGCGGAAGAGAACGGTGGCACTTATGTGGCCCGCTGATTCGCTGCTTGAATTCCCCCTTCTCCCAATCCCCGGTAATCAATGTCTCAAGACGACTTCTTCTTGACCAACCTGGAACTGCGTGAGTCCAATGAGCAGGGCGAGGTGGCTGCTGGCCTTTCACATGACTCAATGAAAGGTATGGTGCTCTTGAGCGTGCTGGAACTCGCCGCCCGTGGAGTTCCCCGGGGAGCAGTGACCATCATTCATGACGCGGGGGACGTGGGGGAACGCTACCGCGGTCTGGCCAGTGTCCTCGCCGGGGACGGCTGGGCAGTGGCCCTGCCGGATCTACGTGGGCATGGGCGCTCGGAAGGAGAGCGCGGTCACTCGGCGGGTCTGCGTGAGGTCGAGCGTGACCTGGGTGAGATTCAGGATCACCTTGCCTACCGCATGCCGGACGCCCCCAAGGTCTTGGTTGGGGTCGGGCTCGGCGCTTTGTACGGGGCACACTTTGCCTTGAGCCGGCCTGGAGCCTTGGCGGGGCTGGTGCTGGCGAATCCTCTGGCTTCGATTCCTTTTGAGTCTCCAGAACAACCCAAGGGATTCTCCAAGTTCTTCAAGAAGGTGACGGGAAACAGCATGGGGACCACAGGCTACACGGGTTCTCGCTTGAGCAGCGACAATGAAGTTGCGACTGAATGGGATGCAAATCCTCTGACCCATGATCAAATCAGTTTGCGCGCCATCGAAGAAGCTGGGCGTGCTTTGAACGAGTCCATGCCACGCCTCACCGAGTTGGATTGTCCCACCCTGGTGTTGCGCGGGAATGGGCTGGCTGGCAATGTTGAGTTTGACACGAGCGAAGATTTGGAGGTCATCGATCTGGATGGCCTGGGGCACCACCTGTTTCAGGGCAGCGATGCCAGTCGGGCCAATGATGCATTGAGCCAGTGGCTCAATCGCGTGCTTCCGGCTCGAGAGTGACGGGTTCGCCCAGGCGCACCCACTCCTCAAGGATGACCATGGCTGCCCAGGCATCCGAGCGGTCGCGGATTTCGGCGCCCCGGTAGCCCGCCTCGTGGAGTCGGACTTCGGCTTCCTTCGTGGAGAGGTGTTCNTTTCGTAGGATCACCTTGAGGTCCTTGAAGTGCGCTTGGAGCTTGGGCGCAAAAGCGCGGATNNNNACGNNGCGNNCGCTGTCNGANCCGTCCGCGTTCAGCGGCAGGCCAATCAGGATGACTCCCAGCTGACGATCTGCGGCCAAGGCGTCAATGGCCCTGAGCAGGGCCTCGCTTTCTCCAGGGCCATGCCAGGTCTCCAACGGCTCGATTACCAGACGCAGCGGATCGCTTATGGCAAAACCAGTGTGCTTGGAGCCTGGGTCGATGGCCAGCACGCTGCCTGGGGGGACCGTGCTCAAAGGAATTCGGGCCTCTTGGTCTCGAGCAGATCCACCAACATGCGCACATCCTGACCGCGATCCCGATGAGCTACCAGCACCGCATTGCCTGCGCGCACCACCACCAGATTCTCCACCCCCAGCAGGGAGATCAGGGTCTCGGGGGGTGTGTGCACTATGCAGTTGTGGGCATCGAGGGCTGTCAGATCACCGCCCCCGTCCGCGTGGTTGCCGTGGGAGTCTGCGGGCACAACTTCGGTCAGGCTCTCCCAGGAACCAACATCGCTCCAGGATAGCTCGGCCGGGAACACCAGCACCTGCTCGGCCTTTTCCAGGATGGCGGTGTCTATGCTGGCGGACTCCAGTGCTTCATAGATGGGCGTGAGATCTGTCAATTCCGGAGCGTTCTTGAGCGCTTGATGCGTTGTGGGCGCGTATTGGGAAATGGCGGCGCTGATGGCGCGGCTGCTCCAAACGAACATGCCACTGTTCCACAGGAATTGACCGGACTCGAGGTATTGCAAGGCGCGCTCGGCGTCGGGCTTTTCCACGAAGCGCTGTACTGCATGGGCCTTTGTCTTGGTGGCGCCTTGGGTTGCGGTGCAGACTTGTTCCTCGCCAACCTCGATCCAACCAAACCCTGTGGCAGGATGGGTCGGGCGGATGCCCAGAGTGATCAGGGCGTCGGGGCGTTCCTGGGCGGTGCGCACCGCTGTGTCGAGCAGGTCCTGAAAGGCATCGTTCGGGGCAACGATGTGGTCCGCCGGCAAGACGATCTGCACAGCATCTGGATTCTTGCGCGTGATGTGGGCGTTGGCGAGGGCAATGGCGGGCAGGGTGTTCTTGCCACAGGGTTCCGCCAGGATTTGGTTCTTGGGAATGGATGGGCACACTTCGCCGGATGCTTGGGCGTGGGTTTCTCCAGTTACGATCCAGATTTGCTCGGGTGCAATCCAGCCACTGAGGCGTTCGCAAGTCGCGGCCAAGAGGGATTGCTCCCTACCCACGGGCAAGAACTGTTTGGGTTTGGATCGACGGCTGGCGGGCCAGAATCGGGTTCCTCGGCCGCCTGCAAGGATGACCACTTGGATGTCAGGGCTGGGTGAGTCGTGCATTGGCTGGTGGCGTGGGCGGATGTTCTACCAGACCCGTGGAAGGGTCGAGAGTGGTGGAATTGGCAAGCGGCGTCCCTGGCGCTGGTGGCTGGTGAAGCGGCTCAGGAATCCCCGGGCCAGCACTATGGGCCGGCTCATGTCGCCTTCGATGGAGATTCGAATGAGCTCGTCCTGTAGCAAGTAAATGATCTTGTTCAAGATGCCAAACTTGTCGACCAAGCTGTAGCGCACTTCCATCGAGTAGTTCAGATCTCCTTCAATGTCGAGCGTGCCTTCGCCCACGAGCGAGAGCAAATCACTCTTGAGCCGCATGCCGCTCATGCTGATCACACCGTCTTCAAGGTTGAGCCAGGTTTCCATGTTGCTGAAGGTCGCCGTGCTGTCGAAGCCCAGTGTCGCGAAGAGCGCTTGAAAAACCGGGATAGCCCAGAGGCTCGAGTCGCTGAACTCGATGCGCCCGGTTCCGCGAACCCCCAGAAGGTCTCCCAGTTCTCCGCTCAGCCGCAGGTTTCCGTTCAGCTGTCCTTCGTTGGCGAATTCTGACTGAAACATGCCACGGGTCAGCTGGCCCACATCCACAGACTGCAAAGCTGCCGACAGGCTGAAGGGGAAGGGATCGGCAAGATCCATGGAGAAGAAACTTGCCGTTCCCCCTTGTTTGAGTCCTTCGGTGGCCAGCTGTCCCCCTTCAAATCCCGCGTGAAAGTCCTCAATCACCAGCCGTGGCTCGATGAAGGTGGCTTGGAACGACGCGCCTTCAAGGGTGCGGCCTGCCAGGGATGCGTTCAAGTCTGCCACCTTGACTCGTACCCGCATCCCACCTTTTTCGCTGATCAGGGTCACCTCTGACTGCCCCATGTGCTGAACATCTATTGGCAGGCCGATGGCCATGCTTGCATCCCGAAGGGTGACGCTGCCATCGAAGCGCACCATTGGTGCATTGCCTTCTGTGATGATGAGCTCTAGTACTCCCGACTCGATCGAGAGCAGGCCCTGGGCCTTGAGTTCCTCGACTAGCGCTGCAGCAGTCTCTTCACCCAAAAGCAGATTGAGTTGACGTTCGTGCAAGGGAACATCCCTGGCTTGGATGTTAGTTATCGCGTGTGCTCCCGTGGAGTTTGGATCGAGCTTCAGGTCGGTCAGTACCGCTGTGATGCCGGCGACACTGACTTCCAGTTGGGGGCTGGTGATCATGCCATCGGAGGTGAGCACCATCCTCCCGCGTACGGGTCCCAGGGATTCAGGAAAATCAGGGATCGTGATCAGAGGGCAGTCCAGCCAGAGAGTTGTGCCTGTGATCGGTTGCCCCGGCTTGAAGAGGATGCGGCCATCGGCGAAACCGTTGATCTTGCTGCCTTCGGGGGTCAGAGAGCCGATCAGCTTGGTTAGTTCCGGGTCTTCTACATCTATTCCGGCTGCGCGGATGTCTACCTGCCAATCGGATAATGGCTCAGGCTCGCATGCGAGGCTAATCAGTGGGGCCGCATGGTCGGGGCTTGAGGCGCGCAGGGCCAGCTTCAAGTTGGTGGCTTCGAGGGGATCATCATTGCTCTCCAGTTGCCCCACCAAGGCCGCCTGGCCGCTCAACTGCAGCGGGGCAATCTGGCCCCCTAGTACCTGTACGGTCAGTCCATCGCTGGGTGTCTTGAGCAGAGCTTCCAGAGTGAAGGGCAGGTCTTTCTCTTGTCGCCAGAACTGAATGGCAGCTGTGCAGGCAGCACCGCTGAGGTGCTCTTCGAGGCCTGTGCTCAAGCGCGCGTCCGTGTCGCTGACCAGTTCCGCAATGGTGGGGGCGCTGAGGTCAATTCCATCCAGGTTCAGGCGCAGCCAGGATGATCGTCCGAGAAGGGGGCCGAAGCTGGCGTGGCCTTCCAGATTGGTTTGGGTTGCAAAGGGCTCGCTGGATCCTTGTAGGTTCAGGCGAACGACACTTGCCTGCTCCTCCAAGTTGAGGGGTGTGACCAGCACCGAAACAGTCCCGCTGGCGTTGATCAGGGGCATGTTTCCCGTCGCCCAACGAAATGAAGTGTTGTTGAAGTCGAGTTGAAGATCTGTGGAGAGTGCCTGGTAAGCCAGCACTTTTTGTAACACCAGCTCGAAGTCGATGGCTCCACCGTGGGGGTCAAACTCGGGTCGGATCTGGCGAACAGTCTTGACCCCCGAGAGCCCATCGAGAGCGGCAAAGAGCTCTTCTTCTATTGTGAAGTGGTCCCCCGCAATGGAAATCAGCATCTCGCTGGTGATGTCCTGGTCCTGCGACAACTGGTCCAGCCAACGGGCACGAGTACGAAACATGCCAGCTACGCGGGCCGGGCCCGTGGGATGCTGTCCGCGCAGGCGGACCAGGGCGAGTTCTTCCGCAAGATGGCGATCGGGCGTGAAGCCATGCAGCACCAGTCCAGTTACGTCGCTCACTCGTGCAGGGAACCCCAGATTGCGCCTGCCATTCTCCTCTCGATTCGGGTCTCCGTAGTAGGCCACGCTGGTTTCTTCGTGGGGCTCGAATACGATCTGGCGCGGGATCAGGATCTGGGGTCGTTCTGCGGTCCAGGCACCTGTGGGCACTGCCAGCCAGCCCAGGACCTGGCCCCCGCCTGATGGTTGCAGCATTCCTTCCAAATCACCTACGGTCTTACTGCGCCCCAGGCGGGGCAGTATCTGGTCTTTCCAATCCACTCGCGGGACATGGAGCCAGAGTTCCAGGTCCTGGCCGGCAGGGGCAGCCGTGCCCGCTCTGGCGGCTACCTCAGCCCGCAGGCCTTGCAAGTCAATCTCCAATTGGGTTTGCAGGCCCCAGGACAGGAGGTCGCCGTCGTCGGTGAATTGCAGGTCTGCCTCTAGCGCCGCGTGCAGGGTCAGGTTTGGATCAACGTTGATGTCCGGAGCTGGTAGACCGAGGTCGTTGGTTGGCAGGCTTGCCTTCCCAGCTTGCAGGTTGAGTGCCCACCGCAAATCGAGAGGCGCGCCGTACTCAGCACGGGTCATGTCCATTCGTATTCCAATGCTTCCGGCGGGCTGCCAAAGTTCCACTTGCCGCCGCAGTTCTTCGGGCAGCCAAGCTTGTTCCGCCAGAAGTTCCAGCAAGACGGAATCGCAAGCGGTTCGGGCCCGGATGGCTCCCAGATCATTCAGTGTGGAGTGAAACCAGAGGGGCGCGCGAGTCGTTGGAGTCCCTTCCAATTTGCCCTGGACAATCCATTTGCCTGCTTGTCGCTGGGCTCCCATGTCCAGGATTCCGAGATCGGTCCATCCCCCGGTTTCGCCGCGGACATGCAGATCGAGCCCATCGACTTGTACGGGGGGAGTGTCCCTTAGACCCATGGGTCTTCCCGCGCCGTCATCGATCCGGGAGAGTGTCTCCAGGAAGGGTCTGGTGAGCCACATGGCACCTTCTTCCGCCACGATTCCATCGATGCCGAATCCACGGCTTGACTCCCAATCAATGAAGAGGCGCAGGCGTTCGATTTCCAATCGGCCGTCCTTGGCTTCCAGAGTGACCCCGTGCAGCACTAGTTCTCGCTCCATGGGCGCAAATCCCACGGCGCGTACTTGCACTTCCATCTTTGAACCCAACCTGTCTCGCAAGAGGCCTGACAAGGCATCGGTGGTCAGATTGGTGTCAATCAACAGTCCCCAGGCGGCGAGGCTCAACAGGACAAGCCAGCCTCCCAGGGCCATCAAGAGCCAGGCGACCCGGCGACCTGCACCGGATGAGCGGTCGCTGTGCGCAGGAACAGGAGAGTTGGAGGCTGGGGACACGGAGTTCAGGATACGTCACCCGCGAGGGGCAATTCCGTCGAAGAAGTCCTGGCCGGGGTTTGTTGCGTCAGATTCACCAGCTTCTTAGTCCGCAAATTGCTGGGCCCGGCCGCCTGGGCAGGCACCAGCAACTCGCCCCTTTCTCGGGGCAGCCGAACCACCCGTGGCCCGATGGAGCAAGAAATGTCATAGGGAATGGTCCCTGCTCCCCGCGCCACCTGGTCAAGCGTGATTCTCTCTTCCTCGTTTGTGCCGATCAAGGTCACCGCATCGCCCACCAGTACACCTTTGATTTCGGTCACATCCAAGGTCACATAGTCCATAGAGACGCGTCCTATGAAAGCAGCGCGCTGACCACGCAGCAGGGCTTCTCCACGACCGGCCAAGGTGAAAGGAATGCCGTCGGCATAGCCCATGGGTATGGTCGCCACGCGGGTTGGCCTACGGGCGATGAAGTCCGGGCCGTAGCCGACCGAAGCGCCCACGGGAACATCCTTGAGCATTACCACCTGGCTGTGCAGTGAGAGTACAGGCTGCAAGTCCTGCTGGCCTGCCCCTTCGATGGCTGCAGCCCCCAAGGCCGCGATTCCGACGCGGACGGTGTTTCCTACCAGATGGGGCGCAGTGAAGAGTGTTGCCGAGTTGAAGGCGTGCACCCAGCCCTGCCAGGGTCCTCGTCGGGTGACTTCTGCTTGGACTGCTTTCAGTCCATTCATTTGTTCCACGGTTCTGGGTGACCATCCTGCAGGATCTATGACGTGCGTCATGAGTCCCACAAGGTCGATGTTTCGAGCCTTTCCCAAGGCATCCAGCATGGTCTTCGCCCGGTGACAGGGTACCCCCAGGCGTCCCATACCCGTATCAACGTTGAGGTGTACTTGGGCTCTTACACCCAAGCGTTTCGCCAGTTGTTCCAACTGCAGGCAGCGGTCGAGGGTGTGCAAGCCGATGTGGATCTCCATTCGCAAACAGGCGGCCAGTTCCGTCTCAATCACCGTTCCCAACACCAGAATGGGCAAGTCGATTCCCATGGCCCGCAATTGCAGTGCTTCCTCGGAAGTTCCTACCCCCAGGGCTCCGATCCCCGCGCGCAGTGCGTGGTGTGCGATCAAGTCGGCCCCATGGCCATATGCGTCGGCCTTGACAACCAACAGAATGCGTGTGCCTGGGCCTGCACGTTCACGAATGATCGCGAGGTTATGGGTCAGGGCGTCGAGATCGATCTCGGCCCATGCCCGATGGGGTTGCATGTCACAGGGTTGCACACAGTCGAGGATAGTGCTGGGGAGCGCTCGTTCAAGGTTTCCCGAAATCCCCTCTGGCTTGTGGGTGTCTGACTCGATCCGTGCAGTTGTGTACAAGCCTGATCGGCTTAATTGCCCCTTCGGAGGGCTCCCTGGGGGTCAGGAGGGAGTGTCTGCCGATCTTCACGGGGGAGCGCCGGGGGAAGAGAGTCGTTTCCTCTGGCTGTTTGTCGATTGCTTTATTCTAGACAGTTGACAAGTTGGTGATCGGTCGCCACCCTCTTCGGTGCGTTACGGAATCTTCAACCTCAAACCCCAAAGAATGGCTGCCGTTCAGGTAGCTAAGACCAACATGGCTCGGAAAAAGAAAAAGGCCGCCAAGAAGGCCAAGCGTCGTGGCAAGAAGGCCCCCGCTGATCTGATTATCAGCAAGTCCCGCACCAAGAACTCCGTGGGCCTTCGGATCTCCGGCGATTTCTACGCTGCGCTGGACGTGGCAGTGCGCGACATGATCGCGGGCGCGGAAGCTCGCGCTGCGTCCAACAACAGGGGAACCCTGCGTCCCCACGATCTTTGATCGCTGGCTGAGGCCCCATGAGCGGACGCTCATCGGGTACTTGTCCCGAGTCACAGCGCCCCTCCGTCTTTGACGGTGGGGCGCTTTCATTGAGTGGCTCTTCTTTGGTCGTTCTCAGCGAGCGCGCGTTTTGGGCGTGAACGCGGCCAGATAGAGGGGGCGTAAGTCTTCCGGGGCAGTTGGGCCATTCCGTTGCAGGTGTTTGAGGCCCAGCTGCAGCAGGCTGGAAGCTTCGGGCTTGATGCCACCTACCACTTCTGTTTCCTCGTCTCCTTCCAATCCAGCTGCGAGCAGGCCAGCAGTATCGGTCAACAGTGGAATTCCTCGAGGCAAGGTCACAGCAGCTTCTTCTAGAGGAACCCTGGTGGGGGGGCAGAGAACTTCGGGCAGTTCGTTTGCCTGACGGTAGTGGGAGTATTGCAGGGCTCCGCCTCGGGCGTCTTGTAAGACCATCACTTCCGAGTGTTGGGCAGCGGATTTCAGGTAATTCCAGGCCATGCTTTCGTGGGAAGGCAGACCCACCAGTCTTGCTCCGTTGCCCCGTGCCAGGCCCAGGGCGGTGGCGGTCGCAACACGCAGGCCGGTAAAGCTGCCGGGACCAAGACCCAACACCAAGACGTCGAGTTGGCGAGGGTGGATGCCAGCTTTCTGGCAGAGTTGCGCGAGGCAGGGAACCATGTCGCTGGCGTGAGCTCGCGAGCCAGCCAGGTCTTGGGTGAAGATCTGTCCCTCGACAGTCAGTGCCAAGGAGGCTGCTCGGGTGGAGGATTCCAGGGCGGCAGCAATCATTTCCCAGGACCGATTTCTTGAATCAGGCAATCCGCCACGTTCTGGGCCAAGCGTTGGATGAGTTCTGCATCTGGTCCCTCAACCATCACGCGCGCCAGGGGTTCGGTGCCGGAATAGCGCAAGAGCACCCGCCCATGGCTGCCCAGGGCTTCTTCTGCCTCTGCGACTTTCTCCATGACCCGAGGATTCTGGGAGAGGTCCGGCTTGGACTCTACAGTGATATTGAGCAGCACCTGAGGCAGACGTTGGTACGCGCTGGCCAGGCTTGAGAGGCTCTCGCCTGTTTGGGACAGCACTTCGAGTACCGCCAGTGCTGTGGCCAGGCCATCACCGATGAAAGCCGTGCGTTCCCCGAGTACCACATGGCCGGACTGTTCACCACCCAGGGCCAGTCCTTCCCGGCGCATGGCTTCCACAACTGCGCGGTCGCCAACAGTGGTTTCAACTACGCTGACTCCTACTTCATCCAGGGCTATGTGGAGGGCACGGTTGCTCATCACCGTGGCGGCCAGCTTGTTCTGGGGCAGGCTGCCTTGCTTAGCGCCATGGCGGCCGAGGATGGTCAGGATTCCGTCGCCGTCCACAAGGGTTCCATGCTCGTCCACCAACATGCAACGGTCCCCGTCTCCATCGAGTGCGATTCCGAGCAGAGCGCCCTCGGCCTGCACGGTCTTCATCAGAGTTTCAGGATGAGTGGAGCCGCAGCCTTGATTGATGTTTCTTCCGTCTGGTTTGTGCCCCAATGGGATCACCCGGGCGCCGACTTTGTTTAGCACCCGGGGCCCCACCTTGCTGCCCGCGCCATTGGCGCAGTCAAGCACGATCATGGTTTGTTCAAGGTTGAGGCTCGCGCCCAATTCTTCAACCAGGTAGCGCTCATAGCTGCTCTCGAGCTCCAGTTCGGGAACCAAGAGTTTGTTGTCCTGAGCTGAGTTGGTCGACGGCTCGTCAGTACGCAGGAGATCCTCGATGCGTCTCTGCTCTTCATCGCTGAGTTTGTCTCCATCGCGGCCAAAGATCTTGATGCCGTTGTCCTGGGAGGGATTGTGGGAAGCGCTTACCATGATGCCCAGAGCCGCGTTCTCCTTGCGTACAAGCCAGGCGAGACCCGGCGTGGGCAAGAGCCCAGCGCTGCGGGAACTGACCCCTGCCTGGCTCAAGCCTTCGGCCAATGCTGCTTCAAGCCAGCGTCCGGACTCTCGGCCGTCATGGGCCAAGAGGGCCTGTGCGCCTTTGCCGCCCAGCACCACGCCGGCTGCGCGCCCCACCAAGGCAGCACCCTGGGGGGTCAGCCAACCTTGAGTCGCCTTTCCTCGAATGCCGTCTGTGCCAAAGATCTCTTCGCTTGCCATGGGGTCAGCCACCGTCCCCGGGGCTCTCATTGGTCTTGGGTTCGCTCTTCGGGCGTAGGGTCAGGCCACCGGGTTCCACCACGATGTCCAGGAACGAGGTGCCCAGGGGTCGCAGTCGCTCGCTTGTTTCCGCAGGGACGCGAACAAGCCAGGCGTCTGGCATTGGCAGTTGGATCTTGACCGGGAACTCGGTGGCTTCGAGTTCGTGGTCACTGACATTGACGAAGGCGTGGGCGCTCTCTCGAATGGCCTCAAGCAACGCAACACGCAGGCCGCCGTCTTCCTCGTCAGAGCCGGTGAAGATCCCTCTTGCACGCACCTCAATTCTTACTTTCTTGCTGGGGGCTTCCCAGAGGTCAGGTTCATCGGGCTTCGTAGGATCCAGTGAGACTACGGCCACATCCAGGAGTACGTGACCAACAGACTCCATAGCTGGGACGACTTCGATCAGCATGTTGGACTGGCCCAGCAGTTCGATACCGTTGTCTCGGGAGCTGTCTGAGAGCCTGAGGGCAGCGTTCCAGCGCGGACGATCTGTCCACTCTTCGTTGCGTCGTTCGGGCAACAGGATGGGTTCGAACTGTAGCCGTTCTTCCAGAGGTCCTTCAGCTCCCAGGGGGGCGCGTACGAGGATCTCGCTCGGCAAGAAACTCAAAGATGTGCTGTCCACGCTCCAACCGGTACCCAGCTGGGAGCTGTCCAATTCAACCATCTGGGGGGTCAGGATGACGCTGGTGGTGGTGTACTCCCGCAGTACCAGGCGTGGGGCGGCCCCTTTCCAGGATACATCCAGTTCTTCAGGGTCAAACGCTCGGGCTGCGCTCCAGCGCACTTCGTCCGGGGTGAGGTCCCGCTCGCCTGTGCCACCGGGCTTGAGTTCTACTCGACCCGCCAGGCTGCCGCGCAGGGAGCCCAGGAGCTCCCGCGGGGCGCGTACGACCACGCGCACGCTGGACTGACCGCTCGGTTGGCCGCTCCCTGTGAGAACCGAGGCGCTGATTTCTTCGGGCGTCAGCACCAGCAATTCGCCAAGGGCGGCCATGCGCCCTTCTCGGGCGGTCTGCACCTGCAGGTCAAGGGTGAATTCCAGGACCGAGCGTCCTGCGCGCCAGGCGCCTACGTAGAGTCCCAGCCCGAGGGCCAAGGCCATGAGTTTCTCCGCGGGATTGGATTTTATCCAACCCCACACCATCGAGCCCCGCGAACGCTCAGCTTTATCGGTGTCAAGCGTACTGCCCCCCAGGGAATCAAGCAGGATTCCTTCCAGAGCATCGCGTGGCACGCGGCGCTCCATGCGCCCTTCCTTGCAAATCGAGATCGACCCGGTCTCTTCTGAGACAACAAGGATCACCGCATCTGTCTCTTCGCTCAAGCCCATGGCGGCGCGGTGGCGCGTACCCACGGTCTTGCCTAATTCGCGGTTCTCGGTCAGGGGCAGAATGCAGGAGGCGGCTTCCACGCGGTTGCCACGCACGATGATTGCACCGTCATGGAGCCGGTTGCCTGGATGAAAAATGGTCTCAATCAGGTGGCGCGTAACCTGGGCACCGATGGGGACCGAGCGTTCGACGAAAGATTCGAGCGGTGTGCGGCGCTCAAAGACGATCAGGGCGCCTACCCGATCTTTTGCCATGGAGATGGCGCTCAGGGCCACCTCTTCCACACTGGCGGCTTGCACGTTGCGTAGGAAGCGGCCGAGGAGTTCGTGCTCGCCCAGGCGTGAGATGCCTCGGCGTAATTCCGGGTGAAAGAGGATCACCAGGACGATTACGGCTACCTGGGCTATGGCGTCGAATACCCGCAGAACTTCGTTTAGTTCGAGCATCTGGGACACCAGCCAGAGGGTCAGACCTCCGCCCAGCAGTCCGATGCCCAGTCCGCGTACGATTCCTGTGCCGCGTGTGGTGCGCAGGAAACCGAGCAGCAAGTAGACGCCTGCGGACATCAACAACACCTGCAGGATGGCGTCGAAGGTGTCTAGTGCGGGGAGGGCGTCCATGGGTCAGGGGGCGTTAGGGCGTGACTTTGTGGGAGGAGAGGGCGTGGGCCACTCGGGCTGCTTCCACCATCATGCGAACGTCATGCACCCGGAACACCTCTGCACCACGATCTATGCACAAAGAGATTGCGGCGGCGGTCCCCCCCAGACGCTGGAATGGCAGGCTGGCTAGCCCATCCGCGTCCTCAGCGGCTGAGTTCACCTGCTCGATGAAGGCCTTGCGTGAAGGACCCACCAGGAGAGGCGCTCCCAGGGAACGCAGCTCTCGAAGGCGGCTCATCAGGTCCAGGTTGTGCTCCAGAGTCTTGCCGAAGCCAATCCCGGGGTCCAGGATCAGTTTGTTGGGAGCGATTCCGATGGTCAAACAAGCGGCAGCCCGCTCACGGAGGTGTTCACAGACTTCCCCCAGACAATCCTTGTATGAGGGTGCGGTTTGCATGTTCAAGGGGTCCCCCTTCCGGTGCATGGCGACGAAGACCGCACTGCGTTCGGCTACCAGAGGCAGCATCTGGGGCTCCTGCAGGCCTGCGGAAATGTCGTTGACCCAGCTGGCTCCTGCGTCGAGTGCGGCCCGGGCAACGGCACTCTTGGTACTGTCTATGCTCAGAGGAGTAGAGGTACACGCCGCCAGTCCTTCGATTACAGGCATCACTCGCCGGAGTTCCTCGATTTCATCGATCGGCGATGCTCCCGGTCGCGAGGACTCGCCGCCGATGTCCAGCACATCAGCGCCATCGGCTACAAGTTGCAACCCATGATTGATGGCGGCTATCGGGTCCAACCATTTGCCCCCGTCGCTGAAACTGTCCGGGGTGACGTTGACGATGCCCATGACAAGGGGCCTTGCCGTGGGCCGCAGCGTTGCGTTGGTGCAGGCGACGAGCAGCTTGCCCAGGGGTGCAGAGGCGCTGAGTTGGGTGAGAGCAGTGGGGGAGATGGACAACTCCCAGGTTGCGTTCCTCTCCTCCAGGCGTACCCCCTCTGTTTGTTCCAGGAGGTCGAGTTCGTGCTTGAGCAGGGCCTCGCCCCTGAGGGACCAACGGTGCAATGTGATTGCGTCACCTTGGTCGAGGCAACGCAGGGCAAGGCGCGTGCCTACATCAGCGCAGAGCAGCTCGATCTCTGGGGCAGAGCCCAGGCCAGCGGCGAAGGATTCTGGGCTCTTTGGGGCTGTGGGCACGCTCAGGCGGGGGAGAGACCGGCCTCACCCGAGAAATCGTCCGTTTCCTCGGTGTTCTCTTCCCGGGGCGGGTGGGTCGAAGATTCTTCAGCCTGCGTGGACTCCTCAATACCCTCCGAGGGTTCTGGGCGCAGGGTCTCGGGGTCAGCACCATCGATCAGGCTGAAGATCTCGTCCTTGTCGATGGTCTCGTACTTCATTAGCCCGGCCGTCAGACGCTTGAGGGCATCCGAGTGTTCAGTGATCAGGTGGCGAGCCGTCTCGTAGGCTTCGCGCAGAATGCGCTCCACTTCTTCGTCGATTTCCCGCGCGGTCTCCTCGGAGTGCAGCTTGCCGCTGAAGAGTTCGCTGCCCAGGAAATCCGAGCCTTGGCGTTCTGAGTAGTTAATCGGGCCGATCTTGTCGCTCATGCCCAGTTCCGTGACCATTGCTCGGGCCAGATCAGTTGCCCGTCTGATGTCGTCGCTGGCGCCGGCGGAGACATCGCCGCAGAACACATCTTCCGCAATGCGCCCTCCAAACAACGTGGCCAGCTGTCCCAGCATGCGCCTGCGCTGCATGTGGTAGCTCTCCTTTTCAGGCAGCATCATGGTCGATCCCAGGGCGCGTCCTCGGGGCACGATTGTGACCTTGGCCGGAGGATCTACATGTTCGAGCTTTGCGGCCACAATGGTGTGACCCGCTTCATGATAAGCGGTGACTTCAAGGTCATCTGGTTCGATGTTGTGGCTGGTCTTGCGGCGGCCGTACCGGACCTTGGCGGCGGCCTCTTCCAGGTGCTCCATTTCGATTTCGTCCTTCTGTTCGAGTACCGCCATGATCGCCGCTTCGTTGATGATCGCTGCGAGGTCCGCACCGGAGTAGCCCGGCGTGGCCTTGGCAACGAGTTCTGAGTCGACACTCTTGGACTTGCGTACCTTGCGCAGGTGTACGTCCAGAATCTGCCGACGGCCGTCCAGGTCGGGCAGGTCCACTATGACCTCGCGGTCGAAACGACCCGGGCGCAGGAGGGCTGGATCGAGCACATCGGGTCGGTTGGTGGCGGCCACCAAAATGATGCCGTCGTCTGTGCCAAAGCCATCCATCTCCACCAGGATCGCATTCAGAGTCTGTTCGCGTTCGTCATGGCCACCGCCCATTCCGCTCCCTCGGCGACGCCCCACGGCGTCGATTTCATCAAGGAAGATGATGCAGGGGGTGCTTTCCCGGGCCTGCTTGAAGAGGTCGCGTACTCGGCTGGCGCCCACGCCCACGAACATTTCGACGAAGTCTGAGCCGCTGATTGAAAAGAAGGGCACCTCGGCTTCTCCGGCGATGGCTTTCGCCAACAGAGTCTTGCCGCATCCCGGAGGGCCGGTGAGCAGCACACCACGAGGAATCCGTCCACCGATTTGGGTGAAGCGTCCGGGATTGCGCAAGAACTCGACGATTTCACGCACCTCGTCCTTGGCTTCCAGGGCCCCGGCAACATCCTCGAAGGTGACTCCCGTGTGGTTTTCCTTGGTGTACCTCTGGGCTCGGCTGCGTCCGAAGTTCATCACTCCGCCGCTGCCCCCCTGTCCGCGCATTTGGCGCATGAAGATCATGACCACAAAGAAGATCAAGAGCCAGGGGCCCCAGAACATCATGATCGATCCGAGGGTTGTGTCCGGCTCGCCGTGGCTGGTCCCGCCCCCTTCGGACAGATCAAAGGCCAGGTTGAATTCCGTGGAGCCTGCGGCAGTCAGCTTGGACTTGAGGTCTGCTAGATCCGAGCCTTGCTCAACACGCAGCCAGACCTTGCCGCCATTCTCTGGCAATTGCTTGATCCAGGAGCGGTTCCTGACCTGGTCGAGGGCTCTCCAGGATGCTTGAGGAAGAGCCGTGCCTTCCAATAGAAATAGGTCGGTTTGAGTGGTCTCCCTGGACTCGACTTGCGTCTGGCCAGATTCGTCACGGGTTTCGGTGACGGTCGTCTTGACTCCGGTCAAGTGCCGATGTATTTCCGGGCTGATGTAATTCTGTTCAAGCGCCACGCGTAGGTCGGCAGCTTCAATTTGAAGTCGGCCGCGAGATGCTTTGGCTTGACGCAGTTGTTCTTCGAGGGGTGCGACTTCCGTAAAGGAGACTTCATAGCGCGTGCGCCCATCCACATCGCTGGCTTGGATCAGGTGTTCCCCGTGGATCTCAAGGGCGGCAATCTTGCCGTTCCAGAGCTTCCACCAGAACTGGTCTTGGGTCACCGTTTCGGGGCTTGCCAGACGGGAATTCCCGAAGGCGACCAGCACCACCACAAGTACCATGAGAAAGAGCAAGAAGGGCCCGAAGGGACGTGGCTTCTTGGTTGCTTCCTGCTTCTCGTTTTCATCTGCCATGATCTGTTATCGGCCTATTGCGGCCTCGGCTCCAGGGTTCCCCTAGTGGAGTTACCCTATAAACGCCGCAAACAGTGTACGGGGTAGCCTGGGGCCTCTCCAGGGCTGGTTCAGGGGCTCTGCTGGGAGGCGCCCTGGGGCATCTTTCGGCGTTGCTCCAAGTCTACAAGCAGGTCGAGCAGCGCACTTTCCGCCAAATTGGCCAAGGCCTGGTCTTCGGCGGAACTCCTGCCTCTTGCCTCTACGGTGGTGTGACCCACGTCCTGAAGCAGGCTGACTGGTCCTGCCATCAGTTTCCCCTGGGAGTCGCGCAGGGAGGCCTCGATGGTCAGTCTCACACCCCTCTCCAGCAGCACGTTGTCTTCGCCGCGTACTCCGCCGCGGGTGGCGTACTCCAGAATGCGTCCTTCCAGGGTCAGATCAGCCCGTGAAGGCGCGATCAGGCGCGCGTCCACCAGGCGTCGGGCGGCTCGGGTCAGTTCCAGATGCAGTCGGCGTTCCAGGTCGGGTTCGCGGCCATCGTTGGCAAATATCTTGATCCCTAGGCTGGGTCTGTCCGGTCCTAGGGTGTGGCGCGCGCTGAAACCACAGCTGGCCAGGGCCAGGCTGAGCAGCAGAATTCTTGCGCTGGGTCCTTTCATGGGGCGCCTGTCTTGGTGGCTTGGGCCAAGAGGTCAAGTGCCTCGGCGATCTGTTCCTTGTTGCCTCCCTCGCGCGCTTGCTCCAAGGCCCGGCGCGCGTGGAATTCAAACCCCGCTGGATTTTCGACGGTCTCATAAAACCGTGCTATTGCCAGATCGGAATCGGTCAGGCGTTGCATGCAGTCAGCCAAATCGATACGCACTTCATCTGCCATGGCATGGGAAGCGTTGTCGTCAAGCCAACTGACCAACTCATCTCGGGCGACCTTCATTTCTGTTCGGTCGTACTCGGGGCTGGAGAGTTGGGCTAGTCGCAGGTGCGGAATGCGGGCGCGGGCTGCGATTGCCTGGTGGGATCCAGGGTATTCCAGTAAGAGATCACGATTGCGGCGGATCGCTTCCGCGAAGCTACGATTCTCTTCGTAGATTGCTGCGAGCAGAGCGTAGGCCTCTGGCCCATCAGCGTGCTCGGGATGGTTTTGGACGAAGTACTCCAATACCGGGCTGGCAAGGGGGCGGTAGGACCTGAACCAGAAGTAGGTCTCCTGGTCCGTGGCCAGCGATCGTCCTGCTTCAAAGAGCAGGCGCCCGGATTCGGCGCGCCTTGCATGCAGCGGGTAGCGACCGTCGACCTTGACCAGGTAATTGTGGCAATCGACTCGCTCGCCAAGGTTCAGCATGGCCCGGGCAGTCGCCAGCGAAGCGCGCACTGCCAGGTCCCGGGGCAACTCAAGCTCCGCCAAGGCTTCCAATTCGTTGGCCGCATTGCTGCCTCGTAGCTCCTCCAAGCGCTTGGAAACCGCTTCCACCAGCAAGACCTGGATCGTGGCGCTTTGCTCCGTGGTCAGTCCAGGCGCTGCCTGGGCAGCAGCCAGGTGTGCAATAGCCGCGCTGGTTCCATCCCCAAGCAAGAGTTCATCCCGGGCGGCTTCGATTGCTTGGGGAACTTCCTCCGTGGCGTACACCGTGGGAATGCCCTTGGGACGGGGCAGGTGGTTGGCGCAGGAGGCGAGGATCGCCAGCAGGAACATGCTGAAGCGCAGGGGAGGGCTCATCGGGGTGCCGTGGATGGGGCGAACTGACGGTGGGTACGGGGCAAGACGCCCAAATGGTAATCGAGGAATCGCGCGGCGATGGCATGTACCGCGGCGGCCAACTTCTGATCTCGATGGATTTCTCCTCCGAGGGATTGATGGAGCCCGGCCAAATCGCTGTGGGGCAGGGTACCGACTTTTCGTCCAGCTTGCTTGGCCGCCAGGGCGCAGGCTTCACAGAGCCTGCCTCCCGCTGCTGCGGAGAAGGGTGCACGGGGGCCTCGCTCGTCCTTGGGCTTCAGGTAGGCCGGGGCTTTCCCGCCGCACTCCGCGCAGCCCTCTGTGGCTGGGAAAAGACCCAGATCCTCAAGCAACTGGGCTTCAAAGCGGCCCAGCAGACCGTTCTCAAGGGATTCTTCTTCTGGTTGGTCAAGGGCATCGAGCAACTCTGAGAGGATCTTGTACAGCCGTGTCTCTCTTTCTCCTGGGCGAGCTACCAGATCACAGAGTTCCAGGCCGCAAAGCGCAGATCTATAGGCCAGTAGGTTCTTGGGGATATTCGACCGCCGCCGGAGCACTGTTCCACTTTCAAGGGATCCGAGTCCATCGCCCGAGCGTGCGCGGTAGGTCAGTTGCAGTTCGTCAAACAGATCCAGGGTCCATGCAAAAGCGCTCTTGGCCCGATGTGCGCCCCGTGCCAGCAGGCGCACGGGTCCTTCATGCTGGGTGAGCAGGCGTACAACCAGGGAGCTTTCTCCGTAGGGCACCCGTTGCAGAATCAGAGCGCGCTCCGTGCGACGGTTCATGCGGGGCGTTGGATCAGCACCCTCAGGACCCGCCGGTCGCTGGCTTTGAGGATATGGAAGGCGAGGTTGTTCTCCTCAAAGGTCTCCCCTTCCTTCGGCAGATGCCCCAGGCGAGCGAGCACAAAGCCTGCCAGGGTCTCGAAGTCCTCTTCTTCTGGCAAGTCGATCTCAAGGGCCTCGTTGACTTCAGTCACATGCAACGCAGCGGGGACTTCAAAGCTACCTCCGTCCAGGGTCTGGATGCCTTCGATCTCTGCGTCTTCTTCGGGGATCTCTCCCACCAGTTCGCGCAGGATGTCGGTAACGGTCAAGATTCCAGCCGTGCCCCCGTACTCGTCAACTACCACCGCCATCTTCTCCTTGCGGTGCCGGAGTTCTTTGAGCAACTCTGCCAACAGTTTTGTTTCAGGCACCAGGAACGGAGGCTTGAGAAGATCGCGCAGGTTGGTTTCCGCGCTGGTCTCCGCTTCTCGGGAACGGGTCAGGTCCAGGGCCGAAACCGTGCCAATGATGGTGTCGATGGTGTCCTCAAAAACTGGCAAGCGCGAACAGCCGCTTTCCATTGCCAGTCGTAAGGCACCCACCACCCCGTCTTCCACATCTACTGCGGTGACCTCTGTTCGCGGGGTCATGACTTCCACTGCGTCGACTCCACGGAATTCAATCACGTTCTCGATCATCTCTCGTTCCTGTTCATCGAGATCGCGGTTTGGCTCCGCTTCTTCCAAGGCGCCGCGCAGGCCCGCTAGCAGGCGCCGAGTGGCGGGTTCTTCATCGGGCAAACGGAGGACGCGCAGGACCGCTCTGCGTGCCCCATCCACCATGGCGCGCAAGGGCATGACCGGAGCCTGCAGGATCGCGAAGGTGGGAAGCAGGCGCAGTAGGAGAGCATCGCCACCGGCGCGGGCAAGGGCGGTGGGTAGGACCTCGGAGGACAGAATCATTCCCGCGGCAGAAATCAGTACCGCCAACAGCATCGTCTCTTGGGTCAGACCGGCCCAATTGGCGAGACTCTGGAAGACCAAGAGAGTGAACAAGGCCTGGAAGATCTCCACCATGATCGCCGCACTCGATGCAAAGGCATCCACGCGGCCCAGTAGGGGGGCCAGGGTCTTGTGCAGGGCCTCGTCCGCTACACGTTGCAGGATGCGCTTTCCCACTGCCATAGAGAGGGAGGCCCGCACGATGGCGCATAGGATGGCCAGCAGCAGGCTGGTGGCAGCCAGGGCAGGCACGAGGAGTGAGGGATCGTTCTCAAGCACCGGGACCATGAGGTCCAGGGGTGGTCGGAGTGGGTCGGGCAAGGCTTATTGGGTAGGGAGGCCACTGGGGCAGGGGCATGGTAGCCATTGGGAAGGTGTCGGGGCCATAGGGGGCCTGACGGGCTCTGCCTCAATAGGTGCAGCTTGGGGCTGATTGTGGCGAATGCGTAACATCGAGAGCTTCAGTTGGGAGGGCAGGCTGCTCTAAGTCCTTGTCCATACTCATTTTATGGAGCCGAGGGAGGGGTGTCTGGGCCTGGGCACGCGGTTCGCTTGAGAGCTGGCATGAGTCCAATAAGCAGCGTCCCGCCCGATTCCGGTTTCATCGGCCGCAACTCAGTAGCGCCCTCTGCTCTTCACCATTCCACAGTCGTCGGCCAGTACTCCCTCGGGAGCTCTCTTGAAGCTGCTCTCAAGCGCCGGGGCTTCTCTGGTCTTGAGATCAGCGGACTGAGTTCCATCCAGGATGACAAGCAGCAGCGTCGGCTGGAGACTGCGTTGATGGAGCTATTCCGGGATGAGGGCTCGCAGGCTGCCTTCCTGGCTCTCCATGCGCAAGCCGCCCCTCCGTTGGCAACCTGGGTCCTGCACTGCATGCGGGGCCGTCCCCCTGTGGCTGATCCAGCTGAGGTGGCCCAGGATGCCTGGTGCGCCATCGTGCGTTACGCCCACACCTTCAAAGGTGGTAGTTCGCACCCCTTCCGGGCCTGGGCGCGCACAATTGCAGCCAATGCCCTGCGTGCTCGGGTGCGTTGGATTCGGCGGATGGAGACTTGCGATCACCGCACCCTTTGCAATTACACGGACAACAGCCTGGGCCCCCGCAGACGAGCTCAGGAGGCTGAAGAGTCGGCTCTCCTGGCGCATGCCATGGTGATCCTGCTTGCCCACCTGGGGGCGGCACTTGAACGCCTCGCACCCAGGGACCGACGCATTCTTGAACTGCTGGAGATCGGCAATTGCAGCCGGGATCTGGTGGCCCGGGAAATGGGGGTTGGTCCCTCGGGGGTCAAGATGATTCTCTTCAGGGCTCGCAAGCGGCTGGCCCTTGCGGTGGGCAAGAGTCTTGGTTGCAAGGCATCCGTTCCCAGCCGACCCGCAAGGTCCTCCAGGGCGGCGAGTTGATTAGGTCTTAGGTCGGGGGCCCCTGGGCTGGCACCATAGGATCGTGCAGAGACAAGTAATCGATCTGCTGGTCCACGGGGCCAGTGAACTGGCGACCCCCCTTGGACAGGGTGCGCGTTCTGGAACCGACATGGACGAGGTGCAGGTGCTGGATCAGGGTGCCGTGGCTGTGCATCAGGGTTGCATCCTGGCCTGTGGATCTGAGGCAGATCTGCGAGCCGCCTATGAGCCGACCGAGTGTTTCGATGCGGAGGGAGGTACCTTGCTACCAGGTCTTGTTGATGCACATACCCATCCAGTATTTGCGGGCACCCGTGAGGCCGAATTTGCGCAGCGTCTGGCTGGGGCCCGCTACACGGAGATCGCGGCGGCAGGCGGCGGGATTCTCTCCACCGTAAAGGGCGTGCGCAGTGCTTCCCGTGAGCAACTCCTGGCTCTGGTGCTAACACGGCTGGACCGTTTTCTGATGTTGGGAACAACCACGATCGAGGCCAAGTCTGGTTATGGGTTGACCCCTGAAGATGAGATCAAGTCCCTGGAAGTTCTGCGCGAAGCGGGGGATGTGCATGCTCTTGACATTGTGCCCACATTTCTTGGTGCACACGCGATTCCTGCCGAGCACAAAGGCCAAAAAGCCCGCTATGTGGAGATCGTTATCCAAGAAATGCTACCTCTGGTTGCCGAGTCCAAGCTGGCCGAGTATTGCGATGTGTTTGTAGAGCAGCACACATTCGACTTGGAAGATACGCGCAGGATCTCGCGCAAGGCACAGGAGCTTGGCCTAGGTGTACGATTGCATGTGGATCAGCTGAGTCCTCTGGGTGGAGCACAACTGGCGGCGGAATTGGGAGCCGCCAGCGCCGACCATCTGGAATGGGTCGATGGACAGGGCATGGCGGCTATGGCTGAGGCTGGAGTTGCGCCGGTGCTGTGTCCCTTGGTGCCCTTGTTTCTGGGCGAAAGCAAAGAGGCTCCGGGTCGGGCCCTGATCGATGCGGGCTTGGCTCCGGCTCTCTCCACGGATTTCAATCCGGGGTCCTGCTACTTGCAGAGCCTACCTGAGGTGGCTTCCTGGGGCGCTCTGCGGTACGGATTTCAAGCGGCCGAGTGCTTGACTGCAATCACCCTCAATGCCGCGGCTTCTTTGGGGCGCGGGGCGAGCCTGGGGTCTCTGGAAGCGGGCAAGCAGGCGGATATCTGCGTGACTGATCTGCCCTCGCACCGTCATCTGGCCTATGAACTGGGGCGCAGCCCCGTGCGCGCCGTGATCAAGGCTGGTCGGGTCGTGTTCCATCGCAATGGCGGGATTCGGTAGCCAGGGCCCACAAAGAGACTACGGTCCCGGGCAGGGACTACAATGCAGGTCATGGTTGTACATACCCTGCGAGCCCTGCTGACTTCGTTGGTGCTGTTGTTGCTTTCGGCCCTCTTGCTTGGTGCTCAAGATCCCGAGGTCAAGCACAAGAAGTGCCGTTACTGCAACACTACCGGAATGGTGGCGTGTGAGGACAAGGTGCATGGTCGCGTTGACTTGAGTATGGAGGGCAACATGGTGTTGTGCACGCATGTGGGCGAGTGCGATACCTGTAACAGTCTTGGGCGTATTCCTTGTGACAAGTGTCTGCGACCGGATGCCAGCAAGCGTCTGGCCAAGATGCATGAGAAACGTGCGGCGGCCCTAGTGCGGCATCAGGAACTTGAAGCGGAGATGAAGCGCAAGCTGCCCGGAGGAGAGTCCGAGCACTTTCGCTTGCTGTGGGATATCGAGTCCATGAAGATTGGCCGCAAGCGCCTCGATCAGCATGAGTTGCTGCACCTCTTTGCTGATCGCATGGAGCAGGTCCACGCCCGTTATCTGGAAGTCTTGCAGGTCAAGGAACGGGAGATTCCCGACCGTTCAGCAATGGCGGTCTGGTGGTTGCCAAAGGACCATGACAACGCCGCGCGACGGTTTTGCGGGGGCAATGCATCCATGGGTGTCAAGCGTATGGGGCCCAAGCCCTTCTTTAGTACCTGTGGTATACGCTCCCACTTTCCCTCTGACGAGGACCTGCATCGCTACCTCGTACACAATGCGGCTCACCTCCTGTTGTCGAATCACACACCTTCAAGGTGGATGGGTCAGTACAAGGGTGGCGGGTGGTTTGATGAAGGGTTGGCCTCCTGGTTCGAGATCGACTTGGTTGAGCGAGCCCAGACCTGGTGTTTTCAGGAGCAGGGTACGGGTGGGGCTTGGGGAAAAGGCAAGTGGCGGATAGCGGTGCGCAAGCTCGTGCAGCAGGATCGGCAGCCTTCTGTGGCTACGGTTTTGGGGCGTGATGTGAACACACTGGAGCAGGCAGAGCAGGCCATCGCATTCTCCTTGATTGACTATCTGATTCAAATCGACGGATCAAAGCTGCCTGCAATGGCAACCCGGTTGAAGAACAAGTCACCCGCTCGCGAGGCGCTGATTGATATCTATGGCCTGAGCCCCTTGACCCTCGAGTCGGAATGGAAGGAATGGGTCCTTGAGACCTACCCCACCCGTTGATCGATTGCCCCGATTCCGGGGTCCTTGGGCTGGCCGAATACGGGATGGGGAACTGTTTCCCCTGCAAGCTGCCGGTTCGAGGTGCTACTCTCTCCCACAGGAAGCAGGACCACCATGGGCAAGATCATCCAACCGCGCACCCTCAAGGGATTCCGCGACCAACTCCCCGCTAGCATGATCCCTCGCGAGCGGCTGATCGATACAGCGCGTGAGGTCTACCGCTCCTTTGGATTTGTTCCCATTGAAACGCCTGCCCTGGAGTACACCGAGATCTTGTTGGGCAAGGGCGGCGCCGAGTCTGACAAGCAGATGTATCGCTTCGAGGATCCGGGTGGTCGTGATGTGTCCATGCGATTTGACTTGACCATCCCTCTGGCGCGCTATATGGCCCAACACGTGGGTGCATTGGGGACGCCGTTCAAGCGCTATCAGGTCGGGTCTGTCTGGCGTGGGGAGAACACTCAGCGGGGCCGCTATCGGGAGTTCACTCAATGTGATTTCGATACGATCGGAACCGAGAGCGTGCTGGCTGATGTGGAGACGATCTTGGTAATCCACGAACTGTTCAGTCGTCTTGAAGTGGGGGCATTCGTGATTCATGTCAACGAGCGCCGCATTCTGAATGGGCTCTTTGAGCGGATTGGGTTGCTCGAAACCAGTCAACCCCTGCTGCGGGCCCTTGACAAGCTGGACAAGATTGGTGCCGAGGGGGTGACCGACGAGATGGTGCGCCAGACCGGCGTGTCCCTGGAACAGGCTGAGGAGATCCTGCGTTGGGCAGGATTAGAGGGCAGCAATCAGGATGTTCTTGACGCCTTGCCGGGAATGGTCGCAGGATCTGAGCAAGGAGAGGCTGGATTGGGACGCCTGCGGGCTGTGATCGAGGGTGCCGTGGCAGGGGGTGCCTCCAGTGACCAACTGAAGGTCAACCTGGGGATCGCCAGGGGACTTGACTACTACACGGGCATTGTCTTTGAGACCACCCTGGAGGATCTGCCTGACATTGGGAGCTGCTGCTCAGGGGGTCGCTATGATGACCTGGCTTCGCTCTATACCAAACAGCGTCTGCCCGGTGTGGGGGCTTCCTTGGGTCTGGACCGTCTGCTGACGGCCCTGGAGGAGCTTGAGCGCACGGATCAGCGAACAACTACTGCGGACGTATTCTTGGTGCTCTTCGGGGATCAGCGTGTTGCAGACCATATTCAACTGGCAGACCGTCTAAGGACCGCCGGGCTCAATGTGGAACTCTACCCCGAGCCCAGGAAACTCGGTGCCCAGTTCAAGTACGCGGATCGGCGCGGCCACTCTCTGGCCATAGTGGTAGGGGATGACGAGTGGGAGCGCGGGGTCGCGCAACTCAAGCAGATGGGCAGCAAGCAGTCCCAAGAGGTCTCCCTTGAGAAACTCCCGGCCATCTGTCTCGAGCTGTTGGGGCGCTAGGACAGCTGGTGACCCTTAGAAGGTCACTCCAACGACATCGGAGAAGTTGGATGTGGGTCCATCCCGATACCAGAGTTGGAAGTACCAAGACTGACCTGGGGTAATGAAGCCGCCCGGGGGACTGGGGAGCTGAGTAGGGACATCAAATCCAGACCCTGTTGAGGATGTGTTCGCCTGGTTGATCAATACGCCTTGATCGTTGAATTGCCCCAAGCTGTTGCGCTTCCAGTTGTTGATTGCAGCAACTGCGTTGTAGCGCCCGATGGGGCTGCTCAAGCAAAGCAGACCATCCGAAACCGTGGAGCCCGAGCCCAACAGAATGCCGCTGACCAGGAAGTAGCCAAACTCATCAGGGGGTCCGTTGACCGCTTCCAGGTGGTACAACTCAGGACCAGAGAACGAGGAGGCTGCCAGGGAGCAGGGCAGGCCTGAAGAGTTGGGTGCTGCAGGGGTGCAGTCCAGGGTTGTGCCCCCGTCGAGTCCACCCAACAACAGTGTATAGCTCAAACAGGTCGTACCCGGGGGTGGCATGATGCGCAGCTTCAACTGGACTGGATTGCTTGAGGGGTTGGACCAAATCAGTTCGGCGCTGTTCGGGGAAATCACCTGTCCGCAAGCCAGGGCCCCCGAGCAGTTGCCCACAGTCTGATTGGGGCAGGTGGAAGGTGTGTAGATCGCCAATTCCAAGGGCAGGGGGAATGAGTCGGTCACGGTTTGGATCGCTGCCGTCTGGCCTGCGGGAACGGTCAGGTCAAAGTAGTCGGGCTCAGTGGGTCCCACCGCGAGGTTGGCGTAGGTGCCGCTGTTTACCTGGGCGGCCGTCCAGCAGTCTTGGTTGGGTGTGAAGACATCGTTGGTCAGCACCGCACAAGGGTCGTCGTCTACAACCAGCATGCCAGCACCTCCGGATCCGGAGGTCTTTGACCCCACTTGGATCAGGTACTGGAAACCCAGCGGAACCACGGGCATGTGCACCTGCGACAGCAGGCCCGGACCATCATCATCGTCTGACCCTACACAGATAAGGTTGCCGCAGTCGGTGTACTGGTAGATTCGCAGCATAGTATCAGCGCTCGGGTCCGAAGACTGAGTGCCGATCCAGAACGAGCCGCTATAGGTCGGAACCCAGAGGAAGAACACATCGTCTTCGATGGTGAATGTGTCGCAGAGGGGGCGATTCGTTGCATTGATTCCGCTGGTGTCGGCGCAGCTGTTGTCGTAGGGCAACACGCCTTTGCCCCAGAACCAGTGAGCCGTGTCGCAGTTGTCATTGGGAGCGGGCATGCAGCGTACAGTCATTTGGCCAACGATGTCGGTGGCGAAGTCCTTGGCGCCCACCTGCACCAGGATCTGATCTCCCGCTTGAAGCATTCCGAAGGTGATCTGGCTTTGAAGGCCGCAGGCATCATCATTGAAGCGATGACAGTAGGCCTGGCACCCTGCGCCCGAATAGACTGCCATGATCGTGTCACCGTTCGTGCCGCAGGTCTCGAATACATAGCCGCCGGTCTTGGGCGCAGTCCATTGGTAGAACACATCACGCCACATGTTCATTCCGCAACCCATGAATCCGCTGGGCGTGGCATTGGTGTTGTCCAGAGCCCAGGAGCCAACTCCGTTGATATGGATTGGGTCCCAACACGCATCCTGTGCGCTTGCGATGCCTGAAGAGGCATGGCCAACCAGCCCCAGAAGGGCCAGGCCGAGAATCGATCTGGGTGACATAGCAGTGGCCAAGGCGGTGACCACATGTAAGGATCCCAGATTTTGGCCCTGGCGGTGCTGTCAGCACGCGGTTGACTCAGAGCAGGACACGTTCTTCCCTGGTCTTGACGGGTAGAATCAACGGTCTGCATCAATGTGATTCTGTGGGCGCCCCTGTAGGCCCAATTTGGGCCTTTCACCAGTCACGGCGTAAGTGCCCCCCCAGAGCAAGCTGAGAGGGCACATAGTGCAGGATCGCTGTGGGGTCGGCTTCCCTGCCGTTAGAAGTCGACTGAGATCGCGTTGGAGAAGTTTGAGTCCATGCCGTCCCGGTACCAGAGCTGGAAGTGCCAGCTGGCCCCGGCGTTGATGACCCCACCTGGGGGGCTCGGTAGGACCGCTGGCACGTCAAAACCAGATCCTACGGACGAGTTGCCGGCCAGGGCCTGGAAGATTCCGGAGACACTGAAACGACCGATCGAGTTCAGCGTGCCACCGGCAGCAGGGCTGTAGCGCCCGATTGGAGCGCCCAGGCAGAGTTGACCAGAACTGATCGATATGCCCGGGTCCATGGGCGTGGCGGACACCAGAAAGTAGCCGAACTGATCAGCGGGACCGTCACTGGCTTCCAGGTGGAACACTCCGGGGCCTGAGAAGTCTGAGCTCGCCAGGGTTACGTAGGATCCGCTGGTGTTGATCGAGGCGGGATCGCAGAAGAGATTGGGGCCACCTACATCGGCGCCGGTCAGAACCAGTTCATACTCCACGCAATCCCCGGCGCTGCTTGGCCAGAGACTGACCCGCAGGGTACAGTCCACGTCCACGCCCGTCGTGTTGATCCAGGTCAATGACTCTGGCGCTACACTGGCCCAACCGCAGGCCAGAGCTGGCGCGCAGGTGGGATCCACAGCCGGGTCGTCCAAGCAGGTGCCGGTGTCGAACAGGAACAGGTCGATGTCTCCGTCCGCTATGTTGTGGTTGCAGAGCACATCCAAGGTGCCCCCTGCTGGAACGGTCAGGCTGTAGATGTCCAGGTCAGTGCGGAAGACTGTCAGGCCGGGGTAGATTCCATCGATGATTGGATGTGCAGTTGCACAGGTGTCATTGTCTTCAAAAGCATCCGGTCCCAGGCTGGCGCAGGGGTCAGTCCAGGGGGCGATGTTGAGGGTTCCTGAGCCGAGCAGCCCATTCCAACCGCCGAGCTGCACCAGGATCTCGTCGCCGGCAAGTATGCCTTGCAGTACAACCTCGCTGGCTCCACTGCCACAAGTGCCGTCGTCATTGTGTCCTCCACAGATGGCTCCACAGCCCGAACCCACGTGCAGTGAGAGTTTTGTGTCATAGAGTGAGCCACAGGTGTCGAACTGGAAGTCTCCAGAGCTGGTGGCGGTCCACTGGAAGAACACATCCGGGCCCATGTCCTGGGCGCTCAAGCCACATGTGCCAGAAGTGGCCCCATTGAAGCCGCTGGTAGAGGCGGTGGTCGTGTCAAAGCCCCAGCCTCCGCTGCCGCTGATGGCTGCCGCGCTGGAACACAGATCGTTGCCAGGTGCGGCAGGTGGAACGCTGATATTCAAGAATCCATCACCGGCGGGGCTGACGTCGTTCCAACTGCCTACCTGAAGCAGGAATTGGTCGCCTTCAGTCAGTCCGTAGAGCAGAATCTTCGAGGAGTAGATCGGATCGACCCCTCCATCATCATCGGAGGTCACGCAGGTCGCGGAGCAGTCTGAGCCCGCATGGATCGACAGCTTGGTGTCCGTGTTGATTGGTGAGAATTCCGTGTCGAACTGAAAATTGCCGCCTCCAGTGGGAACGGTCCAGGTAAAGAAGAGGTCCTTGCGGATTGTGTCAATTCCGGTGGTTCCGGCGTTGCCCGGGCTGAAGCAACCTACGGGGTTGCCCCCGTCGAAACCGCTCGTGGTGGCGGCACTGTTATCCCAGTTGAAAGTACCCAAGCCACTGATGACCTGGGGCGTGGAACAGTCATCGTTCGTCGGTGGCACCATATGAGTGATGTTGAGCACGGCATCGCCTATCGAGCTCGTATCGTTCCAACTGCCTACTTGAATCAGGTACTGGTCACCGTTGGTCAAGCCTGTAAGTTGAATCAGAGAGGAGAAAGCGGGAACGCTACCGCCGTCATCGTCAGAGGCTACACAGGTCGCAGCACAGTCTGAGCCCAGGTGGATTGACATCTTGGTATCGTCGATGCCAATCGAGTTCTCAGTATCGAAGGTGTAGTTGCCGCTGGCTGGAACTGTCCAGGCGAAGAATACATCCTGTCGGATTGCATCTGAGCCAGTGGAGCCGGCGTTGGTGGGGCTGAAGCAGGTTGTGGGATCTCCGCCGTCAAAACCAGAGGTTGTGTTGAGGGTGTTGTCCCAGTTGAAGGTGCCAGTTCCGGAGATGACAATCGGTGCGCTGCAGTCGTCCCCTGCTTGTGCCGTGGCGGAGGACATCAGCACTGAACTGGCCGAAAACAAGAGAGCAATTTGGAGAAGGGGCTTCATTGAACTGTGCAGGTTGGTGTTTCAGTCTGGTGTTGAATGTGGCTGAGTGTGCCCCGCTACCAGAGGAGCAGGGCTACGGCTCTAGGAGCTGGTTTTCAAGCATCCAACACTCAGGCCAGAGGTGCGAATCCTAGTCTCAGAAGGGGACCCCACCGTCCCTGTTCAATGCACGGCGGGCGCCTCCCCTGATCCAGGGGAGGCGCCCGCTCTAGGAAATCGCAGGTTCTCGGGGTTGCTCCCCGAGGCCATTGATCAGAAGGTCACCGAGATGCCGTCCGAGAAGTTGGACGCGGCGCCATCGCGGTACCACAGCTGGAAGTGCCAGGTGGCACCCAGCGCGATCACCCCGCCCGGAGGGCTGGGCAGGGCCGCCGGCACGTCATAGCCAGAACCAACCGACGAGTTGCCGGCCAGGGCCTGTAGCACGCCAGCCGCATCAAAGCGACCGATCGAGTTCAGGGTACCACCAGCAGCCGGGCTATAGCGCCCGATGGGCGCCATCAAGCAAAGCTGACCCTGGCTGACCGACACGCCCGGATCCATGGAACCGGCCGAGACCAGGAAGTAGCCGAACTGGTCGATGGGACCGTCAGTGGCTTCCAGATGGAAGAGGCCGGGACCAGATACGTTCGAAGTGCCCAGGGTCGCGGAGCCGCCACCGGAGTGCACGTTGGCCGGATTGCAGAACAGGGCCGGACCCGATGAGCCTGCACCTGCCACAATCAGGTCATAGGTGTTGGTGTCTCCTCCCGTATTGGGCCAGACGTGTACTCTCAGGATACAGTTCACATCCACGCCGGTGGTATTCGGCCATGACAGGTTCTCGTTGTCAGTACCACTGTAGCCGCAGGCCAGCGTGCCCCCACAAGCAGAGTTCTGGTTGTCATCGCAAAAGATCGCTTCGTAGAGCATGGCATCCACATCAGCGATAGCAGTACTGAAGAGCGCATCGATCGTCAGAGTCCCTCCAGTTGGTACTGTCAAGGAGAAGAAGTCGGGCTCGGTCTTACAAACCGTCAGGGAATAGGTCCCGTCATTGATGGCCGCAGCGGCGGCGCAGGAATGGTTGGGAGCGAAGGCATCCGGCGGATTTGCCAGACACGGATCAACCCAGGTGGCTACATTCAGGAAGCCTGCACCCAGCATGGTCCCGAATCCTCCAACCTGAATCAGAAGGGTATCCCCTGCATTCAAGCCCTGGACCACGACCTTGCTCAACAGGAGTGTGCCGCTGTCGTCGTCCCAAGCCAGGCAGGTGGCTGCACAGCCGACTCCCGTGTGCACATTGATCTTGGTGTCGAACAGGGAGCCTTCCGTATCGATCGTGAAATCTCCACCAGTGGTCGTGGTCCACTGATAGAAGATGTCCCGGTTGATGTCGGTATAGCAGGAGCCACCGCCCCCGAATGCGCTGCTGGTTGCTCCTGAAGTGTCGAAGGCCCAGGTACCCAGATCACTGACGGCCGTGGCTGTTGAACAGTCATCATTTGGCGTCGGCGGAGGGAGGTCAATGGTCAAAGTGCCGAGACCGGAGTTGCCCCCATAGCCTCCGATCTGAATAACAAAGGTATCTCCCACACTTACACCTGTAAGAGTCACTGCGCTGTCCAGGCCGTAGGCATCGTCGTTGTAGGCCACGCAGGTCGCTGCGCAGGCGGTCCCGGTGTGCACGTTGAGCTTGGTGTCGTAGAGTGAGCCTTCCAGCTTGATCTCCACATCGCTGCTTGTGGTAGCGGTCCACTGCCAGAACAGGTCGGGACCCAGATCGAGAGAGCCTGCAGCCGTGCAGGCCGAACCGCCAGAGAATCCACTGATGCTGGCGCCGACCGTGTTGAAGGTCCAGATGCCCATGCCGCTGATCACATCAGCGACTGAACAGTCGTCGTTGGTGTTCGGTGCACCGAGAGGGGTCGTGTTCAGGACGCCTACACCCGAAGACCCGGCGAACCCACCGA
>NYYZ01000013.1 GCA_002686945.1 Planctomycetota bacterium
CTGGTCGACCCCCCCCCCCCCTTGTGGGCACTTGCCACCAAAAGCCCACTGTACCGTCTCAGGGACCCTCTAGACAGCCCTGGACGCAAGCGGGGGGTAAGAAAAGGGGTCTCCCACAGGCTTCTGGGCTCGAGGGTGCTGGTCAGCGCCCAAACCAACCCCCAAATAGCCATGATTACCGCGCATAATGTGGGATTCACCCAGCTATGCCCCGGGGAAACCCCTATATTTGGTGGAGATGGTAGGCTCTCTGCGCAACAAGCCCAACGGCTTCCCTCCCTGGGCACGGGTACGACACCAGCGCGACTTCGACCGGGTCTGGCGTGAAGGCCGCCGAGCCCGAGGATCCCAACTTGTGGTGATTGCCGTGGAGAACCAAATGGGAATCACCCGCCTGGGGCTTTCGGTGGGAAAGAAGGTCTGGCCCGGGGCCGTACAGCGCAACCATGTCAAGCGCATCATGCGCGAGGGATTCCGCCTGTCCTATGACCAACTGCCCAAGGGTGTGGACCTGGTGCTGATCGCAGCCAAGCCCAAACTACGCCCTCAGCTCGCCAGCCTGCAGGAGGAACTGGTCCACCTGTCCCACAAGGCCCATCGCCGTTACCGCGAGGCTCAGGTCGCTGCGTTACCCGTCAATTCACTGCCCACCAGCACAAAGACCCAGGGAGAGTCGTGCTGATGCGGTTTCTCGGCCAAGGGCTGGCCTTGCCAATTCGCTTCTATCAGCGCTACATCTCTCCTTGGACACCTCGAAGTTGCCGCTTCTCCCCGACCTGCAGCTCCTATGCAATTGAAGCACTTCGCTCCCACGGGGCCCCACTTGGGCTCTGGTTGACCCTCCGACGTATTTTACGGTGTCACCCTTTTTGCAAAGGTGGGCATGATCCCGTCCCCCCCCACTATTCCTGATCCACGATGTCAGCATCCTTGCTTCCCATAATATTCCTGAGCCTGATCTCCCCGGACTGCTCCACTCTTGACGGCGACAACGCCCAGCAACCGGACTGCCCAATCTCTGGGGCGGTCCCTGTGGATCATCTGATAGGGAAGGGAGAGAGCCACTTTGCCCATCTCTGGCAATTGACAAGGAGCGGAGAAAATGCCGAGGCCTATTGGAGCTTCGAGGGTGATCGGCTCTGCCTGCAGGTAACCAATCCAGGCATCGGCTGGAACTGCGACCGCATCGCGGTGACCACGCCCGATGGCTCCCTTGAACAGATCAGCAATGGGCAGGGTGTGACCACCTGCTCCTACTTCCTGCCCGGTGGCAGGAAAGTGATTTTTGCCTCAACCAAGAGCGCACACAAGATCTGCCCCCCGCGACCCGATCACTCGAAGGGCTATGTCTGGCCAATCCATGACAGCTATGAAATCTATGCGCACACCCTGGGCGGGGGCACCCTGCCCCTGATCACTGGCGCTGGATATGACGCCGAGGCCACCGTCAGCCCCATGGGCGATCGCATTGTCTTCACCTCCATGCGCTCAGGTGACCTGGAACTGTGGACCTGCGACCTGGAAGGCAACAACCTCTTTCAGGTGACGGACGAACCGGGTTACGACGGAGGTGCCTTCTTCAGCCACGATGGCAAGCAACTGGTCTTCCGTACCACGGCTTTCACCCCGGGCAAGCGAGCAGAGGAGGCCTCGGCCTACAAGGAACTGCTCAGCAAGGGCCTTGTGCGCCCCAGCAATATGGAGATCTACACGATCAATGTCAACGGCAAGCAACGCCGCCAGTTGACCCATCTGGGCAAGGCAAACTTTGCCCCCAGCTTCTTTCCTGATGACAAGCGGGTAATCTTCTCCAGCAACCACCATGACCCCAAGCGGCCCGCTATGAACTTCGACCTCTTCGCCATCGACGTGAAGAGCGGTGAACTCGAACAAATTACGACTCTAAACGGGGAACGTGGCAAGCAGTTTGACGGCTTCCCTCTCTTCTCGCCGGACGGCAAGTACCTTGCATTCTCTTCCAATCGAGGTGATGGGCCCGCGGGCGAAACCAATGTCTTCATCGCCCTCTGGCGCTAAGCGGAGCACAAATCCATGGAATACAAGCCTCTAGTTGCAATCATTGATGATGACCCCGCCATGCGGGATCTCGTACGCCACGTGTTGGGTACAGTGGGACACGAAACGCGCCGTTTCCCAACGGTGGAAGAGTTCCTCGACAACACCGAGATGGAGCACATGGCCTGCTCGATCTGTGATGTGCGAATGCCCGGCCTTGGTGGCCTCGGCCTGCTGAATCGCATGGCGGAAGACCCACATGCACCGCCAGTGGTCCTGCTCACAGCTCACGGAGATGCCCAGATGGCGGTCCAAGCCCTTCGGGCCGGGGCTTTCGAGTTCCTGGAAAAGCCCTTTCGGGACCAGGACCTGCTCGACCAGGTGCAACGGGCGCTGGAACTCGACAACCTGCGGCGCAACCGCAGGGTAATTTTGGGCACCCTGCAAGACCGGCACAATCTGCTCACACCCCGTGAACAAGAGGTCTTTCAACTGGTAGTGGATGGCGCCACCAACCGTGCAATTGCGGAGGCCATGGAACTTTCCCAGAAAACGGTCGAAGTCCACCGAGCCCACATGATGAGCAAGATGGCAGCCGGATCCCTGCCGGGGCTGGTGCGCATGGCCGTGGCCCTCGAATCCGTGGCCGGGCTGCATCCCCTGGAAACGGTGCTTACCTCGAGCCTTGGAAACATCGGTCTTCAGGATGGGCAATTGCACAAGAGTGCCGCTGCGGACCAGTGAGGCCAGGATTCAGGGCCTCAAGGCATGCAACTGACAGTTCTGGCCAGCGGTAGCGGTGGGAACAGTTCCCTGCTGCGTATCGGCGAGGGTGGCATCCTGGTGGACGCTGGCCTGGGTCCCCGTGCGATGCGCGATCGTTGGGGCCACCTGAACCTGGGGCACCACGCCCTGGAACATGTACTGGTGACCCACGGACACTTGGACCACTCCCGCTCTGCCGGAGCACTTGCCCGTCGGCAGAATGCAACCCTGCACTGCGCGCCGAGCATGACAACGCACCGTGCCCTGGCACGTGCTCCCCGTTATGCAGAATTGAGGGCAAACAGCGAACAGGTGCTGGAATGCCGCGAGGGCACGGTGCATGTGCGCTCAGCGTTGCTGCCCCACGACTGCGACCCGACCCTTGGATTTCGCCTGGAGTGCGCTGGTCGGCGGGTAGTGATCCTGACGGACTTGGGCAAGCCTGATGCAGCGGTGGCCCGACATCTGGCGGACCCCCACGTACTGCTCCTCGAATTCAACTACGACGAAGACATGCTGCGTGAGGGGCCCTATCCCGACATGCTCAAGCGGAGAGTCGGCGGAGACCGTGGACACCTCTCCAATCTCCAGGCCCAGCAGCAACTTGCATTGCTCGTCGGGCCCAGCCTGCACACGCTTGTTCTGGGTCACATCTCACAGAAAAACAACACTCCCGCTCTGGCGATCAAAGCGGCAGAATCCGAGTTGGCCCGCCTCAACCGTAGTGATGTGCGGGTACTGGTTGCGCAGCAAGACCAGGCGCTGGATGGAATCCAGGTCTAGTCACGGACAAATCGGAAGCGCACTATGGCGAAGAGCGCCTGGAAGCCGTCCTTCCAGCCCACCTTCTTGCCCTCCTCATAGCCACGGTTCTTGTACTGAATTGGAACCTCAACAATGCGCAATCCCTGACGCGAGAAAGCGGCGGTCATCTCTGGTTCAATAGTGAAACGAGGTGAGCTGAGCTTGAGCCCCCGGGCAATGTGCGCGGGAATCACCTTGTAGCAGGTCTCCATGTCAGTCAGAGAGTAGCCCGTGAAGATGTTGCTCCATGTGGTCAGGAATCTGTTGGCCATGGTGTGCAAACGGAAGTGTACGCGCTGCGTGCGGCCCAGAAAACGAGAACCATAGACCACATCTGCATGTCCCTCCACGATAGGCGCGATCAGGATGCCGTAGTCCTCCGGGTTGTACTCAAGGTCAGCATCTTGCACCAAGACCAGATCGCCCTGAACTTCTTGAAAGGCCGTGGCCAGGGCTGCTCCCTTACCCTTGTTCTGCCGGTGATAAAAACAACGAACAATGCCGGGGTGCGCATCTTCATAACGCGCCATGATCTTGCGACTGTCATCTCCTGAGCCATCATCCACCAGCAGGATCTCCTTCTCGAAAGAGGTGGCCAACACACGCTCAAGGATTTCCCCCAGGGTGCGCTGCTCGTTGTAGACCGGAATTACGATTGAGAGCTTCATCTGCGAGGCTCATCTGTCATCGACTCAAGGCCCTTGAACATCTCATCCAAACCCAGAAAATCAACTAGACCCTCATGCAGCGCCCGGTAGGCCGGGTCCCCTTCGATGCACCAGAGGGGTTTTTGGAAGAGAGGCAGAATCTCCGAGTCAGGGCGCCGACGCCTGTCCTGCACCGATTTGCGCCGTGCCATCCAATGGTCCCAGCCCCCGATGAAGTCATCAATTGCCACCAGATCGGCAACTCCAATGCGATCCAGGGTCTGACGCCGATTTCTGCCGCGCCAGCGTTCCATTAGTTTGTCGAGCCAACCACGGCCGGCGAGATTCTCCAATTCTTCGATGCGGTAATCCTTGCGATCCAGCCCACCCAGGTGCATGTACGCACGACGGCTGGCCAGGGCCAGCATGGCAGGCATCACCCGACGCAGATGCTCGTCGTCGTAGTTCTTGAAGCAAGCCAGCAAAGGATTGCGGACCTGCAACTTCCGAAGACGTTCCTTGGGCACACGTGCACTGGTGGAAGAGTGGTGGTGGTAACAGACCGCTTCAGGGGTGTAGTGCACTTCGTGCCCCAAGACCCAAGTGCGCCAGCCAAGATCCACATCCTCATAGTAGGCAAAGAAATCTTCGTCAAACCCCCCCACCTCATCAAATGTCGCAGCGTCCATTGCCATGGCGCCGCCGCACGCGAAGAGGGTCTTACGCGGGGTGTTGAACACAGGGCTGTCGCTCTCACGATAGCCACGCTGTATACCAATGCCATGGAAGTTGGAACCCCCGCCTGCCGTGTCGATGGAGGAACCATCCCAATGCAACATCTTGCCCGTGCTGGCGACGCAATGGCCTTGCACTATCGGCGCAACCAGCGCACGTAGGAAATCGGGCTCCACCCGCAAGTCGTTGTTCAAGAACACCACCAGGTCAGGTCGGTCAGCGTTGCGCATACCCTGGTTGCAGCCCGCGCTAAAACCCATGTTGCGCTCGTTCTGGATGCAGCGCACCCAGCTGTGCTTGCGAGCAACATGGGACTGGCTGCCATCCTTGGACCCATTGTCCACCAAGACCACCTCGCGCATTTCCTTTGGGTAATCCAACTCGTCCAAAGACTTGAAGCAGCCGTCGAGGTGATGCTTGCCGTTCCAATTGAGAACCACGATTGAGCAGCGAGGCAAGTCTGTATCGGCCAGAGGCTCTGCTCTGGGCGCGGCCAGAGGATCAGCGGCATGCTCGCTACGCGACTTGCCCTTGGACCCTTTCTTGGCTCCGCCGGAACGCTTGGCCTTGGGCCGCTTGCCGTGCTTCTTGGTCATGACTCGTCAGAGGGTCGAGCGTGCAGACAAAGGCGCACCAAACGCAGATGCCCGTCACTGCTGGCCTGCTGGCCGGCGACCACTCTAAGGTTCGAGGCCCCGGGGGGGAGCCTCAGGTCGATCGCCTGCAATACGGCCCGATCCTCTCTATCGGCCTGAATCGGCGGCAACATGTAAGATTCATTGCCTTCGATTTCCACGCGACCTGTCAGGCGCACGCCCAGTTCCCCGGCCAGGGAGAATTGTTCCACCTCCAGGCGGGCGGGACCCTCGGGCACGCCCTCCAGACTGAACTCCAGCACCGCGCCGGGGCGTAGCAGCACCATCTCCGTCCCCTGCTCCAAAATCTCCCCACTGGACCCCTGGGCCTCACGCGGAGAGAACTCCGCCAGCAGGCGCTGGTTGTGGGCCCTGCGCTCTACACAGGCCAGGGACCGATAGCGGAACTCCCAGTCGAGAGCATCCTGGACCACACTCTTGGGCCGCGGGAATTCAAGCGAGAGACTGGCTAGCAGTTCCGGCTCGTCGAGCAGTCGGGCCAACACCCGCGCCAGATCGTTGGCATCAGCAGGCTCAAAGTGCAAACCGTCGATTCCGTCGCGCACGAACTCCGCCATGCCCCCGAAGCCCGAGGCCACCACCGGTGTTCCGCAGGCAAAAGCCTCTGCAATGGTCACGGGCGCGTTCTCATACCAGACGCTGGGAATCACCAGCACGTCCAGGTCTGCATGCACCTCGCTCAGACGCGCATTGTCAAAACGACCCGCGAACTTGGTGCGCGTGCCAGCAGCCCGCCGTTCAAGGTCCTGGTGATACTCGTCCCCTTCAGGATCAAAACCTCCATGGATGGACAGTTCGATACTGCGACCCGCCAAGAGGCCCATAGCATCCACAAGCACATCGCAGCCCTTGTACCACACCAGGCTGCCTACAAAGCCAACACGTAGCACGCCCTCTGGACGAGGACTCTTGGCCCTGGCGGAAAGGTGCTCCAGATTCAATCCGTTCTCGCTGAACAGAAAACGGTGGGGATCAAAGACTCCGCTCTCCAGATAGCGTTCCCGCAAGAAGCGACTTGGGCTGACTTGCAGATCACAGTCCCTGTAGGCCCCGAGCACAACCTCTTCCCGCTCGCTCAGATCCATGAACTCCGCCGCTTGCGTGCGCTGTTCTTGGGGGCATATCTCGGTACTCTCAAGGCGCCGAGCCAGTTCCACCAACCCCGCTTGAACCCCCGACCCGAGACTGGCCAAAGCCGGAATTGACTCCAAGGAACGCTCCTTGACGCAGGCAAAACAACCCGCCCCCATGTTGTGGGCACAGACGACGCCATCCGGTCGAATCAGCTGCACCCGGGAACACAGACCCCAGTAGTCGTGACAGTGCACCACCGTGGCGCAACCGGCCTGCTTGGCAACGCGCACGAGAGAGGTGCTGGTGTGGATCAAATGCTGAAAGTGCACCACATCCGGCTGCTCACGAGCCAAGACCCGTGCAAAAGCGGCTTCCGCACGGGGCTGCTCGTAGCTCGCGCGCAGATTGGGGTGGTCGAGACGATGGGTCATGCGCCAGACCCGGAGATCCTCAAACCTGCCCTCGTGCACTTCGAAGTCCTCGGGCCCCCCGGCGGTTCCGGGCACCCGCGCGAAAATCGCCACCTCATGTCCCAGAGCCTGCAGGCCACGCGCCAGGCCAAGGGTGAAGACTTCAGTACCTGCCCAGGTGTCCGGTGGAAATCCGTGCACCACATAGAGCAGCTTGAGATCACCGTCCTGACGCATCCTTGTTGCAGGCCGCAGGTGAACAGTCTGTCCTCCACGATGCAACCCCTCGAAAGCTGCCCGTCGCAGACTCCGAACCTCGCTTGCCAGTTCCCTTTCTTCAACAATTGACAATCCCAGAGTCTTGATGAAATCCTGATCCCCAGGAGCCAGACGATCGAGCAGAACCGGTACATCTTCAGCCCGGCCAATGCAGGTGCGCCCAAGCCACGACTTATTGAAGCTCCCGTCGATCGCCCCCCGGGCGTGAGTTTCCCTGAGGTCGTAGTCGTGGCTGTGCTCCACCTTGGCGGCATCGCTGTAGACAATCCTCTTGCCCCCTTCCAGCATCGCCCGCGCCATCAACACATCCTCACCAAAAGACGTGCGCGGCAGAGGGTGGCGCTCCCAAGCCGAACGCCGGATGGCGGAAGCCACATCCTGGAAGGTGTACAGCCCACGCTTCTGATCCGGGCTCATGTTCGCGTATTCCTCCGGAGCCGGAAGCTCCACCACCCGACGCCCTTCGCTCCAACCGGGATCATCCCGGGAGAGAACAAGAGTCGAGAGTCTGGCGTCCTGCCGAGGCAGGTTTCGACAGAAAGCTCCTGCAACCAGAGGATCCTCAAACTCCCCTGCCAGATTCGCCAACCATGTGGTCTCTGCAGGTATCGCGTCCTGGGTCAGAAATACCAGCAGGTCTCCTGCACTGCGCGCCGCCAACCTATTGCGCGTGTCTCCGTGGTCGAACTCAACTGTGTGAATCCTATCCAGGTGCAGGGGTACACTGAAGTCCTTCGCCAGGGCCTCAATGAACTCGAAGGTTCCATCTGTCGATCCTGAATCCGTAACCCAGAGGTCCCAAGGCAGAGGGCACTCCTGAGCGTCAAGCGCATCAAACACCCGCTTGAGAAACTGCATGCCCTGCCAGGTGGGCATCAGCACCGAGATGCTGGAGATCGCTTTTTCGCTCATGGGAATCAACCGCAAGGGTCAGCCGCATAGCCTAGCGCGGGGGCCGCACAGACCAAAGACATGTACAACGGCGGACTCAGGAAAAACGCCGGGTAGCCGCCCGACCCAAGGGCAGGTTCCAGCCCCGAGTGCCCAAGAATTGCCCAACAACCATGGCTCCGCGCAGAAATGGTGAACGCAGCAGGTAGCGCAGGAGAATCCGCTCCTGCCCCCGCATGAACTTCCAATCCTCACGCACCTCGTGGCCCCAACCCCGCAGCATGCTGATCGGGCCGGGGCGCACTCTGAATCCAAATTGTCGACGCAGGAAGGCTGCGTCAAGTCGATAGCGTTCGAGGGCGCCAAGCAGCGTGTAGCAATGGGCGTGGCGAACCATCGCCAAGGGGGCGTGTGCAAGTGCCTGCCCTTTGGTCAGGACCATGTCGGCCCAGACGACATCTTCACCAAATGCCACTTGGGAAAAAGGCCACTTTGTCAATACCTGCGCTCGATAGGCGCAGGCCACATTATGGAAGCGAGCCTGCTGCACCGCTTCCGTGGGCGCAAGATCTGCCAAGGCCTGACCCGGTCGAAGCCTGCGGATCTGCGCCAATCCAGACGCCTCGGGAGACGCGAGCACCGTCCGCGCGGTCAGTGGATCATCACTGGGATGGGGCACAAGTCGCGCGCCAACTGCAGCCACACTCACATCTTCAAGGGGCTTCAGAAGTTGCTCGATGCAGTCAGGCCCCACGGGCACGGCATCCTGTGTCAAGAAAAGCAAGTAGGTCCCCTTTGCTCGACTGGCCAGGAGGTTGCGGGTGGAACCATGGGAGAACTCGCGCCGGGGAATCACCTGCACATCGAAACCCGCTCCTTCAAGCAGGGATACGGTCTGGTCGGTGGACGAAGAGTCCACAGCCAGCCACTCCACCTCGCCACTGATCTCTTGCTGCGCAAGGGCTGGCAACAAACGCTGCAAGTCGCCTGCGGCATTGAGCGTAGGCAAGAGGATTGAAAGACGGGGCGTGGTCACGATAAGAGACGGATCAGACCCGATCGCAGAGTTCCCGGTAATTGCAGCTACTGCACTCGAAGCCCGGCTCGATCTGAGGAAAAGCCTGCGGGTCCCCATCCTCAAAATCAGCATTGAAGTGCAGCGACTTCATCTCGGCCAGGGACTCTGCGATGCGCTCAAAGGCCCCATCCAGACCGGCTGCCCCGGGCTCAACGCGCACAACCTCGCGTGTGGGCAGATAGGCGTCAAAACCGATCACCTTGTCGGGGTCCGCACCCCACTTGTCCCTGGCATAGCCCGCGTAGACCTGCAACTGAAACTCATCAGCCTTGCGCGGGCTGCCGGTCTTCCAGTCCCAAATGTGCACGCTGCCATCCTCGGCACGGTAGGCAAAGTCCGGTACAGCAAAAACCTTGGTTCCTTCAAAATCAAAGGTGGTCATGTCCTCGCAGGCCAACCAGGTCGAAGGGTCCGCCTCCCGAACGGGGGCCAGCTCAGGCATGTCCAGAAAGGACTCCAGTGAGGCGATGATGCGCTCCTTGTAGCGGGTGCCATAGGTGGCGGCCGCTCCACTGGCCTCATCGATGCGCTCTTCCTGATAGTGGTGCTCCGCCAGATGACACATCTTGGCCGGTCGACGACGCCACTTGCCTTGCTTGGAAACCTGATAGTGCTCCCGCAGGGCCCCCACCGCTGTAGCGATGAACTCTTGACGAGAGGGCTGGGGTCCGCCTTCTCGTTTGGTGATGAACCAGGCCTCGATGGCCTCATGAACGATCTGCCCCGCCAACATGGGCATGCGCGTCATTTTCTTGAGCAACCAGGCCTGGCGTCTGGCGGGGTCTCCCCCCTGCTGCCAGCCCAGCCAGGAACCGTAGTAGTCCAGGTAGTACTTGCGTGGGCAAGAGACGAAGGTGCCGGCTCGAGACGCCGACCAGGAGAGTTCATGCTGAATGGCCATTCAAAGAGGATCCTCGCCCCCCGGATCAGTGTGTGCAAGCCTTTCCAGCCTTACCCGGCCTGTCTTTTTGAATCGCCCCTTTCCCCGGGGGATGCAGACCCTCCGCAGCGCTCGACGGCAAGCTCGCAATCCGCAACGGAGACACCTGCTTCCCCTGCTGTGACCCGCTTACCTTGACCCTGGTCGAGGCTGAGAAGGTGCACTGGAGCGCCCCAGAGATGGGCCAGATTACTGATCAGCTGACCCGCCTCCTGTAGCACAAGATCCCGGCCATCGTGCATGTGCACCAAGACCAGGGCACCTTCGGGGTCCACCTCTTGCAGTTGAATACGAGGCTGACCCGCCCAGGACAAGCTGCTCAGGAGCTGTTGTTTGACGGTCTTCCAATCCCGGTCCGCCACCTGACGGCCCCCACCTTTTGGATTGTCACGGTAGATGAAGAGCTCATTTTCCAGGGCAAATTCCTCATCCACAAGCTCGTCGATAAAGGAAGCATCGTTGTGAATCTTGCGCAAGCGAAAGAGATCATGACCAAGGCGATCCGCGTGGCGGAACAACTCGATACCTAGCTTGTAGGGATTCAACTGCCCTGCCTGAGCAGCGGTGGCTCCCGAGTGGCAGTCGGCAAAGTCGATGATCTCGGATCCATCCAACAAGCCTCCCGTCAACAGGCGGCTGTGCCAGAAAGATGCCCAACCCTCGTTCATGATCTTGGTCTGGCGTTGGGGCATGAAGTAATAGGATTCATCACGCACAACTCGCAACACCTCGCGCTGCCAGACCTCCAAGGGCGCATGCTCGATCAAAAACGCCAGACAGTCGTAGGTAGGCAGGATACTGCCAGCCAGCCGCGTAGGTTCTGGCGGCCGCACGGGCCTTCCATCCAGGACTGCTTCGAAACTAGCCCGAGCATGATCGATGCGCCCAACGCTCTCTGAAGCGCGAGGTCCTTGCAAGGGCAAATAGGGATCAAGCAGACCTTCAAGGCAGAGAGCCCGGTCGAGCATCCGGTCCAAATTGTCCTGCCCCTCGTCAGCACTGATTTGCTTGATGCGCTCCGCGTTTGATTCCATGGCCTGCACCATGCGTCGGTTGGTGGGAGCGAACCACACGTTGTGCTTGAAGAAGTCCGCGTGCCCGAAGACGTGAGCCATGACGAGCTTCTGCTCCATCAAGGAGTTTGACCGCACCAGATAGGCAATAGTGGGATCATTGTTGATCACCAACTCGTAGATCTTGGACAGCCCATAGGAGTAACCCTTGTGCAAGCGCTCAAAGTCCATACCGAAGCGCCAGGAGGCGTAGCGCCTGGGGAAGCCCCCATATGCGGCAACGGCGTTCAGGTCACGGGCATCGAGAATTTCGAAGAGCACCTCAAAAAAGTCCAGACCAGCAGCCCGTGCCGCATCCTCCGCCCTTTGGGCCTCTCGCTTCAGTCTCGCACTGAGGTTGGGGGTGCGAACCATGCCTAACGACCCCTCCCCAGGAAAGCGCGGATCGACTCGGCAATTTCATCACGACCATCGACTGCAGCGCTGATCAGGTTCTCCGTGCTGCCGAGAGCCTGTTCCAGGTCCTTCTTGAACTGACCTGATCCATAGGCGCTCTTGACTTGACCGTAGCAGAATTGATTGACCCGTGGCAGCAACTCGTCTCGCAGCAAGCTGATGCAATGGGAAGTGTCCCTTGCGCTCCAGTTGTCCCCATCAGAATAGTGGAATGGATAGATATTCCACTGATCCGGCCGGTACTTGGTCTGGATCAGCTCAAGGGCCAGTTCATAGGCCGAGGATATCTTGGTTCCTCCGGATTCGCGCAAGTGGAAAAACTCTTCGCTGTCAACGATCTTGGCAACCGCATCGTGCACAATATAAACCACTTCTATGTTCTTGTACTGGCTACGCAACCAGGTATCGATCCAGAAGGCCTGAATACGCACGATCTCCTTCTGCTCTTTACCCATTGAACCCGAGACATCCATCATGTGCAGAATGACAGCACTGGATTCTGGCAACGGCGCAGTGCGGCGCATGCGGAAGCGCTCGTCGTCTTTGATTGGTACCACCCTAGGTTCAGCGGGGTCCCAGTTTCCCTCAGCAATGGTGCGCGTCAATGCCCGCTTGAAGGTGCGCCGAAAGTGCCGCAAACTACGTGGCCCCTGGTTGCGCAGGCCGGTGTAGCGCCCACCTTCAGACAGAAGCTGCTTAGTTCCCCGGGGTTCAATGTTGGGCAGCTCCAGCTCGGCAGCCAGCATCTCCGCCAGTTCGTCGATCTCGACCTCGACCTCCAGCATGTGCTGGCCCTGGTCCTCTCCTGCAGCGCCTGCGCCCTCTCCGTTCTGGCCGTCCCCATCCACCACTGCACCCTCCTCGCCAGGCCCCTGGCCCACGCCCTGACCCTGGTTTTCTCCAAATCGCAGGCGTGGCAGTTCAATCTGCGGCACAGGAATGGAAATCGTACGGCCAGCGCGCTGACCGAGAAGGTCTGTGCTGGAGAGGTATTTCTTCAGGTCTTCACGCAACCGCCCCCGGACAATGTCCCGGAAACGCGCGCGGTCCTTCTCGATGCGGTAGATCTCGTAGCCCATGAATTCAGGCGGCCTGCTCCACCTCGTCGTCTGAGGAGCCTTCTATGTCGTGGGCAAAAAGATTGGCCACCTCATTCAAGACAGCCTCGGCGGAGTATTCGTCATACCCGAAACGACGCATTAAGCGCTCACGGATGAGTCCAATCTTCTGCTGGGTATCAGGGTCAACCACATTGGAAACCAGACTCGTAAGCTGGATCGAATCCTTGTGATCTTCGAAAAGCTTGAGCTCAAGGGCCCGAGTCAAGCGTCGATTCTCGCGGTAGTCGAAAGTCCTGCCCTCTAGATGCACAACGGCGATGTAGTTCATCAACTCGTGCCTGAAGTCATCCTTGCGGGCTTCGGGTACATCAATCATGTCTTCGATCGAGCGCATCAGTCGTTCGTCAGGAGCATGCGATGTCCCGTCAGCACTGATGACTTTCTCCCGAGTGGTGTGGGCACGAACATTGTCCAGGTACTTGGAACACAGACGATCAAGAGCTTCCTGGTCCGCAGCGATAGCCACCTGCACCTCGTGCTTGATGGTCTCTTGGTACTCTTCGCGCACCTGGGCCACGCGCTCCAGATACTTGCGACGCAACTCCTGGTTGGCCACCATGGAATTGTGCTGCAAGCCATCCTCGATGGCCGCCAGGATCTCACGGGGACCCACCACGGGCTTCTCTGACACAAGACAGGCGGCGATGCGGTCTTGCACGAATCGCGGTGAGATGCCCTCCATCCCCTCTCGCTCACAGGCCGCCCGCAACTCGCCGACCTGCTCCGAGGTGAAGCCCTGAATTTCCTGGCCGTCGTACAGGTGGGCCTTCTGAAGCAGGGTCAGATTGGGCAATGCCGGCTCTTCGAGGCGGGTCAGCACCGCCCAGAGAGAGGCCATCTCCAGTGTATGGGGTGCCAGACGGCGCCCCGGAGACCCGGGCTGGCCGTAGCGGCTACGATGAATCGCCAGTTCCGCGGAGACCTCCAGGTTGTAGGGAATGTCGATCTTGATGGTCCGATCCCGGAAGGCTTCCATCAACTCGTTGGACAGGAGCCGCAGGTACTCGGGCTCGTTGGTATGCCCCAGGATGACTTCATCGATGGAAGTCTGGGCGAATTTCTTGGGCTTGATCATATGCTCTTGGGTTGCACCCAGAAGGTCATACAAGAAAGCCACATCGAGCTTCAGGACCTCAACAAACTCCAGCAGTCCTCGATTGGCAACGCAGAACTCGCCGTCAAAGTTGAAGGCCCTGGGATCTGAATCGGACCCGTACTCAGCGATCTTGCGGTAATTCAAATCACCAGTCAGCTCCGTTGAGTCCTGGTTCTTCTCGTCCTTGGGTTGAAAAGTACCAATGCCAATGCGGTCCGCTTCACTGAACACCAGACGCTGAACTTCAACGTGGCCCATGACCTTGACCCAGTCACCTTCATAGCGGTCCATCAGTTTCTGAAGCCAAAAGCGGCTGACCGGGTCGAGTTCTCCCTCGATACGCAGTTCGTACTCTGCGCCTAGACTCTGGGAAAGGCGCTGGGCTACTTCAGCGCGTTGTGCAACAGGAATCAACAGCAAGGGATCCTGGTGGGTGGCAGAGGGAATCACTTCCCCGTCCACTTTCCAAGAAAAGGTGTAGAGGGCACCTTCATCGGTTTGTGTGTATGCCTCAAGGCCGCGCTTGAGCAAGCGGGCGATTGTACTCTTGGCCGATCCAACTGGACCATGCAATAGCATGATGCGTCGTTCGGGTCCGAGGTGGCGGGCCCCGGCTCGAATCATGTTGACCAGTTCTGCGAGGGGTTTCTCCAAGCCTTCCACAGCATCGCGGCCACAACCGAGAGGATCCTTGAACAGGTTCCAGGTCACATAAGACTCACCGGCCGGCGTCTCGCTGCCGTGGGACTCGATCATGTCGAGCAGTCGTTGCCACGCGTTGCGTGCGGACTGCGGATCGCGCTCCAGAAGGCGCAGGTACTCGTCAAAGGAGCCTGTCCAAGTCAGACGGGCGTGCTGAGCCTCGTCCTGGGAATTGCGTACGAGGTCGAACAGGGGGGTGGATTCGTCAGTCATTTTCTAGTCTGGCCGCACATGGATCGAGGCGGGTCTCCGATTTACCCATCGGACAAAGGACCTCCCCAACCTGAGACTGGTCTTGGTGCCGGCCGGGTCCAAGCGGTTAGGATGCAGCCATGCCAGCCAGCCACAAGCGCCCATTGCCCCTGCTGGGCCTCCTGGGACTCCTCCTTTGGGGATTCCCCTGGGCCTGTACCCCCGCGCCCACGCCTGTTCAGGAGTCTGGTCAGACTCCGAAAGAACCCCTGCCTGCGATCGCCCTGGGAACCCCGATCCCCTTCGATGGCACCCGTGCCCACGCCCAGCTGGCAACGGTGGTGGCTCTGGGGCCCCGCCATCCAGGCAGTCCCGCCCTGGCTCAACTGTTGGATACGCTCGAGGAGGAACTGCTTGCCCTGGGTTTCAAGACCCGACGCGAGACCTTCAACGCCAAGGTTCCGATCACCCAGGCAACCCCGGAAGGAACACAGACCTACACCAATTTGGTGGCGGATCTGCCCGGCCCAACAAAGGACTCCCCCATGATTCTGGTGGGCGGTCACATTGATACCAAGTTTCTGGGAGAGAGCTTCGTCGGGGCCAATGATGGGGGTTCTTCCACGGTGGCTCTGATTGAGTTGGCCCGAGGGCTGGCCAGCACACAGCCGCGGGCCCTGGCCTGGCGTGTGGTTTTCTTTGACGGTGAGGAAGCGGTCAACTTCACCTGGCTGGGCAAGGACAACACATACGGCTCGCGCCGCCATGCCAGGGAACTCTACAAGCGCGGAGAAGACAAGCGCGTGGGCGCTGTGGTTGTGGTGGACATGATAGCGGACATGGATCTGCAGTTGACATGGGACGACTACTCAACCAAGTGGCTGCGCCAGATTTTCTGGACCGCTGCAAAGGATCTTGGCCTTGCCAAGCACGTGGCCTCTGCGCGAAAGCGAACTCTGGTCAAAGACGACCATCTCTCGTTCCTGGACGTGGGCCTTGAAGCAGTGGACCTGATCGACCTGGATTATGGCGGTCCCATGCGTCCCTATTGGCACGATGACCGGGACACCCTCGACAAGACCAGTGCCGCATCGCTTGAAACCTTTGGCCGGATCCTGACCAAGGGGCTGCTCGAGTTGGAGGCCGAGGTCCAGCGCCGACGCCGCAACCGCTGAACATCCAGCGCAGCCTCAGTCTTCGTGGGGAGCGGCGGATTCCACTACCGACTTCTGGACGCCTGCAACTGAGCGCGAGCCAGAGGATGCCCCCTGCCGAGGTGTGGGGTGCAACTCCACCACCTGATCCGCGTTCTCGTCAAGCCGCCGCTCCTCTGGGTCACCTTCAACCCCAAGCCTGCCTCGACCGATCAGATCCGGGCCGCCGGAACGGGCACTGCCCGTGGACTCGGGGGCAAACTGATCCACTTGATCGAGTTCCACAGCCACGAAGCGTGAGACGCCCTTGGTCTGCATGGTCACCCCAAAGAGCGCCTCGCAGGCGCTCATGGTGCCCTTGTTGTGGGTCACTACTACGAACTGAGAAGTCGTTCTGAAGCCGCTCAGCATGGCCAGGAAACGATCAATGTTGGCATCATCGAGTGCCGCGTCCACCTCATCGAGAATGCAGAAGGGACTGGGTTTTGCCTTGAACACCGCAAACAAGAGAGCCAAGGCGGTCATGGTGCGCTGACCACCTGAGAGCAAGCCGATGGGCAGCATCTCGCGACCCGGCGGCCGGGCGATGATCTCAATGCCTGCGTCCAGAACGTCCACACTCGGATCGAGCTGCAGGTCTGCTCGTCCCCCACCAAACATCTGGCGGAAGATCGCGCGAAAGTGCTCTCGTACCACCGTGAAGGTCTCCATGAACATGCGCCGGGACTCTTCGTCGATGCGCTTTATGGTCTCTTCCAGGTTCTTGCGGGCCTCCCTCAGATCCCCGGCCTGGATTTCGAGGTGCGCCAATCGCCCGGCCACCTCGTCCAACTCATGCACCGCCTCCAGGTTGACTGGGCCAAGCTTTTCAAGCACGTGCCTGAGATCGGTCACCTTGGATAGCAAGGCCTGCATCGCGCCTTCGGTGGCCAGAGCAGGGTCTGGCTCAAAAGCCGTTTTCAGGTCATCCTGACTGAGGCTCAGTTCTTCACCCGAGCGCACCAGCAGTTCCTCCCGCTCCAACTCCAGTCGCTGCTGGGTGAGCTTCTGCTCTGACAACAGCTCGTTGACCTGATCCAGTTCCTCCTGGACCTCCTCAGCTGCTCTACGTGCTTCCTGAGCCAGGGTCGCCCCCTCCCGCTCTCGAATGCGCAAGGCCTCCAACTGCCCAACCAGAGCCTTCGCCTGCTCGCGTTGGGAAGCAACCTGCTGCTCTACCTGCCGGGCTTCCTCCTCGCCACTGACTGCATTCGCCAGGAAGTTCTCCGAACGCCGTTGAGCCCGGGCAAGTTCCGCCTGATCGCGCTCGATGCGCACCTGATCCCCGCGCAAACGGTCTTCACAGGCCTGGCGTTCTGAATCCACGCGCTGGCGCTCCACATCGGCCCCGGCAATCTCGCGCCGGATGCCATCTCGCTCCTGCTCCAGCCGATGTCGTTCTTGATCGAAACCAGTCAGAATTGCATTTTGCTGCTCAAAAGCCTGCTCGGCAGCCAGTTGATCCTTTCCCGCCTGCAAGAGATCCTGATTCAACTGGGTCCACTCGTGCTTGACGCGAGCATGTTCGTCAGCTTTCTCCGTCAGAGCAACTTCCTGTTCCACCTGACGTCCCTCAAGAGCAGCTCGGGCGCGAGCAGCTGAAGCCAGGGCAGCCTGAGCCACCTCACGAATCTGTTCCTTTGCTCTCAGTGACTCCCGGTCGTGAGCCAGGGCAACCAAGCTGTCCTCGCGCTCTTGATCCACTTCCTCAATCGAATGGGAAAGCGATGCGCAACGCTGCTCGAATTCATCTGCAACCACACGACTACCGAGCACCCCCTGATCCAATTCGCAGTAGCCTCCGGAAAGACCAGCTGCGTCAACCACCTCCCCGGCAAGAGTCACGAACCGCCACTGAGGATTCTCTGCAATCAACTTGAGAGCCAAGTCCAAGTCCGACACCACTACCACATCGCACAACAGCGCCCGGACCAGAGGACGCACATGACTGTCGCAACGCACAAGATCACTTAGCCGGCCTTCGACACCATCTCCAAAGCGTGCGAAGAGTGCAGAGTCCGTTGGTGTTGGGCCGCAAGGAACGCCCAGCCCAGAGGGCAATGCCAGGTCGATCTGGCCCAGTTCCTCTTCCTGAGCCCACTCCAGGATAGTCTTGGCCACATGCTCGTCCTTGACAACAATCGATGAGGCTCGGGTGCCGAGAGCCCCATCCAATGCTCGGGTGAGGCGGGGGTCGATGGCCAAGGGGTCCGCTACCACTCCCAGGAGATCCTCAATTCCACAGGGACCGCGCTCTCCCTCACTGGCTTCCATGAGGTGCTTGCTGCCGGAGGCGAGTTCCTCCAATTGCCGTTCCCGATCGCGCAGGGCAGCAGCCCGGGCTTGATGCCCAGCACGCTCCAGTTCCAAAGCGGTGCGCTTCTCGTCCAATCTGCGCAGTTCCTCTTGGCGAACTTCCAGACGTGCCTGTTGCTCTTCCCGGGCAACCGATGCGGCCTCGGCTTCGGTCTCGGCCCGCTGCAAAATTGTGAGTAGTTCGCCTCTCTGGGCGCGGGTCTCATCCAGAATCTGCTGCAGCTCAGCCTGCCGCTCCATGACACGCTTGACACGTTGATCAAGCCTCGGCAGATCTTCGCTCAGCTGCCGACTGCGACTGGTGGCGATGCCTCGCTCATGCAAGCAGGTCAGCACGGTCTCGTTCTGGGCCTGAGCAGCTTGGCGGGATTCCTTGTAGCTCTGAGCGCAGCTGCGATTGCTCTTGGCCAACTCTTCAAGCTTGTTCTTGGCTTGGGCAGCCTGCCCAGTAAGCCCCTCGGATTCCCGAGTCAGCGCGGTCACCGCAGTCCGTTGATCTTCGATCTCCTTGGCCAACTGTTGCGCTCGAGAGGTCTCTTCATTCGCAGACTGACGCCAGTTCTCAACCCGTACAAGAAGAGCCTTGCGACGCTCCACCAGAGCGCGCGCTTCACCCTCCAGGCGTCCAGCTTCCCCGGAGACCCGGTCAAGTTCGGCCACCACCGCGCTCCGTTGATCTTCTCTCTGACGAGCCTCCACATCATGGCCGCTGCGCAACTCCCGCAGTTGCTCAAGGGCCTCACCCTGGCTCTCAAGCCGGGGCCGCAAGGTGTGCAGTTCCCCGTCTATGTTGAACAGACGGTGCCCAAGAAACCGACGACGGCCCAAGGACCACTCGTCCTTGGCAATCACATAGCGCTCGGCCTTGCCCGCCTGGATCTTGAGGGACCGCACGCGGGTACGTAGCTCAGCAATTACGTCGTCAACGCGCTCCATGTCCACAGACACGTGCTTGAGGCGCAGCCCCGTCTCATGTCTCCGCTGGCGATAACGCGAAATGCCCGCCGCCTCTTCGAATACTGTCCGCCGCTGCTGATGATTAGCGGAAATCACCGCGTCAATACGGCCCTGCTCCAACACCGAATATCCACGGGACCCAAGGCCCGTATCAAAGAGCAGGTCCCTGACATCCTTGAGCCGTACCCGCTGGCCATCGATCATGTAGGAGCCCTCGCCGCTGGACTCGAGACGCCGGGTCACAGAGATCTCCGCCGCGTAATCCGCAAGCAATCCGTTCGAGTTATCGAATACCAGAGTGACTTCCGCGAAACCCATCGCCGGCCGACTGACTGAACCTTTGAAAATCACGTCGGTCATGCCCGAGCCGCGCATGGAACTCGGGCGGGTCTCCCCCAGGGCCCAGCGCACCGCATCCACCACGTTGCTCTTGCCGCAGCCATTGGGGCCAACCACGCCGGTCAGGCTCCGCTTGCCGAATTCAAGCACAGTGGAATCGGCAAAGGACTTGAAGCCAAATAGTTCGAGACGTACCAGACGCATAGGTGATTATCAGATTAGGGTCACGGACGGCGTGACTGAACGGTGGATTCAAATAATGGACGAGTGCCCTTCGACAGCGGCCTTGGTGGTGATGAATGGTGCGGCTGCAGACGACGCTCGCGCTCGACCACAAAAGCCTGCCAGGCGGTCAAGCAGGAGAGATCCGCCCGGTAGCTGACTGTGGGGTCCACCAGAGGCCAAAGGGCGCCGCTGGGCAGGGTCGAAGTCATGACCGCCAGGGCCCGACCGTGTTCGTGGGGATCCCCTGCCGCCATACCATCACCCAGGTCAAGGCCACGGTGGTAGGACTCCACCCGCTCACTCTCCGGCAGAGGTCTCTCACTGAAGAGCGCGGCTTGGGAAGGACGGGAGCGGCCTGCCTCCCGACGGGCGAGCACCTCGGATGCGGGCCCAGAGAGCAAGGTCGATACCTCCACAATCATGCCCAGCGCCTCGGCCTGGGTGCGAGCGAAGTCCCGCAATACACCCAAGGTCCGCGCACCTTGCTCCGGACGCGCGATCCCGTCCCCCAAGATGCGCAATGCATCGGAGAGACCCACGGGGACAATGCCGTGAATCCTGCGCCCTCCGGGCAAGGCCGGGCCGAACTCGGTCTGGGCCGCAGCAAGCCTCTTGAGAGCCTCCAAGGCACGTTGAACTTCGATCACCATGCCCTTCAGGAAGGCCTCCTCGTTCCAGGGCCCCGCCCGCCGGGCGACGCGCACGAGGTCGAGAGCAACCCCCGCCCCCAGGGTCAAGGGCCCTTTTTCCCTGGCACGGCGAGCCAGGGCGGGACCCGCGAAGCGCTGGCCTGAGCCTCCCCAGACCGGCACCAGGAGACCGTTGGCGAGCAGGGCATCGATGCCCTCTGCCAGATCCGGTTCCTCCTCCAAAGCACCGGACATCTCGTCATAGTTGAGAAACAAACGAGGCGCTGGCTGACCACTGGCAAGGGCGCTGAGCAGACCGCTCAAGAGACGTAGCAGCGGTCGCGGTCCGCGCCCTCCCGGTTGTGCAAGATCCAAGCGGCGGCCTGTGGCCTGGCCGATGGCAGCCAGGGCCGCAAGGGATTCGGACACGCGCTCTTCATCTGCCCCCTGGCGGGCACCACGCCGAGCCGGGCCCAGTAGATGAGAAAACCCCTCCAGCACCAGACCCTGAGCTGATCCTTCGAGCAGAGTCACCAAGACCGCCAGGGAGCGCGCGAAGCCCACCTCGCCTGCGCCCAGACCCGCAGCACTGACCGAACGCACCAGGGGCAGGTGCGGACGTTCCAATCCCAGGGCCAGCACCTCGCCCCGGTGGTGGGCTTCTGCCAGTTCCTCGCCCAGTACATCCTCTACTGCCCAGCGGGACATGACCGATCCCGCCACACGACGCTCGCCGGAGGCAGGTGGGGCCGCGTGCCGCTCTTCGGTTGCCCGCCGATCCTCCCGAGGAGCCAGGAGCAGGGCGCGCAGATCTGGCCGCGCAAGGCCCAAGGGTTCCGATGCGCGGGTGGCATCGAAGAGCCCCATGGTCTGCAGTTCTTGATCCACAAAGGCGCGCACGAGGCCACTGGAAATGCGTGACATGCCCAGATTGAGGATCTCCTTCTCTACGCGCCGTGCTACCTCGTCCGCCACCTGCGCGGACAAGCTTACCTCCCGCACCAAGGCGGCCGCGATGCGGTTGGCTTGCCAGGCCTGAGTACCCTCGGACCCGCGCACTTGCGGCGCTCCGCTACTACTCTGAGAATTTCCATCGACAACGGTCAGAGCCTCCCGAGCACGGCTGCGCCGATCCCGATAAAGGATGTAGGCCTTGGCGATCTTGGTGCGGCCAAGACCCACCAAAGCTTCTTCTACCAGGTCCTGTACCTCTTCCAAAGTAGCGATAGGAGGAGCATCCTCCTGCAAACTGACCAAGTTTGACTCCGCTCTGCTGATCAGGGTCATGACCACCAGTTCAGCCACTTCCAAGGGCAGGCCCGGATCACCGTCACCCACCGCCGCCTGGGCCCGGGCAACTGCATGGGTTATGCGCTGAGGACTGAAAGGAACCATCTGTCCATCGCGTTTACGCAGAAACTCGGGCATGGGGACCTGGCCCCTCATGAGTCCACCTCACCAGAAGGCTGGCGTAGAATCGGGCGCAGGGTCTCCAGAAATTGTTCCACGTCACGAAACTCGCGATAGACACTGGCGAAGCGCACATAGGCCACCTGATGAATGTTCCGCAACTCATCCATCACCAGGGAGCCGATGACCGAGCTCTGCACCTCACGATCGAACTCCCCCTGGCATCGGGTCTCAATGCGTCCCACAGCGGCTTCGATGTCCTCCATGCTGATGGGAAGTTTCTCGCAGGACCGCAGCATTCCCGAGCGGATTCTCTCGCGCTCAAAACGCACCCGCTCGCCGTTCTTCTTGACCACCCTGAGGGGTGTCTCCTCCACCCTCTCGTAGGTGGTAAAGCGCTGAAAACAGCCCAGACACTCACGACGACGCCGGATGGCGCTGCCGTCAGCAGATGTTCTGGAATCGACGACGCGATCGTCGCCAGCACCACAGCGGGGACAGTTCATGGGGATGGGCGTCTGGGCCCACCGAGGAAGGCTCCAACGCAGCCCGCCACTCTACATCTTGCGTATGCATCGCCGCTAGAGGGGATCTGATGCCAGGACTTGTGGTTTGTCCTGGCGCAGCCGCTTGAACTCCTGCCGGGCTCATTTGCCCAGACAAAAGCGCGAGAAAATCCGGTCCAGCAGATCCTCCGAAGTGCTGCTGCCCTCAATCGCATCGAGTTCCCGGCTCACCCCACGCAGGGCCTCAGCCACAAGATCCAGGGGTGCTGCCTGGGCCTTGAGTTGATGGGATTCAGCCAGGGCCTGCCGGGCAGAGCGCAAGGCATCCAGATGCCGAGCGCGGAGCTGGCGCCCCAGGGCCTCCCCCTCGGAGGGTCGCGGCCCCGCCCGGCCCGCCAGAGGTGCGAGGCCAAGCAGCTCTGCGGCAATCTTGCGCAGGGATTCGAGGCCCTGACCCTCCTGAGCGCTGACCGCACACCAGCCCCGAGCCCCCCTGATCAAGCCCCCAGGAGGCTCCTTTGAGACACCGGTCCGGTCGATCTGATTCCAAACCAAAAGGCCAGGAGGGTCCAGGCCCTTGGGGACCTCGCCCCCCCCATCGAGTACCCAGAGCACCAGGTCTGCCGCCTGCACCTCCTTACGAGCACGCTCCTGAGCGCGGGCATCGGGGGTTCCGGAAAGTGCCGTCTCTCCAGGGTCCTGCAGGGGACCGACCCCAGCCGTGTCGATCAAGGTCACTCGCCCGGTCCCCAAGGAGAGTTCTCCCCGGCGCACATCCCGGGTGCTGCCCGCCAGAGGATCAACCAGTGCGGGCATGGAATCGGGGGCGGAAGACATCAGGGCGTTGTAGAGCGAGCTCTTGCCCGCATTGGGTGCCCCCGCCAGCACAACCCTCTGCAGGTCCGCTCCCGCGTCCCGTGCACTCTCCCAAAGAGTGGCAGCATGCAACTTCTCCAAGGCACGCTGGAAGAGCGCTTCCAGTTCTTCCTCGGGCACATGCCCCGTGTCGTTCTGATCAAAATCCAAAGACGCCTCCAGGAGAGAGCGCAAGTCATCCAGACATTCACGCAAGCTCACCATGCGCCTGCCAAGTCCACCCAACAGGAGCGCGCTGGCCGCGCGTCGCTGCTCCTCATTGGCGCTCTCGATGAGGGCCAGGACACCCTCGGCTCGGGTCAGGTCCAGGGCGCCGTTCTCAAAAGCGCGGCGCGTGAACTCGCCGGGTTCAGCGCTGCGGGCTCCGAGTTCCAACAGGCGCCGTAGTGCAGCTTGCATGAGGTACGGGTTTCCCGGCAGGTGAAACTCCACAACATCCTCGCGGGTGTAGGATGCGGGGCCCGGCATCCATATCACGAGCACGGGACAGAGACCCAGACCGTCGTTGAACTGGCCTTCAAAGACCCCACGCGACTGGGGCTTGAGGCCCTCCTGTCCAGCACCCTCCTTCCCGCAGGTGGTGCGCTCCAAGAGTCCCCTGGAAAGGGGTCCAGAGACCCGGATCACCCCGCGGCTGGCCCGTCCCCCTGCACTGCAAAGGGCGCAGATCGTGCTGCCGGAGGAAGCCAGGACAGGATCGGGGTCCATCGCCCCTAGCGGCGCTTCTTGCGCCCCCCTCCGGACTTCTTGCTCGCCTGCTGCTGCTTCTGCATGCGCGCCTGCTGCTCTTGCAACTCCTTCATGCGCTGCATGAACTTGCCCGGTTTACGCGCCTTCTCTGTGTCGTCAATCGGCCAGATCTTGCGCACAATGGTGTACTCCGCGATACCGAACAAGCTCGAAGTGATCATGTACAGGGACAGCCCACCCGCATAGTTGTAGAGAAAGACCCCGAACAGGACCGGCATCCACATCATCATCTTCTGCATGCGCGCCGCCTGCTCGTCCGTGGGCTTGGGCATCAAACGCTGTTGCAGGATCCAGAGCACCACCATCAAGGGCGGCAGCACGTTCAGATACTCAATCGTACCGATGAAAGGCAAGTGCGTATTGAAGTCAATACGCAGCAAGCGATCCGGCATTGAGAGATCCTCGACCCACAAGAAACTCGCCTGACGCAGATCAAAGGAGACCCTCAGCGCACTGAAGAGACCGAAGAACACGGGGATCTGCAGAAACATGGGGAGGCATCCTCCCAGAGGCGGAAAAGCCCCCTCGTCCTGCATGATCTTGGCCTGTTCCTGACGCAGCTTCTGAGGATTGTCCTTGTACTGCTCCTTGACCGCGTTCAGCTTGGGCTGCACCCGTTTCATCTTGGTTGTGTGCTGGGCCATGGCGGTTTGAGAGCGGCGGTTGATCGGAAAGAGAACGCCACGCACAAGCAGGGTCAACAAGATGATCGCCCAGCCCCAGTTGCCCACCAGTCCTTCCAGAGCACTGAGAACAGTCAACAGGAGACCCGCGATTCCATCGAAGAAACCCAGGTCCTCCACCATCAGAGCAGCGTAGGCCTCTTCGTCGGCCAGCATCAGGCCCTCGTCCTTGGGCCCCGCGTAGAGCTCGAAGCGATATTCGCTTACTGCCCCCGGGCCGGGCATGGCCAAGGCCAGTTCCTGGTCCACCAGCATGCCGCGCCAGGCGCTGGAATCCTCGCCGGGATGATCGTCCAACCAACCCTGATCAAAGACCCGTCGCCAACGGGTGCCCTTGAGAGTCTCGCGACTGACCGCGTCCGCTGCACGCAGCAGCACGGCAAAGTACTTGTTGTCGACCCCCACAAATGCGGTTTGCAAACCACTGGGCAGATCCCCTTCAAGATCGTCCAAGGCGGGTCCATCCCGACGCTCCTCCTCGTCCACCTCAAGGCCGTCGGCGGTTTCGTAGCCCTTGCGGGCTTTTGGTTCGATGTAGTACTGGTCCTCGCTGGACTCGGGCACCCCCACCGCTGGGATCAGGCGGAAACGTGCAGCGTGAGCGCTTAGTTCCTCAGAACCCACAGGAGCCTCAATTCGCAGCAGCACCTCAAGGTGCAAGGCACCCGGAACGCTGCGAATTTCCTTGGTCAGTTTGTAGCCCTCCGCCTTGGGCTGATGACTGAAGCGCACACCGACCTTCTCGTCCCCGGAGAGAATCCACTCATGAGCCCAGTGCACCTTGGACAAACCACCGGGAAAGTGGACTGCACTGGAAGCGGATGTCTCCATGAGCAACGACCCCACCGGGCCAGCTCCCAGGTCCATTGGGCGCAGGAGTGCAATCCAGTGGGCAACCTCCCTCTGCTGCTCTGGTTTGAGCAACCCGGAGTCGTACCAGCCATCCACGGACAGTTCGCTGACCGTGCCGCCCAGGCTTTCAAAGCGCACCGCGTAGTGTCCCAGTTCCCCCTCGCGGCCAAGAATCAGGGACTCAGACCAGGGCTCGCCCTGCAGCACCTCAGCGGGGACCGCAGCCGACACACGGGCTCCACCGGCGGCATCCTGCCCCTCGGCCTGTTCAGCAGTGCCTGCACTGTCCCTTGGAGTCACCTCGGACTTCGGAGGCGGCGGAAAGAGCATCTGCCAGCCAAAAAGAATGCCGAAGGAGAGAAAGAGGAAGAGCGGAAGTCGCTTCTCCATTGGATTTTGGTTGCCGTGGGTTAGGGACTGATTGAATGCGCTCTAGCGGCCGGAAAAAAGCCGCTCCGCCAGGAATTCAGGGAGGTCATCCACCGCGCGGATCGCCGCGGCAGCACGCTCGATTTCATACTCAATACGGCGAAAAGTAATCATCTCGCCGTCAAATAGCAGGTAGGACAGACAACAGTCTCCATCGCGTGGTTGACCTACAGAGCCTACATTGACAATCACCCGGCAGTCGGGGGTGTCGCCGAGCAGGTAGGGTCCAGAGGTGCCCCGGGGCAGGAAGTAGCGTTCGTCCTCGTAGTAGATCCCGGGCACATGACTATGCCCCACAAAACAGACGCTACGGGTCATGGCAGCGAAATTCTCTCTCATCTTCGCGTGATCCTTGATGTCCCGGGGCAGCATGTACTCGCGCACCGGGTCCCGCGGGCTACCGTGTGCATACATGGCACGCTCATCACTGGCGCTGGCGGACAAACCAAAGATGAAATCCCAGTACACATCGCAACGCTCACGATCAGAGTCCAATTCTCCACGCGTCCACTCAATTGCCATGCGCGCCTTGGGATTGAAGTCGCTGGCGGAAGAGAGCAGCGCCTCCTCGTGGTTGCCCTTGAGACATAGACCGGGCTGAAGTTCCGACTCCGCAACACCCTCGGGCCAACGGGCCTGCTCGCCGCACAAGTGCATCACCAGATCCAAAGCGTAGCGGGGATTCGCGCCATAGCCCACCATGTCACCCAGACACACAAAGCGTTGCACCCCCTGTTTGTGGGCATCATCAAGCATGGCCTCAAGAGCCGGCACGTTGCCATGCAAGTCACTGATGATAGCGGTGAGGGGAAGAGACACTGGATCAATGCGGACCGGGTAGGGCAGCGTTTAGGGGGAAGGATTATCTCCGCCCGGCGGCCCGGGTACAACCCGAACTGGCAGTGAACCAGAGCAACAATCCAAACCCCAGACCAATGCCCCCCAGCACCCAGGGCCAGCCTGCCAGGAACCAGAGGGGCCAGAGGATCAGCAAAGCGGCAATCGGCGGCCAGGATCGGGCCTCCAAGCGATGACCCAGGTGCCTGCGATCGGCTCGCCAGAAGGGCTGGCCCTCACGCCAACGAAGGACCACAACCCGCATGAGGTCCAGAGCAGGCAGGGCCAGGGCCAGCCAGGCCCCGGGCTGAGAGGCCACCAGGATACCCAGCAGATGGCTGCCAGCATCCCCCAGGTACGCCCGCGGCTGGGAAACCGAGTTCTCTGTAGAGCGCCTCCCGAGTAGATTCAAAGGAAGAAACCCCAACAGTGCCCCGCGCAACGCCCAAGGCGTACCCGGCAAGAGCAGAGCCCAGCCCGCACACAAACCATTGGAGTGGTCGAAAGTATTGGCCAGATTCTGAGCCACCACTGCGAGGGCCAGGTCCTGTCCAAGGACCAGAAGATTGCCACTCTGAAGAGATCCGCGCTGGAGAGCGAACAGCAACCCCACCACGAGTTGGCCGATCACCTTTGGCAGTGCTGCCAGGGGCCTGAAATCATCCCAGGTGCCCAGGACCCAGGCACCACCAAGCGCAGCCCAGGGCAGGGGGCCCATCCCCAGGTCAGCGAACTCGACCCCGATCAGGACGAGCAGAATGGTCAGACCTCCGATCGGAGGCACACGCGGGGCATGCAAGCCTCCTTCCTTCTCAGCGCCCGACCAGCCCCTGCCCAGCCAACCCAGACGCCGAGCCAACGCTGCGAACATGCCCCCCAACAGCAGGGTCACCAGAGCAATTCCGGCCAGCTGAGGCCACGAGATCACAGAGTTCCTTCCCCGTACAACCCACGGCGCGCGATGTAGACCTTCACCCCCTCATGGAGCAATCCCTCATCCAATTCTCCTCCTGCCAGCCCTGCGCGAATCAAGCTGGACTCGCCGGGGTGGGGCTCCACGGGACAGAACCCCGCGTGCAGCAAGGCACCCATCTCCGACCCCAATGCCTCGGCAGCCGCCGCCAACTGGGCCGGAGCCTCCTGGCTTCGAAGAACCACCAAGGGTTTGGCCAATTCAAAAATCTGATCGATGTCCTTCCAACCGGGCAGGCCCGGCAAGTTGTCCGAGCCCAGGATCAGATGCATGTCGACCCCCGGGCGGGACAGTTCTCGCAGGGTGTCCACGGTCCAGGAGACTCCCCCACGCTCCAGTTCCAGCGTCGCCACTCGCATCTTCGCTTCGCAGGCCAGGGCCAGTTCCAGCATGGCCACCCGATCCTCCGCCGGGGCCAGAGGCCGCCCACGCTTGTAGGGGGACTCGGCAGCTGGCACAAAAAGCACCTCCGAGAGGTCCGCCGCCAACCGGGCGGTGCGTGCCACCACCAGATGCCCCAGATGCACGGGATTGAAAGAGCCCCCTAGCAGTCCCATGCGAATAGGCCCTGTAGAGGTGTCGGACGGGGGATGGGAGCTCATTGCAGGGGCTGGATCAGGGAAAGGGGGTGACCAACGGGGCTGCCCAGGGTAGCGCCCAGGGAACCAAGGGGAAGGCTCGGACTGGACTCCTGTCCCCCTTGGCCGTATCCTCTCCCCCCCCAGAGCCCCCACGGGCCCGGCACCCCCCCCAACCACCAAGGAAGTCCCCACCCTGTCCTCATGAAGCGTTCCCTCGCCACCTTGTTTTTGGGCGCCCTTTGCGCCTCCCTCTGCAGCAGTTGCGTGACCGACGGCTCCAACATGAACGATCACTGGAACCCCAAGTCCATGCCCGTACGCATGCAGCGCACCTTGAGTGGCTATGACGCCTCCAAGGACGGCAGCCCCCTTGATTGGCTTGAGAGAGATGCGAAGTCCATCAACCTGACCCTGCAACGCCATCTGTTCGGGTACAACCCCGACAATCCCCTGCGCAACGGCTGACCACCGCCCGGGAGCAACGGACTCCCAAGAGCAACTCAAAGCGACCCGTGCAGCACTGCACGGGTCGCTCTATTTTTGCACTCCGATCAATCGAGCACAGCAGCTTCCGCCTTCAGTCCCAGGCGAAATGCGTCAAGGCCAACTCAGTCAGCTGTGGGCTTGAAGGATCTACCCATTCGATAGGGAACTTGCGGTACCAGGTCCTTTGGCGCCGTGCGAATTGGCGAGTGGCCAAAGCGATGCGCTCCACGGTCTCTTCGCGCGTAACCTCTCCATCTGCCCATGCGAGGATCTCTGCATAACCCAGAGCCTGCGCTGAACTTCTGGAGAAACCGATGGCCCTTGCAGCAAGAGCCTCCGCCTGCCAGCCTGCTTCGATCATGAGCTCCGTACGAGCACGAATGGACTGATCGATTGCGGGAACTTCCATATGCAGCCCCAGGATCCGCGCTTGCTTCTGACGCTGGTCATTGCCACCCCACTCCTGCTGCCAATCAGAAAGGATGCGGCCGGTCTGCTGAAAAACTTCCAGGGCCCGGATCACCCGTCGCAAGTCCTTGGGATGAATACGCTCGGCACTCTCGGGGTCGACTTCAGCGAGTCTCCGCACCAGCACTTCGCCGCCCTCATCCTGGGCGGTCTGTTCCAGCCGCGCACGCAATTCCAGGTCCGGCGCAGGTCCCTGAAAAAGGCCACGTAAGAGGGCGGCGAGAAAAAAGCCCGTGCCCCCGACAAAAAGCACACGACGATCGCGGGCCAGGCAATCCGCCAGGGCCTCCTGGGATGCCTTGAGCCATTGGGACACATCAAAGAGCTCATTCACGCTCACCAGATCGATCAGATGGTGCGGCACCTCAGCCAGTTCCTCGGGACTGGGCTTGGCTGTGCCGATGCGCAGTTCCCGGTAGACCAGCATGGAATCCATGGAGATCACCTCAGCATCCGCCGCGCGAGCCACATCCAGGGCCAGGGCAGTCTTGCCCGAGGCGGTGGGGCCCACCAGGGCGCAGATCGGCGCCGCATCGAAGGGGTCAGGGGTGGTCATGACAGGGCATGGTAACGCGAGTTCTGCTGCCAGGGTGCTCTGGGTGTTAGCCGAAGGTCTGTCGGGGGGCTATACCCAGAGACAACACACAAGAGACAAACCAACGAGCGCCAAGAGCGTATGCTGCCCACATGCTGAGTTCCCTGCTCCTGTGCTCTCTTCTCTGTCCTGGTCTTGGACCACAAAACGGAGACCAGGACCCCGTCCTGCCCCGTGTCACCGATGACAGCGAAAAGGCTCCCCTCGGAGCCGAAGGCAAGCAATTGGAGCGCGGGAAGATACCAGCGGGAACAAGTGATCTGGCAAGGCAACGCTTTGAGAGGCTCTCTTCCTCCACCTGGACGGGAGAAAAGGCCCCTGCGCGCTTGCGCTCTTTCATGGTCACCTTCGACGCCCGGGTGCGCGCCACCAGCAGTGGCAGCAACGATCTGCGCACCACATTCCTGTATTTGGAAGAGGGCCGCGGCTATGTGCGCGGCATCTTTCCCAAGTCGCGGCGCGAGTCCGTACGCGGGCCCGAGGGCGACTGGCTCCTGGACGGGGAGGAACTGCTCGACCTGTCCGACCACTCCAACCTGGAGAGCCGCCGGGAACACCAGCGCTGGCTCGCCCTGGCGCGCAACTTCGCCATCCTCGCCTCCCCCGGCAACCTGCGGCTCGGACGACTGCAGGCGGCTCAGGTGGAAGGCCAGGGACAGGAATTGAAAATCGGCGAGGGGCTACCGATCCAGTTCCCCAGCAGCGGCCATGCCAAGCGAGCCCGACAACTGGAATGGCTGCAGCTGACCACCCCCGACTTTGATCTCCTGGCGTCGAAAGGTTCCCGCACGGCCCTGCGCCAGGTGCGCCTGGGTCTGGATCCCAAAGACGGTCGGGTGCGCTTTGCCTTGGTGGAGCCCATGGACGCCAAGGCGCCTCTGACCAGTGCCCCGATCCTGGTGGAGATTCCCAGTTGGATCACCATCAACCAGCGCCTCTTGCCAAAGCAGTTGCTGGTGCACCGTAGACCTGCGGCCGAAAACCCCCAAGATCCAGGGCTTTCGAAGCCCTATCCAGCGCGCCTCGCCTTTGAGAAGCTGCCGGGTGTCGATCTGTTCCTGGTCATGGGCCAGACAAAGATGGATGTGAACTTGAGCGCCGCCGACTTCGCCCAGCCAGGCCCGCGCTGAGGTACTCACCGAGAGCTCGCGTCCCTAGCGCCGATGGAAGGCGCGTTCCAAATCGCTCAAGGTAAAGCGCACGCGAGTGGGACGCGCATGGGGACAGGTCTGATCGTTCTCTGCCGCCCGCGCCCGCTCCAGCAGTGATTGTATCTCTTCCTGGCTCAGTACATCGCCCGCCATGATCGACGAGCGACAGGCGCAACTGTGCAGGACCTGTTCGAGCACATCGCTGGCAGTTGGCGGCTCTCCAGTGCGTCCGATCACTCCGATCAAGTCCCCCACAAGACCGGCCGGGTCCGGATGACGCAGTCGAGCAGGCAAGCCAGAGACCAGCATCGAGGTCTCGCCCATGGAGGCTAGCTCGATTCCCAGACTTGACAGGGATTCCAGGTGTTCCTCCAGCAGCACACGGTCCGCGCGCGAGACCTCCACCACTTCAGGCACAAGCAGGCGCTGGACCTCGACCTTGCCCGCGCGCACTTCTTGCAGCAGTAATTCATAGGTCAAACGCTCGTGCAGAGCATGCTGGTCAATGATCTCAAAACCATCGGGCAAGGCTCGCAACAGAAAGGTCTTGCCCACTTGCAGGTAGGGGCCCTCCAGGTTGTCCGTGGGAGCCCAGGGATCCGAATCAGGATCAGAACTCTGCAGGGGTGCCGACGCGGGGCTCGCCGGATGGCTCTGCGTCACGTGCTCGGGGTTGATGAAGTCATCCCCAGGCACAAATGGGCGTCCGCTGCGCTCACGCACCACGGATTCAGGACGCGGCCCCGCACCGGGATCCGCCAACTTGCCCTGCAAAGGATTCTCCTCCCGCAAAAGCCGCCGGGCGCGGCCCGCCAGCATGGACTGACCCGGAGTCGCCATGTCGGTCTCATGCACAGCTGCCTTGAGGGCAGAAACCAAGAAGCCAAACAAGCGGCGCTGGTCCCGGAAACGCACTTCGCTCTTGGCCGGATGCACATTCACATCCACAGCTGCGGGGTTCATGGCGAGACGCAGGAAGGCCACGGGCTGGCGGCCCTCTTCAAGAACACCGCGGTATGCTTCCTTGAGCACGCGGCTCAAGACCCGATCTCGCAGAAAGCGGCCATTCAGCATCCAGATCTGGCGACTTGTATCACGCCGTGAGATACGCGGTGAGCCTAGATACCCACTGAGGATCAGGTCCCCATCATTGACGTTCACCGGCTCCAGATGATCGATCAGTTCAGCACCAAAAGTGCGCCGAATACGGGCCAAAAAATCCATGCTGGCTTCTACATCATAGGCCCGACGCCCATCGCTGTTGACCACGAAGCCCACACCATCATGTGCAAGAGCTGCGCGTTGAACCGCAGCCAGACAGTGCCCCAGTTCGGTGGATGGACGCTTCAGGAACCTCCGCCGAGCAGGCACATTGTAGAACAGGTCGCGCACTTCGAGAGTGGTGCCCAATGGCGCCCCGGCTTCGGTCACTTCTCCCTGCTGGCCACCTTCGCAACTGAGCCGGTGACCGGTTTCCGATTCAGCCGTGCGGCTGATGATCTGGCACCGCGCAACTGATGCCACCGAGGCCAGGGCCTCCCCCCGAAAACCCAGCGACGCGATGTGCTCCAGGTCTGAGGGATCGCGCAGCTTGCTGGTGGCATGGGATGTGAAGGCCATGGCCAGATCTTCAGGCCCCATACCTCCGCCATCGTCGGTGACCCGGATCAGGCGCGCACCACCTTCCTCCAGATCCACGCTGATCTGGGTGGCCCCCGCATCGAGTGCATTCTCCAACAACTCCTTGACCACCGAAGCGGGCCGCTCCACCACCTCCCCGGCGGCGATCTGATCGCGCACCACAGCAGGTAGAAGGGCAATTCGCGGGGCGCTGGGGCTGATCTCCATGGACTCATCCTAGCCCGGATCGACCGTCAGCGCCCGGGTGGTTTTCGAGAGCGCGCAACCAGTTCCCACTTGTTTCCCCGCAGCACGATGAGATCGCCTATCCTGCTGCTTCGGCTCCCCCATAGACCCAAGCAGGGGCAGCCCATCCAAAGGGAGAAACGACTATGAACCGGAATCTTGGCTGGATCACGCTCTTGCCCCTCTGCTTGCTGCTCAACTCAGGCGCAGCCGCCAACTCCCACAGCGACCCGCGCTGGGTGACCTACGCTGGTGGCGAAGGCCCAGGCAAGGGCAAGACAATTGTGCTCCTGTCCGGGGACGAAGAGTATCGCTCCGAGGAAGGCCTGCCCCAGCTAGCACGCATCCTATCCGTGCGCCACGGGTTCAATTGCACCGTACTCTTCTCCCAAGACGACGAAGGCGTCATCGATCCGGACAACAGCTCGAATATCCCCGGCATGCATCTGATCGATGGAGCGGACCTGGTGATCATGCTGCTGCGCTTCCGCCGCCTGCCGGACGAAGACATGGCACATCTGGTCAAGTTCGTGGAAGCGGGCAAACCCCTGATAGGCTTGCGCACAGCAACCCACGCCTTTCGGTATGAAGACAACTCCAGCAGTCCCTATGCCAAATGGTCCTGGCGCAATTCTGAATGGAAGGGAGGTTTCGGGCGCCAGGTGCTGGGAGAAACATGGGTCAACCACCACGGACACCACGGCAAGGAGAGCACCCGGGGCGTGATTGCCACGGGTATGGAAGAACACGCCATCCTGAAGGGAGTCACCGATGTCTGGGGTCCGACGGATGTCTATGGCATCCGCGACCTGCCGACGGACGCCACGGTGCTGCTCGAAGGCAGCGTGCGAGCGGGCATGAACCCTGAAGCTCCAGCGGTGGAAGGCAAGAAGAACAACCCGCGCACCCCCCTCTTGTGGACCCGCGAGCGCAAGCTCGAAGGGCACACCACCCAACGCATTGTCTGCACAACCATGGGCGCTTCCACGGACCTCGAAAGCGCGGGCCTGCGCCGGGCCATCGTCAACGGCAGCTACTGGTGCCTGAACATGCAAGCACAGATCCCAGCCAAGAGTTCAGTGGAGATCGTGGGCAACTACAAGCCCACGGCCTTTGGCTTCGGCCAGTTCACCCGAGGGGTGCGCCCCCAGGACCACGCCTGGCCAAAACAAGCAACTGGCACGGAAGCCAACGCAGACAAGAAAGACTAGGCCTCGATCAGACGGATCAAGTTCTGCACAGCCTGCTCCACGAAGGCCGGGTCTTCTGCGTGGGTGTCCAGGGCCTGTACCTCGATGGTGTCGGGGAGCTCGGCCTTGAGAGTATTGAAGAATGCCTCGTCGCCAGGGCCATCCCGCAATTCTCCACCTTCCTTGCCGTAGCGACTGGTACCGCCCAGGGGCAGCATCATGATTGCCTTGCCCTTGGTGTGCCGCAGTCGCTTGGCTATCTCCCTCGCCACGGCGCTGAATTCCTCGGCGTTGAGCCGCGGCACAAACACAATCGGGTTGTGAAAGGTGGAAACACTGTGCTTGTACTTCTCGGGGACCAGATTCGGCTTCTCCGCCATCAGCCCAATGTGCTCGGTGCCCCCGGGACAGATGACCTGGGGAAGGCCGAGCTTGCCGGCGGTGGTCAGGCGTTCTTCATCCGCCGCCCGGAACCCCCCGTGCAACTCGTCAGAGATCTCGCCCAGGGCATAATCAAAAACGGCGCCGATCACGCCCTCCTTCATCAACTGTTCCATGGCGCGGCCTCCGGAGCCCACCGCATGAAAGACGATCACCTCATAGCCGGCCGCGTGGAAGCAACCGATGGCGTGCATGGCACCGGAGGTCAAGACCCCCAGATTGGTCATGCCGATCAGGCACTTGTCCCCCGCCGCTGCCTCCAAGGAGAGCCCGTCGCTCGCCATGCCACAGGCCGCAGCAGCCGCATTGGCCAGCACCATCCGGGTGACCGAGTTGAGCCCAAGAATATCTCCCACGGAAAACATCATTGTGATGTCCTTGATGTCCACCAAGGGCCCCGTATCCCCAGAGGCGATCGTTGAGAGCATTACCTTGGGCAGACCGTAGGGCAAAGCCTGCATGATCTGGGTGCAGGTGGGCGTACCTTGAGTTCCACCAAGGCCAACTACTCCTTGAACCTCACCCGCTGCAAGACGCTCGAGCAGGATCTTGATCGATCCGGCGATCATCACCGGAACCGCATTCTGACGGGTTGGGTTCTGCAGCATACGGCTGAGTTCCTGCCCACCAGCCGAGGCAACCTCTGCCCGCGAGATATCCGGTTCCACCCCCGGCTCTCCCACAACGCCCAGGTCCAGTAGCAAAGGTATGCAACCTGCAGCGGTTATGCGCTCGGCCAGGAATCCGGCTTCGGCTCCCTTGGTATCCATAGTTGCCAGGACGCAAATGGTCTTTTTCATGAGGGTGCTCCACCTTCAAAGGACAGGCTGCGGAATTCCCGCGCCACTTCGGACACAGCCCGTTCAATGGGCAGGCGTTCCGTGGACGACCCGGTCCAGAATCCATGACCAGAAGTATTGTTCAGCATGTACTGGCCGTCCTCAGGATTCTCAAGAGCAGCACCGTGAGCCACCAGCAGAGTCAGCGGGCTCAGGGCACGAATCTCTTGGTAGACCTCTTCTGTTCTGGCTGCGGTTTCAGCTATGACTTCCCCCGAGTCATAACCAGTCAAGCCACCCTTGGTAGTGCCCGCATGAAAGCAGAAGATGTCCGGCTTGGACTGTTCAGCCATCAACAGACTGTCCTCCTTGTCGAAGGCGAGCCCCACGCTGACCATGTCCATCTCCCGTGCCAGGTTGAGCATGTCGATCTCGTTTTGAAAGGTCACGCCGCTCTTGTTGAGCACATTGTAAATCGTGGTGCCTTTGTCAACATAGCTAATCGATGGACCGATGTTCGATACCGCTTCAACCCCCATGGCTTTCAGATCGCTGAGCACCATGCGCATGTCCTTCAATGGATCATTGGCATTGATGCAAGCGCAGATAAAGGCATCTCCCTTGATGGCGGGCATGATGTCTTCCCGGGTGTAGTCCAGAGTCTGACGGTTGGAATCCAGTATGGGCCAGAGCATGGACATGGTGCCCATACCATTTGCGCGTAGGCGAGCACCGGAAAAGGTATTGATGCAGTCGATGCCCTCACGCTCCAAGATGCTGGCCACCAGTCCACTTCCGGCACTGGCGATCATGATTGGTTGACGAGCATCGACCTTTGCTTGTAGCTTGGCCAGGATTTCCGTGCGGGAAGTGCGGGGAACGATCATGGGGAGTTCAGGGGTGCACGAGAGCGGGAATCTCTGCTTTGATCAAATGGTTCAGAAAGCGGCTAGGCATGATAGGGCTCGCGGCGGGTGCAGGATGGTGCTCGACCGCTCCGCAATGCTGCCCAGCCCCCTAGCAGTACTTCCCGAGCCCTTCACAGTACGATTCAGCGAGCACGGGACCCGGCCCCTCGACGCCCGCCAGAAGGCTGACTACGCCAACGCAGGGCAAAGGCACACCAATCAGAGGCCCCCACCGAGGGGCCACTGCGCGCCCGCCGTTCCAGATCCGCCGCGTCCTCCACCATGCGTTGCCACTCGACCGCAGTGCGGCCCTTGGCCCTCGCTGCCAGGGCTTCCCTGGCCCTCGCGCCACCCTGGGGCCTGCCCCCCGGAGGGCTATCCGGTCCGCCGCGAGCCACCGCCAGAGCTTCCCGGGCCTTGCCAGAAACCGCCGGCCCGAGCATTGCCACCAGGGCTTCAGGGGTGCTCTCCCGACGTCCATCGTTGCCGGTGAAACCACCGTTGAAGAGAGACTCCAAGCCCGCCACGGCACGCTGCACCTGGCCATCCACCAACAGGTCTGCCAAAGCCCAGGGAGTTCCCCCAGGATCCCAAACCACCGCCTGCTCAAGTTTTCCCCCGCTGGCCGCGGCCCGGTCCAACTGTCCGTCCAAGGCAGCAAGGTCATTACCCGTTGCTGCCACCAAGTACACAGCTTGATCGGGCGCTAGAGGAACACCTCGGGCTCGTGAGTGACGCACCAACCATTGAACCAACTCTGCTTCACGAGGATCAGGCTTCCAGGGAGGAGGACTGTCCCACAAGCGCCGGAAGCTGAACAGTTCCGCGCCCTGGGTCTTTGCATCCTTGAGCACCTTGTTGTCCGCGCGCAGCCCCTTGCCTTCCAATATCACGCAGCCTTCGCCTCCCTGTGCAAGGCGCGCCATAAGCGCCTTTCCCAGGCCCGGAGCGTGCACCCTCGATCCCTTGCGCAAGAGGTCGTTTGCCCCGCGTACCAACACGCAGCGACCACCTGCAAAGAGCGCTCCCCCTGCCAGATCGTCCAACAGGCGCAACAGCTTGAATTCAGGATCTGCCGTGTCATGGCGACAGATCTCCAATCCGGCTTGCTTGCCCGCGGCGACCACAAGATCCGCAGCCTGCTGCCGATACCAGGCCTCGTCCCCCCGCACGAAGAGTGCCCGGGGCAAACCCTCGGCCAACACCCCCTCCAGGCGCTTGAGTTCCTGGTCTGGAGCCAAATCCTTGCTGCGTTTGGCAGCCATCAGCCGAGCCCTCCCGCAGCGACCGTACCAACCTGAGTTCCCAAGAGGCCCATGTCCAAGACCAGCCCTATGAAGAGCGCAATCCCCACCCATCCGTTGAGGGTGAAGAACGCTAGATTGACCTGCGACAGATCATCCGCTCTTACCAAACTCTGTTCGTAGATCAACAGTCCCGCGGTGATGAGAATCGCCGCCCAGTAAATCAGCCCGAGTTCTGCCCGCCAGGCCATGCCTGCCAGACAGGCCAGGGCGATTGCATGCAGGCTGCGTGAAATCACGAGCGCCCGGGCCTCACCAAAGCGAGCAGGAATCGAGTGCAGCCCGACCCTGCGATCGTGCCCAGCATCCTGGCAGGCATAGATCAGATCAAAACCACTGACCCACGCCATCACCGCCCCCGCCAACAAGAGGACCGGCAAGAGGTCTCCATCAAGGGTGCCGCGTACTGCAATCCAAGCACCAAGGGGCGCCAACCCCAAGGACAGGCCCAACACCAGATGGGCAGCCCAGCTGACCCGCTTGACCAGACTGTAGCCCAACAACACAGCCAGCACAGGCAGGCACAACTTGGTGGGGAGTGGACCCAACAAATAGGCGCCCAGTACAAAGACGCCGCTGGACAAGACCGTCAGGGCTGCCACAGAAGCAACAGACAGTGCACCTCGGGGTAGCTCGCGATTCTTGGTGCGCGGGTTGACCGCATCAAGGCGCCTATCCACCAGCCGGTTGAAGGCCATGGCAGCACTACGCGCAGCAACCGCACAAACCACAACCAACCCCAAGGTACGCCACTCAGGTCGCCCCCCCGCCGCCAACCAGGCTCCTTGCAGCGCAAAGGGCAGAGCGAAAATCGAGTGGCTGAATTTCACCAGGGAAAGCCAATCGCGCAGGGTCTTCATGGGGACCCCGCCCCTTCGGAGAACTGGGTTGACTCTTCTGTGAGCTCCTGTAGACCAGCCCAACGGGCACCCGCCTGATACTCAAGCCCCAAGCGATCAAACAACTTGCCGATCAAGTGCTGAATCAGGTCTTCAATCGACTGGGGATGATGATAGAACCCCGGCATGGCAGGCAGGCAAATTGCCCCCATGCGCGTCAGTTCCAGCATGTTCTCCAGATGAATTTCCGAGAGGGGCGTCTCCCTGGGCACCAGCACCAAGGGTCGGCCCTCCTTGAGGGCCACGTCCGCAACCCGCTCCACCAGATTGGAGCTGTAGCCAGCGCGCACGCGAGCCATGGTGCCCATGCTGCATGGACAGAGAATCGAAGCTCCGGTGAGGGCAGTGCCCGAAGAAGGTGGCGCCCCCACAGCATTCGAGGGATAGGCGTGAATCCGACTGGCACACTCCTCACCGAGCCAAGGCACCAAGGCCTGATCGAGCAGTTCCCCTGCCTCTCCCGCCTCAACGCCAAGTTCATGGCGCAGGACAAGACAACCAGCCGGAGTCGCCGCCAGATCGACCTGATGACCCTGGGCTGTCAGGCCCTGCAGGAGGGCCTCAGAGTAAATGTGTCCGCTGGCACCAGTAATCCCTACGAAAAAGCGGCTCATGACCTCACCACCCTCCTTGGAATGGACAGCTTCGACGAGGCCACACCGCTTGACTCATGCATGGGATCCGCACGATCGGCCACGGTCCCATGATGCAAGCAGGCGATCCCTCCAGTCAGCCTCCGAAAGCCGCAATCCAACAAACCCAGAGCCTCAAATTCCGCTTGAAACTCCTTGGGATTGGGCCAGGCCAGCACACTTCGTGGCAGGTAGCTGTAGGCATCAGCATCGCGAGACACGATTCTTCCCAAACAGGGCAACACCCGGGTGAAATACCCACGATACAAGGCACCAAAGAAAGCGGAACGGGGCGTACTGAATTCCAGCACGACCACCCTGCCACCGGGTCGCACCACCCGCGCCATCTCGTTCAAGGTCTGAATGCGATCAGAGGTGTTACGAATGCCAAAGGCCACGGTCGCAGCATCCGCTTGACCACTGACCAAGGGCAGCTTCTGGGCATCCCCATGCACGAAGAGGGTGGCCCCCTGGCTGGCTTTGCTGGACTGTTTTTCAGCCTTGGCTGGAGCACGCGCCACCATCTCACGGGTGAAGTCAAGGCCCACCACCTGCGCCCCCGCTCTGGCTGCCAGCAAGGCCAGATCCCCGGTACCTGTGCAGATGTCCACAACCGTCTGGCCACCCAGACTCTCGCCAGCACTGATCACTTTCAGGGCCGCCCGCCGCCAGCGCTGGTCCAGACCCATGGAAAGCCCCCGATTGAGAAGGTCATAGGTACCCGAGATACGGGCAAACATTGAGCGCACTGCCGTGGGATCAGGCATGGGAGATGGTCCTGATCACAGGATAAGAGGCACGCCGCGGGGGTCGAGCTTTTGCTCCCCAGAACCGTCCCAAGTTTCGAGAATCCCCGACCCCGGACGGGCCAAACATGTCAGGAGGGCACACCTCTCAAGGTGCGCAGCCTCCCGCCAATCTATATCTCCCTGTTCAGAGGGTGCGCTGTTCGGGCTGTCTACTGACGCCAGTAGTCCACAACCACAGTCACTTGAGGGGCCTGGACCGACTGGACGCCTTCCACATAGGGGTTCGAATCCCGCAGGGGAACACCAGCAGCGCCAATCTCAAGCACATCCAGCACGCCCGACCCATTGGCCGAGTTGGGGATGGCAACAAAGGCAAACTGCGCCTCGTTCACATTGACGATTCCACCAGGAACAGCACGGATCAACCCCTTGCCGTTCTGGGGAGTACCAGCACCGGAACTGAAGGTAGTGGTAACCTGGGGCAATCCGCCCAGGTTGCGCAGGTTGTCAAAGGCAACGTCCACCGGCACTCCGGTGAGACGGTCTTCACCCACCGACACCTGAACACCCATTTCCATTGAACGGATCGTAGGGTTGGTGAAGTTGACTCCCAGGGGAATCTGGCCCCCCAGAGCACTTTCAACCCAGAGCATTGAGACAGCGCCCTCGCCCACGGGTCCCGGGTCGCCATTGGTGAAAGGCCCTTCGTGCACAATCCACGCTGCGTTCTGCAAATTCAGAGGGTCAGGCCGGATCGTCTTTGGGTTTTGGAAGATGAAGGGTGCCACGCCTACCACATCATCGAAGCCCCAGCCGTTGACCCCATTGGGGCCCGACTCGAACACCGCCACCGTGCCGCCACGGTTGAGGATGTAGGAGAAATAGACACCGCGGTTGAATCCGAAGCCCAGTTGGCGCGGAAAGACGCACAGTTCAAAAGGCTCGTTCAACTGAGCACCAACTTCACGTCGGACCTCAAGGGAGAACGCTGAGATCAGGGACAAAGTGCTGTCCACTTCGTTGCAGACCAACAAGTCCTCGTTACCCGGCTCCCAGGCCACCCCTCTTGGGCCCTGGCCCACAACCGTCGTCTTGACCACCTGGTGGAAGGTCGATGAGTTCGGATTGATGTCCACGAACGAAACCGTGTCTGCTGACTGGTTCGAGACCGCTATGAAATCCAGGTTGGGACCAATTGCCAGGGATGTGGGGTCGGGCACCTCAATGCGGTCGATGACCGTCATGCGGTTGGAATTGACCACCGTCACCTCCCGACGCTGACGATCCAGCACATAGAGGTAATGGCCGATCTGCTGGCGGATCTGATAGGGCAAGCAAGATGTCACCAGAATCTGACCGGTACTCGGACCAATGAACCAGCCATTTTGCTCTTGGGTCAGAAGACCACTGGGGGGCTCAGGGGGCGTAGCCAAAGGCGTACCGAAGGGGTTGCCGGGGCCGAGCAGGTTCTGCTTGGGATCCGTACCGCCCTGGTTCGCGGAGTGGTCAACGGAAGTCGGCTCCTTGGCTGCCAGATAAGGCGACACGCACAGGGGCGGGAAAGCCAGGGGCGGAGGGTTGGGGTGCGGTGCCCACGAAATGATGTTGGGCGCACCGATCAAGATGCTGCCGAACTGGTTGGGCTGGGCCGGACCAAGGGTGTTGGCGCCAGTGGCCACGGGAGAAATCTGCTTGAGGCCGTCAAGGGTGCAAAGATCGCCACCGCTGGCCTGGCAGCCGAAGGGGAACTGGGCATTGTTGAAAGTCACATCCAGCGCCCAACCGAGCATCATGTCTGAAACGTTGGCCAATAATGGCGCCCGAGCCACAAGGTCGTTCAAGGAACTGTCACGGGTCAAGGTGAAGACACCCGCGGAGCCACCGTCGATGGTGCAAGTACCCTCGACCAGGGACGGACGCAGGCCCGTATGCACTCGCAGGTTCGGGTTGTAGATGAACTTGGTATGCCCTTCGAGGGGCAGGTCCTGCACGTAGGTGGGGTCACCAGTTGACTGACCAAAGCCATTCAGGTCCAGCACACTGATGCCCGGCGTGGAACCCGCGCGGCCCAGTAGGATCGTATCCGGCATGACTGGCGCGTTCACCAGCCCAGGCCCTTCACCAGTGATGAAGAAGGTCGACGCCGCCAGCAGGTTGGTGTTGGCGATAGTGGCCCCCGGCTGGGTCGGATCCGGATTCTGCGCCAGATCTTGAAGCTGCCCGGCATTCAAAATCACATCCACCGTGGCGAAGGTGTTGCAGTTGTTGAACAGAGGACCTGAGCCGGGAAAGTTGAAACCCGGGTTCAGCCGCATGATTGAGAAGTCAAAGATGCTGACCGGCTCCACGGTGAAGGGCATCTCGGTACGAGTAGCCGAGGGGCCAAACTCAACCTTGATCAAAGACGAAGTGCTCGGCGGGCCCTGGCCTTCTACCGCCCCCACGGACAGAGGCTGCACGGGCTCGGTGAAGCTGACGCGAATAGTGGTCAGGGGGTCTACGTTCAGGTCCCCACTGCCGGGGATGATCGCCGGAGAGTTCTGGGGCGGGGGACTGGAAATCACTTCCGGGCCCAGGGTGTCTTCGCCGACTGTGGTACAGGCCAGTACGCGGTGCTCAAGCGGACGGCCGAGGGTGCTGATCACACCCTGGGTGATCTCCATTCGGATCTGTACATTTGCCGGGAAGGTCTCGTAGGTCGTCAGATCGTCGTCCGCATCAGGCACGAAGACAATCACGTTGGAACCGATCAACCGTTCGGAACCGTTGAACGGCGTATCGGTTCCCGGAAAACCCTGTCCCTTCGGGTCCACCACGACTGGCTGGCCCGCGCCGTTTGGCTCAATCCAACGCTGCAAGGTCAACTGTGGAGGCGTGCCCCCGGTGGTAGGTCCCGCATAGGTGTAGCCATCGACAAATGCTCGACCGGGTACCGGCAGGGCAGTGCCGGTCAAGGGGTCCATGGCCAACACAAGCACCGAGCCAGAGAAGCCCGAGTTCGCCAGGGAACCGGGGCTGGCTGAGAGTACCGAGTTCAAGTCGATGGGCTGCGAGAAGGACGCGTAGATGAAGTGGTTGCCAGGGGAACCGCTGGGCAAAACCGTCGTGGTCGGGAACTTCGGCACGGGGCGCACGGGGTTTCCCAAGGACACGTTGGATGCCAGGTCATCCAAGGCGCGGATGTTGACCACTTGAGCGGTGGGCTGCCCGGCCACATCCAACTTGCGAATGGTGTGGGGCACCAACTGTCCAAAACCGTTGGCGGCCTCTTGCAGCACCATCAGGTTGGAAGTCACTTCGCCATTGTCAGCGATGATTTCCTGATTGCACGCAGTCAAGCCAAAGGCCAGCAGGGAGAGGGGAGCAGCGGTTCGAATGTTCGTGAATTTCATGGAGATCAAACGGTCAGACCAAGCACAAGAACGGCTTGGTCGGGCTGGTGAAGAGGAGCCTCAGGGGAGGGTAAGTTGGACCGCACAGGCGGTGCATCTTCTGGGTGAGGCACTCGTTGGGCTCTAGGGGGATTGAGGACCGCTGGGGTGCGGCCGGGGAGATTGGGGGCCAAGGGGTGGTGCGCCGGGCTGGATCGGTGACCGAGGTGGGTCTCATATTGCAACCGGTGGCTCGAAAGGGTAGCGACAGAAGGCGCCATGCGCGAGGGGCAGATCCCCATAGCTCACAGGAAAGCAACTCCTGTGCCACTGGGACCAGGGTCCCCTGGCGTGTGGCCTAGCGCCTTGAAGCCATCTGGTTATGGTTCCTGCCTGGGAAATTCGAGCCTGAAGGGGTCCCAGGGGCCATCCCGCCCGGCCCCACGTGTGCGGTCCCGCACACCCCCCCCCAGAGGGGCGACTTCGGCCCCAGGGATCCCCGTACGAAGCATTGGTATCCGGGCGGCGGATACCTACCCTGTGACCAGTCATGGAGGGGGAACACATTTTCGACCCAGAGGCCCTCGAGGGTTCCGGGGGTAGAGGTTGCGCAGAGGGACCCGAGGGCAACCTCGAGGTCAGCCTGCGCCCCAACTCCCTGACAGAGTTTGTAGGCCAGCGGCGGGTAGTGGACGACTTGCGAGTCACCCTGACCGCCGCCCGACAACGGGGCGAGGCTCCCGACCACGTGCTCTTCTCCGGGCCTCCGGGCCTGGGCAAGACAAGCCTGGCCCGCATCCTGGCGGCAGAACTCTCCACGCGCCTGATCTCGACCAGCGGTCCCGCCCTGGAAAAACCCAGGGACCTGGTAGGTCTGCTGACCCAGCTGGAAACGGGGGACGTTTTTTTCATCGACGAAGTACACCGTGTACCAAAAGCGGTGGAGGAATACCTCTACACCGCCATGGAGGATCGGCAGGTGGACCTGACACTTGACTCTGGTCCGCATGCGCGCATGGTCACCCTACGCTTGGAACCATTCACTCTCGTTGGCGCAACCACCCGCGAAGGTTTGCTCACAGCGCCCTTCCGCGCACGCTTTGGCCTGCTCCATCGACTGGACCCCTATCCTGTAGAAGACCTGATCACTATCGTCCAGCGCCTGGCGAAGCTCTTGGATGTAAAACTGTCTGATATCAGCGCACAACTGCTGGCTGAACGCAGTCGTGGTACACCGCGCATCGTGGGACGCCTGCTCAGGCGCACTCGGGACCTGGCCCAGGTTCGAGGCAGCGCCCCAATCGATGAAGCCTTGACCCAGGAAGCCTTGAGCCGATTGGGCATCGACGAAAATGGCTTGGAAGAAATGGACCGTCGCATTCTGCGCTGTCTGGCAGATAACGATGGCGGCCCCCTTGCGCTCAAGACCATTGCCGCAGTGGTCAACGAATCTGAAGACACCCTTGAAGATGTATACGAGCCGCACCTCCTGCGCTGCGACCTGATCCGCAAGACCTCACGAGGACGCATGCTCTCGGTCACAGGCGCTAAGTTGCTCGGGGTCCGCGCCCCGTGCGGGGACGATTCACGGAGCCTCTTCGATTGAGGCTGAAAGAGCGCAGAATCAGCCCACAGGAAGCCGTATGGCTGCTGACTCTGGTGCTCTTCTGCGCCTGCACTGCACCGGGACAACAGCAGCGCGCCGAACGCGCGCAAGAAGCAGACGTCAGCCCCAACCTGGCGCAGATCATCGCCCAGGTGCGGGTGCACCTGCCCCAGCACGACCGGGCCACGACCTTGGAAGTCGCCAGCGCGAGAGGTCTGGAACAGGTCACACGCCAGGGAAAGCTGATCAGCGACGGCAGCCGTCTGGCCCCACTTCTGACCTTCGAAAGCCCCCAGGGTGTGCGCCTCTTTGGCGTCCTGCATAGGGGCCGCTTACTGGTGGAACCCCACCCTGTCAGCGGCTTGTCGGTGACAGTCGAGCTGGCCCTGGAGAACTACATCGAGGGAGTGGTGGCCGCCGAGCTCACCCTTTGGTCGGCCGAACCCGCCGAACTTGAAGCCCAGGCCATAGCCGCGCGCAGCTACGCCCTGGGAACGCTATTGCAGCGCCGGCAGAGCCTGGGAAATCCAAACCTGGCGAAGCTCGAAGGAGGCACCCAGGACCAGGCCTACAAGGGAATGTTCGAACCGGATTCCAGTAGAGGCTCACAAGCCGCCGCCCGGCGATTGAGAAACGCCGTGGCCAAAACCCGCGGGCAGTTTCTGTTCCTTGAAGGCCAACCCTTCGCAGCGCGCTACAGCGCGGCTTGCGGAGGGCATACAGCGCGTCTGGTCCAGGTCTTTCCTTCTCCCATCAGAGCCGAAGCCGCATTGACAGGTGCTGTCTGTGAAGGCTGTGTTTCCCGCATCGCAGATACTGGACCCGAGGACCCACGAGGACCGCTCGAATGGCAAACAACTTTCTCCCCCACAGAGCTACACCAACTTGCTCGCAGTCTGGGCTTGGGATCCAGCCTACGGCGCTACGAACTGGGACAGCGGGACGCAAGCGGTCGTTGGCTGAGCGTGATCCTGGTGGGTGAGCAAACTACAAAAGAGATCACCGCCGAGACTCTGCGCGCCCAACTCGGCCATGGTCGCCTCCGCAGCACACGCATCGTTTCCAGCTGGCCCCACGCCGGCCAGACGATCAGCGCAGGCCTGCACTTCAAAGGTCTGGGTCACGGACACGGGGTCGGCCTCTGCCAGCAAGGTGCCCGGGACGCAGCGCGTCGGGGTTGGAGTGCCGAACGGATCCTGTCTGAGGCCTACCCGGGCACTGAGATTCGTCGTCTGCAGTCTCCGATCAGACGCCGAACTTGAGTCCTCTCAAGCCCCAGGCTCTCCCCTGTGGTTATTGTGAGCGCCCATGAGCGCTCCCTTCTCGTTTCAGGTCCAAGCTAACTGCCCCACAAGCGGGGCCCGCTGCGCCACCTTCGAGACCCCCCACGGCGCGATTCAGACGCCGGCGTTCATGCCCGTGGGCACACGCGGGACAGTCAAGGGCGTCCTGCCCCGGGACCTGCGGGAATCAGGGTCAACCATGGTCCTGGCCAACACCCTGCACCTGTTTCTGCGTCCCGGGCCCGAAGCGGTACGCGAAATCGGAGGCCTGCACACCTTCATGGGTTGGGATGGACCGATCCTGACAGACTCTGGAGGCTATCAGGTCTTCTCCATGGCGGACCTGGCCCAGATCAACAGGGACGGTGTCACCTTTCGCTCGATCGTCGACGGTAAATCGGTGCGCTTCACACCTGAAGTCGTGATGGATGTGCAACGGGATCTGGGAGCGGACGTGATCATGGCCTTCGACCACTGCCCCACGGATCCCACCGACCGGGCCCAGGTTCAAGCCGCTACCGACCGCACACACCACTGGCTCGATCGCTGCGTCAGACAATGGCAGGCCAACGGGGGCCTTGAAGGTGGTCAGGCTTTGTTCGGCATCGTCCAGGGGGGCACCTTCGAAGACCTGCGTGCCAAGAGCGTCGAAGCAGTCTGTTCCCACGATCTGGCGGGAGTCGCTGTAGGCGGCGTCAGCGTGGGCGAGGATCGCGAACACATCCGCAATGCATTCGCCCTGGCACTGCCCCTCCTTCCCCCAGACAGGCCGCGCTACCTGATGGGCATCGGCACCCCCCGCGACTTCTTCGACGCGATACGCCAGGGAGCAGACCTTTTCGACTGTGTGACCCCCACGCGTCACGGACGCAACCATCAGGTCTACACCTCCCGGGGTCGGATCAACGTTCGCAACGAAGGCTGGAGTCGCTCCACCGAAGCCCTCGATCCCGAGTGTCCCTGCCCGGCCTGCACAGAGTTTCCGCTGGGAAGCCTACGGCACTTTTGCAAAGCCAACGAGATGCTGGCGGGCTCCTTGCTCTCCCTGCACAACCTGTACTTCTTCCACCGCCTCTTGCAGCGCATGCGCACCGCAATTGCCGAGGGCAGTCTGGACGCCCTGGAAGCGGAAGTCCTGCCCCGGGTGGAGAAGCGCCAGCGACCCCTGGATGCGGGATAATCCGCGCTCCCGCCCTCCCTCAGCGGGCCTTGAAGTCCTCGCAACTCGTGGCATTTGGACGCTCTGGCCGCCGGCACGCATCCCCATAATCCCACTGACAGCGATCACAAAGGGGCGCTGCTGAGCTGCCGCTGAAAAGGCGCCTGAAGAAGTTGCCTAGGGCTTGGAACAGGGAGCGCAAGAGATCCTCGCGCCAGCCTCAGCGGCGTTTGCGTCCGCCCGCAATCACCTCAAGGCGGCGTATGTCCAGAAGCGGCAGTAGTTCGTCTTGCTCAAGGGTCGGCGGACTGTACTCCCGGCGCATGGCTCCGGCCATTCCGACCTGATAACCCACATAGCTGTTGAGGTCATAACGCCCGTCGCCGCTGACCAACTCCACCCGACGCTTACCGGCCCACCAGATGTACCAACGAGTCGACTCACCCGCGCTCTTGACGGACTCCACCCAACCACGACCATCGAAGCGACCCCAGTCAGGGGTGCGCGCCATTTCGCGTAGGCGTTGCTCGTCGAGCAACTGGGCGATGCGCTGACGACGACTCTCATCCCGCTCGGTCATGTCCCCGCCCAGGTCGGCGAGTTGCGCGCGCAGAGCGCAGCGTTCCGCCTGACGGCTGGCCACCTGAGCCAAGGGCGTTGAGGCACCTGACAAGGTCTGCACTTTCTGGTATGCCTTCTGCACCGCAGTCCAGGTAGCACTGTCCGCATCAGTCATCTTCACTGCGGCTTCATAGAGCGCGTCCGCCTCTGTCAAGGCGCGCCGTGCACCGGGCTTGACCAGGGGCGTTACCTTTTGGGGTTTGGGCTTGGAAGTCACCTTGGGCTTGCTCGCGACTTTGGGCATGACGCGGGCTGCCGCTGCAAACTCCGTCGCCGCAAGCGCTTCATCTGTGCGCACGGTGGTTTCGCTGCCTTCCACCCACAAGGTGCTACCCGGGGGCGCCCAGATCTGGACCCAGTCCTTGTCCAAAGGCAGGCTTGCGTCCTGGCGTCCAGCCAGCTCCACTTGTGTACCAAGCATCAGACGATCCGGCAGAGCCATGGAATCCGGTCCACTAGAGGCCATGGGCCGCATGTTGAGCCGGTCGCCGCTGACTGTCAGCACAGCCGGGTTCCGGGTCGGGGTCACAAAGCTGCCGTGCACCCAGACCATGAACCCACCGGCCACTTGGACCCGATGGAAAGGCCGCGTGCCGGAGCTGGTCTCGACAACCTTGAGCAGTTGCCCGGCCTCAAGCTCAGTCACCAGTGAACCCGCACGGTCGGGGAAGGAGCGTGCCTTGCTACCGGCATCGGCCTCCACCCAATTGATTGTCGTCTTCGGCGCGGTGGTTTCTGAGGAATCGGGCGTCTCCTGGGAGACGGCCGGTGAAACAAGGAGCAGAGCGCTAGCGGCAAGCAGGCCCTGTGCGGATCGATTGAAAGTGTTCATCTAGTTGGGAGATCCCCCGAAGTGATCGAAGCGGGAGGAACCCTTCTCCTCCCACGGCTTGAAGGCTAGCGCTCTGAGCAGGTCGATTCCATGCTCTTGCCAAAGAGGTCTGGCAGAACCTTCTCCCTCGTCCCGACAGCCGCCCGCCCAGAACCCCTACACTGATCCCAATGAGCGCGCCCCAGCACTCCCCTCCGCTGTTCCCCTACATGACCTGGGCCCAGACCGAGTCCTTTATCTCTCCCTGGTGCCTGGCCCAATCCGGAATGCCCGTGCCCGACGCGGAGGTCCTGGGCCCTGCCCTTGAGATCGGCCCCTGCCTGGAGTGGTCCTGCGCTGGGAGCCGACCCCAGTTGGAGGAACGGCTGGCCGAGCTCTTTGGCCTGCCTGCCGAACGCGTGCTGGTGACCCCGGGAGCCTCGGGAGCCATGCAGCTTCTGGCCCAGACCCTCTTCACAGAGAACTCACGGGTGCTGCACGAAACCCCCTGCTATCAACCCCTGGAGGCCCTGGCAGGGCTCTTTGGAGCCGAGGCTCAGCCCCTGGAACGGCGCCCTGAAGAGGGTTGGAGCCTTGACCCCGCGCGCCTTCAGTTGGCCTCAGAAGGCCGCCCAACGCACCTCTTTCTGACCAACCCCCACAACCCCACCGGCGCTGTGACCCCTGCGGCAAAAATCCGGGCCCTCGGGGCAGCGCTGGAACCCTCTGGCGGCGTCCTGGTCAGCTCGGAGGTCTACATGGAATGCGCCCCCGACCCCGATCAACGGGTACACGCCGCCGCACTCTGCCCCAACGGGATCTCCATCGGCTCCTTGACCAAGGCCTATGGCCTCGGCCCCCTGCGCCTGGGCTGGATCTTGTTGGGGGCGGGCCTTGCGGATCTGCGCGCAACCCTGGTAGACCGGGCCCACCTCTCCTGGGTGGACCCCCCCAGCGCCAGCCTCCTGCTGGGCCAGCGCGCCCTCGACCGCCTGCCTGCGCTGCTGCAACCCCTGCGCCGCATCGAAGCGGAAAGCCGCCCCCTGCTCGACGCCTGGATCGAAAACAACCCTCGGGTACGAGCCCTGATCCCGCCCTTCGGCATCTTTGCCTTCGCGATCCTGGAAGGGGTACGGGACACCCAGGCCTTTGCCCGCTGGCTGGCAAAGCAACACCAGGTCGATGTAGTCGCCGGCGAGTTCTTCGGATACCCGGGAGCCGTTCGCATCGGAGCGGGCCTGCCGCCGGAAACTCTGGCGGAAGGACTGCAACGCCTGGAAGCGGCCCACACGGAATGGTGCGCTGAGGGACGAGGCTAGGAACTTGATCCAGACCTGATCGGGGCAACCCCTTCCAAAGCCAGTTGTTCTAGGGCCAGGGCTGTCACCTCGGCGCGCACCTGGCGCAGGGTCAGGTTGGCATGTTCCGCCAGCGCTGACACATCGTCATGCTCAGGAAAAAGGTCACGCTCTTCGATGGTCAGGGTGCTCCCGGCTTCTTTACCTGGCCGTTGACGGATCTTGACACGCACCTCTGCGCCCCGCAACTCGACCTTGATGCTGCGACGGGCGCATTCCAAGCGTTCAACCTTGAGCCAGCGCACACCGAGACTCGTGCTCCAACGAAAAACCATGTCCTCCAAGACAGCCCGGCGCCCGGGACGCGTGAGGGCGGAGAGCACCACCCCCGGACGGTCCTTTTTCATGAACACCGGAGCACTCCAAACTTCGAGTGCCCCCGCCGCGCGCAGGCAGCCGGTCAAATGCCCCACGTCCTCACCGGTCATGTCGTCAATGGTGACCTCGAGCAGATCCACTTCGGTCCGGCGCCGACCGGAGGCCTCGTTGGGCTGGTCGGCCACCTGACCCAGTTGCAAACGCAGCAGATTTGGAGGTTGCTCTGCAGGATCCGCCGTACCTGCTCCGTAGCCAACTCTCTCGGTCTGAAAAGTCGTGGGAGGCGCAAATTCATCGCAGAGAGCCGCCAGAATTGCCGCTCCAGTTGGTGTCGTACGCTCCATTCCTCCCCCCATCAGGGTGGGTCGCCCGCGCAGAAGTTCCACAACGGCGGGCACTGGCACGGGCATTTCCCCATGGGCGCATGTGAGCGTTCCGGACCCCACGAGCGGAGGCGTGACCAAGACCCGTTCGATACCCAGACGCTCCAAAGCCAAGGCAGCGCCGGCCACATCGACCAGAGTGTCCACCGCACCCACTTCGTGGAAGTGAACTTCTTGGGGCGGACAACCATGCACGCGCCCTTCGGCCTCGGCCAAAAGTTGCAGCACGCGTCCCGCCCGCTCGCGCACCTGGGCCGAGAGCGTTGCACGATCGAGCAGACCCAAGAGATCTTTCAAGCAGCGCATGGGAGGCGCGGCGTCGGTCTTGGTTTCCACTTTTAGATGCCGACCGCTGAGCCCTCCGCGCCAGACCTCGCTGACAGTCAATTGCACCTCTCCTGGAAACAGGTCCTGCGCCAGGTCTTCGAGCACGGTCAAGTCGAAGCGCTCATCTTGCAGGTCCAAGAGCGCGGCCAGGAACATGTCCCCCGCCATGCCCCCGAAGGGCTCGATGAATAGATCCGTCATAGGCGCAGCAGTGTCCTACCGATCGGACCAGGACGCAAGCCCTGCCCGGGCGAGAACCAGAGCACCGCGCACGCGGAATCCCCCAAGGGCCTGGCGACAGACCCCGAGGGTCTCACCGGAAGTGGTCACATCATCCACCAGCCACAGGTCCCGGCCAGCCAGCCGCTCGAGATCGCGCTCCCTCAACACAAAGGCCTGCTCCACATTCTTGGACCGGGCTTGAGCTCGCCAGGATCCCTGGGGGGCGCTGAAACGAACCCGCCGAAGAGGGCTTTCAACCGGCCAGCCCAGGTGCCGGCCAAGCACCGTGGCCAACTCAAGAGCCTGGTCATAGCCCCGCTCCACCCGCCGCGCCGGGTGCAGGGGCACGGGAACCAGAAGCCCGGGTCGAGTCACCTGGCCCGGTTTCACCCAACGCTCCAACACCCGAGCAGCGAGCAAAGCTCCCAGGGGTTGAGCCAGATCCTTCCGACGACCGTGTTTGAAGGCCAAGATCCAAGGACTGAGCGCGGGATCCTTGTACTCTCCCAAGCAGAGCAGTCTTTGCTCTTGCGCCCCAGGCCCTTCCATGCCAGGAGACTTGCTCCAAGCCTGACGGCCAGCACCAGCGCAAGGCAAGCAAACACTCCCATCGGCCAGGCCCGCCCGTAGGGGCCGGTCGCAAAGTCCACAAGCCGCAGAACGCGAACCCTCCTCAAGGGCGTGAGTCTCGCAGGCCCAGTCGAGAGAAGGCCCCTTGGCCTTGGAGCAATCAATCCCTGGAACCCGCCCGGGGCGCCCCGCTGATGCCGACAGATCGCGCTCCAAGCCACGACCACACAACCAACAGCGAGGTGGTTGAATCAGCTCCCAAAAAGAAGCCCCGCCAAGGCTCCTGAGCAGGGCCGAGACGGAAGCTGGCACGTTCAGCACGCCTCAAGAACGCACCACCGCCGCCAGGGTTTCACCCCTTGAACACAGGGGCCACCACTCAGGCGCGATTCTGCAACGACTCGCTATCGAGATCGGGACTCAGGTCCACATCAGTGTCCTCCAGGCGCTGGTCCTCATCCAGGCCCGCATCCGTGAAGACATCCCGGCCCCGATCCACGCGTGCAGGCAGGCCAGCCTTCTGACGCAGGCGCAGGACAAACTCCTCCACCGTATCGTCCTCTTTGGATTCGACTCCGAACAACTCACCGATCTCCCGGGCGATTGCCCCGTCGCTCTCCAACGGAATCGGATGCTCCAGATAGTACTCGCGCACATAGCGCCGAAATGCCCACAGGGACCACCACCAGGCACTGAAGAGCAGGAGCACCGCCAGGATCACCACCAGACCTACCCAGCCCATTTTCAAGGGCCCCTCATCTGCCGGACGGCTGAGCACGTGCCCGTACAACTGCATGCCAAAACCAAGCAGCAAGAAGGTGAACCCCAGGGTGGTCTGGACGCGGTTGTAGACATACTCGCGCACGCTCATCAGCCGACCCTGGCGAGTACCGAAGTAGCGCGCCACGAGACGCCGAGGATGCTCCAGCAGGGTCGCGTTGGCGATCAGGAAGGCACCGACGATGGAAGTCACCATGCCCAAACTGGTCCAGTCGGGATTGGCGAAAACCGCGTCGGTCACATTTGAGTTCGCGTTGGCGATCATGGCTTGAGGAGCAGAGGTGCTCGTGAATTGCAGCCTAACCAATCCCAGCGCCCAGGTTGCACCCACGGGAAGGGGAAGCCGAAACGGGCCCCGGCTCAGGGGCCTGCCCCCCCCCAAGGGCCAGCCCAGGCGCTATCTTGATCCGCCAGAGACAAAACTTGCCCAAGGCCGTCCCCCCCAGGCACCTCATGACCCAGCCCCACTTGCAGCCCCTCAACGAGGTCTTGGATCTGGCAGCCCTGGAAGAGGAACTGGGGCGCCATCCCTCACCCAGCCAGATCCGGGCGGCCCTGCCCCGGGGGTTGGTGCTGCACGAAGACGGCCTGCATGTGCGCCCGGATCGCCGCCTCGGCGTGCGCCACAGTTGGGTGCTCATCACCTCCCTGATCGTCTTCGGAGGCGCGAGCCTCTGGCTGTTCAAGGACACCCTGCCCGGGGGCTGGCGCGGGGTGGGACGCCTCCTGGGATTGGTGGCTGCGCTCATCATCGCAGGGGGCCTGGTCGGTCCCATGGTGACCCGCGTGGTGCTGTCGCGACGCCCCCGCTCCTGAAGAGCGGTGCCTGAATCAGTTTCCCCGGTCAGGGGTAGAAAGGAGCAGCTCTGGTCGCCGCTGAGCTCCGCTGGCTGGGACCATGGCACCCGGCCCGGATTCGGGCAGCAGACGCTCTAGATCCGGCAGATGACGGCGCAAAAGAGCCACAAACTCCGCCTCGGCGGGATCCCCGGGCGCCCCTACCACCGCATGACGCAGTTGGCCCCGGCTCAAGCGTTCTTCCAGTTGGTCCACCAGGTCCCGCGCCAGCTCCAGCCCCGCATCCGAGGCGGAGAGATCCATCCAACTCATCAGATGCAATTGGGGCTGTTTACCCGCGCGCGCCAGCAAGGATCCATGGGCGGGCGAAAACACCTCCCCTTCCAAGGCTCCGATGCGCTGCACCAGGGCCTCCCCAGCCAACCGGTCCTGGGCACTGGGAACCAGGTCTGCTGTGGTCCAAAGCCCCAAGCCGAGCAAGACCGCCAGCATCAGATTCCCCAATTGCGGTCTACGCGACCAACCCTCACTGGCCAGGGGCGCCGCACAGATCACCAGGGGCAAGAGCGCGTTGTCATAGCCTCCCGGATGCAATCGGCCCAAGCAGCTCGCGGCGAAGCCGCCCACGAAGAGGCCCACCTGTGCCCTGCTGCTGCCATGCATACCGAGCAGAGCCAGAATCCAGATCGGTGCCGAGAAAATCAGATCACGCTGCACGAACTCCCAGGCCCCTGGCCAATAGAGACCATGGCCCCAAAGCAACTCAAGGGTGTGAAACTCATACCAGCCGGATGTCCAAACACTGGCCAGGGCCAGGCTGACCGGGAGCCCCACCACAAACCCACAGAGGGGAATCCTTGAACGCTTGAAGTCCGCCACGAGAAACCCCAGCAAGGGCAGAAGAGTGGTTTGTTTGGTGTGATAGGCCGCAAGGGCCAAAAGGACGGTCAAGGCCGACGGGAACCAGCCAGACCGAGCGCGGGATCGCTGGTGGTTCCAAAAGGCCGCCAACATGAAAAAGAGGGCCAAGGCGTCGGGCCGGGCCAGATCGAGCCAGGCCCCGCAGAAGGGATAGGCCAGGGCCAAGAATCCCGCCGCCACCAGACCTTGGACTCCCCATAGGATCCCCTTCCGGTTCACGCCCGACCCGAGAACCCCGAGCAGGACAAACAAGCCCAGGGTAGCAATCAAGGAAAGCAGACGGGGAGCCAGGAAGCCCTCGGCACCGACCCATGCCAGCAAGCTTGCGCCTTGAAAGTAGAGCGGCCCATAGGGCAGGGGAGACCAGGTGAAGTCGGGTTGCACATACAAGGGCCGCCCCTCAAGCAAACGCTCGATGCTGAAAAGAGTGATGCCCTCCAACCACTCCAACTCGAAGGGATAGGTCAACCTGAGGGTGATCAGCACCAGGCAGCCCAACAACCCCAAAGCGGCCAGCAGGGCGCCCATTGCACGCAGGCGACGGGACTTGGATCCAAGAGTCCAGGGGTCAGGCGCTTGGGAAACCCCAGCCTGATTCGCGTCTGGAGGGGTCACCGAAGAGCTACCTCGTAGCCGATTTCGCCCTCAAAAACCTGGGTCTGGGTGATCTCCATCTCGCGGCCTCCGCCAGAGCCGGATTGAACGCTGGTGTTGACCAACTCTACTTCAGCGGTGTACTCAAGCGACACCATGTGATGCAAGGCAAGGTCCCAGACCAGCTCACCCTCCAGCAGTAGTTCCAAATCAAAGCCCTCGACCACTTCCATGCCCATGGCTTGCATCTCTTCGGGCAGTTCCGGTGTGCGCTCAAACGCCGTCGACCCCTCGACCTTGATCTGGATCACGGCCAGACCGTCTTCCTTGGATTTCAATGCCACCAGGAACTCCTCCACTTCCAAGTTGTCCCTGAACATTGCAGAGGTCTCCCGTTCCTCTTCGGGATCTTCGCCATCCGAGAACAAGCTCAACTCCCCGAGGGGATATAACAAGCGGGCCAGGGCTTCAACCCCTTCGTCGTCGCTCAGCTCCCACTCATCCCCCACATCACAGTCGTCGCCAGCTGGCAGAAGAAAGGCAAATCCAGAGGTGGCTCGCAAGTCACTGAGCAACTCCTCATCCCCCTCCTCGTCATCTGCCCAGGCAGGCTGCCAGGACTCACTGTCCTCATCAAAGGTGAAGCGCACTGTACGACCTTCCAGATCGGACTCATCCTCGCTGTCCGGGGGATTACGCTCTTGCCCATCCACGCTGACTTGAACATGCTCCTCGTGGCCAAGAACTTCATAGGCTCGGGTCAAGACCAGAATCTGTCCATCTTCAACCTTCTCAAAGGTGTCCAGCACCTCAACTTTGGACTCCTGACGCACACTGATCTCAAGTTCCGGCTGGGGACCATCGCGAGACTCGCCATCCACCAAGACCTCCACTGACGAATCAACCAGCTCCAGCTCCATCACGGAGTTGTAGATACGGGTGATCTTGGTACCCTGCTTGGGGGCGTACTGAAAATCCCCCGTTGCAGCAAACAGCAGCAAGCAGGGGGCAAGAAACAGGGGCTGAGGAGGGTGCATCTGTGGATTGGTTGCTGAAGTGACGGCCAATAGGGTACCCGCGGCAGGCACTCACGGGGGTGCCTCAATTGCTCCTGGCAAGAGAACACAAATCGAGTCTGCTGAGCCAAATCTTCTCTTGAAGGCTAGCAAACCCAGTTGCAAAGCCCTCACTTGCCCACGACACCACAGCATCCGAGAGTGTGAGCCCTGGCATCCAGTCGAGGCCCATCCAATTGCACATCCTCATTGATGATGATGGCGCTCGCCTGCGACCGTTCTTGACCCGTGAACTCATCGAATTGGGCTTCACAGTCGCCGAAGCAGCGGACGCGATTGAGGCGCGAGAGCTGCTCGGGGGCTAGCTTGCTGCCCCCCCACGCCCCTCACTCCCACTCAATCGTCGCCGGTGGCTTGCTGGAGATGTCCAGCACCACCCGGTTGATGCCGCGCACTTCGTTGATGATGCGACTGGAGATGGTGCGCAGCACATCGTGGGGCAGGTAGCACCAGTCGGCGGTCATGCCGTCCTGGCTTGATACGGCGCGGATCGCGCAGGCGTCTTCATAGGTGCGGGCATCGCCCATGACACCGACCGACTTNGTGGGCAGCANCACGGCGAAGTACTGCCAGAGTTCCTTGTGGCAGCCAGCCTTCTCCACTTCGAACCGCACGATGGCNTCCGCNTCGCGCAGGATGGCGCAGCGCTCTTCGGTGATGTCGCCNAGGATNCGCACNGCAAGGCCAGGGCCGGGGAACGGCTGCCGCATGAGAATGCGCTCGTCGAGACCCATGTGNGCNCCTACCCGGCGCACTTCGTCTTTGAACAATTCTCGCAGGGGCTCGACCAACTCCATGTCCAGGTCATCCGGAAGGCCACCCACATTGTGGTGCGACTTGATCTTGGCGGTGTTGCCACCGTGCACGGCGACAGACTCGATCACATCGGGATAGAGGGTGCCCTGGCCCAGGAACCTGGCATGGGAGAATCGTTTTGCTTCCTCACGAAAGACTTCAATGAACTCATGGCCGATGATCTTTCGCTTGCGCTCGGGGTCGCTGACTCCGCCGAGCTTGGAGAGGAAGCGATCTCTGGCGTCCACGGTGCAGAGGTCCATGCCCAGGTGTTCGGAAAACGCCTCTTGAACCACCTCGCATTCGCCCTTCCGCAAGAGCCCGTTGTCCACAAAAATGCAATGCAAGCGCTCGCCAATGGCCTTGTGCACGATCAAGGCCGCCACGGCGGAATCGACACCACCGGACAGACCCAGCACGACCTCTCCCTGCTCGCCCACCAGGTTCCGAACCGCCTCGATTTCGCGCTCGACGATCGAACCTGCGTTCCAGTCACCGGGCAGTTCACACACATCAAGTACAAAGTTGCTCAAGACCTCCTGGCCCCGCACGCTGTGGGAGACCTCGGGGTGGAACTGCACTCCATAGAATCTTCGAGCAGGATCCCCGACAGCCGCATAGGGGCAGGTGTCCGAGTGGGCGTAGGCTGCGAAGCCCGCAGGCAAACGGGCGACCTTGTCTCCGTGACTCATCCAGACCACCGTGGGCGCATCAAAACCGCTGAACAACTCCGTGCTCTGGTCGATCTCGATCCGCGTGTGACCGAACTCGCGCTGACCTGAGCCCTCGACCTCTCCCCCAAGGGTCTGGCACATCCACTGAAGTCCATAGCAGATTCCCAGCACAGGAACATCCATCTCGAGCAACTCAGGAGGAACATCCGGCGCATCCTCCGCGTAGACAGATGCAGGCCCACCGGAGAGTATGACCCCTGCCAGATCCATCCTCTTGGCGGCCGAGAGAGCCGTGCGGGGAGGGTGGATTTCACACCAGGCACCGGCCTCACGCACTCGTCGGGCGATCAGCTGGGCGTACTGGGTACCAAGATCAACGATCAATAGACCGCGCAGGATGTCGCTCATTCGTGGTGGTAGTTGCTGGATTCCTTGGTGATCTGCACGTCATGGGGATGGCTTTCGCGGACTCCAGCAGCGGTGATGCGCACGAAGCGGGCACGCTCGGGCAATTCACTGATGCTTCCCACGCCGCAGTATCCCAGACCGGCGCGCACACCGCCACACAACTGATAGACATAGGAAGAAAGCTGCCCCTTATAGGGCACCATGCCTTCGATGCCCTCTGCCACGAGTTTCTTGGCGTCGGTCACATGTGCCTGGCGGTAGCGTTCTTTTGAGCCCTTGGTCATGGCTCCCAAGGAGCCCATACCGCGCACGCTCTTGAAGGAGCGACCCTGATAGACAAAGGTCTCACCGGGGGACTCTTCAAGACCGGCGAAGAGACTACCCAGCATCACGCAGGAGGCACCTGCCGCGAGAGCTTTGACCGCGTCCCCCGAATAGCGGACGCCACCATCGGCAATCACTGGGATGCCACTGCCAGCAAGCGCGCCAGCAACCTCCATCACGGCACTCAGCTGGGGCACTCCGATGCCCGCAACTACCCGGGTGGTGCAGATCGAACCAGGGCCGATGCCAACCTTGACCCCGTCTGCGCCCGCCTCGACCAAGGCCAGGGCGGCTTCGCCGGTGGCCACATTGCCGGCCACGATGTCCACCTCCGGCAAGGTCTCCTTGAGCTTGGTCACGGTCTCGGTCACATTGGTGGTGTGTCCGTGGGCGGTGTCCACAACCAACACATCCACCCCGCCCTTTGCCAGAGCAGTGGCTCGCTCGTAGTCGTGCACTCCGATAGCGGCGCCCACAACCAATCGCCCGCGCGAATCGAAAGCGGAGTTCGGGAAGGCCTCAAGCATGTCGATATCCTTGCGGGTAATCAGACCGCGCAGGCGATGGGCATCATCCCAGATGATCAGTTTCTCCACCCGATGTTCGTTGAGCAAGGTTGCTGCTTGCGAGAGGCTGGTGCCAGGAGGGGCGGCAATCAGATTCTCTGTGGTCATCACCTCAGCCACGGGCTTTTCGTCCGGCTCTCCAAAGGAAGTGTCTCGACGGGTCAATATGCCCACCACCGTTTCCCCCTCAACGATGGGCAGACCGGAGATGCTCATTGTGCTCATGATTTCGCGCGCCTGGCCCAGACTTGCACTGGGAGCCAAGGTCACCGGATCCTCAATCACTCCATTGGCGGATCGTTTGACCTTGTCCACCTGGACCACCTGTTCTTCGACGCTGAGGTTGCGATGAACGATGCCGATGCCCCCCTCGCGTGCAAGGGCCACCGCCAGACGCCATTCGGTCACCGTGTCCATGGCCGAAGAGCTCAATGGAATGTTCACCTGTACGCGGCGGCTAAATCGCGTGACCAGACTGACCTGGCTGGGCAGCACATCCGAGTGCATGGGCGCCAGGAGGACATCGTCAAAAGTCAGGGCCAGGGGGATTTCGGGCATGGAGCAGTCTAACAGAAGCAGCAACCCCTTTCCAAGGCACAGGCCTGCTTCCGCTCAGCAAGCCCGCTGAAGACCAGAACCGAGGACAGAAATCCCGATTCCCCAGGGCGGCCTGGGCTTGACCCGTGAACCCGGTCAGACTGGCCTCGATGGGCGCGAGAACCCGAACACAAGGCGCAAACAAGGAATCGTGGAAACGACGGGCTGCAGAGCGAGCCTCTGCTCCTGATCTGATTGGAGACTCTCTTTCGAAGGTCCTCGCTCCAAGAACCTCCCAGAGCCAGCGCCTCTCGGACCCCATTGGAGGATCGTGGACCAAGCCCTGAGCATGTTGTTTCAATACGAGACACGGAACGGGTCTTGCCCCGACCCTCTCGGAAGCCGATAACTAGAGGACCGACCTGCGGACAACGCCTCTCCCACTGCTGCCCGCCCCGCCTCCCATGGAACCCACCCCCGTTGCCCTTGTAGGCGCAGGCTATATCGCCGACTTTCACCTGGCCGCACTGCGCGAGGACCCCGATGTCCGCGTAGTGGCGATCTGCGATCCGGACCTGGGACGAGCCCAGGCCCTGGCGGCGGACCATTCTGTGCCCGAATGCGTGGCCGATCTGGCGGAGTTGCCTGCTCTGGGAGCGCGGGTGGTTCACATCTGCACGCCTCCCGATCTGCACGCGCCTCTGATCAAGAAGGCTCTGGATGCTGGGCTGCATGTATTTTGCGAAAAACCCCTGGCCCTGTCTGAAGACGAGGCCAGGGATCTCTGCGCCCAGGCTCACAACAAGCGCCTGACCCTGGCGGTCAACCACAATCATGTGTTTCACCCGGCCTTCCGTCGTTTGGTGCAGAGAGTCCAAGCGGGAGAAATTGGACGCATACTGCATGTGCGCACGCAGTTGGCCATGCCCATCGCACAGTTGGACGCAGAGCAATACAGCCACTGGATGTTCCGAGCCGAGCGCAACATCATCTTCGAACAGGGAGTGCACCCCATCAGTCAGGTACAGCACCTGTTAGGAGCGCCGAAGTCCATCGAGACCAATATCCTGTCCAGCCGCGAGCTACTGCCAGGCCAACAATTCCATGAACGCTTCAGCGTGGCGGTCAAAGCAGAACGAGGCACCGCCAGCCTGGACTTCTACTTCGGTGCTCCAGCAGCCCGCTGGAGCCTGGAAGTTCTGGGCACCGATGGATTCATTGAAGCCGACCTGCACCGCAATCTGGTCACCGGTGAGCGCAAGACCCAGTCTCTCGAAGCCTGGGACTCGTTCCTGGCCGGCAACCGACGGGGCAAGGATCTCAAGCGCGATGCCCGCCGGGGCTTTTGGAACTGGTCACTCTTCACCCTCAAACTGGGACCCCGGCAAGACTCTTTCTTCTTGTCGATGCGCGACTCGATTCAGGCCTTCCACGCGTCTTTGCGAGGTGGACCCGCCTATCCCTCGAACGCAGAAGCAATCGTGCAGGTCACCGCCTGGTGCGATGGCAGCGCGGGCGATCTGCCGAGCGCGCCCGCGGCCCAAGAGCCCTTCCCCGAGCCTGGACCGGCACGCCCGGGCGAAGTGGTGATCACAGGAGCCTCGGGATTCATTGGGCGCCGGGTGGTCCGACGACTGCTCGAACGCGACATCCCGGTCACCGCAGTGGTTCGGCGCCTGCACTCCCTGCCGGGCGAATTGACCGAACCCGCCCAGGACGGCCGCCTGCGGTTGGTGCGCGCGGGCATGTTCGATGAGTCCGCTTTGAGTCAAGCCTTTGCCGGTGCCCATTCAGTACTGCACCTCGCCACTGGAGGCGGTGACAGCTGGGAAGCCATCCAAGCCAACATGATCGAGGGCGCCCGGAATGTAGCGCGCATCGCCCGAGAAAACGGAGTCAAGCGTTTCACCTACTGCTCTTCCGTAGCGTCACTCTGCAACCGACCTGGCTTGGGACTCATCACCGACGATGAACCCACGGATGCACGTATTGACGAGCGCGAAATCTACTCAAGGGGCAAGGCCTACACCGAGCATGCCCTGACCCAGGACTTTGCCAGCGCTGACTGCGAGTTCCTGATCGCTCGACCCGGTGTTGTCATGGGACCGGGCACCCCCATGCAGCACCCAGGTCTGGGACTTTGGGTACGAGACAACCATTGCGTCGGCTGGGGCCTGGGGCAGGATCCGCTTCCCTTCGTACATGTGGAGGATGTGGGCGAAGCCCTCGCGCGCATGACGATTCACGAAGGACCCGAGCTCGACGGAAGAGCCCTCAACCTGGTAGCCAACGTACCTCTCTCCGCCGCAGAAGCAGTGGCGGAGCTGTCCCGTGCCACGGGCAGAGACCTGCACTTCCACCCCCGGCGCTTTGCAATCAGTCAGGCCATGGAAATCGGCAAGTGGCTGGTGAAGAAAGCTGGCCGCCGCAAGGATGCGCCGTTCCCGTCCTGGCACGACCTGCTCTCCCGCAGTCTGGCCAGGCCCTACACCTGCAATCTATCCCGGGATGTGTTGGGCTGGACGCCCATGGAAGACAGACAGGACTTTGTGCAGCAGGCCCTGAGGATCTATGCCCCCGGGAAGGATGAGCAGGCGGCTCCAGAGTCCGACGGAAAGGCAACCCAGGCGCGCGAGCGCGAGGCGGATCCAACGCCCAAGACCTCTGCGGCGAATTCTTGAGAGCCCCCGTGCCCCACGCCCTGCACATTTTCAGCACCTTTGCCCCGGCTGGACCGGAGCTGCGCGCGGTGGAGCTGATCCAGGGTTTGGGGACTGATTACCGGCACACCATCGTGGCTATGGACGATTGCCTGGACGCGGCTGAGCGCCTCGACCCTGGGATCAAGACCCAGACCCTGCCCGGCCCTGGAAGCAAGAAGACCACAAGAGTCCTTCGCTGGACCTGGAAGCTCCTGGAAAGCGAAAGCCCTGACCTGCTCTTGACCTACAACTGGGGCGCTTTTGATGCGGTCCTGGCCGCTCGCCTCAAGCGTTTCCCCCAGCATGTGCATCACGAGGACGGCTTCAACCTGGACGAAGCAGAAGGGGAGATTCCACGCAGGAGGTTTCTGCGGCGGCTTGTCCTGCCCCGCGTGCAACACCTGGTCGTGCCCTCCGCACACTTGGAACATCTGGCCCGGCAGTCCTGGAGAGTGCCCGCCCAACGCCTTTCCCTGGTCCCCAACGGGGTCGACACGCAGCGCTTTTGCCCCCAAGAAAAGGCCGTCCGCGACGCGCTGCGGAGAGAACTCGGCATCCCCGCCAACGCCCGGGTTGTGGGCAGCGTGGCGGGCTACCGTCAAGTCAAGTGCCTCGACCGCTTGATCCGCTCCTGCGCGAACCTGCCCCCGGACCCAGATGGGCGCGCAACACACTTGATTCTCATCGGGGACGGACCCGAGCGTCCAGCCCTCGAGACCCTTGCCGCCAGTCACCCCTCCCCCGGTGGAAAGGTCCACCTGCTCGGCTTTCGAAACGACCTGCCGAAATACTACGCCGCAATGGATGTCTTCGCCCTGACATCCGCCTCGGAGCAACAACCAATCTCCCTGCTGGAAGCGATGGCATCGGGGCTGCCCACCGTCTGCACGGACGTGGGAGACATCAAGGCCACCCTGGGGGAATCCGGACAGGGGGCGTTGATCGAGCCCAACGCCTCCGACCTGGAAGCTCAATTCACCAGCGCCCTGCAGCGAGTCCTTGCTGATCCCGCCGAACGAGGCACCCAAGGCCGTGAGCGCGTCCAAGCGACCTACAGCAAGGAGACCATGCTCGCAGCCTACCGGCGCATCTACGAGGGAGCCATGCAGGCATGACCAGTCCCCCCAAGAACCCAGCTCCCTTTCCACCCTTCACGCGGCACTCCAGCGAGCGCATTTACGATTCCCCCTGGTGCGGCCTGCGGCGGGATATGGTCACTCTGCCATCGGGAGAACTGCAGGAGTACCACGTGCTTGAAATCGGTCCGGCGGTGACCGTTGTACCGGTGCTGCCCGATGGAAGGGTGCTCCTGATCGGCCAGTACCGCTATCCCCATGGAAAGACCCATTGGGAACTGCCTGCGGGGCGCTTGGAGCCGGACGAGGAAGAGGACGCCGCGGCCAGAAGAGAACTCCTGGAGGAAACCGGCTATGCCCCGGACCAACTCCTGCCTCTGCCCGGCTTCTATCCCACAAACGGCATAAGCGCACACCATGCCAGTGCCTTCGTGGCCACCGGCTGCAAGCAGATCGCACAGCCCACCCCCGACTCGGCAGAGCAGATCACAGTCGGCCTTTTCACCCGAGAAGAAGTGGAAGCCCTGCTCGATGCGGGCCAGATCCAGGATGCTTTTGCGGCACTGCCCCTGCTCTATTGGCTGCGTGGAACACACCTCCAAAAAAACTCTTGCCCGGCTTCTTAGGACCTGACGGATGGCCCTCCGCCGGGCACAATAGCGCCCACGATGAGACGCCGATTCCGCCGCCGCCAACGCCTGGGCCAGTACCGCATTGAAAAATGTCTGGCAGTGGGCGGTTTCGCGGAGGTCTATCAGGCCCACGACACGGTAGAGGGCATCAATGTGGCGCTTAAGATTCCACACCGGCACCTGACTGACAAAGAGAACCTGGCAGCCTTCAAGAAGGAGGTGCGCATGGTGGCCGGACTCGACCACCCGGGAATCTTGGGGATCAAGACCGCTGGACAGGTGGACGGCACCTTCGTTGTGGTCAGTTCCCTTGCCCAGGAAACACTGGGTGACCGCATGACCCGCCGCATGGCGCGCAGCAAGGTACTGGAAATCACAGGCGAGTTGCTTGAGGCACTGGCATATGCCCACAAGCGCAAGGTTGTGCACTGCGATGTGAAGCCCGAGAACATCTTGCTCTTTCCAGGTCAGAAAGTTCGCCTGGCCGACTTCGGGCTGGCTCGTCTGGCCCTGCGAACGATTGACGCCTCGGGCTCTGGCACGCTTGGGTACATGGCTCCCGAACAGGCCCTGGGGCGGCCGTCCCTGCGTTCGGATGTCTTTTCCGCAGGAGTCGTGCTCTGGCGCCTGCTCGGAGGAACACAACCGGAATGGCCCTTCCATTGGCCCCATCCGAGCTATGAAAAGGTCCAGCGCAACTGGAGCGAGGCCATGGTCGAGATCGCGCGCAAGGCGACGAGGGTGGACGAAGAGAGCCGATACAGAGATGCAGGAGCCATGCTGCGCGCCTTCAAACGAGCCGCTCCAGACGCGATCGCAACTCGGAGGCGCGTGTGACATCTGTTGGAGAGAGGCTCTTCGAAGCCAACCTGTCGACCCCCCTGCAATTCGATTGCGCCTGGGGCGAAGTGCAGTTGCTCTGCCAATGCCACCCACTGCGAGAGCCGAACCAGGACTCATGTCTGTGTCTGGACCTGGGACCGGATGGCCTGCTACTGGCAGTAGCCGATGGCATGGGTGGACACCGCCACGGACAGATCGCCTCGCGCCTGGCACTGGAGTCCATCGAAGAGCAGGTGATCCTGTCCCTGAAGGAGGAGCGAGGTTTGCGCGTGGGAGTGATGGATGGATTTGAGTTGGCCCAGACCAACGTCCAGGATCTGGGTTCCGGTGCGGGCACGACCCTGGTGGTAGCCACCGTCGATCAAGAGGGCCTACGGTCCTTCCACACCGGTGACTCCATGGCGTTGTTGCTGGGAGGGCGTGGGTTGATCAAGCACCAGACCCTCGATCACTCCCCAACGGCATACGCCCTGCGCGCCGGTTTGATCGAAGAGTCGGAACTCCTCTCCCACCCAGACCGGCATGTACTCCTGTCCGCCATCGGCCACCCAGGCTTGCAGATCGACGTGGGGCCAGCAGTGCCCTTGGCAGCGCAGGACACCCTGCTGCTGGCCTCGGACGGATTGACCGACAACCTGACAACGGACGAAATTGTGCGGCACACCAGTCGGGGAACTCCTGAGGAGATCTGCGCGATCCTGGGAGAGCGGACCCGGGCCACCATGCTGGCCACCGACGACAGCGGAAAGCCAGATGATCTGTCTCTGATGCTCTTCCGGCCGAACTCCGCGACCTAGCCGGACGCCCGGGGACAAGACCCCTCCAGGGACCTGGGAGGACCATTTCCTGGCCCAGAGGCCAGCCCTGATAGCCAAGAAAACGGCTTGGGCAGCGCGAGCCGACCAATTCGGGCAATGGCCTACAGATCGCTCCTGCGCTGGGTCGATTTCAACCTCTCATGCCTGAGTCACGATCCGGATTCTCCCTGCTCGACTGGCTGGTCATTACCCTTTCGGTATTGGCCCTGACTGGAGTTGCAACCAAGGACGGGCGCCTGCGCTCGGTGGAAGATCGCGACGCCACGAGGGTGCGCGATCACGGCGTCTTGCTCGATGCGATTCGCATGCACCATGCACTGACCGGATTCTGGCCTTCGCACGAAAGTGGCGCAACAGAGGACGGCTGGAGCAGCAGCACAAACGAGGGCTTTCTGATGGACCTGGTTGAGGCGGGACTACTCGACCATGTACCCCAAGATCCCACTGGTGACGAGCGGCACTGCTATCGCTACAGGGTCTACCACAGCGATCCCTTTGGCTGCGGCCATGAAGTACCCTTCTTCATGCTTGGGGTGCGCCGCCTGGAAACCGAAACGGCCCGCGCAGCAGCGATTGATACTGTTCATTGCCAGGGTCGGGACTTCAGCGCCGAGTATGACCTGATCACCCTTGGATCCGCTACACCAGACTAGGCTTGGTGGTTCAGAACATGCTGGTCTAGAACCCGGCAGCCGCGGCCTGCAAGGCCCTGGCACTGGATTCGCTGAGCCCCACGGTGAAGCCCGAGCCGCCTGTCCTGGCAGGAACCAAACCAGCAGAGTTGGCTTCCCCCAGGGTCAGACCGATCGTCCTGCCCCCGGCAAGCTCGAGTTCGATGTGGAATCCTGCAAGTTGCTCGACAGAATCCTTGGCAAGCACAACTTGCAAGAAGGTAGCCCTGAGGGTGGTCAAGAGCTTCTCTACTCTGGCCCCGGCCACAGGTTGGCCGTTATCCTCTCGACGCCAGACCTTGACCCGCGCCGTGTCACGCAGCAATCGAAGGCTGCCACTCGAAGTCTGCAAGCGAACCGCAGAGACCAGCGCAGGTTCAAAAGAAACCAGTCGCGCGTCCAAGTAGTAAGCCTGCTCCAAGTGCAAAGGTGCGAGACCGGGTAAACGGTAAGTCTTGTCCTCGGAGAGGAGCCGCCCGTATGTTGCCTGCCCATCGGGAGCCACCCCCCCCTGAAGCAACTCCCCCATTACGGCGCCTTCCCCGTCGAGAATGCGCAGATGCGTCCCCGCATCCACTCCGTATTCGCGGTGACGGGTCGCGTCAGAGCTGACCAGATCCAAGGTTGAAAGGGACGCCAGACTGGCCAGCAGACCCCGCACCAGCTCTGTTCGGGCGGGATAGCCCAGAGAACCAGGCAGACGCCAGCTCTCATCCTCGCGTTCCAGCACCAAGGACGCTCCGTTCGGGCCTTGAAGCTCGATCCTTGCAGCCCGTTGAACATCGAGTTGGGTCAACAGGGGTCCCACATCCCGCGGTGGTCGTATGTCCGGGGCACTGCCCAGATCCAACAGGACGAGAACTCCCAGCACTACGGCCAGCAGGATGTTCCGGCGTGCAGCGCCCATCAGAAACTACGCTCCCGACGATTCCAGACCCAGCCGAGCAACAACAACAAGATCAGCCCAAAGCTCAGAGGCAGGACCATCAAACGCCAGCGAGCGCTTGTTGCACGGTTCTCGGCGGCGGCCTTCTGCCGTGCACGCTGGGACAGTTCTTCCACCGTGTCATAGAGCCCCGCGCTCAGCAGCCCTTCGCGCTCCAGTTCCTCTTGCAGCAGATCGCGCAGAGGTCTTGAGCGGGGCAATCTGGAACGCAGGGCGATCAGATCGTCCTCCGCCAACATCCAATCCAAGAAATTCTCTACCAGCAGCAAACCGCGCGGCTCCAAGCTGGGAGAGAGGCCGAAGGGATCCGGGTCGCGCACAAAATCCGCGTCCCCCAGCAACGCAAGGCGCACCATTGCCTCGCGATCCAGTACCTCTTCGTCGGTAGTCTCTTGTTCAGTCGGTTGTTCCTCTAGTAAATCCAGGGGCGCCGGAGCACCACGCACAAAGGGCGAAGGCAGGCGTCCGGTGAGCACCCGACCCACCACCAGGGCGCCCTTCGGATCCCCCCGCAGGCTGGCGGTGTGGGCTGCAATGATCGAAGCATCGGAAACCATGGCCTTCACAAAGGGCACCACCCAGGAGTCCCCCGAAGAGAGGATCACATCCCGTCCCACGATCCCTTCAACATGACCCAGGACGCCAAATGGCTGAGGCCAGGCGAACGTGATCCCATCAAGACCACTGGTGGGAGGAAAGGTGCCGTCCATGCCCTCGACTGTGGTCTTCAACAGACCGGGGGTGCGTAGGGGTTCCAGCCGTCCACCACCAGTGGGCTGACCATCAGCGTCAAGCTCAGAGACCAGAACCTCGCGCTCGCCAGGCGAACCCGCATCCCACACATGGCCGCCCACCAATTCGCTGCCCCAGGAGCGCAAGAGAGCTTCCAGCCCAGTCCTGGGGGCCTCATCACCACGCATGGCGTGCAGTGCACGCAAGCCCTGGTGATGAGTATGCATGGTGACCTGATCCAAGAACGCAAGCAGCGGTTTGCCCCGCTGCAAGGACTGCTCCAATTCAAAGACCGCCCGGGGATGAAGTTCCAGGGGCCGCATGAGCACAACCAGGTCGCAGTCGGCGGGAATCGGTACACCTGCTTCCAGAATCGCAGTGGACACCTCCACCAAATCAAAGCGACGGGAAAGGGCCTGCCGTAAGCCATGAAATGAGCCCAACTGCCAACTCACCTTGGGATCGGTGTCGAAGGTCTCACCCACCCAAGCGATGCGCGGTCGGTGGTCACGCAGCATGCGGGCCACGGCAGCGACAAAATCCACTTCCAAAGACCACGGGTCGGCCCACTCAACCCGCTCCGTGCGTCCACGATAACGCAGAAGCAAACTGCGATAGACCATCTGCCGCGAAACCCCCGTGCCATGGGCTGCGTGCACAGGACGCGCTTGCAACCCGTGGGTCCTGGCGTCCAACGCCGCTTGACTGGAGACCGCAGGATCGCGCACATCAAGCACCATCTTGCCTTTGGCCAATGCCAGGTACTCCTCCAGCTGGCCCTCGATCTGGGCACGCTCAATCGTTGCCCGGCCGGACTCGATTTCCTTGGTAAAGAACGCGTGCACTGCCAGGGTATCTTCCAACCGTCCCAAAACCGAACGGGTGGCAGGACTGACCTGGAACAACCCGTCCTCGGAAAGATCCCGCCGGGGCAAGTTCAAGTGGCCCGCGATTCGATTGACCTCTACAAAAATGCCGCAGACCAGGAGGGTGCTCAACCAGAGGGCAGCCCGCCCGCGCTTGTTGCCCATGCTCATTGGTCACGCCTCCCCTGCACCACCCAGGTGTTCAAGAGCAACGCCCCCCCGATCAAGGAGAGGGCATAGATCAGATCCCCACCATCAAGCACGCCTCGCACAGCACTACCCATGAAGTGGGCGGCGGGGGTCAGACCATCGATGCTCGTTGCCAGGTCTGCTGGAAACAACTCCACCACCATCCGCACCAGCCAAAGGCCCAGCAACAGCAGCGCCGAGAGCAAGAATGCCACCAAGGGATCGGTGGCGCAGGCACTGACCAGGAGCGCAAGAGAAACATAAGTCGCGCCCAAGAGCATGGCTCCCATGAGCCCCACCAGGGCCGTGGCCCGGTCCAGATCACCCAGGTTCTCCACCGTCCAGGCGATAGGCAGCACGGTCAAGATCAGCAGCATGCAGACGATGCCAGTGTGGGCCAAGAACTTGCCCAGCACCAATTGGCTTGCGCGCAGGGGGTAGGTCAAGAACAACTCCTCAGTGCCGGCGCGGCGCTCCTCGGTCCAGGATCCCATGCACAAGGCCGGTACCAAGAGCCCCTGGGAAAGTGGCATCCATGCGAAGAGCACAATCAGGCTTGCCTCGCCCCCTTCCCACAGGGACGGCAGGGGCATACCGCCGATTGGCATGCCCACCAAGAAAAACAGCCCCGCGGAGACCAGGACAAAGATCAGGATCGTGGCGTAGGCCACGGGAGATTCAAAGGCCGCACGCAATTCGCGTCCGGCAATGGCGAGCACCTGCCTCACGGGCGAACCTCTACCGCCCCGGCGGTATGTTCCATGAAGACCTGCTCAAGGGTGGGCAACTCGTGACGCAGTTCCAACAGGGTGATTCCCACAAGGGCCGCCTGTAGAGGCCCGACGACCTCATGAGGCTCGTCGGCCTTCAACTCAATGCGCAGATCACCCCCGCGCAGGGGATCGATGCTAGTTGTTTCTTCCACCCCGGGCAATGCGCCCAGGGTCTGCATGAGCACCTCCGGATCTCCGATGCCACTGACCTCTACAATCAAACGCTTGCCCGCGTTGCTGGCCAACGCCACCGGATCCCCATCTGCTACCAACCGGCCCCCAGCGATAATCAACACGCGCTGGCATACCTCTTCCACCTCAGGCAGTACATGGGTCGAAATCAAGACCGTCTTGTCCCTTGCGAGGCGCGCCACAAGATCGCGCACGCGCACGATCTCTCGGGGATCGAGCGCACTGGTGGGTTCATCCAATACGAGCACATCCGGATCGCTGACAAGGGCCTGGGCCAGGCCGACCCGTTGGCGATACCCTTTGGACAGAGTGTGGATGCGACGGCCTTCATGGCCTCCCAGGTCACAGGAATCCAAGACCCGGGCAATTGCATCCTTGCGCGAGTCTCCTCGAAGTCCGCGCAATGTGGCCACCAGGCTCAAGAAACGGTCCACACGCATTTCCCTGTGCAATGGCGTGTGTTCTGGAAGGTATCCAAGGATGCGGCGAGCCACCACTTCACTGGCAGCCAGTCCCCCGAGCGCGGCCTCTCCTCCATCGGGGTTCAAATAGCCAGTCAGCATGCGCATGATGGTGCTCTTGCCAGCCCCGTTGGGGCCCAAAAGGCCTACCAATTCTCCCCGTCGCACCTGGAACGAGACCTGATCCACGGCGGTCACGGGACCGAAGTGCTTGCAGAGGCCACGGGCCTCGATCAAGACCTCGCCCGCGCTCTTCGGGGGAGTTTTTGCTGCTGCCTGCATGGGAATGGCAAGGTTATACCACCCCGGACCGCGCCGGTGACCGGAGCGTTGCCCCCCAGCGTAGGATAGGCCCATGAATCCCGACCTGCGCTTCCGCTCCCTGGCCCCCTGGCTGAAAGAAACCTTCGGCCAACCCGTCTATAGGGTGGCCCTTGACGCGGGATCCACCTGCCCCAATCGGGACGGGACCCGAGGATTTGGTGGCTGCACCTATTGTGATGTGGAAGGCTCTGGCACCGGCGCCTTGCGTACGGGCAAGGCGGTTGCCGAGCAACTGGAGGCGGGGCTCAAGCGCATCGCACGCCGAGGCAGAGGTGACCAAGAAGTAGGAGCCATCGCCTACTTGCAGAGCTATAGCAACACCTACGGAGATAGCGCGCGCCTCAAAGAACTGCTCGGGGCGGTGGAACCATATCTGGGAGACGCAGTGCGCTGCGTATCGGTGGCCACTCGCCCGGACTGCTTGCAAGACGAGGCGCTGCGACTCTTGGAGCATCTCTCCCACAGGGTTCCGGTCTGGCTGGAACTCGGCCTCGAAAGCGCCAATGACGAGGTACTGCTCAACATCAACCGGCTGCACACCCTGGCAGAGTTCGACGACGCTGTGCAGCGCGCACATCAGGCGGGCCTCTCCACAGTGAGCCATGCAATCCTGGGCCTACCGGGTGATGGACGCCAGGGCGCCCGGGACACAGCCCGAGCCATAGCAAGAGCCGGTTGCGCCGGGGTCAAGGTTCACCACCTGATGGTGCTCAAGAAGACCCAAATGGCCCATGACTGGCACGCGGGGCGGCTCGAAGTGCTGGACCTTGAGACCTACCTGGATTGGGCTGCGGACTTCATCGAACGCCTGCATCCCGATCAGGTGGTACACCGGGTGACCGGCGAGGCCCCGCAAGAGAAGCTGATCGCCCCGCAATTCGGGTTGCACAAGACCGCGATTCGTGTGCGCCTGACGGAAGTTTTATGCAACCGCGGAACGCGCCAGGGGAGCGCCCATATTGGGGAGGGGGGCGTGTCCCTCCCACCTCAGAGCGCCTCCCCCCTAGATATCGCGCCTGCTTCAGACCAGCAGAGATAGACCTCGAATCGAGCTCTCCCTCACTTTCCTCCGAAGGCCTGAGTTCTACGCCTTGGATCTGTTTATTCTGGGAGCCGCCCATCCGAAAGAATTCGGCTGCAATAAATATGCGCCTTCCCCAGACCAAGACTCAGCTTGCCTTTTTCACCCTGGCCCTGCTCTTGGGTCCAATGGCCACAGCAAACGCCTGCCCCCAGGATCTGCTCGACTCCCTGGAGGACGGCGCCTACATGCGCCCCGACGAAGAACCTCCAATCGGCGTACTGGGGGCCGCAATGGCTGCGGCCGGAAAGATGACGATTGCCTGGACCTGGGCAGGTACGAATGAGAGCGGCCCTCGTATTGGCAACAAGGAGGCCACCACCGATGAGGTCACCGATCAGGGCTACACCTTCGCAGCCACATCTGCGAGGATCGAAGAACATCGTTTCACCTTCCACCTTGAACTCGACGAAGGCCTGGACGTAGAACTGACCCTGCCCTACTGCGATGCCCGAGCTGATGTACTCGGTCCCTTGGGCAAGACTCGCATGCGCACAAATGGCTTGGGGGACGTGGAGATCGGAGCCCTCTGGAATTCAGCACTCCTCGAGGGATACAGCCACTCCTATGGGCTGGGACTGGGCCTGCCCACTGGTTCAACCAATTCCACCGGCATCAACCCTGGCGGCGGCGATGGTCGCTTGCCCTACTCCTTGCAGCCAGGCAGCGGCGCTTGGAGTCTGATCCCCCGAGCGCACTGGTTGGGCCAGACGGAGGACTGGTCCTGGGGCTATGGCGGCCAGTATGTGCTCCGTATACGGGAGGGTGGAACATCCTGGAACAAGGGCAACGAATTGGAGCTTGGCGCCTGGGCGGCACATCGAATCAACCGAGACATGAGCATCTCCCTGCGCCTCGAAGGGCATCATTCCAGAGGCATCAGCGGCAGCGAGAGCACGATCGATCCCCTGATTTCCAACTTGCATGATCCAGACAACGCTGGAGGCACTCTGTTCCGACTCTTTGGTGGTTTCAACTTCGTCGGCACCAGCGGCAACCGGTTTGCGGCGGAGGTCGGAGTACCCCTTTACGATGATGTTGACGGTGTACAACTGGGAAGCACCATCACATACGGCCTGGGCTGGCGCTACAGCTTCTGAGAAGCACTGAGTGCTAGCCCATTGGGCTCAACGAACGTACAAGATGCGCGTGCAACTCGGGCATTGCACCAGGTCTACGCCACGCGCCAAACGAACGTAGAGGTTGCGCGGGATCGAGACGAAGCAACCCTGGCAAACCAGATCTGCTAGTTCCGCCAGGGCTTCACCCTCACGGCGCTCCAGAAGGCCCTTGTAGAGCATGAGCTGATCCTCGGGGATGGTGGACGACTGTAGGTTTGTGCGCTGGGCATCCAGAGCCTCCAGCTTGGCGGAGGCCTCGTTCAGTTCGGCCTTGACTGCAGCAGAAAGCGCATCAAAGTCAGGGCGCTCTGCAACAACGGTGGTTTCCAATTGTTCGGCTTGAACCTGCTTCTCATCCGCCTCGGCCAGCATGTTCAGACCATCGTCCTCTGCTTCGGAAATCGTGTCCTTGACCGTGCGGATTTCGTGCTGGTAGGAAGCCAAGAGGGCAGCATCGACGCCCTCAGAATTGCACTCCTTCTCCAGCTTGCGCTGGCGCATGCGTAGAACCGTGACAGACTCCTCAACTTCCTTGACCTGCAAGCGCAGGTGCTGCGCCTCAGCGCGGCACTGCTTCGACATGGTCACCATGTCGCTGAGCTTCTTGTGACGAACCTTGAGTTCCTGAGGCAGACGCTGCAACTCAGCCCGCAACCGGTAGATCTGCCGGTCGGTGTCTTGGAGGGAGAGAAGCGCCTGGAGCGTCTGGTTCATACTGCTGAGTTTTGCCGAGAAATTGAGCCAAGCAGTCTAGGGACGGGCTCCATCGGGCGCAATGGCTTGCTGGGTTTCCCAAGCATCCTCCTCCTGACAAACCCAAGAACGTCCCTCGCTTGGAACCCCGCAGGGGAGACCCGCGGCCCAGCAGGGGACCCTCAGCAGCGCGCCGGCCTCCAGGACACGGAGACCGGCGCACGCCGTACTAAAACTCCCTGAAGTCCCTTGGACTCTCCGGAAGAAGGTGACCTGGACTCTAGAGGTCCCTGGGATCTCCCTCTTCATCCTCCACCGATACCCCTTCAAGGAAGCTCGCCAGCTGACGGGCACGCACCGGGTGGCGCAGCTTGCGCACGGCCTTGGCCTCGATCTGGCGCACCCGCTCACGGGTCACACGGAAGATGCGGCCTACCTCCTCCAGGGTGTAGGTATAGCCGTCGCCAATGCCGTAGCGCAGCTTGATAATCTCCCGTTCGCGGAAGGTCAGAGTACCCAGCACATCATCAATGCGCTCCTTGAGCATTTCCCTACCCGCCGACTGCAGAGGGCTCTCGGCGGTCTCATCCTCAATGAAGTCGCCGAAGTAGCTGTCGTCGGACTCACCGATCGGCCTGTCAAGGCTGATGGGATGCTTGCTGATTTTCATCACGCGCTTGGCCTCGTCGACAGTAATGCCGGTGGCTTCTGCGACCTCTTCCACGGATGGGGCGCGGCCCTTCTCCTGGACCAGTCGCTTGGTCACATTGCGCAACTTGCTCATGGTCTCGATCATGTGCACGGGAATGCGGATCGTGCGGGCCTGATCAGCAATCGAGCGAGTGATCGCCTGACGGATCCACCAGGTGGCATAGGTCGAAAACTTGTAACCACGACGATACTCGTATTTCTCAACCGCTTTCATCAGGCCGGTGTTGCCTTCCTGAATCAGGTCGAGGAACGAGAGTCCTCGATTGCGGTACTTCTTGGCGATCGAAACCACCAGACGCAGGTTTCCACTTGAGAGCAGGCGCTTGGCTTCCTCGTATTCCTCGTAATGCAAGGTGACCTGGTCCAGCCGACGGCGCAAACGGTCGATGGGCTCCAGAGCAATCTCCTCCAAACGGTCCATCTCAGTCTGTAGCTCCTCCAATTGCTCTGGGCCACCATCCTGATCGAGGTTGCGCTGGGCGGTCTCCAGCTTGCGCTCAACCGCCCGCATGTCGCGCCAGTGATCTTCCAGCAGATGCTCGTAGGGGCGTACTTTCTTGATTTGAAGGTGACACTCCTCGATCAAAATAATCAGCTTTCGACGAATGTTCTGAACCCTGGTAATGACCTCTGAACGCTCGGCACCCGAAAGGTCGCCCCCGATCAAGGGGTGATAGGTCTCGCGCAGCCGCTCCATCAAGTTCTCGATGGTGCGTACATTGACCGGCAATCGCTTGGCCAGGAAGGGCTTGCCCAGGGTCTCGACGATTTTTGGATCATCATCGGGCTTGGGGTTGGGATTGACTTTGAGGGTGCGGTCAAAAGCCAGTTCCCCCTGCTGCACTTGATGAAGAGTGCCCAAGGAGGCATTCATGGCCACGCCCGAACCCATGCACTTCTTACGGAAACGCTTGCGAGTTACTTCGATGGCTTTGGCGAGAGAGATCTCCTGCTCGCGGGTCAGAAGAGGGATCTCCCCCATCTGGGTCAAGTACATGCGCACTGGATCATCGATCTTCTCTACCACCGCCGGGGTCGTCGGTGTGGCGGGCTTGTGAGCCACTGGAGTACTGGTCGTGCTAGCAACCGCGGCAGTGGGCGTACCCTCATCTGGATCATCATCCAGGACGTCGACACCTGCGTCCTCCAGGCTGATGAACACCTGGTCCATCTTGTCCGGAGGTACGAATTGATCTTCAAGCAAGGTGTTCATCTCTGCAAAGGTTAGAAAGCCCTTGCGTTTGCCCTCATGGACGAGGAGCTTGATGATGTCTTCTGTTTTGTCAGTCATGGTTGTTGGGGGTGATGTGCACCGAGGAAAGATGCGCGCATCGAGTCAAAGTTAGTACTTGTTACTGAGGAGGAGTTTCGGAACTGAGTGTCGAGTTGGGATTAGACTTGAGTGGACTGGGCCAGGTTGGAATGGGCTGAGGTAGACGCAGGATCTTCATCGTTGCGGCAGCGGATCAGTTCCATGAGGTCTTGATAGAGTGCTTCCAGAGTCCCTTCAGCCTTACGGCGCACAGGCTCTGGTTGGGTATCGTGGCAGAGTGCTTCCTGTTCGCGAATGCGTCCGTTGACCTTCAGGATTTCCAATTCGTTTCTGCACTTCTTGAGATCATCGAGGATCGTGCCCGTTCTCTCGGTCAACTCATCATCCCCCTCGAAGGTCGCCTGTAAGCCCGCGACCTTGGCCCTGATGGGCTGGTCACCTAGTTCGTTCAGGACCAGATCAAGGCTGGGATCCTTATCAGCGTCCCAGAGGGCTGCCATGGCATCGAAGAGGGGGCGCCCAGGGTCCTCTAGAGGCAACTCTTGGTCCAAGACCGCACGCACCCGTGGGAACAGGCCCGGGTCATTGAGCACCACGCTGAAAAGGGCAGCAAGAGCATGGCGACAACGATTCTCAAGCTGCTTGACAGTCTGCGCATCCTCAAGACCGGCCTTGCCTGCCTCCTTGGGAGCGGATGCCATCGGAACCATGGTGGCCCCAGAAACCTGGCCTTGAACACTTCTACCTCTCGGCCCCGCGCCCTTGCGCTCGCGGTACTCCGTGCGCAACACCTCGAGAGGATAGTCGAGGCCATCAGCAATCCCCTTGAGAGCCTCGTCCTGCAGCAAGCCCCCCGAAAGGGCCGCCACCATCTCAAACATCTCCCCGATCCCACGTACGCGCTCAGAACCCGACAGGGGTTGCAACCCAGCAATCATGAACTCAAGCCAGGGACGGCCCATCTCCAGACGGGCACTCATGCCTGAGACTCCCTCGCTGTCCAGAATGTCCGCAGGATCATTCCCGCTGTCCAGAGGCACCACAAAGATCTCCGCGTCCAACCCCAAGAGCCCCTTGAGAGCCTTATGAGCAGCCTTGCGCCCCGCATCATCCCCATCGAACAGAAGTTGCACCTGCTGGGCTCCCGATCGCCGCACCAGGCGCGAATGTGCCTCGGTGGTCGCCGTACCCAGCACAGCTGCAGCATGCAGGAACCCACCCTGATGCAAGGACATCACATCGGTGTAACCCTCCACCAAGATCAACTGCTTGCTCCGCTGGGCATGGCCCAAAGCTCGATCAAAACCGTAGATCACCCGGCCTTTCTTGAACCAGGGTGTCTCGGGAGTGTTGACATACTTGGGCCCTTCCTCTCCGGGCATTATGCGACCGCCGAATCCCACCGTTCGGCCGCGCTCGTCTCGAATGGGAATCATCAAACGGTGGCGAAAGAAATCATAGGGCCTGCCATCGCGGTCCCCGATGCGCACAAGCCCCACGGCTTCAGCCAACTCCAGGGTTGCGTTCCCGCGCCCCCCGAGCAGGGCACTGATCGGATTTCCGCCGGCCATGTTGCTGGCAGGGGCATAGCCAATGCCAAAGGCCTCGATGGTGCTGGCCTCGTAGCCACGACTTTGGAGGTACTCCCGCGCAGCACGACCGCTGGCACCCTTGAGGGCCTTTGAGTAGATCTCCTCTGCCCGAGCCAAGAGCGCCAGACCAGGTTCTTCGCGCTTGTTCTCCGGACCCCTCCGCTTGGGCAATTCTACACCTGTACGCTGAGCAGCAAACTCCACGGCCTCCATGAACTCGATTCCCAAGCGGGCACAGATGAGATCAAACAGATCGCCGCCCTTGCTGCAAGAGCCAAAGCAGTACCAGAGTCCCGGATCTGGTCCGATCGCAAAGGAGGGCGTGCTCTCCTCATGCAGAGGGCAAGTGGCCCACAAGCGATTGGACTTCTGCGCAGGCTCTTTGCCCCATTCGCGGATCAGGGCTTCCGGCGTAAGCCGGGCCTTGATCTCTTCTAGCGAGCGCTTGAATTCAGGATCGGGGGACATGCTGAGTGCCGGGAGGGATCGGCAATTGAGTTAACCTGGGCTGTAACCGCCAGGTGATGATTTAGGGACGTTCTGTTTCGTGGAGGTCCACAACACGTGCTCGCAATGACTCTTGGATCAAGCGCTGAGGCTGGATCACGGAAATCAACGCGCAAGCGTGACGACCTGGGGAATGAAGTCGTGGTCCCTGGCGTGTCTCCGACTGCCCAATGCGTCTGGAGCCAGCTACGCCGAGGCGAAACCCAACTGAGAGGAAAAGTTCGAGGGGCGAACGGGGCCTTATGTGCTTGCTCCGGCTTGTTGAGGGAGTCCGGGGAGTGGACAACCCTTGCTTTTGAGGGACAGCAAACACGCTCCCAGTTCACGCAAGATTAGCCCATTCTCTGGGGGTATGGAACCAATTGAATGAGATTCATTGCACCTCCAGGACATCCAGAAGGCCCTTCGTATCCGTTCAGGTCCATGGAAACGGGCCAAGAGGAGCGGCAGAAACCAGTTGGAAATAACCTAGGGCGGCTCTGGGGCCTCCTGGACGGGGTTCAGTTCCCGTGCCAGTGTCTCCCAACCCTCAAGGGTCACCGCCCCCACGCGCATGCCCGGGTCCAGACCCGCCTGTTTCAAATGAGTGCAGGCTGTCTCCCGATCGCCCACATGATCCGCCAGGACCCTGCGCAGGACCTGGCGTCGACGCTGCAGCAGGGTCGCAGCCAGATCGCGAATCTCAACCCGAGCCTGCTGGGGCAAGAGGGGGCTGCGCAATTCACCATGCACCAGTCGGCTCTCCACTTTTGGCCTTGGACTAAAAGCCCCGGGAGACACTCCCCGGCCAGCCCGCATCTGAAAAGCCAACTGCACCGCCACAGAGAGAGGGCCAAACTGGGCGCTGCCCCCGCTGGCGCACAGACGCTCAGCAACCTCCTTCTGCACCAGGACACTCAGACTGCGGGGAGGATTGGGGTGGTTCGCGATCAGAGCCAAGACGGGACCGGAGATCGAATAGGGCAAATTCGCCACAAGGTGCCAGTCCCCTGCAGCGGGAATCAGGGCCAACAGTTCCGGGCCCAGAGCGTGCTTGCCCTCAAGAGCATCTCCCAGGATCACCTGAGCATCAGGGTAGGGACGCAAGAACTCTGTCGCGATAGAGGCCAATCGGGAATCCACCTCGATGCAATTGAGCTTGACGCCGATGTGAGCCAGGTGCACTGAGAGAAACCCAAGTCCTGGACCGACCTCCAGGACCTGATCTCCTGGAGCGACCCCCGCATCGACAACGATGGCGCGAGCCACATTCTCATCCAACAAGAAATTCTGCCCCAACTGCCGCGAGGGCCGAAACCCGGCGGCATCAAGAGCGCTCTTGAACTCACTCCAGGGCGGGCGGCTGGGACGCTCGCTCACTGCTCGGCCCCGGCGCGCAACCAGCGGATTCCCCTGGACCCTTGGGCTTCAACTTCCAGCCCTCGGAGCAACTCCAAGGCCGGTCGCCCCCAGCGACGCCCCACGCCACGCACCCTGGCCTCATGCCTGGAATCGGAGAACTCATCTTTGTGCGCCAGCAGCCAGTCTCCCGCGGCGCAGACTCGACGCAAGCCAAGATCAATGGCCCGATGCCGGGGGTCGAGACCGCGGGCAAGAATGCCAGCCTCTCCGTGCAAGGCCCTGGTGGTCTCCAAGAAAGACCCTCCAAGCGCACACCCAAGTTCTGACTCACCGCCTCCGCTCAATGTCACCCCCTCCGGCGGTTGATCAAGACACCACTCCCAGACATTGCCCTCCAGATCAGCGAGCAGGGAGCCCGGAGTGCGTCCTGAAGCAAAGGTCCCCACCGCAACGGAACGGCCAAGCCCCACCTCCAGGGTATTCGCCGCCGAGGCCATGCCACGGGGGCCATAGGGATGCGGTTGGCCCCGGGATCCACTGGCACACCAGAGCCATTCAGCCACCGTGGGCAAGCGCATGTCCTCCAGACGGGCGAAACTCAAGGCCTCGGCACGATTCATGCCCACTGCGGGCAGGTTCGCCTGCTCGGGTCCCCATTCGCCCCAACTCTGACTGGGCAGCGGCTGACCACTTGCAATCCACTGACCTCGCGTCACCTCAAACAGGTCCACCAGCAGACCCCCGCCACCATGAGGATCACCGCCCTGGGCCACGATTCCCACCTGACGAAGGGAATGGGATCCTGCAGGCACGAAAGCAAGACGTTCGATACTCAAGAGTTCTTGAGAAGCGCCTCCCTTGGAAGCATCAGAGCCAGGAGAGCAAGCAGCAAAGAGTACAACTACAAGCAACAACCCCGGCCCTGTCTCGCAAGACAGGAGCGGGGTGTGTCGCTTGAGCAGGCAGCAAAACAAGTTCCGCCAGCGCAGGGAATTCATCACACGGTCACCACCCATACAACCGATCATCTTGATCAGGGGCTAGTGACGAAGGACTCACTCTCCAGCATCCGCAACGAAAATCTCGACGCGGCGATTGAGGCGCTTGTTCTCGGCGCTGTCATTGGGGCGCAAGGGTTTGTGGGAGCCAAATCCCATAATCACAACATCCTTGGAGGCGATCCCCTTCTGCTCGAAGAGCAGCACGGCAACCGCAACTGCGCGCTCTGCGGACAGCTGTATGTTGCCCTTGGGAAATTTCTTCAGGGTCGCGGGCCTCTTGATGGGGTCAGAGTCCGTGTGCCCACGGACGAGGATCTGGCCGTGGGGCGAGGCCTTGATCCCTTCAGCCACTCCCTTGAGAGCTTCAATCCCCTTCTGGCCCAAGTCCGCTGAACCAGACGCGAAGAGCAGGTCATCACGGATCATGGTCACATAGCCCCCCTCCACTTTGAAAGTTTCGATTTCCCCCATGGGCCGGTCCAATTCGGAGATGCGCAATTGAAGTTCATCAATGCGGGCCTGGGCTTCAGTGTCATAGCCCGCCTCCTGAAGACCGCGCACATAGGCGTCCGAGGCTTCGTTCAGCAGGCGAGCGTTCTCTGCCCTCAGCAGCTGGTTTTCATTCTCAAGACTATGCACCTGATCTTGGTACATCTCGGCCAGGCTGATCGACTTGTTGTGATCCTCCTGACTGACGCAGGAGGAAAGTACGGGTGAAAAGAGAGCGGCCAGCCCCAGAAGGGCAATGCGGCTCATGCGCGGTGTGCGTTGCTCGGTCATCTTGATGCTTCGAATCCTGTTGTTTCGTTGTGGCGACTGAGAATCGCCTTGCAGGCCAGGCTGGCACCGACCCTGTCCTCCCCTCGTTCGTCCCCCTGCTCCAACCCAGGAACAAGGGAGCAACGCGGCCCATGGTGCCGACCGCCTCACGCATGCGAGTGTAGGAATCCGAACAGGCGAGTCCCAGTACGAGCCCAGCATTCTCTTGGGCCGAGGAGGATCCCGGACAAAACGGGCCCGGCGAGGTACTCAAGCCCGGTTGGAGTTCATGAAAACCGCTAGAGCACGCATGAGGGGAGCTGAATTCTTTGCCACGTATACGGACGAGGGGCATCACGGCCGCCATGCACGCCGCCCCTCAACCCGCGCGGAGGGCCTAGTTGAAGTCGATGCCGAACAAGCCGCCCACCGCCTTGGCGGTGCCCGAGACCGAGCCAGAAGCCAGAGACATGGCCACGGCAGCAAAGAGAACCATCAGGCCCACGGAAGCCAGTACTGCTCCCAAGAGGGCGGGGTGCATCTCTTCCTCCTCTTCTTCCACCACGGCGGCGGCAGGTGGCAGATCTTCAATCTCTTGCTCATCGTCCAACTCGATCTCGCCTACATCCTCGATTTCGTCCTCTAGCAGAGTGTCGATGTCGCTGATCTCCTGGGTGGCCATGCCGCTGTCGGCTTCGAGCTCATCGCCTACAAGGTCATCATCCTCAAAGACGAGTTCCTCGCCGGCATCACCCAGATCAACCACCTCGCCACCGAGCTCGAGGCGCAGGGCATCCACGTCACTCTGGCGCAACTTCATGGTTTCGCCCTTGCGGAAAGCGCGGATTTCGCCTTCAGATACCAGACGCTTGAGTTCCTCCTCTTTGAGGCGCAAGTCGTCTAGGGCTTTGTCAAAGCTGATGAACTCGTCAGACACGGGGGGGGCTCCTTGAATTGTTCCCCGCGGAAGGCAGGGGTTGGTGGGTTTAGGAAGAGTCAGCGGCAGGCCCAGAGGGCGCAGCATGGGAATTCTAGGGAAAACGAAGGTCAGTCCTTACTTGACAGTCCCTCGTCATTGAACATTTTTTGGAGAGCTTTGAACGGCATGGCCCTCCCTTCTGATTCGGTCTTGTCATTGAATCCATCAAGACGCAAGTCCAATGAGATGTTGCGTGCGCCGACCAGGCGCACGCCACGGGTGGACTTGGAACCACCAGAGGCCTGATAGACACATAGCTGGCCGGTGATCGTGTCCACCAGATACAGCACGCTGGAGCCCGTCATATCCATGCCCGTGACCGCGATCATCCGATCGTTCGAGTCGGCGGTAACGCCGGCGCTCAAACTGGGGATGATCTGAGTCTCCGTACCGGGTTCCGGATCATCCTGCAAAGCCGGGCCAGCTCCCGCAACGGCCAGGGCCAGGAGGCCCAGGAGAGACCAGCCGACTGCTCGCGGTCCCAACGTGCCTGCAGTGGCGACAGTCCCAGAGGTGGCAGGGCCTGCCAGCTTGGAAGCAGCTAAGGAAGTGGGATCGGGGGATCTCATTGGGATGGAATCAGGAACTGCGGGGCCCAGGCCGCGCGGAATTGGGCTGCCAGTCTAGCCTGAAACACCCGCCCTGTTTCGCTTTATGCGCTCCGAAACCTTTGAGCATCGGCCTCTGCATCCCCAGCGGGACAAACAGGACCCTAGAGGCCCACCACGTCCCCGGTGATCTCCTCCACCAGGTCCTTCAGGGCCACCAGGCCCAGGGGCTTGTCCAGACTGCCGACCAAAGCCATGCGGCGGCCACCTCCTCGCATGCTCAGAAGGGCCGAGGCGATGGGGGTCTGGGGCTCAAGCGCCATCAGGGGTCTGAGGTGTCCCATGAGATCGGTCTTGGAGGCAGCACCCAGCACCTCAAGCAGGTGCACATAGCTGCGCACAGTCCCGTCCTGCCCCACCACCGGCAGGCGTGAGTGCACCGCATCGGTCAGCACGGCCAAGCGCTCGGACTCACTGGAATCCGCCTGCAGGCACTCCACCTGGGCCCAGGGAGTCATGCAGCGCTCCACCGGGGAAGAGCGCAGACCCATGGCATTCCGCGCAAGATCCGCGGCCCGTGGGGGCAGGGTTCCCTGACGGGCGCCCTCCTCCAGATAGCTCGCCACCGCCGAGCGTCCCCGCAGCAATACGGGCCGTCCCGCGCCCAGTCCAAACATGCGGCCCAGAATCCAGATGACTCCAGTCAGAACCCGCTCCACGGGCCAAAAGACAATACGAGAAACGATCAGCAGGGGCGTAGCTGCCCCCAGCATTCTGTGGGGTCGGCGACGGAAGAGTTCCTTGGGCAGGACCTCGCCAAACAAGAACACAGTCGGAGCCAACACAGCAGTGACGATCAGAGCGACCACGGCAGGATTGGATTGACCGCCGCCTACTAAGTTGTCCGTCAGACCCGACGCAAGTTCCAGCATCAGATTGTTGCCCACCAGAATGGTGACCAACAGGGGACCGTCCGATTGCACCAGCCAATGCAGAATGCGCGCCAAGGGCCGGCCTCCGTCCGCCTGCAACTCCAAGTGCACCCGCGAAAGACCATAGAGCGCGGTCTCGCTACCGGAGTAGAGAGCACTGCCCAACAAGCACAGAAGCAGGGCGGCAAGTGTGATGGGGTCACTCATGCCCTGGGTACTCCTGCCAGATAGAGGTCCACGGTCCAAACCCTGCGTCGACGCACCTCGCTGACTTCACCCACCAGGCCGCCCCCCAGTTCTGCGCGATCTCCCACCCTGGGCAGGCGATCCAATGCAGCCAAGACCAGTCCGCCCACGGTTTCAAAGGCATTGGGTACTACCTCGACCCCGAGCAGATCATTCCAGTCCCGAATGGAGAGGTCCCCGGACACCCGGAAGCGACCCTCCCCGATGGGAATCACTGGACGCTCCACCTCTTCCCCTTCCACGCGCAACTCCCCAAAGAGTTCTTCAAACAACAGCTCCAGGGTCACCACCCCAGCGGTTCCGCCCCACTCATCCACCACGATGGCCTGGGCCACCCGTCTTTCGCGCATGGTGGCCAACATGGGCAAGACTCCGGCCACCTCGGGCACGAAGCAAATCGGCATGACTCTGGACTCGATGGGGCGGGACGGATCCACCAAGAGTTCACGCACGCGCACGACCCCCACCACCTGGTCCACATCTCCACGCACCACGGGCAACCAGGACTGCAAGAGTCTCGCAGCCTCCATGAGAACTGCCAAGCGCTCTGCCTCCGTGTCCTCCAGGTCAAGCATCAAGGCATCCACGCGGGGTGTCATGATCTCGCGCACACGCAGGTGCCCGAGTTCGACAATCTCAGCCAGCAGGTCCGCTTCCCCGGGTGCGATGTGTCCTTTCTTGGCCGATCGTTGCAGGGCCTGATCCAAGTGATGCACGTCGATGCGTTGCTCAGCGGCTTCGTCCTGGCCAAATGCACGCAGAAAACCATCGAGCAAGCGATGGATACCTCCCCCAATCGGTGCCAGCAGGGACATCATCAGACCCAGGGGCGGGGCCGCCAGACGCGCAACCCGTGGGCCGCTACGCAGTGCCAGGGTCTTGGGCAGGATCTCTCCGAGCACCAGAATCGCCAAGAGGGCTCCAGCTCCAGTCAGCAACTCATCAGCTTCAAACAAGTAGGGCACGAGGGCGAAAAAGAGCACATTGACAAACAGATTGCCCAGCAGAATCGTGACCAACAGATCCCGGGGCCGATCAAGCAGGCGCCTGACCCGCACACCCGCTTGCTGGAGCCGACCGGGTTCCATGTTGAAAAGCGCCGTTTCCGCACCACTGAAGAACGCGGACAAGCAGAGCAGTCCCAGGGGGATCAGAATTGGAAGCCACTCGGTGTTCATTGGGTCATGCACCTTGCCCTGCAGGGGGCAGATTCGATGCTGGCCCCGCCAGGGGCAACACCAATGTAGCGCTGAAGCCCTCTCCCCTGGCACTGGTAATCTCCAGTCGGCCTCCGTGCGCCGCGGCCATGCCTTGCACCATGGCAAGGCCCAAACCCGTTCCCCTACCAGTGTCCTTGGTGGTGAAGAACGCATCGCCAATGCGGCCTACAAGTGCCTCGTCGATGCCAGGACCGTTGTCCACAACGGCGATGCGCAAGTCACGATTGTCCCTGAGGACGTGGACCTCAATCAGGCCCTTGGCGGAGTCAAGATCTCCAGGCCCCTCTTCCTCCAGGGCGTCGAGGGCATTGACCAGAAGGTTCAAGAAGGCCTGGCCAAGTTCGTTGGCCTGGCCCTGAATCGGTGGAAGAGCTTCCAAGAGAGCCAAGGCCTCGGGCATGAATGCGTCCTGGACCGCTTGAGGAGGAACGCAAAGGCGCACTGCTACGCCCAGATCCTCAGCCCTGTGACGTACCAGTCCAAGGGCATCCCCCAAAGGTCCCTCCAGATGCACCAGGGTGGTGTCCGTGTTCCGCGGAGCCAGGCGCAGCAATCGTCCAACAGTTCCTCGGATGCGCTCCAATCCCGAGCCAACCAACTCCAGGTACTCCTCGCGCTTGTCCGTGGAGAGATCCTCACGACCAAGGGCCTGGGCGGCATTCATCAGGCCGCTCAGTGGATTGTTGATCTCGTGGGCCACCCCCGCCGCGAGTTCGCCCGTGGCAGCCAGACGACGCTGGGTCATGGCCGCAGCCTCTGCCGCTCGCGCCGCCCGGGTGGCCTCGTCAACCTCCCGCGCCAGGCGATCACTAAACCCCTGCACATCATCGGCCATGGCGTCAAAGGACCGCATCAACTCACCAATCTCATCCCTGCGGGTGACGTGCCCAACCCGCGCCCCTAGTTCTCCGCGCCCGATGCGCCGGGCAGCAGCCGCCAGCCGCTGAACAGGATTGAGGATAAGACCGCGAATCAACGCGAAGGTCGAGAGGGTCAGCAAAAGGGTGGAGGCAATAAACCAGGGCAGCAATTGACGCTGGAATCCACCGGCCGCGTCAGAGGGCAGGGTCTGCATCCAGCAACCTCCCCAGGCGCTGCCGTCTGGCAGGACAACAGGCATGGCAACGCCCCCATAGACAGCCACCTGCTCGCGGGTCTCCGCCGCCTGACGCATGGCCAGCAGAACCCCAGCCCCATCAAAGCCACCGTCCCTCCGGGCCGCCCCCAAGGGATTGATCTGCAACCCCAGGGCGGGGCGACTTGCCTGGGATGTAGACAACACCGGCGGGACCTGAGCCAGATCGGGAAAGTGCGCGATCTGCACATCCCGGAACCACTCGTCCCAGTGCTCCCATCGCAGGAGCCCCGCCGAACGCAGGTTGCCCCGCGCATCGATCAAGCTGCCCACCAGGGTTCCCAGCAGTTCTACGTGGGCCTGGCCTCGCTGCTCATCAAGCCCCCGCTCTGCGCTCCGTGTCCACAGAAGACCCGCCGCAAAGACCGCCAAATTGGTCAAAGCGACCAAACCGATTAAAGCCACCCTCAGGGAGATGCGTGGCTTCTGCGTCCCTGGACCTTTGACTGGGGGGCTCACGAAGAACTGTTGATCGAATTCATGATCTCGAGCAGGGGCATGAACAGAGCCACCACAATGAAACCAACCACTACTGCCATCACCAACAACAGAACCGGCTCGAGGAACTTGAAGAGCGCGTCGATACGCCGATCCAATTGGCGCTCATAGGCGTCGGCAATCTTGAGCAGCATGCGATCGAGTTCGCCTGTTTCCTCACCCACGTCAACCATGTTGGTCACGATGTCGTCGAACAACCCGGTCTCCCCCATAGTGCGGGCGATCCCCTCTCCCTCACGCACGGTTCGCCGAATCTCCTCGATACCCTGGGCCAGCACCATGTTCGAGGTAGCATCACGCACAATAGCCAAGGCATCCAGGTGAGGTACACCAGCCTCCACAAGGGTGCCGAATGTACGCGAAAAACGGGCGATCAATGACTGTCGCATGAGCGCCCCGGAGATGGGCAACCTGAGCAAGATGCCATGGATGCGAAAGCGATAGGGCTTGCTGCGGCCCATCAGGAAGATGTGCAGCACCAACAGGGCCACGGGAATACCGAAGACCAGATACCAGCGCTGGGTGGCGATCTCGCTCACGTCCAAGAGCAACTGAGTGGTGTCCGGAAGAGTGACGTCGAAGGAATCGAAAATCTCCTGGAAGCGCGGGATGACGAAGACGATCACCGCCGCCACAACACCAGTGGCCACAAACGTCAGAATGGCCGGATAGATCATCGCGTTGACGATCTTGCCCTGGATCTCGGCGGCTTTCTCGCGGAAGGCGGCCAGCCGCACCAGGATGCGGTCGAGAATACCCGCTGATTCTCCCGCACGCACCATGGCCGAGAACAACTCGTCAAAGCAGCGCGGATGTTTGGCCATGGCCTCGGAAAGAGGCGCACCTCCTGAGACATCCTCGGTAATCTCGGCCAGCAGAGCCTTGAAAGGTCCCGGCTTGGTCTGGCCCTCAAGAATCGTCAAGGCCTTGACCACGGGAATGCCTGCTTCCGACAGGGTTGCCAACTGAACCGTGAAGTCGGTCACCAGCTGAGCGCGGATGCGTCCACCCCGGCCCTTGGGAGTAGCTCCTCCCGCTGCGCCGCCGCTACCGGATCCCTTGGCCCGGCCACCAGCCGGGATGCTACGTTGAATCTTCTTGGCCATCTTGAAGAAACAGAGGGTACCCGCCAACCCTACCCAGGTCACGCGGAGGGCTCCTGCGATCGAGGAAAATAGCCTGGGCCCCAGGCCTCAAAGCTGGGTCTCGCGCAGGACCTCTTCGACGGTCGTCCGGCCGGCGGCCACCATATCCAAACCCGCCTCACGCAGGGTGCGCATCCCACGGCCGATGGCTATCTGGCGCAGGGCCTCGGACGAAGCCCCCTCCTGGATCAAACTGCGCAACTCGTCATCAAGAAGCAGGATCTCGAAGATCCCTGTGCGCCCCTTGTAGCCCGTGTGGTGGCAGACAGCGCAACCTCGGCCATGGACGATCTTGCGGCCCTCAATGCGCCGTGCATCAGGTCCCAGCTCACGCAGGACTTCCTCGTCTGGCTCCATCTCCATCTGACACGCCTCACATACTGTGCGCAACAGTCGCTGCGCCGCCACGGCTTCAAGAGTCGCTGTCAGAAGGAAGGGCTCAATGCCCATATCCATCAAACGGGCCACAGTAGAAGTGGAGTCATTGGTGTGCACCGTGGCAAAAACCGTATGACCTGTCAGGCTGGCTTCCACAGCAATCGCGGCGGTCTCCCGGTCGCGAATCTCTCCCACCAGAATCTTGTCCGGATCCTGACGCAGAATCGATCGCAACACCGACGCATAAGTCACCCCAATGTCATCGTGAATCGGCACCTGCACGATTCCCTCAATGTCGTACTCAACCGGGTCCTCAACCGTGATGATCTTCACATCGGGCTCATTGGCTTCGCTGAGCATGCCGTAGAGAGTCGTGGTCTTGCCCGAGCCAGTCGGCCCGGTAACCAACACGATTCCGTGGGGCAAGCGGGTCAAGGCCCTGAGAGTGGCTTCATCTCCTTCAGGCAGACCCAAGGCCGCAAGGTTCAAGTTCACAGCCGAGCGATCGAGGATTCGCAGCACCGCTCCCTCCCCCGCCAGGCCTGGCATGGTGGCCACACGCAAGTCAACGGGCCGACCATCGATCGACAATTCGATGCGACCGTCCTGGGGCAGGCGGATCTCGGTTATGTCCAAGTCCGCCATGACCTTGATGCGCGAAACCAATGGGACCGCCAGGTGGCGAGGAGGGCTCTCAACCTCGTAGAGCGATCCGTCCACCCTGTAGCGAATACGAAAGGTCTCATCAAAGGTCTCGAAATGAATATCACTGGCCTGGTCTTTGATTGCTCGGTGCAGAATCGAGTTCAGAAGACGCACCACGGGCTTGGATTGGGCGGCGGCTTCAGGGTCAGAAGCGTCGACTCCCTTGGCCGCGGCCAATACGTCCGAGAGAGATTCTTCCGCCCCGTAGCATTCAAGCACCTTGGCCCTCAGGTTATCCGGATCCGCCAGTACCCCTCGCACGGGTGAACCCACCGTAAAGGACAGATCGTCGAGCACCGCCTGGTTTTGAGGATCCGCAAGAGCTACCACCAAGGTGCCCCCATCCAGTTCAATCGGCAGCACTCCGAAGGTGTGGGCAGTGCTCTTGTCAACCAGTGCCAAGGCGTCCTGATCAAGGTCGACGCTGTCCAGATCGACACTGTGCAGGCCTGCCTGTTGCGCCAGGGCACGGGTCACCGCCGGGGCCGAAGTAGCTCCCATTGCCACCAGAATCTGCCCGAGCAGTCCCCCCTGCTGGCGCTGTTCAGTCAGGCTGCGCTGAATCTCCGATTCCTTGACCTCTCCCTGGGCCTTCAGAATCTGGCCCACGAGCTGGCGCGCGCCTGCTGGGCCATTGCCGTCCCCTGCGCTCACAGACGCGCCTCCAGCTCTTTCGAGTTCTGGGCATAATCCAGGGCGGTGCGCGGGGTGATATTGCCCGACTTGGCCAGCTCAAGCAGATGATCGTCCAGAGTCATCATGCCCATGCGCCGACTTGTCTGCAGGGTGCTCTGGATCTTGTTGGTTTCGTTTTTGCGAATCAGATTGGAAATCGCAGGATTGTTGATCATCACCTCAAAACCCGCCACGCGACCCTTGCCACTGGCGTGAGGCATCAGCACCTGACTGACCACCGCCACCAGAGACACAGACAACTGGGCACGAATCTGCTCCTGCTGGTTGGCGGGGAAGGCATCAATCATGCGGTTGACGGTGCGAGCACTGCCGGTTGTGTGCAGGGTGCCAAAGACCAGGTGCCCGGTTTCCGCAGCGGTGATAGCAGAGGAGATAGTTTCCAGATCCCGCATCTCCCCCAACAAGATCACATCCGGATCCTGACGAAGCACCCGGCGCATGGCTTCGGCAAAGTCGGGCACATCGCTGCCCACCTCGCGCTGGGTCACAAGCCCGCGCTTGTGGCTGTGATAGAACTCAATGGGATCCTCGATGGTCACGATGTGCCGATCGAAGTTGATGTTGATCCAATCGATCATGGTGGCCAGGGTGGTGGACTTGCCGGAGCCAGTCGGGCCCGTAACCAGGACCAGGCCACGAGGCCGCCGCAGGAGGTCCTGCACGGTCTCTGGCAGGCCAATCTGATCAAAAGTCAGCAACTCATTTGGTATCAGCCGCAGGATCGCAGTGTAGCGCCCGCGCTGACGCATGCAGCTGACCCGAAAGCGGTTGCCTGAGTTGTGCGCCAGTCCGATATCCGTGGTGCCCACCTCCTCCAATTCTGCCCAGTGACGCTCATCACAAAGCTCCTTGCAGAGAGCCAGTGTATTTTCATCACTCAAGTCCCCTTCTTCCAAGTGAATCAACTTGCCATCTACCCTGCCCACAGGCGGCCGCCCCGGGTTGAGGTGCAGGTCCGATGCGTTCATCTCGATGGCAAGGGTCATGAGGTCGGTGGCTTTCATGGCTAGCTGGGCAAATTGGTGTGAGTGATGATCAAATGGACTCCAGGCCCGCCGCATGGGCAGCGCGAGAAACACGCAGAACTTCTGAGAGGCTGGTGACTCCATCAAGGGCTTTCAGGGCCCCGTCTACCGCCAACTTCTGCAAACTTCCGGTACCCACCGCTGCGCTCTCAATGCTGGCCAGACTTTCCCCCCTAAAAACCATGTCCCGCAGAGTGCTCTCCAAAGTCAGGGTTTCATAGAGCGCCACGCGACCGCGATAACCGTTACCCTCGCAGGCGGTGCAGCCCCGAGGCTTGCGCAGCTTGCGCCCCTTGTGGGCTGCACTGTCCAGCCCCAATACCTGCCACTCGTTATCGGTGGGATCATACTCCTCTGAACATTGAGGACAGAGTCGTCGCACGAGTCGTTGACCCAACACTGCATTGACGCTGGCAGAGACCAAGAAGGGCTTGACCCCCAGATCCACCAGACGCGTCAGGGCGCTGGGAGCATCGTTGGTGTGCAGGGTTGAAAACACCAAGTGCCCGGTCAAGGAGGCCTGAATCGCAATCTCTGCGGTCTCCAAGTCACGGATCTCGCCCACCAAGATCACATTCGGAGCACAACGCAGCATTGCCCTCAGAATGCGCGAGAAGGTCAAACCGATGCGTGGGGCTACCTGCACCTGATTGACCCCGGACAGGTGATATTCCACGGGATCTTCGGCCGTGATGATCTTCACGTCGGATCGATTCAGTTCTGCCAGTGCGGCGTAGAGGGTCGTGGTCTTGCCTGAACCCGTAGGGCCTGTGACCAACACGATTCCACTGGGCCGAGCGATTGTATTACGGAACCAGTTGAGCTGCTGAGTTCCAAAACCCAGGTCCGACAAGGGAATCAGATTGGCCGAGCGATCGAGCAAGCGCATGACCATGGTCTCCCCGTGATTCGAAGGCAGCACGCTGGCACGCACATCCACATCCCGTCCACCGAGCTTGAGACTGATGCGTCCATCCTGAGGCTTGCGCTTCTCGGCGATGTCCATGCGCGCCATGATCTTGAGGCGCGACAGCAATGGCGCCGAAAGGTGCCCGGGATGTTCCGCCACATCGCGCAACATGCCATCAACACGAAAGCGCACACGCAGGCGGCCGTGGCCCGGCTCAACGTGAATGTCACTGGCGCGCTCAGTCAATGCGTCCTGAAAGGTGCGGGTCACCAAACGCACGATGGGCGCATCGTTCTCCTCGTCTTCGGCACCCACTCCCATGCCGCTGGCCACTGCCATCTCGGCGCTGTCATCAGCGGGGGCGCCATAGTTCTTGGTCAAGGCCTCGGCTAGAGCCGCAGGGGTTGCCAGTGCGCAAGCGATTTCGCGACCCAGAAGAAACTCCAACTGCTCTGCAAGAATACGCTTGAGGGGATCGTCCACAGCCACGACCAGCTTGCCTCCCTTCTCCATCAAGGGCATGACCCCCTGATCTATGGCAATTTCCGCTGGCACCAAAGCCACGATCTCATGGGAGATGCGCCCGCGCGAAAGATCGACGAAGGGCATCCCCGCGCTCTTTGCAGAAACCCGATAGACCTTCTCTGCGGGTGCCAGGCCCAGTTCCAAGACCGCCTCCACGATGCCCAATTCACGGCCGCGTTGGTGTGCCTGAGCCTTGCGCAAGTCCGGCTCGGACAGCACACCGCCATCCACGAGAGCTTGACCGAGATCAGCCACGGGCTCTCCACGGGTGATGTTGCCTGTGCACTTTCATCAAGGACGTGAGCTAAGGCCCACGGGGGGCAGAGTAACCGGGGAGGTCCTGGATTCCTCCCGAGAAAATCATCCTCTGGGGCCCTAGCCCCCAACGGGACAACCCCGAGCAAGACAAAATGCCCAGCCCGAGCTCTTGCTCAGACGGGGCATTCCCTGGTCACAGGGCCGTTGAGGCCCGTGAAACAAAGTGCCTTGAGACTCAGCGACCCCCGCGCACGACTCCCGCACGGCAGACTCCACTGAAGTGCACTTCCATGGTTTGCTTGGTGGGGTGACCCGTGTGAATCACCAGCAGTCCCTTGAAGGAACCATCGGCACCATCAGGCAGGCCTTCGAGGCGCAGTTCCACGTCCACGCCGTTGATGCCCTGGGCAGGGCGCACGGTACTGGAGAAGTGCTCGGCCCAGCGCAGGGGCCTGCCACCGTCACCCTTGACCTCGACTGTCATGGTCTTGGGATCGAACTTGAAGTCCGTGTCGTGACTGATCAGCTTGACGGTTCGAGGCACCACTTGACCAGGGCGCACAAGGCCCATGGAAAGAAACTGAGGCGTGCAGGTCATGGCCCCCAGGATGCGGCCGGTGACCGCCACATTGACCTGATACTTGGAGCTGACCTGGTGGGTGGGAAGCACTTTGCCTTCCTCGTCCTTGCCCCCATGATCCTCGTTGTGCTTGTGGGTCGCATTCTTCTTCTCGATCTCCGTAGCATCCGGACGGGCATAGTCAGTACTCATGCGAATCTGATAGCCTATATTTCCTTCTACGGCCTCGGCACCCACATTCACCTCGACCTTCCAATGCGCCGAGCGGCCTTCTTCATCCGGCGCTACCGGAGATAGGGTCACGTCAAGTCCCGGAGGGCGCACGAGGCCCGGACGCTCGTCAAGGGCCAGGAAGACCTTGGCACCACGAGTTGTTCGCACGTCAACAAACTGGGTTCGCGTGGATCCCTGGGGAATGTCCCCCATCTGAAGGATTGTAGGCGTTGCTTGGATGAACTGTTCCACATTGGCCATCAGGGTCAATGAGCTGACGCGCACGGGGTCATTAGTGGTCACGTTGACCCGTACCTGGGTCGCGTTCTTCTTGTTGGCGGTATTCAATCGCGCGGAGATTTCGATCTTTCTTCCGGGCTCGATCGGATCACCGTAGACATAAGGCACAAGATCTCCAGAAGGAGCCTCAACCAGGACCTCGCTCAGGGTGCAACCGCAAGTGGGTGAGACCTGGCCGATGATCAAAGGCGCACTACCCCCAGCGGCCATCTGAAAAGTGTGCAGCAGAACGTCCCCTTGCTGGGCCCGACCAAAATCATGGCGATCTGTGCCAAATTCAATCATCAACTTGGCGTTGGGGTCCACCGCAACCTCAGGGGCAGCACCGCGGGCGCCCTTGGTGATCGCGCCTTTGCCAGCGGCACCCTTGAGAGGGTAGCCATCCTCGCCCAGACCAGCAGCTGCGTACTTGGCCTTGCGCTTGATGTAGTCCTTGTCATTTGGATCAAGAGGCTTGGCGCTGGGCTTGCCCTGCTTGCTCGGAGAACCTTCATCAGCCTGCTTCTTGGCCTGCTTCTGTCTGGCCGCCGGATCATTGGCAACAGGCTTAGGGGGTGCGGGCTTGCTCCTGGCCTGGGGGACCTGGCGAGGCTTGGGGGGAGTGCGGTCCTGGGCTGCTTGAGCGACGGCTGGGAGCAGGATGAAGAGCAGAGCCGGAGCAATGGCTGCCAGCGCGATGCGGCGGAGTTTCATGATGAATTCGATGTTCAAGAGGGTTGAATGTGCGTTTCAGGGGCCTTGGGGCCGCGGAGAGCCTCAAAGGGTAACTGAGAAGGGATGCCGGGGTGTCGGATGGTGTGATTCGGTGTCTGGGGGCAGTACGCTTGGGGGCAGAGCCTGTGAGCAGACAGGTGGAGAAGCGGGTCCAGGAGGTGGTCTTTCGGTGACAGGCCTGCTCTGAACCCCTGCCATGACCCCTAGGAGGGTGAAATGAACATGAGTCGAACTACAAGCCACCGGCCCTGCAGGACAGGGACAGCAGTGATAGTCCTAGGACCCCTAATCATCGGCTTTGGTTGCATAGTTTCTCCACCCGAACCACAGGAGGTTTGGAATGCCTGGGAGGAGGGCCTTTCCAGCCCCCTTGGGACCATCGAAGCCTTCCGTACAGCCATGCGAGGAGAGATTCTGGTGGCCGAGTACCGCTGCTTCAGCAGTGACTGGAAATCCCGCATGGGGATCAGCCAGGTTGGCTACCGGGAGTATCGGGACAGCCTGCTCGCAGAAAGCCCCCACCTGATCTGGGCCCTCAGCCGGGCCAGGACCCGACTGAAAGAGGGACCGGGGCCGAACCGGGCCACGGTCTGGGCCACCTTTGACGGGCCCTGGATCGAATTCTCCGTACGCTTTCAGCTGCTACGCGAAGCCTATATGGAAGTTCACGCAGCAGGCCGCCGGGTGGTCTCCGAGCCCCTCGACCAGACCGCCACCCAGGTACGGCACGACCCCGACCAGGGCCTGCTCTTCGCCTGGATCCCCGTGGAAGATCTATCCCCCGGGCAGGAGGTGGAGACGTTCCGCCTGGAGACCGAGTGGCGCATTGACGCCATCGAACTGGTCACAGAAAGTGAGTGAAGAATTCCTGGGCAAGGCGCAGGCCTAGCGCACCACCGTGTCTGCGGCTTCGCCTTCACCGCCCTTACGACCATCAGAACCTTCACAGGTAAGCAGTACGCCGTCATCGCCGCTCTTGAGTTCGTACATGTTGCCCCAGGGATCGCGCTCCAAGCCGGGACGGCTGAGACCCGACTCCAACATGACTTCAGAACGCATCAACTCACTCAGGTTGCGAGGGTACTTGCCCGAGGCGCGCTGATAATGATCTGCGATCAAACGCCAACGCTCCAGGTCATCAGCAACCATGCCCCGGCGCACTTGGGCTTCGAAGGCCTCCTGGGAAGGGACTGCCTTGGCTGAGATCTCAAGCGAGGACGCTTGCATGGCATCAAGTGCGCGCATGATCATGCGTACCACTCTGCGCATCTTGTCGAAGTCGATCAGGTGTACCTCGTCCGTGTGCTTGTGATAATCCTTGTGTACATCAGCAAACAAGAAGGTCACTGGTAGGCCCAGATTGTCCGCAAAATTCATGTGGTCGCTGCGGCGCCAGTAGTCGTCGGCACTCTTGAAACGGCGGAAACCCTCCTGCTTGCCAAAGGACTCGATCAAGCGCACCAGCCCGTTGTAGTGCTTGGACACGGAACCATTCTTGGTGGGCGTGATCAGGATCTCGTCCGGCGCGTTACGGCCGATCATATCGATATTGATATTGGCGATGGGACGACAGCCCGCGGGCAGCCAAGGCCTCTGGGTCCAGCATCGGGAACCCAGGAGGCCCTTCTCTTCGGCTGAAACCCAGATCAAGGCCACAGAGCGCTTCATGGGTCCATATGCGGCCAGCGCATCCGCGATACCCAGGACACCGACGGTGCCGGAGCCGTTGTCATCGGCCCCGTTGTAGACCTCTCCACCTCGCACGCCCACATGGTCGTAGTGGGCACTGATGATGATCGTTTCCTTGGACAGCTCCGGGTCAGAGCCGGGCCAGAAAGCGATCACATTCTCAAAGTACCGATGACCCCTTGGATCGATGATCCGACGCACCTCGCTGGCCTCCGCCCGGAGGCTCTTGCCCAGATCAGGCAACTCATCCAAGCCACAGGCCGCCAGGAGCGCCTGGGCCCCGCTGGCTGTCATGGTCAGGGTTGGAAACTCTACGGGCTGGTACTTCATCAAACGACCGGCCTTCATGGAGTCCACACTCTTCTTGTGGCGCGCCAGTACATCGTCCCCATCCTGCGGCAGAATCAGAAGCCCAATGGCTCCCGCATCGATCACCTGTCGGATCAAACGGCGCATGGACTTGCCGGTGGACTGGCACACGGCCCACTTGCCCTTGAGGGCGTTCTTGCGCAGGTCGGATACTCGCCCCTCGCCAATACTCAGGAGGTCTCCCTCGGTAGTCAGATCCCCCATGTCATTCATGCGCGAGAACACATAATGACGCCCGAAAACCAATTGTGTCTCGCCAACGGTCAGGTGGCTCGCTTCACTGTCCAGTTGCAGAAAGCTCAGGTGGTATTCAGAAATGAACCCATATCGCGCGCCGGAATCAAAACCCAGACGCTGCATTCGATCGCGAAGAAAGCGCGCTGCAATCCGCTGTTCATTGGAGGGTGTGTCACGGCCGCGCATCTCATCGCTTGCGATGAAATTCAGGTCAGCCTCAAGACTCTCAACGCTCACAGAGTCCAGGCCGCGTTCCAGGGCAGCAGGGTCTTGGATGGCTGCAAGGACGGGACTGGGAAGGCATAGTGCCAGCAGCCCAAGCAGGCCGAAGGCAGTGGAATCAGGGATCTGTTGCATAGGTCAATCGGTGTCCGATCCAACACTCTAGCGCCTGCGAGCCCTCCAGACATGTACGAGACATGTGTTGGATTGCGGCCGGGCAGCGTTTCCTGGGGCCCCAGCCCAGTCCGTGCCAACCCTGCTGTCCGTGATCCTACTGGCCGCCCTTTCCGGCGCTGCCCTTGGCGCCAGTGGAAGTCCCAACGGGAAAGCCCCCGGGAGGCCTCGTTGCTGGCCTGCCCGTGCCCGTCTGGGATCCTTGACCATCGGGGCCGCTGCGCGCGCGCCCCTTGCCAGCGATTGAAGTCGGCTCCTCTTCCCCGACCACCAGGCTGAGCCGCAGGCCTCCGGTGGGCAGGTGTACTTCAGAGCTGTAGGCGCGCTTGAATCCCCGCCGACGGGCCATGACCACATTCGGGCCAGAGGGAACCGTCTCACCGTAGATCTCGAAAGTTCCATCCTGGCGGGAGGTAGCCATCATGCTGCCCAGGGCAACCCACTCATTGCCAGCCTTGGTCTCGACACTCTCCATGATGCGCACTTGCACACCGGCTGCGGGTTTGCCTTCAGCAAACACCAGACCCGAGGCAAGCTTTGGCAGACCCAAGAAGGATACGTTGCCGTACTCGGTCACCCCTTCGCGGGGTTCATAGGACAGGTCCAGGCGGGCGGTACTGGGAGGCGTGCCCTGCATGGCAAAAAGTTCCAGATGCGCTTCCCGGTGGGTCCCGAGGGTCCATTCGCGGGTGACGGGCAATTCAAAGTAGCCCTTGCTGTCCGTCGTGATCGGCGCGCCGCCGCGGGCCACATCGTCTTCCCTCAGGTGCGCGCGCCCGGTGCGGTCCGCCAGGGGTTGGCCTGATCCACTCACTGCACGGGCGCGGATCACGGGCCAGGTGGTGTCCCAGACGAGGGTCACCTCCTTGTCCTCACCCGCACTCTGCGGACTTGGGATTGACTGCACAAGATCACGCTTGGCGCCCGTCCCACTAACCCTGATCACCGCCTCGGCCCCCACCGGAACATTCTCAAAGCGCGCAAATCCCGCAGCTCGACGCCGAAAGACCTCGCCCTTGAACACCGTTTCTCCAGTCTTCTGATCTCGAGCAAAGTGCCCCAGGCTGATATCCGCACGGGGCACCTGCTCGCCCTCAGAATCCAGAACCCGCACCAACAGGCGACCCACGGCAGGCATCACCAGACGCAGGGGCTCACGGGGCAGGTTCTTGTGATCAAAACGAACAAGTTCGGTGGGCACCAGGGGCAAGGCAAGACGCACAGCAAACCCTGTTTCGTCATTGCGTGCCCCAATGGTGACTCCCACCCGTCTGAAGTTGGCCATCCCCGACGGGCTGATGCTTGAGGTCTGATCCAAAGCCCGTGGGTTGAGGGGATCGTTGATGCAGAGCGCAACCGGACTGTTCGGCAGGGGCTGACCCTCGGAATTCACCACCAATACTCGCAAGTCGATTGCCGCCATCAGGGAGATCTCGTGCGGCGAAGCCAACGGGCCGACCCACTCCAGCCATCCCTCGTAGCCATCCCCAGAGGCGTGAATCACCCCGTTGAGAACCGATGGAAGAACCGCCTTCCCCTGTTCGTTGGTCTGAAAGACCTGCCCTCTGACATCCATCAGCTCGCGCTTGGCGCTGGTGGAGAGTTGCGCCTTGGCCCAGACCCCACGGGCCAGGACAGAGCGGTCCAACAGACGCACCTGGGCTCCCTTGATTGGATTGCCTCCCAGGGGATGCAGGACGAATATCTCAAGCGCGCCCTCTGCTGTGGCATCTCCCAGTTGAACTCCGCTGGCAATGCGAGCACCGCCCCCACTGCTCGCCCCTGCCACCGATGCGGAGCTTGAACTTCCACCGCCGGACCCACCCTGGAGGATAGCGGGGGCCCCGTTTCCATTGGAACTGACGAGGCCCTGCTGGTCCCCAGAGCCATCGAGGCCCTCGGGTTCAGATCCGCCGCCGCCCAGATCCGAGGTCAGATAGTAAACCAGGCCAAGCACGATGGCCGCGATCATGAGGGGGAGGAAACGTTTCATAGGGACCGGGTCTAAATCGTCCCGGGGACCCGCAAGAATAAAGGAAATGCAACGCGTGGGCCCGAGGAACATCAACAGGGACGCCCCAAGGGGACATCTGTTCCCCAAGAAATGACTTCTTATGACTCCTCTCTGCCCTGCCCCCGCTCCTCCAGGCCCTGCTCCCTGTGCATGCGGGTAGATTGGAGCACCTGTGCCTGACTCGCACGCAGGCGGCCCAGGAGGCCCTGCAGGTCCTTGGGAGCCTGGGCCAGATCCTCGAGGACTGCCCCGCAGGCGGGACAGGCATGATCCTGCACATGAGTCTGGATGAACAACGCTGCTCCTCCGTCCAGGGCACCATTCTGCCAACGGGCGAGCCAATGACGGGCAGGGCATGAAACCCCTCCGGATCGCCAGGTGGCGGCAATGTTCAACTCGGAGGAACCGTCAGCCGCCAGGTTCGCCAGAGCTCCGGTCAGGTCCTCGCCCCCCTCGCGCTCCTTGGCCAGCACGGCCAGTCGCTTCAGGGCCCGGAACTTGATCCCCGCCACCACGCCCTCATCGCGCAGGCCAAAAGCATCGACCAGATCTTTGTTGCGCTTTCCCGCCAGCAGCAGAGCTTCCATCACGCATAGACGATCGAAAGCCTGAGCAGCCCAATTCTCTGCCACCCAGACAGCCAAGATCTCCGCCAACAGGGCATTGCCCCGGTCCACCAGATCACCTCTGTGCACAAGACTGCTGGGGCTCGGCTGGACCAAGGGCAAGGCGTCAAAGATGCCACTCTCATCCTCGTCTGCTCCGTAACCAAGACCCTTGCCGCGCGTGCCCCGGCGAAGTTGATCAATCGTGCGGTTACGGCAGATGCCAAACAGGTACTGCTCGAACTGGAAGGCCCGGTCGAAACGACCGATGCCCCGTACGGCACCCAGAAAAGTCTCCTGAAGAACATCTTCGCGCACGTCGGGGTCACCAATGCGGCGAGTGATATAGGCCATCAGTCGAGCTGAATAGAGCTCCTCCGCTCGGGCCCACTGACCGTCGTCAAGGGCTTGCAACTGATCGATGTCCAATTCGTCGCTCATAGATACCCTTGCACCGCCTACTGCATCAGGGCCAAAGCCACCAGAGTCAAGGTGAAGCCTACTAGGAGAGCGACTCCACCCAGGAGCCCTTTGCGCGCAAGCCGCCTGCGCAGCGTGGGGGGACCGGACCCGGGAGCGTCATGCAAGAACTTGCGACGCAGCTCGGCTACCCTTTCTGCCATGGTCGTGCCCGCCAATTCCCGCTGTGCCAGATGTCCTCCCCGGCCTGCCCACTCCCCAAGGCCCAGGGCATCCAGCACGATCTGATCCTCATGGGAGGCTCCCTGGCCCAAACGATCCAAGATGTCACGCACGGTTTGAGGTCGGTCGGCCGGGTCCAAGCGCAAGCAGTCCCGGGTCAAGTCAGCCAGGGGCACGGGGTACTCCTTAGAGAATGACGGCGGGTCGTCCTTGGTGCGTACGACCAGACCTGTACCTCCCTCCCCGGCATAGGGCAACTCACCCGTCAGGCACTCATAGAGCACCACGCCCAGGCTGTAGACATCGGCCCGATGATCCGCCCGGGAACGCAAGATTTCGGGAGCCATGTATTGGGGGGTGCCACGGCCCATGCTCAAGGTCTGGCGCCCATCGGCCAGCAGCTTTGCCAGACCATAGTCTCCGACCTTGGCGATGTCCCCGCGCAAGAAGATGTTGCCCGGCTTGAGATCAAAGTGCACCACACGGCGCTCGTGCAGGGCGGACACCCCACGACAGACCTGGACAAAGATAGTCAGGGCATCGCGCGGATCGAGGGGGCCCTCGGCCAGTTCGTGAGCCAGGGTGCGTTCGCCCCCAAAGCCCATTACAAGATAGGGCACATCCAGCACCAGCCCAATGTCTTCGATGGATACCAGGTTCTGATGATCAATGTCAGCCAGATGGCGCACATGTTCCAGCTCGCGCGCCACCGCCTCGTCCTTGCCCCCATCTCCGAGTTTCAGAAACTTGATCGCCAGGGACTTGCCGGTGGAGATCTTGCGCGCCTTGTAGGCCTCGCCAAAGGCGCCACCCCCCAGCCTCTGCAAGATTTCATACCCCCCTACGAATTCGGGCTTACGCAGTTGCAGGTAGAACTCTTCCCAATCAGCCATGGTTGATCAACCCCACCTTGCCTTTGGGAGCACGGGTCCCATCAGTATAGAGCCCGCCCTACCACGGCAAAAAGCAAATCGCCACGGGTGCTTCCCCTGGGCGTGTACGTGCCAGGATCTCAATTGGCTCTTCGATTGGTAGACTGACCACATACTGCCTTGAATCATCGCCTGCGCGCAGGAAGCCCCCCTCACATACAAGCAGGAGACTGTCTTCCTGACCCTCGCAGAGTACCGGATGCACCGTGCCTGAAATCCCAATCAGCGCATCCACATCACCACCGATTCGCACAATCCCCCCGGGACCCGGATACCACAGCAAGAGACCTCCTGCGCCCGCCACTTCGGCGGGATCCTGGGGCTCAAGGCGCACAGAAGCGGAAGCCGGATCATTTCGTCTGACATCAAAGTGAGTGGACTCACCCAGGCATAACTGGAGGCCCTGGGTCAGGGCGACTGTGGAATCCACAGGCTGGCCCTCTGCATGGGCAGTCTGGCCCGGCATCAGACGCAACAGCCAACCCTGGCCCCCATGAAAGGACTCCGCCACAGCCAATTCTCCATGCAGGGGAGCAAGATCCCCATGGATTCCAACCTCGGCACCTTCTCCTCCCGCGTGGCCTAGACTCGTGCAACCCCCCAGCAGCACACGCCAGTCCCCGCCTTCGTCCACGGTCATGCGAAAGCGCGCAAGAGGCTGACTCTGCGGCCGCGTTCCCTGCACCTCGGGAGCCTCTGCCGACAATACCCTTCTCGTTCGCTCCCGAGCAAGCTCCGCCCGCAAGCGTGCACTGACTGGAGCGGGCTTCGCCCCACCAGAGTCAATGGACGGCGAGCCTCCCCAAAGCCGGGCCAGCCAAGCGCGCGCCCTATTCAATAGAGTCTCCTTGGGCTAGCTGCCTACCACGATGCCTGCACCCGACGACGAAGCACTGAAGTAGGCCTCGCGGGTATGCAAGAAGAGATCTTCGCGACGCTTGACGGAGGGATGAGGACAAGCACTGATGCCTACCGCAAGATCCATGGGATCCCCCACCAGATCAAGCAGGCCTTGAGCCTCTGCCTGCTCACGCACTCGCTGGACCATGATGCGCGCCCCATCGGGTCCTGTGTTCGGCAGCAGGAAAAGGAAAGAGCTCTCATCAAATCGTCCGAGCACATCCGTGTCCCGGGATGCGGCCAGGAAGATGCCCGCCAGGTCCCGCAAGGTGACGTCGTCCGCTTGCCCCTCGAAGCCCAGCATGACGCAGGAAAGGGGCTGGGCGAAACGCACGGCGCGCTTGAATTCCTCGTCCAGTTTGTAGTTCAGGAAGGCGTAGTTGAAGAGCCCAGTAGCTGGGTCGCAAACCGCCCGGGCCAACTTCGCATCCGGTTCGCCCGTGCGAAGGTCCACCAGAAGGGCCTCCGGAAGTTCGTTCTTGCTGGGATCCAGAGGACCCCGTTCCGCCTCGGGCAGAACCGGACGCGGGCCCGCGGAGCCCTCCAGGGCCTGAGCCAGACCGCTGCGAGTAAGCGGCCGTTCAATGATGCCAGTGGCACCCGAAAAGCGGGCGATCGGGCCAGCCATCTCATTGGCCACCTCAGTAACCACAAACACACGGCAGCGGACCTTGCCCACCATGCGCCTGCAGGCCTCGTATACGTTCTCGCCGCGCAACCAGGCATCCATCAGAATCACATCTCCGGGAACCGGGGGCCTTTGCAGCAATTCTCCCACACTAGACACCGCGTCTACTTCCCACCCACTCAAGGCGGCCACAGCTGCTCTAGCATTGGCGCTAAGTGATTCGTCGGTGCTCACCACCCGCAGAGTTCGAAGTCCATCTCCCATAGTCGTTGCTCTCCTGTCTTGTAACTTGGTTGTTGTTGCTTTGTCTTATGGTCCTTATCCGGAGGATGTCTGCTCAAAGTCAGCTTGAAAGCTCTTCGAGCCACTCGCCGGGCATGTCATGATTGGAATAAACGCTCTGGACATCGTCATTGTCCTCAAGTGCATCGATCAGTTTCAAGATCTTGCGGGCATCATCTTTGGAAGTGATCTCCACCGTGTTCTGAGGGATGTAGCCGGTCTCAGCTGAAAGCAGCATCAGACCGCCCGCCTCCAGGGGAGCTTTGACGCTCAGGAAGTCCTGAGGCGGCGCCAGGACCATGGCCACCCCGTCTTCCACGGATACATCTTCAGCACCGGCCTCCAGGGCCACTTCCATGACCTTGTCCTCGTCCACCGCTTCGCCCTCTTCGGGACTCATGTCCACCAAAAAGATCGACTGGAAATCGAACATGAAGGCGACCGACCCGGTGGCGCCCAGATTTCCTCCGTTTTTTTCCAGAATGAATTTCACGTCAGGTGCCGTACGGCTGCGGTTGTCAGTCAGGCAGCACACAAGCAAGGCGACCCCTCCAGGGGCGTAGCCCTCATAGATGAGCTCCTCAAAGGCATCCCCGCCCTTGTCCCCGGCGCCGCGCTTGATCACGCGCTCCACATTGTCTTTCGGCATATTTGCCGCCCGAGCCTTCTCCAAGGCGTACTTGAGCTTGAGATTTGTCTCAGGATCGGGACCGGCTTGACGAACGGCGGAGAGAATGTTGCGAGCGATCTTGTTGAAGATCTTGGCTCGTTTGGCGTCCACCGCGTTCTTGCGGTGCTTGATATTTGCGCTGTGACTGTGACCGGCCATTCGGGCGTGAGGGGCTGAGGGTCTGGGAGGGGTCTGGAAGGGCAGTTGGTCCCCTTCTCATGAACCCCACAAATAACAAAATGAATCCCCCGGTTCCGAGAAGGAACCGGGGGACTCTTGAAGAGATGTCCTTGGGCAGGCCAAGGAAAGCCCCAAGCCCAGGGGCCTGGAACCCATCCAGCAATGAACTAGCGCTTGGAGAATTGGAAGCCCCGGCGCGCACCACGGCGGCCGTACTTCTTGCGCTCTTTCATGCGCTGGTCCCGGGTCAGGAGGCCATTTTCACGCAGGGCCTCAAAGGTGGCCGGGTTGATCTTGAGCAGGGCACGGGCCAGGCCGAGAGAAACCGCTCCTGCCTGACCGGTGGTACCCCCACCGTTCACATTGCAGAAAATGTCGTATTGGGAGCCAGACTCGGTGCACTGCAGGGCTGAAGCCGCCGCTCCCCGGGTCTGATGGGTGCAGAAGTACTCATCAACGGGCTTGCCATTGATGATGAAAGCGCCCGCGCCAGGCTTGAGACGCACGCGTGCGGTGGCAGACTTGCGTCGGCCAAGGCCCCAGGTCCAAGGATTGGTGACGGCCATAGTGAATCGGAAAAGATGAGTGGGTTGTTGGTTTGTTGAACTAGCGAGGTCTAGAGAGACTCGACCAGGGTCGGCTTTTGAGCCGCGTGAGGATGATCCGGGCCGGTGTAGACCTTGAGGTTGGACAGGATACTGTGTCCCAGACGTCCCTTGGGCAGCATGCGGCGCACAGCCAGTGTGACCACATCGGTGGGCCGCCGCTCAAGCAGATCATCCACCGTACGCACGCGACGGCCACCGGGATAACCCGTGTGGTGGGCGTATTCCTTTTTCTGCCGCTTGGCACCGGACAACTGGGGCTGCTCGGCGTTGATCACGATCACATGGGTGTTGCCGCCCTGACTAGGGGTCCAGGTGGGACGGTCCTTGCCAATCAAGCGCGTGGCAATGGTGCTCGCCATGCGACCGAGCACATGCTTGGAGGCATCAAACAGAAGCCAGCGTTCTTCCGTGTGGGAAGCGCAGACGTGGGTGGTCTTCATGGGGCCAGGAAAAGGGGAGCCGAAATGGCTGGTTGCAGGAAGTCGTGCCGAGACCTTCAGACAGGAGCCGGACACACAGGACCCACTGCCCCGGGCGGCATGCCATCCGGAAGTGGGCGCAAGAGGATAGGCATGCCCCCCCTCCTGATCAAGTCCCGGCCTGATTATTCAACGATCCAAGGGCCTCCGGACGGGCCAGGGGCCCAATTCCCCGAAGCCCACCATCCGCACCCAGACCGATTCAGCAGGGGGGTCGCCGCCCCCGGGCCCCGTCCCAGCCACCCGTGCCAGCAGAATGCCCCGCCCCTGGGGCAGGCCCGCAGAAAGCCAGCCCGGGGGTGCCGGACCAGGCAGCGGGCTTGGCAGAGCAGTTCCCAGGGCCCAGGGACCGTGGTAGATCCAGGGATCATTGCCGTCCCCATACAGCCCACGACTCCATACCCGGGTCAGGCTGCCAAAGCCCAACACGTCCGGCTGCAGGATCCCCATCAGTCGACGGCACTCAAAACTCGCAGCCAGGCGGGTACCCGCTGGAGTGCTGAGCCCAATCAAGCCCCCACCCCCCGCTCCACCCGAACCACCATCGTCGACCGTGAAGTTGATGGGTGTGCTGCCCTGGCCCGGGGCCAAGGCCGGAGTCAGGACCCGCAACAGGCTGGTCTGCTCAGGCAGGATCAGACTCGCGATTCCCGCATCGGTGCGCAACCAGCGAATGGTCTGCCCCTCGCGCTGGCCCTCAAAAATCCGGAGAGCCTCAGGGGTGGTCGCTTCCGTGCGGGGCAAGAGCACCAGAGCCAGGGCTCCCGCACTCCCCCAGACCAGAGCCCAGCGCGGTCTCCGTCGAAGGCCCAACCCCCCGATGCCGGCCAGGACCAGCATCAAGGCAGCGCTCAAGCCCAGCCGACGCACAGGGGGGCGGGGACCGCTCAAGGATCGCGCCTGAAGAAACCTGGGTAGAGGAGCGTTCTCCACCAGCCAGCTCTCCACCTCAGCTGATCCTCCACCGCGCACCTCGATCGTGAGTTCTCCTGCGCGTGCCTTGGAAATGGGGACCGGCAGAGTCAGCACCCGGGATTCACCCCCCAGGATCTCTCCCCGCCAAAGGGTAGCCCCCGCGGAACCGCAATCAAGGCGCACCTCGCTCAGAGGACCCTGCACCCGCAACTCAAGCCGTTGCAGACGATTGTCTTGTGGAGCAAGCCCAAGGCCCACGAGGATTCCCAGCAAGAACATCATGGACTTGACTTCTGGGGCAAGCGCACCAACAACCAAGGCACAAGAGTCAGCCAGGGTGCATCCCCCAGGCCGCGGGGCAGTGTCGCGCGTAGGTAGATTTCAAAGGGGCCCAATTGCACCAAAGCCTGGAGCCAATCCGGTCGGCTGTGCAATCCGCCCCAGGTCCAACAAGCGGCCAGTGCCGCGGGCAATATCAAGCAGCCCCACCAGGCGAGTTCATAGGAATGGACCAGGGCGGAACTCCTGGCATTCTCACCAGCCGCCCGCCGGGCTCCGTCGGCAAGCAAGGCGATCAACAAGAGGGCCAGAATCAGTTGCAACCCATGGACTTGAAACCCCCTGCCCGGGTCCAGACGTGTGGCCGCCGCCAGGCAGGGCAAGGCACAACCCAGAACGACCCCCACGGACGGCGGACGGCCTCCGGGCACACCCGCCAGAAGAAGCCAGATCAAAGCCACTCCCGAGAAGCGCGACCCATCCCCCAGGAGATGCCCCAAAGGACCGGGAAGCGCCAACAACAAGCCCGTAGCGCACAATCCGAGCATCAGGCGCAACATGCCGAAGATGCCCCTCCAAGCCCCGCGCCAATGTTCACTTACCTATCCCTCTCGGCAACATCCCAACGCACATCCAGGACTTCCCAAGCAGCGCCTTCGGCAGCGTCCAGGAGCCCTTCCACAGCGTGATCCCATTTGATGCGGTCGGGCAGTTCCCCAGGCCCCCGTTCGAGGGGGGAATCACCGTATTCAATCAGCCGTTCGCCCTCCAGACGAAGGACCGCTCCCCCCTCCAATCCGTCTGGCGCGTCCCCGGCGCTTACATCGAAAACCACGCGTCCAAAGAGAGCGCGCTGATCGGGGTTGAGATGTTCCAGAAAGGAGCGCGCCAGGGAGAGGGCAGAGAGCAACAGACTGTCGGAGGTTGGCTCCCCAATGAAGGGATCCTCCTGTTCCCACTCCAGAGGAGTGGGCAGCAGCATGGGCAAGAAGTCTGGACCCCTTTGATGGGGCGCATCGCTCCAGCCGGGCAGCAGGCTCCCATCCGCAGCTATGGGCAGAAACTCTTGACCCACTCGTACGCAAGCAATCGGCTCCACAAGGCGAACGCGCAGGGTCAGACCTGCGGGCCAAAGAACTTCACCCGGCTCCACCTGCGCTACAAAGGGCAGGGCCAAAATGTCCGCACGCAGGGCCGCGCGTGCTTCGTGGTCCGTAACCAAGAGGGCCCCGTGACGCAGCAACAAGTCCTCGAGTTCCTGCCGCCAGTCCTGACTGAACCAGGCCTGCCCATGGTGCAGCCGGTAATGCGCCAGATCCACCCGAGCCACTCCCCGCTCCAGGGCGCTGCGCTCCAACAGAACCGCACCGATCCCCACAGCCAGAACGACCAGGGCCACAGGAATCCAAAGGGGAACCGCCCCACAACGGGGGGAAAGCCGAGCCCGAGCGGGCATGTGGATCGGGCGCACCATCATGGAAACAAGGGCCGCGCCCGCGCACGCTGGCAGAATCCCGCGGGACGGGGCGAGTCAGCCCCCGCCGAACTCAGTTACGAGCCGTCATCAAGGTGGGCTCGGTGCTGCGGAGCGACTCCATGCTTGAGCCAGCTCCCAGGCAACGAATGGCCTCTTCGATGAAGAGATCAAGAGTCGTCTGCATCTCAAGGACCTCATCACGTGAGAGACTGATACTGCGGCTGCTTGACTGAGCATTGAGTTCGTGGCCCAGCAGACGCGAGAGAACCTTGAGGTGAGAAACCTGGCGAGTGAGGGGCTGTACGCTGCGGGATTCGATGGACATGTGTGTGTTTCTTGGTGTGGGCGGGTGTTGCTGCTCGAGTGGAGCTGGCCGGGTCTTGCTGCAGAGGGTTGTTCCGCGGCTCCTAGAGTAGTTAGATAACGACTTGCGACCGCCGTCTCAAGCAAGACGACCCCATTGTCGGCCAGGAAGTCATTCATTTCTTGACGGCTTTGCCTGGCCCCCTGCCCATGTCTGACCCAAACGAGCCCCTCCCCTTCGGGGTGATGCCGGACGACCTGCCCCCCCGCAAGCGCCCCAGGGCAGGGGAAAAGCCCACCCCCACGGAGGGCGACGAGGGATCTGGTGCCCCCGCTTGGACCCCTCCCAACCAAGGGCCCGCGCCCCCTCGCAAAGAAGAGGTTTTCGACGCCAAGGGCCGGGTGATCCAATGGGGCAAGTTCACCCTGCAGCCCTTCCAGATCAAGGCCATCGCTGCGGTACGGGCGGGCCAGAATGTGTTGGTGGCCGCGCCTACCGGCGCGGGCAAGACCCTGGTGGCGGAGTACGCCGCCCTGGATGCTGTGCACCGCGGGCGGCGAGTGATCTACACCGCCCCGATCAAAGCCCTCTCCAGCCAGAAGTACCGCGACTTCAAGGAGGACCCCGATGTGCATGTGGGCATCATGACCGGGGACGTGACGATTTCGGCCCAGGCCCAGGTGCTGGTGATGACCACCGAAATCCTGCGCAACGCCATCTTCGAAAACGCCGAGCTGGTGGAGCAGGTCGAGTATGTGGTCTTCGACGAGGTGCACTTCTTGGACGACAGAGAGCGCGGCATGGTCTGGGAGGAGTGCCTGATTTTTCTGCCCCCCCACATACGCTTGATCTGCCTCTCGGCCACGATCTCCAACGTGACCGAACTGGGCGCCTGGATCGGAGAGGTTCGCCCCCAGAAAAGCGTGGTGATCCATGAGGAAAGCCGACCCGTGCCCCTCTCCCATTGGATGCACACCGAAGCGTCGGGCACCTTTGATCCAGGCCGCCTGAAGATCGCCCGCAAGAAAGCGCAAGAAATCCTCGACGCAGAACGCAGCAAACGCCGCGGTGAACGGCGACGCAGACGAGGTGGAGGGAGGGGCCGCGGTGGCTCGCGACCGGCCCCGGACCGGCCGGACTCCAGAAGCCTGATCGATGAACTGGTGGAGCAGGACCGCCTGCCCGCCCTGGTGTTTTCGTTCAGCAGGAAGGATGTGGAGCGATTGGCGCACCAAAACCAACGGCGGGAGCTGCTCAACTCGCAGGATGTCGAGCGCATGCACCAGTTGCAGGATGAATTGCTCGCAATCTTCCAACTGCCTCGAAAATTTCTGCGTGGGGAAATCATGCAAATGGCCCTGGGAGGGGTCGCATACCACCATGCGGGGCTGTTGCCCGTGCACAAGGAACTGGTAGAGCGCATGTTCACCGCAGGTCTGATCAAGCTGCTCTTCACAACCGAAACCTTTGCTTTGGGCATCAACATGCCTGCGCGCTCAGTGATCTTCAGCCAGTTACGCAAATTCGATGGGATCAGCTTCGATTGGTTGCGCACACGAGACTACCTGCAGATGGCAGGGCGCGCCGGACGCCAGGGCATCGACCCTAAGGGCTGGGTCTATTCCGTACTGGGCAACCGCGATCTGGTCGAGGCGCCTCTGGAGCGATTGTTCGCGGGCAAACCCGAGCCAGTCACCAGTCGCTTCCTTCTGTCCTACTCCACCATCCTGCACCTGGTGGAAGCCGCTGGACGGGACCGATTGCAGGAGGCCTTCGATTGTTCCTTCGCCCAATTCCAGGCTCGCGGAGGTAGCAAGAAGGCCCGCGCTCACCAGCGTGATGATCAGCGCCGTGCGGTCAAGAGCCGGCTGCGCTTCTTGGAGTCCCTGGGATATTTGGAAGGAGAAGAGGTCAGCCCGCGGGGCAAGATCGCGCGGCTGCTCTCGGGCCACGAGGTCCAGGTAACTCAATTGCTCTTCAGCGGCTGCCTGGAGGAAATCCCGCCCCAGGGTCTGATGGTGATCTTCGTGGGGCTGATCCACGAAGAACGCGGCCGCTTCCGGCGCTTTGTTCCAAACAAGCTGTTTGGCGGTCTACGGGGAGAGGCGACGGCGATTCTGAGCCAGGCCGGGCGTCAGGAACACCGCCTGGGCATCGAACCAGCCATGAAGCAGCCCGACTGGGGCCTGACGGAAGCCGCAGCGGCCTGGTACGAAGGAGCCCCAATGGAAGAACTGGAAGACCTGATGGACGCCACTCCCGGAGACTTCTGCAGGGTCCTGCGCATGTCGATCCAATTGATGCGCAACACGAAACGAGCCATCGATGTCTCCTGGGACCTGGGAGAGAAACTCGACGAAGCGATCCTCGCGATCAACCGGGACGAGATCGATGCCCGGCGGCAGTTGCGCCTGGGGTAACCGGCGGCCCTGAAATGGGAGCCAACCCGGGACAGCACCCGCCCGCCAGGTCCAACCAGTTGGAACCCGAATAGCCCTGCGGGACTCTGAAACACAGGTTTTGAGCTTATTTTGCCAGGGAATCTTGTTACTCTCAGCGGCTCAGTGGTATTCAACGTGGAATCCAACACCTGTATTCTGACGCAATCTCCTGGCCCCGCCCGTAGGGCTGAACCCTCCCCCAGCCCATGCTATCCGCCCTCGTCCTCAGCCTGAGTGCATCCCTGCCCACGCTGATGGCTCCCCAGGTCAGGGCTCCCCAATACCGGCCAACCCACGTATCCGCTTCCAGCGCCGCGGCCCAACCGGTGCGCTTGACGGCTGCGGACAAGGTTCAACTCGGGGCGACCTACTACGCTCCCAAGAAGCTCAGCCAGAAGAATCCAGCCGTACTGCTGGTGCATGACGCCGGGCAGGATGCAAGTCAGGTGACGGACATGGCCATCGCCTGGCAGAAACGGGGCTTCGCGGTTCTGGCACTGGACCTGCGCGGGCATGGATCCAGCAGGACCGAACTCTGCGACTGGAAGACCTCCGATCCCAAGCAACGCGACGTGCTCTGGGCCATGGCCAAGCGAGATCTAGACGCAGCCAACGCTTACCTCAAGGGTCGACGGGAAGTGCACCACTCACGCATCATCGCCGCGGGCAAGGGAGCCGCTGCAGGTTTGGTTCTGGCCCATGGGATCGACGATCCCGACCTGGCAGGGGTTGTGCTGATCTCCCCGCCCATGGGGGAGGATCCGACCTATGGTTTCAATCTGACCAAACAACTGCGCGATTTGGAGGGTCTACCAACCCTGATTGTCTGCGGACGAGAGGGGAGCAAGAATTGCACGGCCTTGGCGGCTCAAGCCCACGAAGCCAACGACGGGTATGAGTACATCACCGTGACTCGGTTGCGCTGCGAAGCCAAGAAACTCCTGCAGGACCGCCGCCTGCACGGGAGTCTGACCACCTGGACGAAGAAGTTGTTCACGTCCTCGGACTCCTAGAGCGAGCAGGCTATGGGCCCCGCTGGGACCGTCCATGTGGCATAGTCATGCTCAAGCATGCGATTGTTGAGTGATTTTGACGGAGTCTGGACCGACCAGACGGAAGAGGCGCGGGTCGTTCGCGATGCATTTGTCGCGGCGGTGGCGAAAGCCCTTGGCCAGGACCTGAGCCAGACCCAGAGGGAATACGAGAGCTTCATGGCCGAGATTCTGGCCCAGCCACAGGACAACGGCTGGGCTCCCCACGGGCGCCTGACCGCCTTCGTTGATGAAGATCCGCTGCTACAGACCTCGTCCGTGGGCGCCTGGCTCGATCGAATGAGCGAGCCTTCTGAAAGCGTCGCCCTCTGGCGCGAAGCAGCAGGTTCCCTGGGACACACCACAGTCAGCGAACTCGCCAACGAGATCTTCGGCAGCGCCACCCGCGAACATCTGGCTCGTGGCAACCACGCCCTGGTGCCAGAGGCGCGCGAAGTAATGGACCAACTGCTCCAACGCGATGTCGATCTTGTGGTGGTCTCGAACTCCGACACATCCAAGCTGGCCAGGCTCTTTGAGAACATCGGCCTGCGCCCGGATGTGGACTTGCGCCTGCGCGGTGGCGCGGGCAAGTTTGTGCTGGGAGATACGCCCAGTTCTCTTTCTCTGGGAGGCCGGCAGGTGTTCGTAGACCGGCCGCGCTATGCAACTCTGCTCCTGGAAGAAAACCCGGATCTGGTGATCGGAGATGTGACTTCTCTTGATCTGGCCCTGCCCTACTCCCTGCGCGCCAGCGGCCAGCTCAAGCCCTCCCTGCAGCTCATTCTGCGCCAACACCCCCACACCCCGGACTGGGTGCTGCCCCAGGGGCAGAACGGCACAGACGCTCGAGTCCTGCATGACCACGCCCTGGACGGGTTGCGTGGCTTGCTCGAACACCTGGAATAAGAAGGACGATCCTAGCGACGTCCCAAAGCCTTGACCGGAGACAGGTGCGCCGCACGCCAGGCGGGTAGGCCGCCACCCAAAAGACCCAGCACCAGGGCAAAGAGGATCGAAACCAACAGCACCATGGGGGTCACCCGGAAACCGAAGGCAACCTCGGTAAAGGTCTGGAAGTTGGTGGTACCTGTCTCGATGCCATTGATGGGCCAGACCATGAGGCAGCCAGCGAGGCCTCCCAAGAGACCCAGGAGCAAGGACTCGAAGAGGAATCCCAGGGCAACGCCCACGGGCCTGAACCCCGATGCCAGCAAGATACCGATCTCGTGGGTGCGGTCCGCCAGGGCAGCCAGCATGGTTGTTGTGGCAGTGAATACAGCGGCGATACCCATGATGACTCCAAGGAATGCTCCCAGAAATCTCAGGACCGCGCTCAACATCTCGGTCTGACTGCTGAGGCTTTCCTTCTCGCTCATCACCTGAGCGGGGACGACCTTGTCATTCTTGAGCCGGGCAGAAATACCAGCGAGGTCGCTGCCAGGTTTGAGTTGGGCCAGGACGCGGCTTGGCCCCGTACGCTCAAGGCATTCAAGAATCCGATCCAGATCGCCCCAGATCTCCGACCCGGAAGGGCCCTCGGATTCAAAAATGCCCACCACAACAAAGGGCGTAGTGTTGAGCACAAGAGTCCCTCCTAGCTCGCAGCCCCTGATGCGTCCGACCAGAGATCGCCCCACGATCAACTCGTCCTGGCCCGGATTGAACTGTCGGCCTTCGAGCAAGGAAATCTCGCCCGCGCGAATGGTGAAGGTCCCGGGCTGCACACCGCGGATGGGCACATTGGTCTCCCCTCCGGTCGAGACCCGGCGCAGGCGCACGGCCAGGTAGAGTTCCATGCTGGCCTGGGGTTGTCCATCGCTACCGACGGCGATTTCCGGCACGGTGTTGATCAGCCTGCGGCCCCGGTCGCGACTGAAGACGCTGTCCCCTTCCCCGGTGGCTCCCGGGCGCAAGAAAACCGCCAGATCTTCGCGCCCGGCCTCGGTGTAGAGGCGTTCAAACCCCTGCTGAAGGGCCAACACTCCAGCGACCACCGCCACCGTGGCACCGATACCCAACACAGTCAAGAGAGTCGCCGAACGCCGCACAAACAAGGAGCGCAGGTGATAGGAAAAAGCGATACCCCCCATGATCAGTCCCTCGCCCCCAAGGCTGCGATCACAGTCAAGTTGCGGGTGGCCAGGGCGGGAAGGATTCCCGCCACAAGGCCTGCCAGAACGGTGATCAAGAGCCCCAACCCAAGAGTCTCGGTCTCAATCATGAACCCCGGCATGATGGCACTCATCGCGCCGAGCACCCCTGGCTCGATGCCCTTGGCCAGGAACATTCCAAGCCCTCCCCCCACAAGGGTCAAGAACAGGCTCTGAAAGAGCAACACGCTACCGACTCTCGTGTCGCTGAAGCCCAGGGCCTTGAGCACTCCGGCTTCCCTGCGTTGTTCGCGAGCCGCCATCAACATGGTGTTGATGCAAGCCAGTAGCACTGCGGCCAGAACTCCCCCGCCTATGGCGGAGACGAAGAAAGGGATGTTGCCGAACATGGAGACGAACTGGGCCTGGAACTCGCTCTCGGTGGTGGTCTGTACCCGTTGGGGGCCGTCCATGAAGAGTTCATCCACCGCCCCCATGACCGTTGAAGGATCCGCATCGTCCTTGACGCGCACAACGATGGCACCCACCCCTGGAGATTCGTCGGGCTTGGTCAGGGTCTCCTCAAAGAGTTTCCAATGGAAGAACAGAGTGCGATCGTCAAAGTTGCGGGCGCCGGGTTCATAGATCGCCGCCACCTCGAATTCCCACGCCTTGTCGGCTCCATCGGGATGGGGAAAGAGAGCTCCGGTAATGGGCGCCACATCCCCAACCTTCCAACCAAAGTCATCGGCGATACCACGCCCCACCATGCAGCAATTGCGGCCCGCCAAAAAAGCCTCAGCCGAGCCCTCAACCACCACGAGTTCAGGGTACATCTCCACTACTTCTTGAGGGTCAACTGCGAACTGGGCGAAGAAGTTCGACGGGTCTTGGTAATAGCCCCCAAACCACTGCCAACGGGCCACGTTCTGAACGCCATCCACCTGGGCGATGCGATCGGGATACCAGGCAGGCATGCCCACGAACAGACTGACCGCTGACTGAACCCACAAGCGATCATTGCGCGCGGTGGTCGCGGTGGCTTCAAGAGTAGTGACCAAAGAGCGCAAGATGCACAACAAGAAGATCGCCACCGCCAGGGAGCCGATGGTCAATAGTGTGCGCAGGGGGTGGCGTAGAAGCTGGCGAGGAACAAGGCGCAACAAGCTCATGCAAGCGCTCCCGGGGGATCTTGGGTCTCAACCTCTTCGACCCCTCCAAGACGCCCCTTGTCCAAGTGCACAATTCGCTGGGCCCGGGCCGCCGCCGACGGATCGTGGGTCACCATCAGCAAAGTCTTGTTCATTTCCTGGTTCAAGCGCTGGAGCAGGCCCAGGACCTGATCAGCTGAATCACGGTCCAGGTCTCCAGTGGGCTCATCGCAGAGCAATACCCTGGGGTCAGTAACGATGGCCCGAGCGATGGCCACCCTCTGTTCTTGACCGCCCGACAGTTGACCGGGGCGATGCTTCGCGCGATCTGCAAGACCCACCAACTCCAAAGCCGCCAGGGCATGTTGTCGTTGTTGTTTGCGGCTGAGGGGAGTCAGGGCCAGGGGCAAGGCCACATTCTCCAAGGCGGACAGCACCGGAATCAGGTTGAATCCCTGGAACACAAAACCCACCGAACGCGCCCGCCAGGCAGACAGAGCCGCCCCGCGCAGGCCTCCCAGATCCTGCCCCGCAACCTGCACGGATCCCGAATCCGGCAGGTCCAAACCTCCCACCAGATTCAACAAGGTGGTCTTGCCCGATCCAGAAGGCCCCATCAGGGCATAGAAGTGCCCCGCCTCCATACTCAAGTCCAATTGGTCCAGCACGCGCAACTCTTCCCCGCCCCGCTGATAGGTCTTGGTCACATCCTGCAATTGAATTCCGTCACTCATGAATCTGTGCTCTTCAACGGGGTCAAATACCTATTGGGGCCAAGTGGAGGTGCCACATGCTAAGGAAGAGGATGGGCGCGTCGCCAGAGCGGCCCCTCCACTTCCCCTACGACTGGACCAGCACGCGATCCCCATCCTCAAGATCGGGAGTGGGATTGAGAACCGCCTGCTCACCGACCTTGAGCCCCGTACGCACGCGAATACTCTTGCCCCTACCCTCTTCCACCTCCAAGCCGCGAAACACAAGACGCCCTTGTTCCAAGAACAATGCGCCTTCTTGTGCCCCTCGCTGCACCAGCACTGCGGCTGGCAGCCAGACCCCGGGCTCAGGATCTGTAGCTGACTCCGCCAAGACACCAAAGACCACGCGCACGCCCATGTCCGGGCGCAGGCGGGAATCAGAACCAAGAATCTCAAGGCGCACTTCGATTGTGGCCTTCTGGCGATTGGCGGTGGGCCAGATGCGGTCCACTCTGGCAGCCATGGGTTCAGTCGGGAATGCATCCAGCAACAGGGTCGCGGGGGCACCGATCTCGACTGCCGAGAGCCTCGTCTCCGACAACTCAACCTGCACTTCAAGTGAATCAAAGTCCACCATTGTGACCACTGCCCCACGAGAAGAGCTGCCAAGAGAGTTGGGGCTGACTACCTCCCCCACTTCGGCGTCCTTGAGCACCACTAAGCCATCGAATGGCGCGCGCACGAACCGCTTGGCCAAGGAAGCCTGGGCACGATCTCGCTCCGCGGCGCGCACGGGCACGGTGGCCCGGGCTCGTTTCAAGACAGCGAGGGCGATTTCTTCTTGGGCATGAGCTGCTTGCACAGCAACCTCGGCGCTGCGCTGATTGGCAAGGGCTGCAACCTCATCCGCCTGGGCACGGGTCTCTTCGGCCTGGACCTGGTCCAATCGTGCGCGGGTCTCCGCCCCTTGCTCTTCCAATTCTTGCACCCTCTTGAGATTCTGAGCCGCAAGCAGTCTCTGGGCCCGGGCAGCCTGAACACCTGCCGCCTTGGCGCCCAGGTCTGCTTCAGCGGCTGCAGTCATGCGCTCGGCACTCTTCACCCTGGCTTCGGCTTCATCCACACCAGCCTGAGCCTCCTGCACTGCTGCCTCGGCGCCGCGCAAGAGAGCTGCCCGTTCACGATCATCCAATCGGGCAAGCAGGTCCCCTCGCTTCACTTCAGATCCCTCCTGCACGAGCATCTCCACAATCATCCCAGGCTCTTCCGCCGACAGAGCCGCACGAGTGCGAGCAACTACATAGCCGTTGCCAGCCACGCCCCGAGCCTGCACATGGGCCGCCGGATCGGGAATATAGGCCACAGCAATTGAAACCCGAGGCAGGGTCCAAGCGTCCAGTTGTTTTAGGAGCGGACGCCGAACGAGCCAAGCCATCAAGAGCACAAGCCCAAGCACAAGCCAACGGCCTGAGGAGTGCCCTGATCCACCAGCCTGACCAGGGACAGCGGGGTCGCGCTCGATGCGCAAGCGGTCAAGGTCGGAACTCATGGTCAGAGATCTAGCACAAGGAAGTGACTGGTGGCCGGATTCAGTGGTCTGACCAGGAATCCGGCGCGCCAAGGATAGCTCCGGGAGCAGGGCGCTGGTTGATGTGTTTGGCTTAGCTGAGTCGGGGTCTGGTGCTTTTGTGGCGCATCGGGCACCGGGCACGAGTAATCAAGAGCAGGTCCTGCCCCAGGACCATCACCCTCGCGGCCCGGGTCCGACTGAATCTTCTGGATCCCCATGGCCCTCGAATTCAGAATCTTCTGCGACCACAAGAGCTCTCCCAGCGTCCGCTTGCCCCGCACCCTCCCATCCTCTTCCCTTGACTTCCTCCAGCGACGAACCCGAGCCATTCCCGACCCTGGCCGCCGATTCTGAAGCGGACTCGGGAGTTTCCAGCACGGCACCCGGCAAGGACGATGCCGATGAGTGGCAGCGCATGGCCGCAAGAGAGAATGGCGAGCCAGATACAAACCACGGCAGATTCCTTGAACCGAACGGGATCGAAACCTGCAACACCCCAGCAAGCGAACCTGTCACCCTTACCCCAACAGAACAACTCGTCGCCGCAACCGACAAGGTTCGCAGGGTCTGGGGCCACGACTCCCTGCGCCCCCAGCAAGAAGACGCTATGGCCGCGTTCCTATCAGGGCAGGATGTCCTGCTTGTTCTTCCCACCGGCGGCGGCAAGAGCCTCTGCTACCAGGCCCCGGCCCTGGTACGGGGAGGATTGACCCTGGTGGTCAGTCCCTTGATCAGCTTGATGAAAGATCAGGTGGATGGCTTGCTCCAAAGCGGCGTACGCGCGGGGATGATTGCCTCCACCCAGGACCCTGAAGAACAGGTCCTGGTTCAAAGGCAACTGAACAGGGGCGAATTGGACCTGCTCTATTGTTCCCCAGAGCGGCTGACCCTCCCAGGTTTCGTCCCGCGTCTTGTGAAGGCAGGCTTGACGGCCATCGCGGTGGACGAAGCCCATTGCATCAGTCACTGGGGCCACGACTTCCGCCCAGACTATCGTGAGCTCGGAGATCTGCGCCAGCACGCACCCGGCGTACCCATGATGGCTGTGACAGCCACGGCTCCTCCAAGGGTGCGCGTGGACATTGTGGCGCAGCTCAACCTGCAGCACCCAGTGCAACTGGTAGGCGACTTCGACCGGCCGAATCTGACCTATCGGGCCCAACCCCGAGGGCGGCTGTTGACCCAGATACAGGCCGTTATTCAACGCCACTCAAGAGAAGCAGGCATCATCTATGCCCTCAGGCGCACGGATACCGAAGACCTGGCCAGGGATCTTGCCACGGCCGGCATTCGCGTTGGCGCCTACCACGCAGGCCTAAGTGCAGCCAAGCGCAAGGAAGTACAGGAGAACTTCTTGGCCGAACGTATTGATGTGGTAGTCGCGACCGTCGCCTTTGGAATGGGCATCGACCGTTCGGATGTACGCTTCGTGATCCACGCCAGCCTGCCCAAGGGCATTGAGCAGTACTCCCAGGAAACCGGGCGGGCGGGCCGAGATGGCCTGGCAGCAGAGTGTGTCTTGTTCTACGGGGGCTCGGATCACCACACCTGGAAGCGACTGATGGAGCGCAGTGCGGAAGAGGCCGCAGCCACCGGTGTAGAGAACGCCAAGGAGGACTTGATTGACGCCTTGGAACGGTTAGGCCAGATGTGGGGTCTGGCGGCCTCTGCCACCTGCCGTCACCGCACCTTGGTGGAACACTTTGGGGGCGCCTACAACAACCACCATGAGAGCTCGGGCTGCGGCGCCTGTGATGTGTGCCTCGGCGAACTCGAGACCCTGACCGACGCCGGGATCGTGGCCCAGAAAATCCTCTCCTGCGTAGTGCGTTGCGACCAACGCTACGGAGCTGCCCATGTGACCGATGTATTGCGTGGAGCCAAGACCCAGCGGATGCGGGATACGGACCACGACAAGCTCTCGACCTATGGGCTCTTGAAGGACCTGAGCGCACGGGAGTTGCGCGGCCTGATCGACCAGTTGATTGCCCAGGGCCATTTGGGAGTTGCTTCAGGCGAGTTTCCCACCCTCTTCCTGACCCAGAGCGGCGCCCGTGTAATGAAAGCCGAGGACGAGGTCACCTTGCTGAGACCCAAGCGCCCGACACCATCATCCAAGCGCAAGGCCTTGCAAATCGCCCTGGACGACACGCCAGTTGCTCAGGATCTGTTCGAGTTGCTGCGCAAGAAGCGCCGGAAGCTGGCCGCCGAACGGGAGATCCCGCCTTATCTGATCGCCAACGATCGCACTCTGACCCACTTGGCGGCGCACCACCCCAAGACCCAGGCGGAGTTGCTGGCAACTCCGGGGATCGGGGAGAAAAAGGCCCTGGACCTGGGCCCGATCTGGCTGGAGATCATTCGAGACTGGTTGAGCACCCAAGCGCACTCCTAGGGGCGCAGAGCCTGCCCCGTTTCGAGAGCTCAAGGATGGTCGGGGAGGGCGGCAAGCTCTGTTTCGAAACACTTTTGCCATGACCTGGGTCACCCCTGCACTGACTCGGCATTGGTGACCAGATCAGACCCTTCCGAGCGCGATCAATGAGTCAGACACGCCGGAGGGAATGTGCTCCAGACGAACCAAGGGGGTTCACGGAGACCTGTTCACTCCATGCGGGAGAGAGCTGAAAGGCAATCAAACGCAATGGCGATCAAGTTCTTCCTGTACCCCCGATTGCAAATACAATGCATATTCGATTCCCGCGCCTCCTTCTCACCTCGCTCCTGACCGGAGCTGGCCTGCTCGCCTTGGCCACAGCCAAGACTCCCAGTTCGGACGCGCCAGTCTCCAAGACCCCCGCCCGGCACCTGCTCGACGCACTGGGCGACCCTGCCCCAGCCGCAACCAGCAACGACGGGGATGCACCCGCCCCGGTCCCGGCCCCGGTTATCCGTTCACGCTATGGCAAGCTCGAGCTGGCCAATTGGCCCTCCCTGATATCCAGCGGGGTCCACAGACGGGTGGAATGGATCTGGCCCGTGGCCGAAGCCATGGGTGCACGCATCGACATCCAAGAGGAAGGCCGCGTGGTGCTGTTGACCTCCCAAGAGCGCCAGTCCAAGGTACGCCGACGGGCCTCAGCGATTCGCCGCACGGTGGCCGCCTTTGATCAGCTCTTGCCCTGGACTGCACCAACTCACGTGCCTACGGAAGCAGAGCACCAAGTGCAAGCTGAGCGCCTGGTCTTCAGCAACCCCGAACCCGTGATCATCATCGCCTGCGACGATGAGGACTTTGAATTGGTCCAGAAAGCTCTGGCTGAACTGCAGTCCCAGCCGGAGCGATTGGATCCCTATGGCAGTGATGACCTGGATCTCCTTGTCAGCGTCTTCGTGGAAGAGCCCAAGGACGTGACCCGCTGGAATTCCGGCAACGCCCTGACACACCACTTGACCCGGGTGCTTCTTGCGGAGCGCTTTGGGCGCCTGCCCGAGTGGTTCTGCGAGGGACTCGCCTGCCACATGGAAAAGGAACTCACCGGACACCTGAGCGCCCTGCCCCACCGGCCCAGAGAACTCGAGCGCACCACCGCCGACGGTTGGGATCGAGAACTGAAAGCCCGCTACAACAAGGACAAGCAGCAGCCCGTGAGCATGGTGGCTCTGGCGCGCTTCCGCTGCCTGGCTTGGGAGGAAACCACCCTCTCAGAAGCCACAGGTCTGATCGCATTCCTGGCTGAGCATCACACCGAAGAACTGGCACCTTTCACCGCGAACCTGGCCATGAAGGTGGACATCGTTTGCAACGGGGTGAGTACCGATGGCAGCGTGAATCCACTGGAAGGCACCTATCTGACCCAGACCATCCAAGCTGAACTCCTGGCCAAGCACTTCGGGCCAAGGGTGCTCGACGAGTGCGCACGCTCTTTCCGCTCTGGCGGACGCTACCGAGCTCCCCGGCACTAAAGACGATCCAAGAACTTTGACCAAGGAGGCAAACTCATGCTTGCCTCTCCAGCCCCGCAGCCGGACAATCCAGGTCCGGATGCGGGTTCTTCAATTACAGGTCAATGGCGATACGCTGGAGACAGCAGCTCCCGTCCATTGGACCCTCCTGGAGGTTCTGCGCTATCGCTTGGGGCTGGTAGGCTCAAAGCAAGGTTGCGACAAGGGAGACTGCGGAGCCTGCACCGTGTTGCTGGACGGCAAGCCAGTCCTGTCCTGCCTGACCCTGGCGGCCAACGCGGTGGACCATGAGATCACCACGATCGAAGGGCTCGCACCCAAGCCGGAAACGACCTCGGGACCCACGCTGGACCCGATCCAGCGAGCCTTCGATGATTGCGGAGCTTTGCAGTGCGGCTTCTGCCAGCCCGGGATGATGCTCAGCGCCCGAGCCCTCTTGAACACAAACGCCCACCCGACCCGAAAGGAGATCCACCAGGCCCTCTCCGGAAACCTCTGCCGCTGCACAGGCTACACCCAGATTGTGCAGGCGGTCGAGACCGCTGTGGCTCGGGTCTCTGGAAAAACGGAACCCGATTGTGCCTGGGTAGCTGAACTTGCCAAGGATCGCGCCCAGGTTGATTCTACGCGGAACGGAGCCTCACCAGGCAGCACCACCCCCGGTCCGGGAGCACCTGCATGAGCTCCCGCGACCAACATGGACTGGCTGCTCCCCACGGTGAATTCCAGATCATCGGCAAGCCTCAACGCAAGATCGATGGTGCCACGAAAGCCAGAGGCAACGCCCTCTACACTGACGACCTCTGCCTGCCTGGGATGCTGCACGCAAAGACGCTTCGCAGCCCTCATGCCCACGCGCGCATTCTTTCCGTCGACACAAGTGCAGCCCAAGCACTTCCCGGCGTGCACGGGGTGATCACAGGCCAGGACATGCCTACCCCCTATGGGGTCATCCCCTGGACCCCGGATGAGACCGCTCTTGCAGTTGACAAGGTGCGCTTCATCGGAGACGAGGTGGCCGCTGTGGCTGCAGTGGACGAAGACACGGCCCTCTGCGCCCTGGACCTGATTCATGTTGAGTACGAACTTCTGCACTCCTACCAGAGCCCTCAGGACGCTCTTGAGCGCAATGAGCCCGCGATCCATGAGAACAAGCGCGGCGACAATGTGTCCAAGCGCGTGCAACTTGACTTCGGAGAGGTGGACAAGGCTTTCGAAACCAGTCCCGTGGTGATCGAGGGGGATTATTCCTTCCATGGCTCCACCCACGCGGCGATCGAGCCCCACTGTGCCCTGGCCCAGGTCGACGCGGACGGGCTCTTGACCCTCTGGTCCGCTACTCAGATCACACACTATGTGCACCGCGCCCTGGCATCAGTACTCGACCTTGCGCCCCACCGCATCCGGGTGATTCAACCAGCAATCGGTGGAGCCTTTGGTGGCAAGAGCGATCCCTTTAGCTTGGAGTTCTGTGTGGCCAAGCTGGCCCAGATGACGGGCCGGCCTGTCAAGATGCTCTGGAACCGGGAGGAGGTCTTCTACGCCCACAGGGGCCGCCACCCCATGGACATGCACTACCGCACGGCTGCAGATGAATCGGGCAGAATCCAGAGCGTAGACGCGAAAATACTGATCGATGGGGGCTCCTATAGCTCTTTCGGCCTGGTCACCACCTACTACTCGGGCCAATTGCTCACCGGGCCCTATGACTTTCCCACCTACCGCTTTGATTCTACCCGGGTCTTCACCAACAAGCCCCCTTGTGGGCCGAAGCGCGGTCACGGTTCAGTGCAGCCGCGCTTCGCCTTCGAGGTGCAGCTGGATGAGTTGGCTGTACAACTGGGCATAGACCCCATCGAGCTGCGCCGCCGGAACAGCATCGGACCACAGACCATGACGGTCAACGGCCAACGAATCACCTCCTGCGGTTTTGATGAATGCCTAGAGAAAGTCGAGCAGGCCAGCGACTGGAAGTCCCGCCGTGGAAAACTCGAGCAGGGCCGAGGACTCGGAGTTGCCGGCTCCATGTACATCTCGGGCACCAACTATGCGGTCTATCCCAACGACATGCCCCAGGCAGGGATTCAACTCAAGGTCGACCGCTCGGGGGTGGTTACCGTGTTCTCGGGAGCCAACGACATCGGTCAGGGATCGAACTCGATGGTGGCCTACGTGGTAGCGGAAGAACTCGGCCTGACCCTCGACATGCTGCGCGTGGTGGCCGCGGACACAGACCTTTGCCCTGTGGACCTTGGGGCCTACTCCTCGCGAGTGACATTCATGGTGGGCAACGCAGCAATTGACGCCAGCCGCAAGCTGCGCAAGCTCGTGGTCGGTTCCCTGGCGGAGCACTGGGAAATCGAAGAGCACAGGGTGCGCCTGGTCGGCGGTGAGGCCCTGGATCTGGAAGACCCCACACGCCACATGACCATGGCTGAAGCCTTCCAAGTCGCCGAGGTCAAACACGACACGCTCGGGGCCACTGGCTCCTACAACACCCCGACGCTAGGGGGCGACTACCGCGGAGGGTCCAT
>NYYZ01000014.1 GCA_002686945.1 Planctomycetota bacterium
GTAACTTGAAGCCTGCCCAGCGATGATAATCCAGACCAGCGATAGTGAAGCAAGGGCCGATTCGTCTGGGGCGGCTCAGGCGACCAACCGCACGAAGAAGACCAATCGGATTAGAAATCCGATGCACTCTCCAACCTGAACTGGCGCAAGCCCAAGAGAAGCAGGAACTTACAAGAGCTTGCTCGGGAACAGGCTCCGAGATTTGCCTCGGGTTTGCCTCAGAGTCCGATCAGGTAGTCAATGACAAAGAACGGTTGAGAGCTGGTGCCCTCATGTGCGGGTTGACTTCAATGGATAGGGGTGATCTGGTTGAAAGAGTTTTAGTACGGTTACAGGTATGAACGAGGCAGGTTTGGAAGGGGTTGGAGTGTTTCGAGAGGTGCTCTACACCTATCTCGCGGTCGGAGCACTCGTCGCACTGCTCTTGCTCTGTCTGGGCGCCTTCCGCTTTCGGGTAATCGGAAAGATCGTCTGTCTTCTGCTGGCGACCATCGCACTTTGGATGGGATTGTTCCTTGGCGTCCACATGGGCTACGGCGCCTGGCAAGGCCTCCCGGACCCTGGGGACAAGGCTTTCGCCGATGGCGCAAAACTGACGCGCGCCTTCATGTTTGGGTGGCTGCCTGCAGGGATCGTGTGCTCTGTCGTGTGGGGTCTCCTGCTCCTCGGCAGGAAGCTCTTCGGGCGAAGGCCTGAATTGGAAGCCTAGTGCCTGGCGTAGATGTCCGGGCGGAGCCCAATCGGATCATCGGCTTCGCCTATCCGTCCTTGGGTTTCGACCATTTTGTTTTTCGGTCCAGGCTGCGTTGGTGCACAAAGCGGCGGTGAAGGTCGCTGGTTGTCTTTGGATTGGACGCAGCCAGGTTGTTCTTTTCAGCGGGGTCCTGTTTCAGATTGTACAGCTGCCAGTCGCTGGCCTTGCTGGGTTTTTCCTTGGAATATCGGACGATCTTCCAGTCGCCGTGGCGCAGCGCCCAACGATTGACCCGCGTGTTCCAGATCCAGTAGAGGTCCCGTTCCTCGAGAGTGCCCGTGCCGAAGAGCAACGGGCAGAGGTCCGAGCCGTCCCAGGCAATCGCTTCACTGGGAGCGAAGCCGATCAGGCTGGCCAGGGTCGGGAACCAGTCGACGATGTGCACGACCTCCTCGATGCGTTGGGGTTTGATGCGTGCGGGCCAGTTCATGAAGCCCGCTACATGGATGCCGCCTTCCCAGACATCGAGTTTGCGCCCACGGAGATCCGAGGGCTGGTTGTATTTCACCAGGTGGATGCTGTTCGGGTAGTTGCCCTTCTTTGAACTGCTCACCATGGGGCCGTTGTCCGATGAGAACATGATCAGGGTGTTCTTCCTCTGCCCGGTTTCCTCCAATGCCTTCAGCACATCTCCGACCGCGCTGTCCAGGTGGTGAACCGTGGCCAGCAGGAGCCGCTTGTCCCGTGAGGGCTCGGATTGGATCAGACCCCGGGGGTCGTTGAACCACTTGATCTTGTCTTCATTGAGCCAGCGCTTCGGATTCTCGGGGTCCGGCTGGGTGGGGGTGTCGACGAACTCACCGCGCTCATCCAGCGGCAGGTGAGGCGCATGGAACGGGAGGTAGAGGAAAAAGGGCCCGCTACGCTCCTGCTTGATGAATCTGACCGCTTCATTGCGCGTCAGGTCCGTCACATGTGTGCCATCTTCGTGACCGGGAATGATTTTGTGGTTTCTATGCCAGGTCGGGTCATAGGGCGTGTCGGCCTTGGCGTGGTAGCGATGGTCGTACATACCGATCGCACCCGTCAGCGAGCCGTGGCTCCCATCGAAGCCAAAGTGGTTCGGTCCGTGCTCGGGGATGGAACCCAGGTGCCACTTGCCGCTCATGAAGGTCTCGTAGCCCGACTCCTTGAACATCGAGGCCATGGTCGCAGTGCCGATGGGAAAGGCGGGCTGATTGTTGGCCGCAAGCGCCTGGGTGCCGAAGCGTCCTGGGTAGCGGCCGGTCATGAGCGCGACTCGGGTCGGCGTGCACTGTGGCATGACATAGTTGTTGACCAGCGTGGCGCCTTCCCTGGCGAGTCGATCCAGATTGGGCGTGTAGACCGCGGGGTTGTTGTAGCCGATGTCCGCCCAGCCCTGATCGTCCGTGATGATGACGATTACATTCGGATGATCCGCATCGCTGGGCTCTGCGGAGGTGCCGCTCAGGCAGACAATCGGAAGGAGACAGGTTAAGAGGTGCTGGAGCTTCATCATTGCTTGCGGGTTGCGTCGACCTTTTCCAATTGGGGCGCGGTCAGGGGGTAGGGATACTGGGGCGGCTTGAAACCCTGCCTGCGCTTGACCGGCCAGGGACGGACACCGCAGCGTTCGGCCCAGGACTCATAGGAGTTGCTCAGGCTGGCCACGCGTTCGGGAAGCTTCGCGGCCAGGTCGCTCGTCTCGCTGCGGTCTTTCGAGAGGTTGTAGAGTTCCCAGGGCTTTCCGTGCCGGGAGACGAGCTTCCACTGGCCCGTGCGCACGGCCCGGTTTCCTTCGTGCTCGAAAAAAATCGGAGCGGGCCGCACGAGGGCTTCGCCGCGCAGGGCCGGGAGGAGGGAGACGCCTTCAAGGCCGCCGATTTCGTGGCCGCCGTGGTTGCTGGGGTAGTGGGCTCCTGCCAACTCGTAGAGGGTCGGGGCGATGTCGATCAGGTGACAGGGTTCATGGTGGATCGCCCCCTTGGCTTCGATACCGGCGGGCCAGTGCGCGATGAAGGGCGAGGAGATTCCGCCCTCGTGCACCCAGTGCTTGTACATGCGGAAGGGTGTGTTGGAGGCGTTGGCCCAACCCTTGCCATAGGTCAAGAAGTAGCCCTCGCGACCGCCGACCATTTCGTCCGGGCTGCCGCCCATCAAGCCACCCTCCGCGCAGCCCCCGTTGTCGGCAAAAAACAGGATCAGCGTGTTGTCGAGCAGATCCAGTTCCTCAAGCGTCGCGACCAGGCGCCCCACATTCTGATCGATGCGGTCGACCATGGCGGCGTAGATCGCCATGCGCAAAGCCAGNGCCTCGCGGCGCTCAGGATCTGTNTCGTCCCAGGGTTTTACATCNAGGNGCGAGAGCNTGNTGCCGGGGGGCAGGATGCCNAACTCCTGCATGCGTTCAAAGCGGCCTTTGCGGACGGGTTCCCAGCCCGTGTCATACCGGCCCCTGTAGCGTTCGATGTCCTCGGGCGGCGCGTGCATGGGCCAGTGCGGAGCGGTGAAGGCCAGATAGAGCACGAAGGGGTCGTCGCTGCGCTGGTTCGATTCGCGCACATAGGAGATCGCACGGTCGCTGAAGGAATCAGAAGTGTAGAAATCCTCCGGGGGTGTGATCGGTCGCCGGCCCTCCATCAAGAGCTTGTCGGGGAGCGGCTTGAAGTGATTGCTGCCGCCCCGGATGATTCCAAAGTAACGCTCGAAGCCGCGGTCCATGGGCCACATGCCGGCAAAGGTGCCCACATGCCACTTGCCCGCCATCAGGGTCCGGTAGCCCGCGCCCGCCAACACCTCCGCGAAGGTGAGCGAACTGCGGTTCAACTCGCCGCTGTAGCCGGGGTATCCGAGATCCTGTCCTCGCTGACGGCCTTCGCTGGTCATCCAGCCCACGCCGGCCTGTTGCGCGTAGCGTCCCGTCAGCAGCGCGGCGCGCGTCGGACAACAGCGGCCGGTGTTGTAGAACTGGGTGAGGCGTACTCCGTTGGCAGCAAGGCGGTCGAGGTGGGGCGTCGAGATCTCGCCGCCAAAACAGCCGATGTCGCTGAACCCCATGTCGTCGGCCATGATGACGACCAGGTTGGGCCGCGCAGCGGGCTCCTGACCGGAAGCACCGCTCAGGACCGCAAGCGCCAGGGGAAGGATCAGAGTTCGCATGGGGCCGCCGTTCAAGATGACCCCGGACTAGAGGCCAATGTTCTTCGGTGGGTACTTTCTGAATGTACCACCGTGCGCTGTCAGTTTGCCGGCGACGGTTGCAAGCCAGGGACTCAGTCGGTGCCCGACGGTCATTTCCTCTTTGGGGTCGAGATAGAGATCGAACAACCAGGGGGCAAGTCCGACATCCATGACACTCGCGAGGTCTATGTACTTGTGGGTCGCTTGTGGTATGACTACTTTGATATGAGCCTTGAACTGCCGCATGCGGCAGGCCATCAGTTCGGAACCCCACCAGAAGTAGACCGCTTCCCGCTGGGATCGACCGTTGTCGTGCAGCAGGAATGAGGTCTGATCGATGAAGTCGTAGTAGCGGTCGTCGGGCAGGGTATCGGTCGACACGCCAGCAAGGTTCAGAGCGGTTCCGAACAGATCAAGCAGGTCGAAGAGATCATCACTGACCCGGCCGGGGGCGATCATGCCCTTCCAATAGGCGATGCCAGGAACGCGCACGCCACCCTCGAAGGTCGTGCCCTTGGCGCCCCGAAAGGGGGTGTAGCCAGCGTCCGGCCAGGCGTCCATCTGGGGCCCGTTGTCTGAGGTGAAGAAGATGAGGGTATTCTCGAGGACACCGGCTTCCTCAAGGGCGGCGCGCAGGGCACCCACATGGAGGTCAACTTCGACTATCGCGTCCTTGTAGGGATACTTGCTTGCGCTGAGACCCGCCAGATCCGGATTGGCGTAGTTGTCGCAGTGAACTTTCATAAAGCAGTGCTCAAGGAAGAAGGGCTTGTCCTTTGCCGCCAACTCCTTGATCTTCGCGATCGAAAAATCTGTCAGTACCTGGTCAGCGCGGCCCATGTCCTCGGTGGACTCGACTGAACTGATCTCCTCGGTACGCCCACCCTTGAACCCGTGAACAAGGTGGTGTCCGATTCCCAGTCCCTCGAAGGCAGCCATCTTGAGAGGGTCCAGGACAAGTTCAGGATAGCGACGTCCATCGACGCGTTGTGAAATCTCTTTCTGTGCTGGATAGTAGCCATAGAATTCGTCGAAGCCCACGTCGTGTGGGCGCATCCCTACGGCTTCTCCCACATGCCACTTGCCGGTGAGGACGGTCGTGTAGCCCGAGTTTCCCAGCAGGGTGGCCAGGCTGATTTCATCGGCCCAGGGGTTCTTGGTGACTTTGTCACCCGCAAGGATTGGACGGGTCAGGCCTGTGCGGATGGGGAGCCGTCCGGTCAAGATGGCCGAGCGCGTCGGAGTGCAGGTTTGTTGTGCATAGCACGATGTCAACCTCAGGCCATCATTGGCCAGGGTGTCGAGGTGGGGCGTTGCTGCTCCAGCTATTTCACCGCCGCCATAGCAGCCAGGGTCCCCATAGCCCATGTCGTCCACCACGATCCAGACGATGTTGGGTCGCTTGCCCGTTTTCTTGCGCAGGTTTGCAAGCTTCTCTGCCACCTGTGCTTCCTGCTGAGGGCGGGGAATGGATGGTTCCCTGTTGTCCACCTTGCGGACTGAGCGATCGAACGATTGACCGAAGCTTGGAGTCAGCAAGCTTGCGGCCAGTAAAACTGATAGAAGAGTGATGGGTTTCATGGTTGTTGTTCGTTGGTTCATTTGTCTGAACTGCTCAGAGCGATGGTGACCTGTTCGATTTTGCCAGTGAACGGGAACGGGGCCCGTTCGAAATAATCGCGGGCAACCGGGGAACCGAGATCGATCCCCACGTCGAAGCTCTCGCTTGCATTGAATAGTCCGGGCACGGTCATGCTTGTGGATGTCCTGGCGACCTCGTTTCCATCAATGGACAGAACGATGTCGGCCTCAGATCCGGGGAACTCGGCCTTGAGGCGGGTATCGACCACGATCGTGTGCTTGCCAGCGGGGACTTTTTCAGCAGACCTTGCAAGGGCTCGATAGATGATCATCAGGTTGTATTCAAAGCAAAGATACCCATCGTCCATATAGCAGCTCAGGCCTCCGCCGCTGCCACCTAGGGCATAGAGCACACCATTTGCGTTCTCATCGAGTTCGGCTTCGATGCGGACCACGTTGCTGTGCTTGCCAACTGGCGGAGCGATCATTTCAGGTACCCGCGTGGTCCGCGAGTCGAAGGTCCAGTTGGTGTAGGGCGAGCTTATAGCGTCTTCCGGGTGTATGCGCAGCCAGTTGCCTGCGCCGATGGGGAAGGCCTTGTTCTGCTTGGCTTCAGACAGGAACAGTTCCTTCATCCACTCGAGTTTCTCGGGCTGCTCAAGTGCCAGGTCAGTCGCCTGGGAGAAATCCTTTCGAAGGTCGTAGAGCTCCCACGGGTCTGTTTGCGAGTCCCATTCCGCGAGGCCTTTCTGCGCGTTCTGCCAGGGGATCAAGGGGCCAAAGGTACAGGCGTACCATCCGCGGGCGTAGATTCCTCGGCTGCCATTGTTGGCGAAGTACTGGACAGGTTTGTTCTCGGGTGCATCGGCATCAAAAAATGATGCAGCCATGCTGACTCCATCAATGGGTTCCTGCTTGGCTCCGTTGACAATCTTTGGATGGGGGATGCTCAGGATGTCGTAGACAGTGGGGGCAATGTCATTGACATGATAGAACTGGGAACGAACTGCTTGATCTGGCTTGATCTTGTCGGGCCAGGAGACGACCAGCGGGTTTCGGGTGCCACCGAAATGGGAGGCGACGAGTTTTGTGTGCCGGAAGGGGGTGCTTCCTGCCCAGGCCCAGCCGGCGTGATACATGTTGTCGGTGACATAGGTACCGAGCGCGGGCAGGCCGCCCAGTTCTTCCAAGGCGGCGATTTGCTGTTCGACCGTGTTCGGGATCTGGTTCTGTGCCAGCAACTCGCTGATGGATCCGTTCTGACCTTCTGCCGAAGAGCCGTTGTCGCCCCAGATGAAGAACATGATGGTGTTCTCTCGCTGGCCCAGTTCTTCCATGCTGGCAATCAGGCGACCGATTTGCGTGTCAGTGTGTTCGAGGTAGCCCGCAAAGATCTCCATCAGGCGTGATTGGAAGGCGCGCTCGGATTCCGGGATGCTGTCCCAGGCGGCCATCGATTCAGCACGAGGAGTCAACTGCGTCCCCTCAGGAACAAATCCAAGCTCCTTTTGCCGTGCGAAGATCTCCTCGCGCAGCACATCCCAGCCCTGGTCGAACTTGCCCTTGTATTTGTCGGACCACTCCTTGGCCACATGGTGTGGTCCGTGCACTGCTCCAGGAGCCCAGTACATGAAGAATGGCTTGTCCGGGGCAAGCGAGCGATGTTCGTGCAACCAGTCGATTGCGCGATCCGCCAGCAATTCCGTCAGGTGTGTCGCGTGCGGTGGTTCGATGTGCGTGGTGTTCTCGACCAGGCGAGGCTCCCACTGGGAAGTCTCTCCCGCGAGGAACCCATAGAAGTACTCAAACCCGTAGCCAGTGGGCCAGAAATCAAAGGGACCCATGGCTGTGGTCTGGTCAGCCGGCGTGTTGTGCCACTTCCCGAAGGCAGAAGTGTTGTAGCCGTACTGCCGCAGCACCTCCGGCAGAGTTGCGGCGGTCTTGGGGATGATCCCGGTGTAGCCGTCCCAGTCAACCGCGCGCTCCGCAATTGTGCCGGACCCAACCCGTTGGTGATTGCGCCCGGTCAGCAAGCTCGCGCGGCTCGGGGAACAGATCGATGTGGTATGGAAGCGGTTGTACCTGATGCCCTCTTCCGAAATCTTGTTCAGTGTCGGCGTGTGAGCGAAGCCGCCGAACGTTTCTGCCGTGCCGAAGCCGCAGTCGTCCATCAGGATAATGACGATGTTGGGCGCGTCCTCAGGCAGCCGATCTGGGACGACCCGGCGCTTGTGAGTGGAATCCTGCAGGCGTGGTTTGGCAATGCTGGCCGAAGGAACCTGGGGAAAAGGCAGCACGGAACCATCGGCGGCCTGTGCGATGACCTCGTGCTCCTGGCAACTAGAGCAGAAGAGGGCGAGGGCAAAGCCAATGATGAAGGTCTTGTTCATTTCAAGAATCTTGCAGGTAGTGAATCAGAATGAGGTGCGTAGCCGCACACCGAAGACGGTTGCCGTCTCCACGGTTTCGAGCAGGGGGTCGAGAATCTGAGCGCTCAACGTCAGTCCGACTGAAGGCGTGAGCGCGAAGCTGTAGTAGGCCTCCCAGCGTTGGCTGGTGTCGTCAACCAGAAACGAGTTCGTCAGGAGGTTTTCGCGAATCTGCGAGCGCGCATATCCGATTCCAAATGTGTCGTCAGGCCGGCCCGAATGGAGCCCGCGGCCCGCGAGTCCCAAACTCAGCGACCATTCGACGGGGTTGGTGTCCTTGTCGGCCAGACCCGCGCGAGCAAAGAAACCGGTTCCTCGCAGGTCCGTACGCCCATTGGTGACATCGACCCGTTTTCCGGCGGGTTCATCCACAGAGAGGTACTGCCAGATGTTCCAGAAGGCATTCCAGCTCTCGGAGTTGGACGGCACATTGAGGACACCAGCGTCTACGAACTGCCCCTGAATGTCCGTGAAGTCACCGTCGAAGGCATATTGGAAGGCCAGATTCATGCCGCCCGGGAGAGCATTGAGTTGATACTGGTTGCGAATGGCTGTCGACCAGGTCAGACCCTCGTCGAGTTCATCAAAGCCATTGCTTGTGGAGGCATCATTGCTGGTGTAGATCGAACTGGTCACGGTGACATCTTCGTTCGGCATCCAGAACATGCCCGCGCCGGGTGCGCTGTAGGGGTTCATGATCGCAGTGACAGAGGAAGCCAGGAAGGAGTGTGAGAGGAATTGGGTATCACCTCGGCCTCCCGCGAATTCGTTGACGTCGCCGCCCAGAGTGATGATCTTGCCCAGAAACAGTCCCAGCTGCTTTGACAGGAACTGCGTGTAGCGGAATTCGGTGATGGCCAGCAGCAGATTCTCTTCTCCATCCGTCTGGGGAAAGAAATGTACGTCGTTGGCAGCGAGCAGTACGCGGGTGTCGCGATTCACGGAGCCTCCGTGCTTCGATTCGGTGCGGAAGGTGAAGATTGCTCCGGGGAGGACTCCCATGCGGTCGAGATCAAAGTTGATAGGGATATCCAACTTGCCCCCATACTCGCTGGACTGATTCGCTCCGCCACTCGCCACGTTCTGGAGCACCTGTGTCCAGATGACGTCGTAACGGATGCCGGCTTCAGTCAGTTGATCGCGCCTGCCTCCCCAGTCTCCACTCAGAAAAGCCCGCTCATCAAGTGCTCCACCATGCTTGCGAAGTGGGAGCAGTCCCTTGCGTTGGGGGGATTGCTCGGTCTGTGGGGGACTTTCGGTGGAGTCCATGACCTTCTCCTGCGCTAGGGCCGGGACAGCAAGAAGGGGTAGCAGGATCAGAAACGGCGTGGGCATTGTTGCTTTCTTGTTGGCGTTCTTGGCAGCGGCTTCGATTGCTGCTGTGCGGGCTCCCGTAGGTTAGCGATGTGGTCGGGGGGAGGCTGTCGGTTCCATGCACGTCGCATGGATCCGGCGGAATTGGATTGTTGATTTTGATGGAACTCCACCAGACTTGGACCGTCAACGACTTTGCAATCTCGGTCCAGGATAAGGAGTTCAAAGGGTCTCTAGGCCGAGTCGTCGGTCTGGACCGAGTCTCGTCCTATCATCCTGACCCTTCTCATGGGGACGGTGTTCGCCGGCCCCGTCCCGCCCTTTGGGCTGCGTGGCCAATCCCGGTGCGTGGCATTGCCCTGGAAGAGTTGATCTTCGACCTTGGTCTGAATCCACAGCCTTTCGGCATTCCGACTCCTTGGGAAAGGGAGGCGGCCCCAACTTGAGCAAGAAGTCCTAACGCGGAAGCCTTAAGGATTTTCCTGCCGCAAAATCCCCATGGCCCGATGCACGCCTCCGCGCACGCTCTTCTTGATTCCCTGGGCAGCACCGCGGGCCACGAACGCTCCCACGCTGGAACGTTCCCGATCCACGGGTCGGCAAACCGCTTGTGCCCAAAGACCCACTCGCACCAGGAGGGTGGCGCTCACCAGTCCCTGGCCCGCCGCCGCCGCCAGGGATCCGACCTTGGCTGAGAGAGCATCCGATGCATGCTGGGATAGGTCTGCCCCTAAGGCAGCCACGAACACTTCAAGAAGCAAACGCGAGGTTCCCGCAACCCCCGGCCGGCCCCCATGGAGCTCTGCCACACGGCGCACCAAACGCAGTGAAAAACCGAGTGTCAACAATCCATCGACCAAGGGCATAGTGAACAGGCTGGAAGCCAGGCCAAGCCGCAAGGCACTATGGCGAATCTCCCGTTCCACGCGCAAATCGAGTTCAGGCAAGAGACACTCTTCCAGACTACTCCGCAGATGAGCCACGGACTGCTGGCCCGCGAGGTCTGCACGTGTTGCGGAGAGTGCTTCTGCTAAGGATTCCCCGTGCACACGCTCCAGGTCCGCTAGCCAACGCCGGATGTCCCGCGAAACCACGGCCGGCTTGAGTCCCTCAGCCACCAAGGCCCTTTTGAGCTTCCCGATGCGCTGCAAACTCAGGTAGCTCCTGGTTTCCCGCCACACCAGCCAACCGCCCCCGAGCGCCGCAAGACCAAGGCCCAGCCACGCCAATTCCCTCAAGGGTGAGGCCCACTTGCTCACATTCTGAACCACCACAATCGTCTCTCCAAGCACAACGGTGAGCAGGAACAGGGCACAGCCAACGGCCAACAGGGGCAGGGGGCGCAGGAGGATTCGGAACCAAGAAGGCATAGGACTGCCCCATTGAACCAGTAAAGCACGGGGCTGCCTAGGTATTGGGATCTCAACCGGCGCACTTTCAAAAGGATTCCAACAGGACCCGGACATTCATCCGCCGGGGAAGCCCCAGGGACAGCCGAGGCGCATCTCCCATCGTCCGGCGGAATCCGATTGTTGATGATTGTGGAACTTCAGCTGGCTTGGACCGTCAACGACTTTGCGGTCTCGGTCCAGGGGCTGTTCCGGGAGTGATGGGCATCAGAATCAGCCGCTGACCTGCCCTACGAACACTCACGCGAGCTCAAGTCTTGAAGATCAGGTTGTGTCCCGCCTGCACCCTGACCCTCTCAGCGCCGGGCAAGAAGTGCGCTTTGAATCTTGAGCAGCACTGCGTCACCCACTGCCCGCGCTTCCTGTCCCTGGCGCTGGGAACTGACTCGAAGGACCGAACCGCCGGAGCTGTGTAGCACGCATTCGACGGTTACATCTGCCCCTTGGTAGGTCATGCGGGCCAGGCGGGGGTTGCTGGTGAAGCTGGCTTGACCACCAGAGAGTTCCTGGAAGACAGTGCGTGTTGCTTGCCAGGCCGTGCCGGGGGCGGCGTTGATCACCGAGCCATAGGTCTTGACCAGGACCCCTTCACTGGCCTGGGGGTTGCTGCAGGCGAAGAGGCTGGCGCACACCAGCAGGGAGAGGAGTCGTGCCTTGGGGAGTCGCTTCACGGTGGGGGAGGTTGGGGAAGATGCGGTCCGGGTGATTGAGTTCGCACGCTTGGGGATCTGCCGGGGACGCAGCCTTGCGTCACTGCAGGCCTTGATTCACAGGCGCTCTCTTCTCGCTTGCAGTATAGGTTGGCCTGACTGGGGTTTTCACCGGAGCATTCCCAGGGAAGTCCCGGGAACAGTCCGGGGAACCAATTACGGGTTAGAATGCTGGCCATGTCCAATCCTGAGAGTACAGGGCCCGCCTTTGCTGCTCCCTCCATCCCCGGAGCCATGCGCCGTGCGTTCTTGCGTCGCTGCCCCCGTTGTGGCCTGGGGGAGTTGCAGGAGTCGCGCTTCAGGCTGCGGACTTCTTGCTCGGTGTGTGGACTCTGTTATCGCAAGGAAGCTGGAGCAATGACCGGACAGATGTATCTGACAGCGATCATCACCGAGATCTTTACCGTGCTGCTGGTGTTGGCTGTGTTTTTCCTGACCGACCTGGACACCCTGTCCTCGATCGCCCTGGGCCTGCCTTTGGTGGTGCTCTTCAGCTATCTGGTATTGCCCATCAGCATGCGCATCTGGGTGGCGGTGGAGTATGTCACCGACCGGGTGGGCGAGGCGGCGGATCGCTCCCACTGAGGGGCCCTACAGTGCCTGAACTACCTGAAGTTGAAACGACCTTGCGCCTGGTGCGTCCTGGCATCTTGGGACGCACGATTCGGGGCGTTGAAGTCTGCTGGCCGCGCACCCTCGGGGGGCTTGGGGAGCATGAGTTTTCTTCCTTGGTGCTGGGTGCGCGCATTGCTCAGGCCCGGCGCAGAGCCAAATACATTCGCTTGGATCTTGAGCGCGGGAGCGCGCGAACCGGGTACGAAGCTGCGGGCAGCATCCTGATCCACCTGCGCATGAGCGGGCGGCTCTTGCTCGGGAGGCGCGGGGCAGCCGCCCCCGGGTGGCGCCGGGTTTCGCTGGAACTGGACCGGGGGGTGCTGCACTTTGTCGATGTGCGCAAGTTCGGGCGCTTTGTCTGGACGGCAACCCCCGCTGAGGATCTGGCGCATCTGGGACCTGAGCCCCTTTCCCATGGGTTCACTGCGGAATGGTTGCATGGGGCTCTCGCTCGCCGCAGGCGCCAGTTGAAAGCGCTCCTCTTGGATCAGAGCTTCATTGCGGGACTGGGCAACATCTATGTGGACGAGGCCCTGCACGCGGCGCGTTTGCACCCCTTGACCCCAAGCGACAGGGTTTCGAAGGCCCGCGCGCGAGAATTGCATCAGGCCATTCAGCGTATTCTGGGCGAGGCGATCGAGCGCGAGGGGTCCTCCTTTGATGGTTTCTATGTAACCCCTGAAGGCAACCCCGGGGCCTACCAGGATCAGTTCCAGGTCTATGGTCGCGATGGACTGCCCTGTCGTTCCTGTGGAAGACGGCTGATCAAGATGCTGGTGGCCCAGCGGGGGACGCATGTCTGTACCCGCTGTCAGGTTCTGCCTCGCAAGCTCGTGGCTCGCAAGGCTTGAATACCAAGGCGCTCGCTCCCAAGACACCAATCCAGGAAACTGCGACCCGAGGGGATGAAACGGGATGGGGCCTCGCTAGAATGGCCCTTCCATGATCGACACCAGCAACTTCAAGAAGAGCGTTTGCCTTGTCTACAAGGGTGATCCCTGCGTCATCGTCTCCTATACGGTCTCAACCCCGACCGCTCGGGGCGCCAACTCGATCTTCAAAACCAAGCTGCGCAATCTGCTCACGGGCCAGATCCTGAACGAGTCGATTCGTTCCGGGGAGAAGTTTGAAGAGGTCGATATGGAGCGCCATCCCTGCAGCTACCTCTACAACGACGGCAGCAGCTGGTACTTCATGGATGATGAGACCTATGAGCAGTTCGATCTGGCCAGCGACAACATGGGCGGCGACGAGGGCTACATCTCAGATGGCATCGAGGGTATACAGGCTGTTCTGATCGACAACAACGTGGTGGGTATTCAGATGCCTTTGGCCGTGACCCTGACAGTGGCCGAGTGTGATCCCACCATCAAGGGGGCCTCGGCCCAAGCGCAACTCAAGCCGGCTACTTGTGACACTGGTTTCAGCGTGCAAGTGCCGCCCTATGTGGAGGCCGGTGAGCGCATCCGGGTGGATACCCGTGACGGGCGCTTCATCGAGCGGGCGAAGGACTGATTTCTTCGCCAGGGCTCGGTAGAATCAGCTTCAGCTTTCCAGTCGCTTGCGCCAGGCGGCTTCGACCTCGGGCACGGAAGGCCATTGTTCGCTGCAGAGGGACAGGTACAAGGTCACATCTTCCGCCTTGTATTTTTGATCCAACTCCGTCAGGGCAGCGCTCAGCTTGGCGGGATCCGGCAGGGCTTCGGTCACATTCGAGATCATGCCCTTGTCGTGCTCCACGCCTACGCCATCGAGAAAGTCGAGCACTAACTGCTTGTGCTTGGTGAAGAGATAGGTGCCAAACAACTCGTAGCACATTTCCGCATTGGCTTCGCCGTCGAGAATCCGCCGCGCCCGCTGGGCCCGCTTGGCCATGGGAATCTTGACGATCGCCTGGGGCCGGAACTTCAAGGCCTTGGCCACTTCACCGTCGAGGGGACCAAAACCATCGCGCACGAGCGCTTCGTAAATGCAAAGGAAGCGCTCGTCCGAGAGCAGCCGGAGTTGTTCGATGACCTTCATGGGTGGGCGATTCTAACCAGCCCGGGGGGGAGGATCGATCCAGAGGAGCGGGGGTAGATCGTCTTGCAGGATCTCGTTTGGACTTGCGAGCCGGGCGGGTGTGCGATCCTTGCGTCAGACCCTCCAGCAAGCGAGGATGATCGTGCATGGCCGTACCCTCTCACGAAGCAAGCAGGCCTTTCCCCAGGGGAGAGGCCACTTATGCCTTCATGGCGGCTTTGTTCGTGGTGGCCCTGGTCTTGACCAATGTGATCGGCACCAAGCTGTTTGTGGTGGACCTGGGATTGCCGACGGGCGGTTTTTTGGGCTTGATCTGTACACCCCTGAATTTCTTCGAGGGCGAGACCCTGACATCGGGAATCTTGACCTATCCCCTGACCTTTCTGTTGACCGACCTGGTCAGCGAGATCTGGGGCAGGCGGCGGGCGAACATGATGGTCATCTTCGGCTTTGTGATGAGCCTGATGATGTTGGGCATCTTGCAGATGGCCGTGCACTTGAGCCCCAGCCCCTACTGGACCCAAACCGGTTTTGGACTGGATGATGCGGATCAGATGCAGAATGCTTTTTCTGCAGTCTTTGCCAATCCGGGTGTGCTGCTCGGGGCGTCCATGTGCGCCTACCTGGTAGCCCAGTTGTTTGATGTGCGCCTGTACCACTTCTGGTGGCGCGTGACCCGAGGCGGTCACATGTGGCTACGCAACAATTGTTCCACAGGTGTCAGTCAGCTGGTGGACACGATCATCGTCAATGGAATCTTCCTGCACTTCGGAACGGGCTTTGGCCCGGACAACGGTTGGGATTTTGCGCGCATCGCGCAGGTGATCTGGATGGTCTACCTCTTCAAGCTGATGCTGGCCTCGATCGACACGCCGTTGATCTATGCCGGGCGGTATCTGCTGGAGAGATTCCTGGGGATTGCGCATGACCCGGAACGGGTTGAGGCGCCCCTGGCCTAGGGGTGGTGGGTGCCACATGTGGCCAGGGCAGACAGGACCGCAGGGCTAGGATCGATCCTATGCCGTCTCGCAAGCCAGAACCTTGACGGCAACGCGCACTTCCTGGCCAGCAAGGGGGTGGTTGAAGTCCAGCACCACCGCTTCGGGGTTGATCTCGATGATCAATGCGGTGATTGGGTCGTCGGGAACCTCATCCGCTGATTCGCCTTCTTCCGCTTCGAATACAAGTTCCACCGACTCGCCCACGGTGAAGTTGTCGGCTTCGGGGAACTCCGCCCTGGGCACTGTTTCGATGCGGCTGGGGTCGATCTGGCCAAAAGCATCGTCGCCAGCCAGGGTCAGGTTCAGCTCGGCGCCAACGTCGAGGCCCGCAAGAGCGTTTTCGATGCCGGCGGGCAATTCGCCGGAGCCCAGTACGGTCTCCACCGGGCCGCCCTCTTCGCTGGACTCGAACAATTCGCCTGAGGCGTCGAACACTTGGTATTCCAGGCGCACAAGCGCCCCTTCTTCAATCTTCATGGTTGTTGCTTTGGTTGGGCCAGGGCGGCCTTGGGTTCAGGAGCTGGAGTGTCTTGATGGGTGAGATAGGTGTACCCCCGCAGGCCCGCTTCGTAGCGTTCCCAAAATGCGCCGGATTCTTCAAAGGTCATGCGGCCCGCTTCAAGAGCGTCTTCCACATGTCCGCGCAGGCTGCGTAGCAGGTCCTCTTCAAAGTACTCTACATAGGAAAGCACTTCCTTGACACGGTCCCCGCGCAGGATGTTGGAGAGGCGCGGCCTGCCCCGCTCGTCCAGGTCCACATGCACCACATTGGTGTCCCCGAAGAGGTTGTGCATGTCTCCTAGAATCTCCTGGTAGGCGCCCGTCAGGAAGAAGCCCATGTGATAGGGCTCGGAGTCCTTTATAGAGTGGACCTCAAGCACATCCTTGGTGCCCTGTTGATCCAAGAAGCGTCCGATGCGTCCGTCAGAATCGCAAGTCAAGTCCGCCAGAGTGGCGCGACGGGTGGGCTCCTCGTTCAGCCGTTGAATCGGCATCACGGGAAAAACCTGATCGATGGCCCAGGCGTCCGGCAGGGACTGGAAGATCGACATATTGATGAAGTACGTGTCCGAAAGCGTGAGTTCCAGGCCTTGCATGTCCTCGGGCACCACATCCATCTGGCGTACGACTTTCAGCACCCCGTTGGCGGCCCGCCAGAAGTGCTCTTCGACCTGGCCGCGCTGCACCAGGTTGAGCAAGCCGGTCTCGAACAGCAGCCCCGCTTTTTCGCGCAGGTCAAGGGCATCGTGATAATGCTCCTGGGCGTTGCCCTCGGTAAGTCCGCTTGCCAGCGCTGCCATCTCGCGCACCACATCAGGTGCGTCCAGCGTCAGGGGTTGGGGGTCGTGGCCGTCCTCGAAGGAGGAAACGCCCACAACCTCGGCTACCAGCACCGCGTGATGGGCAGCGATGGCTCGGCCGGACTCGGAAACAATCGTCGGCTGGGTGATGTTGTGCTTGCGGCAGACTTCCCCCAGGCTCCAGACCACATCGTTGGCGTACTCCTGCAGGGAGTAATTCATGGTGGAGTCGCTGTCCACCGCGTCCCCTTCGTAATTGACCCCCAAGCCCCCTCCCACATCGAACCAATCTATGCGGCAGCCGAGTTCATTCAGGCCCACGAAGATCTTGGTTGCTTCTCGCAGGGCTTGCTTGAGGGAACGGATCTGGGTGATCTGGCTGCCGATGTGGAAGTGGCAGAGGCGCAGGCAGGAGAGCATTCCCCGTGCTTCAAGGGTTTCGGTAACCGCCACGATCTCCCGTGTGGTCAAGCCGAATTTGGAACGGTCCCCGGAAGAATCCTGCCAGCGTCCTGATCCGCGTAGCGCCAACTTGCTGCGAATCCCGATTACCGGCTGGATGCCCAAGCGTTCGGACGCGGTCAGAATCGTGTCGAGTTCGGTGAGTTTCTCCACCACCAGGACAGCGGTGATGCCCAGGTGCGAGGCCAGGAGGGCCATCTCCACATACTCCTGGTCTTTGTACCCGTTGCAGATCATCAGTGTGCCCTCGCCCGCCTGGATCGAAATGCCCGCGATCAGCTCGGGCTTTGAGCCCACTTCCAGGCCCATGCCATAGGAGCGGCCTTCCTTGAGCAGAGCCTCCACCACATGGCGCTCCTGGTTGACCTTGATGGGAAAGACCCCGCGGTAGGGCGCGCGATAGTCGTATTCCCGTCGGGCGTGGTTGAAGGCCGCGTTGATCTGGCGTACCCGTGCGCGAAGCAAGCCATCGAAGCGCAGCAGGAGCGGCGCACTCACGCCTCGCTGGCGGATTTGTTCCACCAGCTTGGGCAGATCGATGCTGCCCCCCTCGCGGCCCTCGGGGGTCACGGTCAGGTTGCCCTGGGGGCTGACCCCGAAGAAGGGCTGGCCCCATGCGGAAATGTTGTAGAGCTCTTCGCTCCTGGCAGCATTCCAGGGTTGGGTGGACGTGTTCATGGACCTTGCTCGCTCGTTTTGAGCCCGGCGATTATAGAGAGGTGGTTTGCCCCCCCGGGGGGGCGGCGTCGGTGATTGAGGAAAAACTCAAGGGTGGGGTGAATCGAATGGCAAGGGAGCGAGGAGCGGGACCCATGGCAATCTGATCCAAGCAATGTGCATGGGTGTCGTGTGAGCCATCGCGGACTGCAGATTCATTCTGTAGGCTGCCCCTCCCATGACGATCCTGCGATATCCCCGAACCATCGATTCACTCCTGCGCGGCACCGATCACCTTCTTGTGGTGGGCAGCGAGGCGACTCTGAAAGCCAAGCGAAACGCTGGGCTGTCGACTCTTCCCAAGGAGATCAGAGCCTGTTGCAAAGACCTGGCCAGCGACCTCAAGGCCGGTCGGCGAGGCAATGCTGCGGGCAGTCTGTGCGCTGGGAGCGTACGCAAGGTTGCGATCGGCATGCTGCCTGACAGGGTCTCCCGTCACAACAGCCCTTCCCGTGCGGAGGCAGTGCGTACAGTCATGGCACGTTCCAATACGGGCAAGAAGGGTAAGGGCGCTGTGCTGCTGCTGTTGGACGATCCCGCCCATCAAGAGGCGGCGACCTTGGCTCTTGCACGGAACCTGCACCTGTACAATGGCCGTTCTGGGGCCAAGAAAAAGAGCGCGAGTCTCGGGATCCTGGCTATCGACCGCAAGGGCAAGGTTCTTACGACGAGCAAGTATCTTCAACAGGCGGTGGTTTCTCTGCGGGATGCGGCGCGCATGGTGGACACCCCGCCCACAGAACTGGATCCCGCTGGTTTTCAGAAGGACGCCTGGCAACTTGTGCGCGGCCTGTCCGGGGTGACCAAGCGTGCGATCATCGGAGACAAACTGCTGGAGGCCGGGCTCGGGGGAATCCATGGGGTTGGTCGCTGTGCGCTCTCGCCACCGCGTCTGTTGATCCTTAGCTACAAGCCGAGGAATGCCAAGGGGCATGTGGCCCTGGTGGGCAAGGGCGTGACCTATGACACGGGCGGCCTGTCTCTCAAGGTGGGCGGCGGCATGGTGGGCATGAAAGGCGACATGGGAGGTGCGGCGGCTGTGCTTGGCGCCTTCCGTACCTTGGCCAGCTCGGGGATCAAGAAGCGTGTCAGCGCGTTGTTGTGCATGGCAGAAAACGCCATCGGCCCCGATGCTTTCAAGAACGACGATATCTTGGACTTGCACTCAGGGCTGCGGGTGGAGATCAACAACACGGATGCGGAGGGTCGTCTCGTGCTGGCAGATGGGGTGAGCTATGCCGCGCGCAAACTCAAGGCTGACACCATCATCGATGCGGCCACCCTGACCGGGGCCCAACTGGTGGCCACGGGCCGCTTGCACGCCGGGCTGGTGTCCGATGATGAGGACCTGGAGAACAGCTTGGTCCAAGCGGGTCGCCATACGGGTGAATTGGTACACCCTCTGCCCTATGCCCCGGAATTCCACCGCAAAGAATTCGTCAGCACCGTGGCAGACATGCGGAACTCGGTCAAGGATCGTATGAATGCCCAAAGCTCCTGCGCGGGCGAGTTCATCCGTTGGCAACTGGACGGAACCAAAGCCCGCTGGGCCCATGTGGACCTGGCCGGCCCAGCGATGATTGCCGGGCGAGGGTCTGGTTTTGGCGCGGCCCTATTGGCCGAAGCGGTGCGCGGGTTGTAGGTCTGCCTGCAAGGCATGGAGTCGATCCATCACCTTGTTTGGATCGCGCTCCTGCAACCAACTGCGGCGACCGTCTGGGCCATCGGCGATACCGCCCACGGACCAGTGGCGCAGGAGCTGTTTGAGTCGCGAGACGGTTCCACGTAGGGGAGCGTCTCGGGCGAGCAGGCCGTCAGCGTAGGAGAGCAGGAAGTCGGCGCACTCGGCGGCGTCAGGTTCGTGGCCGGAGAAAATCCATGGGTTGCCCAAGGCCGCGCGGCCTACCATGGCGTATTGACAACCGGTTTCGCTGCGCATGCGTTCGAGGTCCTGGTGTGTGTTGATGCCGCCATTGCCGCAGAGGGGTACGCTGCTGGCGGCGACGGCGCGGGCCAGGCGCTCCCAGGGAGCAGGAGGGGCGTAGGCTTCCCGGCGGGTGCGGGCATGCAGGGTGACCATCGCGGCTCCGCCCGCGCAAGCGGCGCGGATCAGGTCTTCGAGCAACTCGTCGTCCTCTCCGCCTGCGCGAAGTTTTGCGGTTACGGGAACCTGCCCTCCCACGGCGGCATGAATATCCGTGACGACTCCTTCGAGACTATCCGGATCGTCGAGCAAGGACGAACCGGCGCAACCCTTGAGGGCTCCCTTGGAAGGACAGCCGAAGTTCAGGTCGATCAGCTTGACTCCACTTTCGACGGCAGTACGCGCGGTTTGGACCAGGGCCTCGCTCGCGCTGCCCATGAGTTGCAGCCCTACGGGAATCGGACCCTGGGGGCCCAGGTGCTCTTGAATCGTGCGCGCGGTACGTGCCTGGTTGGAAACCCGCAGGAATTCGGTGAAGGTGCCTCCCAACTCGTCTGGGCTGTGAAGATTGAGCACCAGTCGCCGAAAGAGGGGATCGGTGACGCCCTCCATGGGTGCCAGGAGGTTTCGGGCTGTGAAGGGCAGGCGGGGCATGGGGGACCGGGCTGCTGAGCAGAATACCAGCAGACGGGCATGTTGAGTGGGGCCTCCTTGGGCATGATGGGGGCATGGCTGAAGAAAGGGATCTGAGCGCTTTTGACGCCATCGATTTTGAAGCGGCCCGGCAACGACTTGAGGGAGTCGTGGAGCGCACGGAATTGCTGCCTTTTGAAGGGGGCGAGGGCATTGAGTTGCGCCTCAAGCTGGAGAACCGTCAGGTGGTCGGGGCTTTCAAGGCTCGTGGGGCTTGGAACAACATGCAGCGTCTGACCGAGGCGCAACGCGCAGCGGGGGTGGTCTGCACTTCATCAGGAAACCATGGCAAGGCTCTGTCCTGGGCAGCGGCCAAGGCCGGAGTGCAAGCAACGATCGTCATGCCCGATGACGCCTATCCCAACAAGATTGCCGCATGCCGCGAGGCTGGGGCAAGAGTGCATCTGGCCCCCGGACGCATGGCGGCGGAAGAACTCTGCGCCGAGTTCGTTGCGGATGGTCTCGTGCTCGTGCATCCCTATGATGCCCCTGGAACCGTGGAGGGAGCGGGCACCGTGGGCTTGGAGATCGCGGAACAATGGCCCGACGTGGAGTGCGTCCTGATTCCCGTGGGGGGCGGCGGTCTGGCTGCCGGGGTTTCATTGGCCCTGCGCCGCAGCCTGGGTTGGGATGTCTGCATCCTGGGGGTCGAGCCCCAAGGGGCCGCCAGCATGAGCCGGGGACTGGAAGCGGGGGTGCCGGTGACCCTTGAAGAAATCGAGACCCAGGTGCAGGGGCTATGTCCCCCCGACAGCGGCGCCTTGAATATTTCGATTTTGAAGAGGACCCTGGATCGCATGTTGACCCTGGAGGATGCGCCTATTTTTCACGCGCAGAAGGTTCTGGCGCGCGCGGGGGAAACCGTGGAAGTGGCCGGGGCGGCGAGTCTGGCCCTGGCGCTTGAGCTGCATTCTCGGCACGAGCTGCCTGCAGCCAGAGATCATCCACTGCGGGTGGTCGCCATAGTGTCCGGCGGCAATCCGGATCCCGCCCAGTTCGCGGCTCTGCTCGAGGATCAGTCATGAGTGCGGCAAGCAGGGTTGGTTGGGTCTTGTTGGTCGGGCTTTGGCTTGCTGCTTGTGGGGATGCGAAGTTGGAGACCGATGCACCCGAGGAGACCCAGGAGCCGGTTGCACAAGGTCCTTCGCTTGCCACTGGAAAGCCCGACTTGATTCTGGTGGCCCTGGACGGTTTGCGTTTGGATGACGCCTGGGCCGAGTCAGAGGTTGCGCCGTTTCTGAGCGAGTGGATGCCTCGCGCTCAGGCTCCCGTGACCATGATCGGCAGCGCCAGTGGCCTCAACAGCGCAATGGCTTCCTTGCTGACTGGACTGAGCGCCCAGGAGCACGGCATCGCATCTCTGCGGGATCCCTTTGGGCAGAAACTTCCCGCCTCGGCCCAAACCCTGGCGGAAGACCTCGCGCGCCAGGGCTGGCAGTCTTTCGCCAGCGTGGCCGCACCTCAGTTGCGGGATGAACTCAGTGGCTTTGGGCAGGGATTCTTGGAGTGGTCCGCCCCGATCCTTGATCCGCGGGCGTTTCTGGGTGCGAGCAACATCGCGGCCTTGAGCAGCAATCAGTTGCGCGGCCTGCCCGATGCTGCGGCGCCGGTGTTTTTGATGTTGCAGTTTTCGGACATGGCCCAGGAGGGTAGGCCGAACCCCTCCGCTGCGATTGCCCGGTTGGAGCATCATCTTGCGCCGCACCTGGGGCGCCTGCCCCATGTGCAGAAGGCTCTGGCCCTGGGCCGGACCGATCCGGAAGGGGCCCTGGATGAGATCAAGTCGCTCCTGGGACGCGCTCGGGGTTCCGAGCCCTATCTCGCCTGGCGTCGGGGTCTGCGTGAGGCTCGGCTTGGGGCGATCGATCAGGCCCTGGCAGCGGTGCTTGAACAACTGCGGGCCCTGGGTCGCGGACGGTCCGTGCTGCTTTGCGTGACCTCCCTGCGCGGTGCGCCGTTGGCTCCTCCCCAGGGTCGTGTGCGACCAGCTTTTCTGCCCGATCAGATGCGGGTGGTGGCGCGGGTCGGCAGCTTGGATGCAAAGACCGGGCGGACCTTGCACGGGGTCTTTGATCTGGCGAGTTTGTCCAAGTACTGCCGAGGTCAGTTGTTCGGCGGTGGACCCCATGAACCCAGGGCAGGAGTGCTGGTGCAGGACCCGGGGCTTGTGCGCTTTGGGGCCTTTGGTCGCTTTTTCCAGATGGAAGAATATCGTTTGACCGAGCAGGTGCTTTGGAGTGCGGAGGGCGAGCTGCAGGATCTGGTTTCGAATCCGGGGCCCGTGGCGGTCCTGGGCTCGATCCTCAGGCAGAAGCCCGTGTTTGGTTGGCGCCTTGGTGGTTCGCCCGTGGCTCTTGATTTGCGTTGGCGCGTGATGGAGGGCACCCTCAGATCAGCGCGGGTGCAAGGTGAGGGCAGCACGGCCTCGGCCAAGGGCGTGCGTGGGCAAGCTCACCTGGAGCCCGGTGGTCAGGTGGACATGCTCGGGGGGGCGCGCTCACAGAATTGGGTGCTGCATGTGGGGGCTGACACGGCTCTGCCCAATGGACCTTGGTCGGCGGGGATGCCCGCGCTTTCTGTGACCCAGGACCCGGTGGCCTGGACCGGCGAAGAACCCCATCCGAGTCTGACCCAGGGCAGCGGTTGGGCGCGTTTGGAATTGCCTGCCGGGGGCGACTTTGAGGTCTGGATGGTGCGCCATCCCGCACGCTTGCGTGAGCCCTTTCCCCTTGAGTGGGCGGCGGATCAGGGCCTGCAGGTCAAGCAAGTTGGATCCGAGGCGATTCACGTGCAGGGCACGGGCGCGGCGGTGATTCAGTTGGGACTGCCTCCCAATCGTGAGTGTGCTTTGTCGATTCGTTTGGGAGATCGCTGGCTTGCGCCCTGGGAGATCGAGAGCGCGGGCATGCTCTTGGGGAGTGAGTCCCAGGTGCGGCTGCTCTTGCCGCCGCACTTTGGGATGCTTGATGGTGCGGGGGGTGTCAGTGGATCTGGTCCAGTACACCTGGAGAACCTCACCCCTCAACCCATCTTCGGTCCCCTCGCTGCCGCGCCCTCCGAGGCCCGCGATTTCATCCATTCATTGCCACCTGCCGAATAATCGGCGATCATAGATCCCAGTGAAACGAATCGTCCTGTGTCGGCCTGAGGGGCCTAGGAATGTGGGCATGGCTCTGCGAGCCTGCCAGAATTTCGGTCCCTGCGAGTTGCACCTCGTGGCGCCCAAGCGACCGAGTTGTCTGGTGCATCCGGATTTTCAGCAGATGTCCCATGGGGCCGATGAAGCGAGGCGCGCAATCGTGGTGCATGACACCTTGAAGAACGCCCTGGCGGACACTCACCATGCGGTGGGCTTCACCGCCCGGCCGCGGGACTTGCGCGACCGTCGGGACTGGCGCAAGGTTGCGCCGGATTTGGAGCAGGTGGCCAGTTCGCCCGACGAGTGTCTGGCCCTGGTCTTTGGCACGGAGGAAACCGGGTTGGATCGCGGGGAAGTGGACCAGTGCGCGGAACTCGTGCACATTCGAACCAGCGCTTCCCATACTTCGCTGAATCTCGCCATGGCGGTGACCGTGGTACTCTCGGATCTGTTTGTGGGGGAGGGACATCGGGAGCGTGAGCGGGGCTCCAAGCGTCTGGATCAGGAGGGCCGCTACTTTCTTGCCGGCCGCATGAAGGAGGTCTTTGCGGAAAAGGTCATGCGCTCCGCCGAGGCGTCGGATCTGGTGATCCAGATGATCGATCGGGTCATGCTGCGGGCGCCTTTGGAGAATCGGGATGCCAAGGCCTGGCATCTGATCCTGAAGAATCTTGGTTCCGAGCTGACACCTGCGGACCTGGGGCTGGTGACCCATGAAAAGGGACAGCGCCGGAAGGAACTGAAGGAGCGCCGGGACATGGGAGAGGACTCCCAATAGTCGCGGCCCCTCTGGTCCCGTAAGCTGCATCCATGGTTCACCTCGGCCGCATCTACACCAAAACCGGCGACGATGGTTTCACGGCTCTCGGCGATGGAACGCGAGTGCCCAAGGACAGCGCGCGGGTAGCAGCCTATGGAGATGTGGACGAGTGCTCGAGTGCTTTGGGTCTGGCCCTTGCACATGGGCTCAGCGAGCCCTGGGCCGAACGCCTGGCCCAGGTGCAAAACGACCTGTTTGATGTTGGCTCGGACCTCTGTCGACCTGGGGATCCCGAGGGCGAGGCGCGCATCGGCGAGGCCTATGTAGAGCGTCTTGAGAGCTGGATCGATGAGGCCAATCAGGACCTGCCGGATCTGACTTCGTTCATCTTGCCGGGAGGCACCCTTGGCGCCGGCTGGTTGCATCTGGCGCGTACGATCTGCCGGCGGGCGGAACGTTCGGTGGTGACCCTGTTTGGGGATCCCGATGAAGCCGCCCAGTCCAATCCCAAAGTGCTGCTGTACTTGAACCGCCTTTCGGACCTGCTGTTCGTCCTGGCGCGCCGAGTGAACCACGACAGTGCGAGCCAGGAGGGCGGCGAGGGCGATGTGCTCTGGCGTCCCGCGGGGAAGAACGAGGACGACTGAGTGGGCCTCGACCTTTGTTGGGCCACTCCGGTGGAATGGGTCGAGCGTATCGCTCCCCATGAACACGCTCTGCTGAGCGATCATGCTCACTGCGAATTGAAGGCGGCCGCAATGGGTCAGGTGTTGATCGCCAAGAATCCCGAGTACCCCGCTCTGGTGCAAGCGATCACACCCATGGTGATCGAGGAGATGGAGCACTTTGCCGTTGTGCACGCTGAACTGAGCGCTCGGGGTGGTCAACTGGGGGAACAAGCCCCCAGCCCCTATGCAGACGGCTTGCACCGGGGTTCCTCCGAGGGCCGCACTTCCATGTTGTTGGACCGTCTCTTGATCGCGCATCTGATCGAAGGCCGCAGCCTGGAGCGCTTGAACCTGCTCTCCCATCATCATCCTGATGAGCAGTTGCGAGTTTTTTTTCATGGCTTCTGTGCCAGCGAGGCCCAGCACCGGGCCTTGTTCTTGGGCCTGGCAGAGGAGTTTTTTGGTCCCGCAGCAGGACTGCGGCTGGAATATCTGACCGGCTTGGAGTCAAGGGTCCTTGAAGGCCTGAGCTTCGCGCCGCGGGTGCATTCGGGCTTGGGCTAGCCGGACTCTTGATCGTCGAGGAGGATCTGTCGATGATCTGACCCCGGGGCCATCGCCCCGTCGACCCTGCCGTGCTCTTCCATTCCCCTCTGTTCCTGACCGCATTCCTGCCCCTGGTGGTGCTGTTGGCCTGGGTCGCCGGTAGGCGCGGCCGGAACTGGGTGCTGCTCGCCGCGAGTCTGTTGTTCTATGCCTGGGGCGAAGGCCCCATGGTGGCGGTGCTGGCCGCTTCAGGTTTGGTGCACCATTTGCTCGGTCTGCTGGTGGGCCGCAGGGGAACTCTGCTTTCCCACTGGGCCTTGGGCGTGGGGGTGGCCTTTGATGTGGGACTCCTGGTGCTCTTCAAGTACTCGGCATGGCTCTTTGGGGAGACTCCTGACCTAGCCCTGGCGCTGCGTTCCGACGGAGCCACGGGACCGCCCATCGGAGTCAGTTTCTTTACCTTCCAAGCACTTTCCTATCTAGTGGATGTGCATCGCGGTGTGGTTGAGCCTCAGCGCAGTCCATTCAAATTTGCGCTGTATCTTTCGCTCTTTCCCCAGTTGATTGCGGGTCCCATTGTGCGCTACGCGGATGTGGCCACTCAGATCGATGGGCGCGAGGTCAAATTGCAGCGCGTGGCGGACGGATTTCGTCGCTTTGCCACGGGCTTGGGCAAGAAGGTTCTGTTGGCCGGCAGCATTGCTCCGGTGGCTGACCAGGCCTTCAACCTGCCCCCCGGCGAGTTGGGTTTTGGCCTGGCCTGGCTGGGCCTGGCGTGTTACTCACTGCAGATCTACCTGGACTTCTCAGGCTACAGCGACATGGCCATTGGCATCGGGCGCATGTTGGGCTTTGAATTCCTGGAGAACTTCTTGCACCCCTATTCAAGTCGTTCGGTGACCGAGTTCTGGCGACGTTGGCATGTGTCTCTTTCCAGTTGGTTCCGAGACTATCTCTACATTCCCCTGGGGGGCAATCGTCACGGGCGGGTACGCACGGGCTGCCATCTGGTGGCGGTTTTTCTCTTGTGCGGCCTGTGGCACGGAGCGGCCTGGACATTTGTGCTTTGGGGAGCCTGGCATGGAGCTTTGTTGGTCATGGAACGGGTGGGCCTGGGACGCTTCTTGACGCGCCTGCCCCGGGCCTGCCAGCACCTTTGGCTGTTGCTGGCGGTTTGCCTGGGCTGGGTTCCCTTCCGCTGTGAGTCCATGGGGCAGGCCGGGTCCTACTTTGGCGCATTGTTTGGTTTTGGATCCTCCAACAGTCCCTGGACCCTGGAGCGATTCATGACTCCGGCGGTGTTTCTTGGATTGTTGCTTGGAGCCCTGGCCAGCGTGCCTTGGGTTCCCTGGGCCCGGCGCACCCTGGCGGAGATCAACACTTCTGCCCGCCGTCGCTGGCTGGTGGTGGCGGACCTTTCGCTTTTCCTGGTTCTGGCCTTGAGTCTGGCTGAGGGCTTGGGCGGTACGAGCACTCCTTTCATCTATTTCCGTTTCTAGATCCATGAGTGAGCAGATCAAATTCGAGGGCACCAACGGGGATCGCATCCTTGTCATGGCCTGTCTGCTGCTGCTGGCGCTGCCGGGACTGAGTTCATTGGGTGTGGACATGGAGCAACGGGGCGAAGAACTTCGGCGCCGAGAACGGCGGCCTGTTCAGGGATGGCAGGCCCCTGCGGCGATCAAGGACAAGACTGGTTGGGCGGAGAAAGCCTACTCGGATCGTCTTGGATTGCGCACACCGCTTCTGCAACTGAGGTCCCTGTTTCATTGGGGAGTGTTGGGGCAGGCTCCGGGCACTGAGATGGTGCGTGGAAAGGGCGGTTGGCTCTTCCTTGACTATGGCCGTCACCTGGACAACTGGCGCGGCGCTGCACCGATGAGTGATGCCCTGTTGCAGGACTGGGTGAAGAACTTCTTAATCCGCAAGGAAAATGCTGAAGCGGGTGGGTCCAAGTACATTGTCTGTCTCTTGCCCGGCAAGCCGAGCATCTATCCCGAGCGTATACCCGAGCGCTTTGCTCGGGTGGGCCCCTCACGGAGAGATCAGTTGATGAGTGCCCTGCGCGAGGCAGGCGTGACGGTGCGTGATCTTCTGCCCCGCATGTTGGCGGGTAAGGCGCATGACAGTCAGGAACAATGGGATTTCATGGTGCACCCAACGGGCACCCACTGGTCTGGCCGGGGCGAGCGCGTGGCTGAGGCCTGGCTACGGGCAGAGCTTGACATTGAGCCAGTGCGTGCCCCCTGGGTGCGTCGAAAGGGACAGCGGGCTGTGGGGGATACTTGGATTACAAGGCTATATCTCGATGGGCTGGCCCCTTTCAGTGATCTGGAATGGTGGACCGTGCAGAAGCCTGACAACGGGATCAAGCTGCGCAACAAGCGCCACAGTCGTCAATGGAAGAACGGGGAACGCCGCTTCCACATGAACAATGACTCCTACGGCCGTGGCATTCGTGACCTGCTAGGCAGGAATGTCTGGCTGCGATCCGTATGGGAGCACTCTCTGGACGGAGGTCGTATGAGGACCAGTCAAGCTGAAGTGGTTGTGGACTGGTTCGTGGAACGCGTTCTTGATGATCTGGTTCCGAGCGAGTTCATGACAAGCACACCCGCAGACTTGCAGCGGGCTTTTGCCGCGGGCGAGTCGAGTGGGTGGAGCCTGGAGTCTGGCAGTCCAGGGACCTGGCGTGTTCTTGGCGAGCAGGTTGTGCACCAGGACCTGGAGCAGCCAGGGAGAATCCAGGCGGGAGTCAAGCCAGCGACCTTGCTCCTGGAAGGTCTGCCTGAGTTGGAACAGGACTGTATTCTGGAGTTGGACCTTGTGGCGCCCGGGTTCGGCGGCGTTGAAGTGGGAGTGGCTTCCAGGCCTGGGGGTCTCAAGAGTGCCGATGCGAGTCAGTGTGTTGCCCATCTGGGCGGGCGTAGGGTTCTCCATGTTCCGATCCTGGGTTTCAAACTGAAGCGTGGGAATCGGCTGCAGGTACTCCTGGATTGCGGTCCGGGGACCTATGTCCTGCACCGAGCGCGCCTGAGGAAGATCGAACCTCTGCTTGGGCTGGGTCTGCGGGCGAGATAGCCCAAGAGGGGATGGACCTCTCCTTCTAAGGGGCTAGGATCTGTCCATGGCGTTGCAACCCTTGGCGTTGATTGTGTTCTTGCTTTGTGGTCCCTTGTCTGCTCGTCAGGATCAAGCCACGGGTACTGCCGAGGGACAGGTCCTGCCGGATTTGGAGCTGCCTTTGGTGGGAACCGAGGGCACCCTGCGATTGCGCGGGGAGGCCGGGGATTCCCGGCCGATTCTGTTGGTCACCTTTGCCTCCTGGTGAGCTGGTTGTCGCAAGCACGTGCCCGTGTGGCATGCCGCGACAAGAGAGCTGGTGGCTGCGGGCAGATTGCGCGTGATCGGGGTAGTGCAGGAGCAGCATCGGGAGCGCGCGGCCCTATGGCTCAAGTGGCAGGGGATCGGATGGCCGGTGGCTTGGGATCCTTTCAACCAACTTGAAGTCAAGCTGGTGCCGAAGGTGTTGGCCGTGCAGCCTGGAGGGTTGGTTCTCGAGGATCGCCTGCATCCCAATAGAATTGAAGGAGAGGGTGGCCTGCTGGAAGTCATGGGGCGTATGCGGGGGGCGACGGCCGAGTTGGAGCAACCAGCGCAATTTGGTCCTCATCTGGCCCGGGCCAGGGGACCCATCACCCCTGATGACGACCCGGGGGAATTTGCCCCGGCGGCCATGGCGACCTTGCTGATGGATCGGCAAAGAATGGACGCGGGATCGTGTAGCCGGCGGCGGGCCGCTGTGCAGACTCTCGTGGACCGTGCCCGAGCCCCCAACGCCACGGCCCGTGATCACTTTCGCGCGGGGGTAGCCCAGAGATTGTTGTTGGACCTGGAGGGCCCCAGCCAGGGAGCTGGTGAACAACCCAACGAGGGCCGTTTTCAAGGGGCGATCAATTCCTGGTCCCGGGCCTTGAGTCTTGATCCCGGCCAGTACATCTGGCGCCGACGGATCCAGCAGTGGGGGCCGCGTCTGGACAAGCCCTACCCATTTTACGATTGGGTTCCCTTGGCGAGGAAAGAGTTGGCTGCCCGTGGCCTGAAGCCGGCAGCTTGGAAGGTGCTGCTCTCAGGAGCCGAAACAGCCAAGGGTGGCTATGACCTGCCCGTGCCCGTGATCAAAGAGAACCCCGATCCTCTCGGGCGGATTCCACTGGATGAGAAGCAGCGCGCGATTCTGCACTGGGCGGTGGCGCCCCACACGGGTTTTGCTGGACCCAATGTGCGCGTTGCTCCGGGGACTTCCCGGGTACATCTGAGCCTCCTTCCCGCAGAGGATGTGCGCATCGAACCCGAGGGTGGGCCCCTGGGGATCTGGATCGATCTGCCTGATGGCTGGCGAGCGTGGAGTTCCTGGATCGACCTGCACCCCGTGGGCGAGTCGGACTATCAGAATCCGCGCCTGGACTTTGAATTGGTTGCACCGGCTCCAGGTCCACCTGGGGAAGCCCCTCCCCCCGTGCCCCACCTGACGGGCTATGTGCTCTACCCGGTTTGCGTCGGCGAGAACGGCGTCTGCAATCTGTTGCGCCGCAACTTCGACCTGGACCTCCGTCCCGCGCGCTAGGTTCCGAAGGCTCGAAAGCGCTGCCAGAGGCTGGCCTTTCCCGGCGCTGCTTCAAAGCTGGCGCAATCATTGCGCAGGTTGATTTGATGGTGGTTGCCCGGCACCTGCTGTTCATCCAGCCAGGCCTCCTTTTGGATAGTCTGCATGTGGTCGGGATGCCAGCAGCCCGTTCGTGGGGCCTGGTAGGGGGCCGTCTTCAGATGGCAGCAATTCTTGCAGAGGATCTTGGTCATGGCATCGGGGTGCGGGTCGTGGCTGGAAAGGATAGTGACCGAAGCCCTGGCGTGGAAGGACTTGGGTCCGGCTTTGGTCGCCGTGGTTTCTAGAGTCCCAGACTGCGGGCAATCTCCGGGGCGCTGTTGCGACCATCCTGTTCGCCGAGTTCCATCAACAGGCTCACATAGCCTGGATCGAAGAGCACCGTTGACAGGAGGTCCTGGCTGTCGGCGCCCTTGGTGCCCAGGTTGCGCAGCAGGCGTCGGAAGAACCAGGGCAGGTCGGGCTCGAATCGTGATGCCAGGCGTCCCAGGTCCACGGAAGGTCGCATCAGGGCCAGATCAATGGCGCGCAGTTTGCTTGGGGGATCGCATTGGTTCTCGATCAAGCGGTTCAAACGCCGCAGGTTGGCCGCATCCTGATCAAGGGAATCCAAGAAGATTGCGTTGAACAGGTTGCCTGCGATCAGGGCCGGGCTGGGGGGACCCTTGCCTCTGCGTTCGTCTGCTTCGCTGTCGGTGCGCGCGTAGCGCGTTGAGAGGGCCAGAATCTTGGTGGCCCCCAGGTGCACCGCAGGAGCAAGAGGGGCGATCAAGCGCACGCCTCCGTCCCCGTACCAGTCTTCTTTCAACTGAATCGGTGGAAAGAAAAGGGGCAGAGCCGCTGAGGCCATTACGTGCTCCACAGTCAGATCGCTGGCAATTCCCCTGCGATTCGGTCGGTTCCAGCCACCGATCTCGCCTCCTTGAAAAAAGCAGATCGTCTGGCCCGTGTGGTAGCGCGTGGTCAGGAGAGCCAGGGAATCCAACTGGCCGTTGGCGATGTTGGCGCGTACGCCGTCCAGAGAACCGCTGGGTCCTGGGTGCAGGCCGTGGCTGAGGGTCTCGCGCAGAGGATTCGTGTTGACCATGCCCAGAATTGGATTCTGTCTGGCGCTGAGGCCAAAGGCAACGCGCAGGCCCACGCGCAGCACTCGGCTCATGAGGCCGATGGGGTGGGCCTCGAAGACCCGCTCCACCTTCAGTACGTGCCAGAGCTCTGCCAGTTCTTCCACCGCAGCAGGCAGGGGTTGATCAGAATTCGCCAGGCTGGAAGCGTTGATTGCTCCGGCACTGATGCCGACCATGATGCGTGGCGAGAGTTCAGGCAGTTCTCTCAGAAGGCCGCGCAGGGCGCCCACCTGCCAAGAGGCGCGAGCTCCACCACCCTCAAGCACAATTGCCAGACGAGGTGGTCCTGTGGCTTCATTCGCTGGACCGTTATTCATTTTCGCTTGTCAGGGGCGTGAGTTCCCCACGCAGATCCTGCTGCATCATGTGCCGTACCTCGGTGGAATCCGAAGTGCAGGCAAAGAGGTACGACATCTTGGTCAGGGCAGCTTCGGGGGTCATGTCAAAGCCGCTGACCACGCCCGCATCCAGCAGGGCGCGTCCTGTGGCATACAGAGACAGAGCCGCGCTGCCCCGTAGGGGCTGGGGCACAGCAACGATCACTGTTCCTGCATCGCAAGCGTTGCGTAGCACATCCATGAACTTCTTGTCCCGGTTGGGGGCATTGCCGGCCCCGTAGCATTCAAGCACACAGCCTTCGACTCCGTCCAAGAATGCCGCCAGCGTGTGCGCGGACATGCCGGGGTACAAACGACAAGCGCCAACAGAAGTGTCGCCCAGTTGACGCACCCTGAGGGGCAGGCTTTGCGCTTGGGGACGACGCAACATGTTCCAATTCAGTTCAAAGTCGATGCCGATGGTGCCCAGCAGTGGATGGTTAGGGGACTCGAAGGCATCAAAGCCCTCTGCATCCGTTTTGCTGGCTCGGTTGCCTCGCAGCAAGCGGCCACCGAAACAAATGCAGACCTCGCACATGCGGTGGGCGTAGCGTTCGATGAGCAGCAGGCCTGTGGTCAGGTTCTCCAGCGCATCGCTGCGGGTTTCGCAGAGGGGAATCTGCGAGCCAGTCAGAATCACCGGTTTCTCAAGTCCTTCCATCAGGAAAGACAGAGCGCTGGCTGTGTAGGCCATGGTATCCGTGCCATGCAATACCAAGAATCCGTCGTGGTTTTCCTGCTGGGCTTTGAGATCTTCGCCGATCGTCACCCAGTCGGCGGGGGTCATGTTTGCGCTGTCGAGCAGGGGGTTGTACTCGCGCAGAGTGATCTCGGGCATTTCTGGTGCCTGGAACTGTGGCAGGCGATCGAGCAACTCTGCCAGTTGCCCGGGGGCTGGGGCATGGCCCCGTTCCGTGGGCAGCATGCCCACTGTGCCGCCTGTGTAGGCGATGTATACCTTGCGCATTCCCATGGCTGGGCAACAGGGTACTCATCCGAGCCCCAGTTGTCCGTACCTCTGCTGAGGCAGGCTGATCAGGGGTCCGGAGTTGGCTTGGGTGCTTGTCCAGGGGCGTAGAGGTCCACTCGGAAGGCGCCCCCCTGCCCGTCCGGCTGCACATTCTTGACGCCCATGGTTCGGGCTTCGGCACTGTGCAGGAACTTTTTGACCATAGCCTTCACAGGGGATTTTCCCCCTTCGGAGTGAATGCCGCGACCGGTGATGATCAGGCCCGGGCTGTGACCCCGGGGGTAGCGTGAAGCGATTTCCTGTTGCACCAATTGCAAGGCGCGCGCGGGACCAGCGCCGTGTAGATCGAGTGTCCACAGGGGGGCAGGCGGTGGCGAGCTCTTGGCGGTCACGGGCTAGTCTCCAAGAAGTGCCGCGATGCAGGCCACATGCACGATGTCCTCCGTGACGCAGCCGCGGGAGAGGTCCATGAACGGTCGACGGAAGCCCTGCACCAGTGGACCAAGAGCGGTGAAGCCCGCCAGCCGCTGTGCGAGCTTGTAGGCCATGTTGCCCGCATTCAGGTCGGGGAAGATCAGGACGTTGGCGCGGCCCCCAAGTGGCGAGCGCGGGGCCTTGCGCTCGGCTACCTTCGGCACGATGGCCGCATCCAGCTGCAGCTCTCCGTCTACGGTGAGTTGCGGTGCTTTTTGGCGCAGCAGTTCCGTGGCTTCGGTCATCTTGTCCACCATGGGGTGCTCGGCGGATCCTTTGGTGGAGAAGGACAAGAGGGCCACTCGCGGGGCGGTTCCCGCCAGACGGCGGTGCGCTTCGGCGGAGGCGAGCGCAATGTCCATCAATTGTTCAGGGCTGGGGTCCGGAACCACGCCACAGTCGGCGAAGGTGAAGACCTCATCCTCGCGGATCATCAGGAAGCTGCTAGAGACCGTGTGCAGGCCGGGGGTCAGACCGATGACTCCCAGGCCTGCGCGCAGGACATTGGCGGTGGATGAAAGGGAACCGGATACGCCCCCGTCGCATTCACCAGAGGCAACCAGCGCGGCTCCGAACCAAAGGGGATCGAGCATGCGCTCACGGGCGTCCTCAATTGTCATGCCCTTGGCTTTTCGACGTTGAAAAAGTGCCTCCGCAAAAGACTCAAGGCGCGGATCCGATGAAGGTCGCACGGTCTCCACTCCTGAGGGCGGGTCGGTCATACCACGGGCTTCTACCAGCACCGGTCGTACCAGGCCTTCGCTGGCCAGACGAGCAGCCGCTTGCACCACGCGCTCGTCGGACGCTTCGGGCAGCACTATGGTGCTGTTCTTGCGTCGAGCCTTCTCGTGCAGTTCGAGGATCAAGTCCATGATTCAAGTGGGAGGGGCGGGGGTCGCGTTCAGCACCTCATCGGGTACATCCAATTCCATGCGCAAGAGCCCAATGCCATGAGTCTTGCCCTGGGCGTCAGTCTTGAGAGAAGCGGAGCCTCCACCACCCAAGCTGTCCTCCAACAGGAAGTTCAAGACAAGCATGTTTGGTGCCAGGTATCGGGTTACGCCGCCTTGGTTGATCTCTTTGAGGAACTCTTGCACGCGTTCTTCGGTCAGGGTCTCAGCTAGGAAGGCGTAGGCTGTTTGTGAGCGAGCCAAGATGCCGGCGTTTGAGCCTTCTCCCTTGTCGCCGGAGCGCGCTTGGGCAATGCGGTGGAGGGGAACGGTAGGCATGGGGCTAACTTGTCACGACGGTGACATTGGGTTGGATCAGTTGCTTCTTCATCAGGGCGGGCCAGTAGCCGATGATCTCCTGGGCCTTGGGACGTCCCCCAGCGAAACCCGTAACTCCCGGGGGACCGCTTGTGACCAGAGGAACCAGCTCCGGACCAAAGCGCATGACTTTGGCCTTGTCCGGGCCCTTGACACCCAAGCGCAAGACTACCTCAGGAGGATCTTCTGAGGTGCCTCCTGGCAGTCCAGCGTGACACTCTCCTGCGCCCACGTATTCTTCGAGTCGCTCTTGGGGTTCGTACTGGCAACCGTCGTAGGCCAATCGATCCCAGACGATCTTGGCGCACAGGCGTGCCTTGGCCAACGCGTCGGGGCCGCTGATGGTCAGTTGTCCTACGCTTTTCCAGCCATCGGAGTAGCTCATGGAAACTTTGTAGGTCTCCGTGGCTGGCAGTCCCCGGGTGTCGCTCACTCTCACCCTGTTCTCTCCCTCTTGGCTCAGGCGGAAGCTGGTGAAGTCAGCGATCACATCCGGTGTCAGGTAGCGCGCAGGGTCGCCCATTTCGTAGGCCAGCTGGTGGGTCACGGTTTCCACGCTGACCAGACCGCCGGTGCCCTCGTGTTTGGTGACACAGAAGTCCCCGCTGGGTTCAACTTCGAGCACCGGGTAACCGACCATTGACAGATTGGAGATCGATCGCCAGTCGGTGAAGTTGCCCCCTGTGCATTGGGCGCCGCATTCGACGATGTGCCCCGCCACCGTTCCCGCGGCGAGCTTGTGCCAGTCTTCTTGTCCCCAGTTGAACTCATGGATCAGGGGTCCGAGGACCAGCCCCGGGTCCGTGCCCCGACCTGTGACTACGATCTGCGCGCCGGCGTTGAGGGCCTCGGCTATGGGGAAGGCCCCCAGGTAAGCATTTGCGCTGGTAACGCGCGAACGCACATCCGCCAGGGGAGCACCCGTGTCCAGGTTGGTGAATTCCTCACCCCCTCCGATCAGGTCGTCCAGGTTCGGCAGTATGTCGTCCCCGTCCACCACTGCGATGCGCACGCCCTTGGCCCCGTGCTTGCGGCAGACCTCCAGCAGAGCATCTTTGCAGGCGTGGGGATTGACGCCGCCCGCATTGGCCACTACCCGCACTTTTTTTTCCAGCAGCTCGGGCAGCACTCGGTCGATGAGGGTCACGAAATCCGTGGCATAGCCTGCCTTCGGATCCCGCTGCCGGAGTTTCTGCATGATCGACATGGTGACCTCCGCCAGGTAATCGAGGGTCAAGTAGTCGAGGGGGCCCTCGCGCAGCAGGCGTATGGGACCCAGGATCGAGTCGCCCCAAAAGCCTTGGCCATTCCCAATCAGGACCTTGTTCTTCATTGCTTGCGTCTCTTGCCGGGGGCTGGATCTGCTCCCCAGCCGGGGGAGATTGACTGGGCAGAGAGTAACGGGCGGGCTGCACTCCCGTCCATGCCCGCGAGGCAGTACTCTGTCAGCTATGGGGGCGCCCCTTCTGATTACCGGCTTTGGGCCCTTCGAGGGCGTCGAGCACAACCCATCGGGGGAACTGGCCCGCTTGCTGGGCCAGCGGCCTGATTGCCGTGGTTGTGAGTTGCCGGTGACCTTTTGCGGAGCGCCTGAGGTGCTGGATCAGGAACTCATGGATCTGGGGCAGCCCCCCCTGGGCATTCTGAGCCTGGGGGTGCATCCGGGCCCGGGCTTTCGATTGGAGCAGCAGGCCCGGGGAACCCTGCACGGGGATCGGCCGGACAATGACGGGATCACGGTCTCCTCTCTGGGGCTAGAGGGGGAGGTGTTGCGCACATCCCTGGATTTGGAGGCCCTCGGAGCTGCCTTGCGAGGAGCTGGAGCCCGACATGTGGAGCAGTCCCAGGATGCGGGGGCCTATGTGTGTGAGCGAGTCTATTCTCATACCTTGCAAAGGGGCAGGGATCTGGGGGTTGCGGGGCTTTTCCTTCATGTACCTCCGGCCGAAAGCTTGAGCGTGGAGGGTCAGTTGCCTGTGGTCTCAGCACTGGTGGACGAGTTCATGCGTCAGGCCCGTTCTTGAGGGCTGGACACTCGCGTCAGGGAGCCCCCTGCTCCTGGACTCTTGCGCTTTGGCTCTTTGGTTCCCATTCTGGCCACCATGGCAAAGCGCATTGACTTCTATTACCACCGCAAGGGCTGAACGAGTTGCACACGGGCTGACGACTGGATGGACGGTCGGCCCCTCACCATCCGTGAGACGGTGAATGCAGCCAAGGACAAGATCGGCGCCAAGGATTTGAAGGGCGTGCTCAAAGATGCCACCAAGTTGGTGGTGGCCAAGGGCAAGAAGGTGATGACCTTTGACCTAGCCAGGCAGAAAATGACCGGCGCTGAATTGGCCAAGGTCATGCTCGGTCCCACGGGTAATTTGCGTGCGCCCACCATGCGGCTGGGCAAGAAGGTCTTGGTTGGATTTTCAGCCGAGGCTTTTGAAGAGTACCTGGCCTGAGATCTGCCCAAGTTGTCATCCGTTTGGCCCGCTCAGTCGTCCAGCAGGATCATCGGCCGCGTTTCCGTGTCTTTTGGCTGGGATGCAGCAAAGGCGCGGAAGGCTTCGAGGAATGCCTGCACGGAGAGCCTCATGTAAACGCCCCCGCTTTGTTGAGCAACTCGCTCCAAGCGTTCGGTTCCCATGCGAGCCAGAGCTTCGAGGCCCTGGGGCTGGCCCATGCGCACCTTGAGAGTGGCCGCGGTACATTGAATCAGGCCCTGCAAGAAGTCCGCCCGTAGTGGATCGGGCTTGGCCAGATGCCAGAGCGCTTCCCAGGCTTCGTGTGCTTCCCACAGGTAGCCGTGGTTGTAGAGGTCGATTCCGAACAGATACTCTGGAGTGGTCGACCAGTCTTCTATGTCCGTCAACTCCTGTGGAGTCGAGTCGTCCTCTATGCCCGCGGAGTGTCCCCGCGGGTCTCTGGTGGGATGGGGATCCCTGCCCGGCAAGAACGCATAGGGCGGAAAAGGCCGTTGGGGCAGGAGGCGGGAAAGCGTCATGGCGGGCTGATTATGCTCTTCGCGTGCGCCCTTGGCCCCATAGGAAGTGGCCCCCGTAAGCGCCAAGCTTCCGGGGGCCAGTGTTACTCAAGTGTCCCTGGTGCTCTGGTCACTCTACCTCGACGGTGACCTCTGTCGTTCCGGACATTTCCATCGCCATTTCCATGTCCATCTGTTGGCCACCTGCGTCCATGCCCATGGCCATTTCCATGCTCATGGCTACTTCCATTTCGAGGCTCACCCCAGCAATGTGTCCGGCGCTTGCGTTCCACAGGAGCTCGCCATCGCCCTCCATGACATAGCTCACATCTACTGAACTCAGATCAACTTCGACGCCAGCCTCCGGGGGCAGGCTCTCCTCGATCTTCTCACGCATCATGTCGACCATATCGGTGGTGCAGTCCACTTCGATATCGATCTCAATGACCGCCACGCGGGCTCCTTCCACATCGCGGTAGCCCGTGAGCTTGCCGGTGATTGCGCCATCCATGTTGCCGCCCAGCATTTCCCGGATATCGCTCATCATGTCCGTATCAGGGCCCATGGACATAGCGTTGTCTCCTCCCTCCATTTCTAGCTCAAGGCCGAGATCGCCACCGGGTGCCAGCAGATCGAGCATGATGGACAAGTCGATGTCCCAGGACTCGCCTTCTGAGACATCTCCCTCTGGCAGCATGTGGCGCAGGCTGACATCCTCCAGCAGATTTTCGAGCAGCTCGTCATCGCCTTCTTCTCCTTCGGGCCAACTCATGATGTATTCCCCATCCTTCAAATTGAAGAGAACCGATGCCCCTTCCAACTCTGAGGTACCGCTGCCCGCGAGGTCCTCCGACTGTTCTTCGCCCATCATCTCCATCGTGGTTTCGCCGTTGATGGCAGTCTGGATGGAGTCGTAGGTGCGCTTGAGGCGCGCGGGCTGGCCTTTTGCCATGCGCTCATAGGCGTCGGTGAACTGATACTCCGTGGTGGTGATCATGTCCACCTCTATGCTGGGCATCATCGCATTCTCTTCCCCGTTCATCAGCATCTGCATGTCATCGAGGGTCATTTCGCTGGTGGTGAGAAAGGTCACGGTGACACTGGTGCCTTCTTCGGGGGCGAAGGCGATGGTGTCACGGGTGGGCAGGGCGGAGAGGAGCAGGGGTGCGGCCAAGAGGCCAAGCAGAGTCCAGGACAGATTCTTCATGTTGGTTTTTGGGTTCTACGTGCGTTGCACGGGCTGAGTGGGGGCTTGGAAGGGTCGGCACAGGGGGGCGCGGGTGGGTCCAAACCAGCAGGGACTGGGAGTTTACGGGGCAGGACCCCCGATCTTCGGCTCCTGAGGGATTCCCTGGAACAAAAATACCCGATTCATACTCAGCAAGCCCCCAGGGAAGGCTCTCGGTACCTCCAGCATGAGATATGGTGCCCCCATGAAGGTCAGCATCGAGTACTGCGTCACATGAAACTACCTCCCCCAAGCGGTCGGTCTGGCCGCTGAATTGAAGGAGGCTTTCGGTGAGATCGAGTTCACTGCGGTGGAGGGATCTGGGGGCGTCTTCGAGATCACTGTCGATGACTCTCTTGTGTTCTCCAAGAAGGCTCTGGGCAGGTTTCCCGCCTACCAAGAGATCCCTACGCAGATTCAGATGGGGTGATCCAGATCGGTTAGGAACCAGTTGACGGCCAAGTTTGTGGCCCAGGCTCTACATTCGCGGAGCGAGGTGCCGGGTAGGGAGTGGACCCTGAAGGCTCCCTTCGGTCTTGACAAACTTCCAGTTGGTACCTGGTCCTCGCCAAAATCGGAGTCCCTAGATCGCGTAGACAACTAGGGCCAGGACCAGTGCAAGGAGGAAGGCTGTGGTAGCAGCTGGCACGGAGCCGCGTCGCGTAGATTCTGCTCGGACACCCATTGGGAGGTGGGGAAGAGAAAGGAAATGGAAAAAAAGGGTGAGCAACCTATCCCAACGATCGGTAACTACCCCTCCATGTCTACCACGGCCTGGAAATCCGTGGGGTAGAATCGGGAGAATCCCAACCGGACCCCTATCCAGGCTCCTGTGGAGAGCTTTAGGGCTTCTAGCAGTGGTGGTGGGCCTCAAAGATGTATTCTCTGCTCATCAGTTGGTCGTCCCAGGGCGTCCCATGAGTGTTCATGTCCCAGCCACGCCCTACGACCGACCCCTCCTCTTCACCCACCGCAAGGGGTGCTCGGCAGGTGCCCTTCACAAAAATTGTCGCCACCATCGGTCCCGCTTCGGAGGATCGCGTCGGCGAACTGATTGATGCTGGCCTTTCTGTTGCGCGCATCAATTTCAGCCATGGGGAAGAAGAGGAAGCCCGGCAGCGGATTGCAAAGGTGCGGGCAGCGGCCCAGAAGCGCTGCACTCCCATCGGAATCCTGGTGGATCTGCCCGGCCCCAAGATGCGTACCGGCACCTTTCCTGATGGCCGTGTCGAACTGGTTGATCGGGAGGTGATTCGCCTGCGGACGGGATCCGGCGAAGCTCTGCCTGGGGAGGTCTTGATCGATGTTCCGGCCATACACGAGAGCCTCAAGCCGGGCCATCGGGTTTTCTTGAACGATGGCCAGATCGAAATTCTGGTAGAGGACGGTTTTGGGGAAACGGTAGTCGGACGAGTGGAAAGGGGCGGTTCCCTGGGAAATCGCAAGGGTGTGCATATGCCCGATTCCGTTGTGGATTATGAACTGCCTACTCCTCGGGACCGCGCTTGGCTCAAGTTTGCCAAGGAGCTCGATGTGGAGCTGGTGGGGGTCAGTTTTGCGGCCCAGGCAAAGGAGCTACGCGAAATTCGCACGTTGATACCCAACGCAGCCATAGTCGCCAAGGTAGAACGGCGCGCCGCGGTGGATAACCTGGACGAGTTGCTCGAAGAGGCAGACGGTATCATGGTTGCCCGGGGCGACCTGGGTGTGGAACTCGAACTCGCGGACCTGCCACTGGTGCAAAAGTCGGCCTTGGCCGCAGCTGTACGAGCGGGCAAGTTCACCATCACCGCGACCGAGATGCTGGAGTCCATGATTCACTCCAGTCGTCCCACCCGGGCGGAGGTGACCGACGTTGCCAATGCTGTATTGGATGGTACCGATGCGGTGATGCTCTCAGCGGAGACTGCCATAGGCGATTATCCCGTGGAAGCGGTGCAGCAGATGTCGCAGATCGCTTTTTCAGTAGAACAGTCCCAGCGGTACCAGCATCGTCCACGGCTCAAACTGAACCCCGCGGAGGCCACTTTCTTCAACGCGATTGCCATGGCCGCTGTCCACACGGCAAATACCCTGGGACTCAAGCGCATCGTGGCCTTCACCGAGACCGGCAATACCGTGCGCTTGATCTCAAGATACCGACCCAATGCCGAAATCATCGGGCTTTCCCCGAATCCTTCGGTGGTAGCACGCATGACTAGTCTGGCTCACGTGCGTCCGGTGCTGTTTCGCCGGGAAGCCAGCCTGGAGGATATGATTCACATTGCTTCCGAGGCACTGGAACTGCGGGGGGTTTGCGAAGCTGGCGAAGAAATCGTGATTGTTGCTGGTGTGCCTCCGGGAGTTGCGCGCAGTACCAACGTCATGAAACTTCACCGGATCGGAGAAGAGGTCAAATTTCATTGAACCCTGGGTACAACCCTTGACCTTGGGGGCTTTGAAGTAGAATCTGGCTCGGCCCCATGTTGAATCGTCTCCAATTTTCGCGCCTCAATCCCTTACGTCGTTACGCTGGCGGCGGTGTCCAGAGTCGGTCTGCCCCCGAAGCGCAGGTTCCGCATGACCCAGAACTCGTGAGCGCAGCCCGAGTGGTTTGTGTAGCCAGTGGCAAGGGGGGTACGGGCAAGAGTGTGCTGGCTTCCAACCTGGCGATCCAACGTGCGCGCCGGGGCGAGCGTGTGTTGCTGGTGGACTTTGACGCAGGCATGGCCAATGCCCATCTGCTCCTTGGAATGACGCCGGTGCATGACCTGGGGCATGTGCTTGATGGCCAGGTCAAGGCGCGCGAGGCTGTGATCGAAGGACCCCATGGGCTGAAGCTGCTCTCGGGTGGTGTGGGTCGTCAGGCGCTGGTCAATCCCACCCGGCGCCAGCTCGATCGGCTCTTCAAGGCTCTGATTCCCCTTGAGAGCGAGTTTGATCTGATCGTGATCGACCATGGGGCGGGGCTTGGGTACTCCACCTTGGCCCATCTGGCAGCCACTAGCACCCTGATCCTGGTCACCAATCCAGAACTCACTGCACTGAGCGATGCCTATGCCCTCTACAAGCGTGCGGTGACGGTCAATCCCTCCATCAGAGTCGGGGTTGTGGTCAATCGAGCAGGCGATGAGGCCGTAGCCGCAGCTGCCTGGGCGCGCTTCAGGGGGGCGGCCCTGCGCTTCCTGAAGCGTGAACCGGAATACATAGGCTGGGTGCCTGCTGATCCTGCCGTCACCCAGAGCGTGCAGCAGCGCAGCCCCGTGACCGTGGCCTGGCCCGCTTCTCCGGCGGCGCAGGCCTTGCAGGCTGTGGTGGAGTGGGGGCCCTTGGATCTGGCCTGCTCGTCCACCTCATTCTTCCAGGGTGCCCGGCGAGCCTTGCGCTGACTAGTCGGATCCTAGATCGTGTTTGTCTGGCTTGCCCCATCCCTCGGCGGCATAATCAGACCGGAGCGAGTCTCGGCACTGTTTCGGGGCCCGGTCCAAGACAGCAATACCTCATGACTCCTCAAGCCAGCATTCCCAAGCGGGGCCGCCATCCGGGCGGACCCTTGCAAGTGTTGGCGTTGGTCAACCAAAAGGGGGGCTGTGGCAAGACTACCACAGCGGTCAATCTGGCTGGCGCACTGGCCCAACGGGGGGAGCGTGTGTTGCTGGTGGATTTGGATCCCCAGTCCCACGCTACCATGGCCCTTGGTTGCGCGCCCCTGGAAGAACCCACGGTCGCCGAGGTCTTGCTCGATGAGGCTTACATCGAGCAGGCGATTCAGAGCGGCCCCTTGGGAATCGACCTGGTTCCTTCCCGGCCGCGGCTGGTGGAGTTCGAAGAGACCGCCGAGCGCTTGCTGCATCCGGAGCAGCGACTGAAGGTTTCCCTCGATGCGGTTCGCGATCGTTACGACTGGGTCATTGTGGACTGCCCGCCTCGTGCCGAGGGGGTGCTCTGTGCCAATGCGCTCTTTGCTTGTACGTCTGCCTTCCTGATCGTGGAGACCGGTGCTTTCGCCTTGCAGGGTGCCCTGCAAGCCTTGAGGGTTCTGGATGAGATGGGGGAGAATCAGGGGCGTGTCTACGAAGTGCGTGTGGTCGGGACCCTCTTTGATCGTCGCATGCGTCTGGCCCGGGAACTGTTGGTGGCTTTGCATGCGCGTTTTGGCGCCGCCATGTTCGATACGGTGATTCGTACCAGCGTGCGCCTGCGCGAAGCCCCGGCGGTGGGCTTGCCGGTGCAGGCTCTGGACGCCTCCTGCCGCGCGACCCAGGACTTTGCTGCCCTGGCCGGCGAGGTGGCCGGGATGTTTGGTCCCGAGGCGGATCCTGCCAGCCTGCTGCAGGCTGGCTTGACTCCTTCGCATGAGTCCTCTGTTTTGATTACCAGCAAGAACCACTAGACGAGTACCACTCAAGAATCCCATGGAAGCTCTAGCCCTGCTTTGCACCCTGCATGCTGACGGTCCCTCTACCCTCAAGCGCCTGCGTAGGGGTGGTTGTAATTCCCTGCGAGCCGTTGAGGGTCTGCCTGCAGAGGAACTGGCCAAGCTGGTGGGTATTTCTGCTTCCACTGCCAGGCGCTTCGTGCGCGAGGCGACCAACTTGCGTCAGCGTTTGGTGCCCGGTGAAGAGGCTCCTGCGTTGGATGTGGAGGAAGTTCCGGAGTTCTTGGATGCCGATCCGATTCAGGCGCCAGTTGGGGCTGCCCTGGATCAGCGCGATGAGTTGGCCATGGAGCGCATGTTGGCAGTGCCGATGGCAGAGTCAGCGACCGAGGAGCCCGGGGGAGAACAGGTTGAGGCATTCCAGCAGGCCGAAAGGGAGCCTGATCAGATTCCCGAAACCGTTCGGGATTCCAACCCGGGTCTCGAACCCGGCGCAGTAGATGGCTTGGATCGGGAGTTGAGTGATGTGCTGGCCAGACAGGGCGTAGTATCCCTCTGGGACCTGGCCAACCTGGATGCGGGAGCCTTCGCCCGTTCCAGCGGGGTGTCCTTTGGGCGTTTGACCCGGATTCGATTCCTGGCTCGTAGGGAGAACCCCGAGCGGCCGCCGGAACAACCGCCCGAGGAGGAGTCCGAAAGCTCCGATGAGATCTGGATCGACCTGCGTGAAGAGCCGGTTGTGATTGAGTCCAATGCGGTAGAGTCTGAAGCGATCGACTGGCAACCCCTTGAGTTGGAGCCGGTGGACCCTGAGCCGGTGGACCCTGAGCCAGTTGACCTAGAACCGGTTGACCTAGAACCGGTTGACCTAGCCGCTGAGCAAGCGGATCTTGAGGAGGTCCCGCCTGCAGAAGATTGGCATGGCGAAGATGAGGACAGTCCCATGCCAGGCATGCCGACCACGCGCTATGTTGCGCCCAGCGCCTACGAGCAGCCCGTGCCCCTCGATGGAGATCCCTCCCAACGGCCGCCCTTCTGGGAAGTGCGCGAAGAATGGCGTGCGGGGACCCATCGGGTGAACGAGCAGGAGGTCCAGGAGGAGCTACCAGCAACCGATGCGCTTCCCGGGTCTGGTGCCCCTTCCAACGCTGACGTCCCGTCCGCCAGCACGACCCTGGGCTGGGATTTCAAGGTCCCCACTCCTCCCGGTTACTTGGCGCCCAGCAGCTATCCTCCGGTCCATCTGCCAAAAGCCGCGCATGTGCGCATTGATCGCTTGACAGAGGGAGACACGGGGGGCGCGTCTGCAGGTCCCGATGACATCTGTACGGGCTCCGAAGAGCCCGATGAGGGCATCGCCGGGCCATTTGCCTGATGTTTCCCTCTCTGGGGGACACAGTTCGGACCCGTGCCTAGGGGACTCTTGAGTAGGCTGGGGTTCGTGGTGACCTTTCCGATCTCTTCCCTGGCAGCAGCGCTGTTGCTTTGCATGCCTTGTTCCGTTGGCGGTGCAGACTATCCCTGGGTAGGGGACTTGGACGGTCAGCCGGCTTTTGGATCCAAGGCGCAACTGCGGCAGGTGGAGAAATTCTGGCGCAAGCCAAGCACGGCGGATCAGGCGGTGCGTTTGGCCCTGGCGGATCTTCTGCCGCGCTTTGAATTAGAAGTTGCCATGGCGAGGGCCGAAGATCAGCGCCAGGGGATCGATCGATTGGTGTTGGCTTTTCACTCGGATCTGGAGGATCCCGAATTTGATCCTTCGGCTTTGGTCCTGGAGGAACTGATTATCGATCCTTTCAGCGTTGGCTTGAATGCCCAGTACGCGCTGATCTTGGTTCGAGTGGCGGGAGACGCCCGTCGACAGGTGCGCATCTGGTTGCTGCAGGAGGGAGCGCAGGAGGTGCGCGAACTAACGGCGGCCTATTCGCTCCTGAACTCCCACACCTATGGCCTCGGACGCTTGGAAGAGGTTGGTTTGTTGCAGTTGATCATGGCGCGCCTCGACCTTGCGGCGCTTCGCTTGCGAGCGATTCTGGCGGATCTGGAGGTGTTTCAGGAGGGTCCCGGTTCAGAGCTCTCGGTGCCTAACTCAGATGCGGTGCGCTTGGCTCAGGCTTTTGTGATGGGTGAACGGGAGGCGGGGGGAGCCTGGAGTCAGTGGGTAAGCGGGGCCAAGCAATCTGCCCGGGACTTTCAGTCTGGAACAAAGCTCGCCGCCTTGAACAAGAATCAGGCGGCTACCCTGGCTCTGCGGGAGGCGGGCCGCAAGAAGGCGGTCCAGAACCTGGTCCAGATGCGCGAACTGGCACCTGCTGATGGGACCTTCCCACTTCTTACTGGCAGCAACGCCAGGCTTTCCCGCTTCGAGCGCTGTCAGGAGGTTGTTCGTCTGGGTCTCGAGGCTCTTGCCAGAGACCCCTTCGCGGCTGAGGTTCACCAACTGGTGGGCATCAGTCTGGACTTTATCCGCAGCCGTCGGGACGCCGCGGTCTATCTGGACCGCTATTTGCACCTCAAGGGGATCCGTTTCTACGACACCTGGACCGTGGCGCCCGGAATCCTGACCACCGCCGAACAGGACGCGTTGCTGCGGGTCTTGAGTTGATCCTGACCGTCGAATTTCCTTGGCCGGAGGGCTTGTTCCCCAATCCACCTCCCATCTGGGTAGAATGGTCGCTCCGACTGCTGCTTTGATGAATACCTTGACCACCCGCCAGAATGATTCCCATCTGATCGCTGCCGCCTCCAATCGGCCAGGTGACGATCCCATTTTTGCTTTGCACGGGGAGGCCGTGCGTCGTGCTGCAGAGGGAGAGGACATTCTCAATGCCACCTTGGGCGCGCTGGCGGAAGATGACGGTTCTCTATGCGTGATGCCGAGTGTGTTCGAGGCTTTCACCAGCGTGGATCCCGTTCGGGCAGCAGCCTACGCGCCCATTTCCGGGGACAAGGAGTTCCTCGAGGGTGTACTGGAGGATGTGTTTGGGGGTGACCCGGAGTTGGCGGTTCATGCGGTGGTCAACGCTACAGCTGGTGGTACCGGTGCTCTTCATCACTCGGTGGTGAACTTTCTTGAGCCGGGTCAGTCGCTCTTGACCACTGACTTTTATTGGAGTCCCTACCGCATCATTGCTGAGCACACAGGCCGCAAGGTGAATACGTTTCGCATGTTTGACAGCAAGCGGTGCTTTGATCTCTCAGCGTTGGAGGTAGGGCTCAGCCAACAGATGAAGACTCAGGGGCGTGCTCTCCTGGTACTCAATTTTCCCTGTCACAATCCCACCGGTTACTCTCTCGATTCCTTTGAGTGGAAGCGCATCGTCGAGATCTTGAACGATGCGTCCAGTCAGGGCCCGGTGGCCATCTGTTTGGATCTGGCCTATGCTCGCTATGCTGCGTCTTCCGGCGAAGCCTGGGTGGACGCGGTCAAGGGGCTGGCGCCCGGGGTAACCCTGCTGGTGGCCTGGTCCGCGTCCAAGTCCTATGCCCAATACGGCGCACGGGTAGGAGCCCTGGTTGCTGTAGTCAAAAACCAGGATCAACGAGAGCGAATCAAGTGTGCTCTGCAGCACTCCTCCCGAGGTACCTGGTCCAATTGCAATCACCTCGGTCTCTTGGCCATTGCCAATCTTCTCCAGGATGCGGATCTGCGCAGTCAAGCGGACAGGGATCGGGCGCGCCTTGTGCGTCTGCTGAGCGAACGGGTGGCCGCATTCAATGGAGCCGCGCGAACCGCAGGCTTGGACTTCCCACGCTACGAGGGAGGCTTCTTCGTCACCGTATTCACACCCCATGCACGCAAGGCCGCGGCGATCTGCCGCGAGGATGGGGTTTTTGTGGTACCTCTGGATGGGGGCCTGCGTCTGGCTCTTTGCGCGACTCCCGTCGCACAGGTGGCCCGCTTGGTCAAGAGTCTGGCTCATGGAATTCAATCTGCCGGAGGTGCCTGAGCCATGGGCGTTTCCTCTCCGGAGGTTCGGGACCATTCCAGTGTTGGTTTGAAGCACGCCTATGGAGAGCGCGTGTACATTCAGGACGATGCCTTGAGCGCTACACTGCTGGCGCGTCTTTCCTCTGCTGACACACCTCATCCTGAAGTGATGGCGGTCCTGCGTGCGGCCTACCAGCATCTGGGCATGCAGGCCTTCGGTATGTCCTTGTCTGCATGCGAGGCCGAGGTTCCCACGCGTATGCTTGCCCAGCAGCCCGATGCCGGTGTTTGGCGGGGCATGATGCTCGACCCCTCTGAGCGTGTTGTGGTGTTGGACATCATGCGCGGGGGTATTGTTCCAGCCCAGACCCTGTTCGAGTTGCTGACCCTGGTGTTGCCATTGGATTCTCTGCGCCTCGATCATTTGGACATGGCGCGCATCTCCGATGAGAGCGGGCGCGTGAGCGGAGTCGATCTGCGCGCTGCCAAGGTTGGGGGCACCCTGGAAGGGGCGACTCTGGTGATTCCCGATCCCATGGGAGCTACCGGGGGAACTCTCGGGCGAGCAGTTTCCTGGCTCTGCGAGCACCATGGGACCCCGAAGCAGATTCTGGCCTTGCCCTTGATTGCGACCCCCGAGTTCTTGGCGGCGACCCGGGATTTGGATCAGGAAGTGCAGGTTTTTGCGGGCCGTGTGGACCGTGGGCTTTCTCCCGCCCATGTGCTCAGGGAGATGCCCGGAGCTTGCTGGGATGAGGAGCGCGGCTTGACCGAGACGGGCTACATAGTTCCCGGCGCCGGTGGCTTGGGCGAGGTGATCAACAATTCCTGGTGCTGAGCCAACCGGGTTCTGCGGGGCCTGGGTTTGCCCACCCGGGGTCCCTGCGCTAAACTCCTGTGTCTGGAAGTTTCGGCTTCCATATTGTTTCCCTGCCAGACCTCAGAAGAGAAGAAAACCATGACCTACGTTGTCGCCGAACCCTGCGTGAAATGCAAGTACACTGACTGTGTGGATGTCTGCCCAGTGGACTGTTTCGCTGAAGGGGTGAACTTTCTTGTCATCAACCCCGACGAGTGCATCGACTGCGGGGCCTGCGTTCCCGAGTGTCCCACCGAAGCGATCTTCGAAGAGACCGAGGTGCCCGAGCAGTGGGCCGACTATGTGGAGTTGAACGCCAAGCTGGCTGGCCTCTGGCCGTTGATCACGGACAAGAAGGACGCCCTTGATGACGCTGACGATTGGAAGGACGTGGTAGAAAAGCGCGAGCATCTCTCCGAAGAAGCGTTCAGCGAGTGATTCTTTGGATGGCAGACTTCGCGGCACTTGATCGCGTCATGAATCCGCTCGGCGCCTCATCATCAAAGCCGCAAGTTCTCTAGAAGGTCCACCAGTTCGGTAGCTGTTGCTACTTGCGGCGGTTGGGGGCCTGCTTGGTGTTGGGTTTCTTTGCTCCAGAGAGGCCAGGCTTCGCCTTTCCTTCCTTGTGCTTGGCTGACTTGCGCGCCGCGAGGGCTTCCGGAGGAGGGTTCGGCGGGATCAGACACTTGGCCTGCTTGCCAATCAAGTCCTCTCGTCCCGCGGCAGTCAGGGCTTCGTGCACAAGGAACCAGTTGCTGGGCTCGAAGAACTGCATCAGGGCCTTTTGCACTCGCCGGTCTCGAAGGCGTTGCACAGTCTTGACCGGTTTGAGGGTCATTGGATCAAGCCCCGTGTAGTGCATGCAGGTGGCGATGTCCATCGGCGCAGGGATGAACTCTTGTACCTGCCGTGGCTTGTAACCTCGGGCCTTGAGGAATTCGGCCAGTTCGATCATTTCTTCCGGTCCCGTGCCCGGGTGCCCTGAGATGAAGTAGGGCACCAGATACTGTTCTTTCCCGGCTCTCTTGCTGGCGGCGGCAAAGCGTTCTGCGAAGCCGTCAAAGTCATCGACTGCGGGCTTCTTCATCAGCTTGAGCACCTTGGGGGATGCGTGTTCAGGAGCCACCTTCAAGTGTCCTCCCACATGATGGGTGGCGAGTTCCTCCAGATAGGCGTCGTCACTCTGAGCCAGATCCATGCGGATGCCCGAGGCTATGTGTACCCGTTTGACTCCTTCGGTGTTGCGGGCTCTGCTCATCAAGTGGCGGGTGGGTCCGTGGTCCGTTGAGAGGAGCTTGCAGATTGTGGGGTCTACGCAGGAGAGCCGACGACAGATCTGTTCAACCTCTGGCTTGGTGCAGTGCATGCGGTACATGTTGGCGGTGGGGCCGCCCAGATCCGAGATGGTCCCCTTGAAGTCTCGGGCGCGGGCGGTTTTCTGTACCTCTGCCATGATCGAGTTCTCTGATCGGCTCTGGATCGTGCGCCCCTGGTGCAGCGTGATCGAGCAGAAGGGGCAGCCGCCAAAACAGCCGCGCATGATCGTGACCGAGTCGCGGATCATGGTGAAGGCTGGAACTTCTTCTTGGTAGCTCGGGTGGGGTTGTCGCTGATAGGGAAGATCGTAGATCTCATCGAGCCTGCCTTTACTGAGTGGCAGGGTTGGGGGGTTGATCACAGCCAGGCGGTCCCCGTGGCGCTGCACCATTCGACGTGCGTTGTGGGGGTTGGTCTCCAGGTGTATCCGCCGGGTGGCCTTGGCGAACGAGAGTTTGTTGTCCATGACCTCTTCGAAGGAGGGGAGTTCTATAGTGCGCCCGTCTCCGCGATACTCATCGAGTGGATGTTCGGGGAGCTCTTCCTTGGCACCCAACAGGTAGGCCGCGCCGCGCAACGAGCGGCAGTCCTTGATGTTGCCCCCCGCACTCAAGACCTCGGCCACTTGGACAATGAACTCTTCGCCCATGCCGTAGCCCACTAGATCGGCTTTGCTTGAGGTCAATATGCTTGGGCGCACATTGTCCGACCACCAGTCATAGTGCGCTACCCGACGGAGGCTGGCTTCGACTCCACCGGCCACCACGGGGATTCCCGGAAAGGCTTCGCGGCAGCGTTGGGTGTAGACATTGGTGGCCCGGTCCGGCCGCGTTTCGATGGCTCCGCCGGGGGAGTATGCGTCCTGGTTGCGCCGCTTGCGATTGGCGGTGTAGTGGTTGATCATCGAGTCCATGTTCCCCGCGCTGACCGCGAAGAAGAGGCGCGGGGGACCCAGACTGCGAAAGGCCTTGGCGCTGCGCCAGTCGGGCTGGGCCAGGATTCCAACCCGCAGGCCCTTGGCTTCGAGTACTCGCCCAAGAAGTGCCGCCGCGAAGGAGGGATGGTCCACATAGGCATCCCCGCTTACAAAGATCACATCGAGCTCGTCCCATCCACGGGCCCGCATTTCCTCCTCGTTGGTGGGCAGATAGCTTTGTACTTCTGCGGGACCTGGGATGATTGCCATGCCCGAGAATACACCATGGCTGAAGCGGCTGTGGTGTGTTGTCTAGAGCTCCGAGCCTGCTATGGGGCAGAGGGGATGCTGGCCCTGTCGATCAGGGGACGAAGCGTTTGTGTGCTGCGCTGGTGCCCTCTGGGAAAGGGTCGTACCAGGGATAGTGAACCGGGCTCTGGATTCGGATCTGCTCAGTGTGTGAATCGTGCAAGGTAGCGCAGGCCCCCGCTGCCGCGCTGGACGAGGAGGCTGATGGCTTTGGCTCCGGCCGGAGTCCATAGGCCTCTCAGGTGCTCATTGGCGAAGAGCGGGGGAGCCGATTCGGACCCTTCAAGTTCTTCGTGCATCAGCACATAGCATGCGCCCTTCTCGATGTTCTGTCCGAGGGAGTCCAGAACCGGGTGTGTGTTTCCCGGGGCGAGAGTTTCCCGTTCTCCCAGGGTGAAGAGAGCATCCTGTCCCTTGCTCGCCAGACGCATGCGTGCGCGTACCTGTCCAAAATGGCCGAGCAGCACCTGCCGGGTGGTCTCGCGTGCTTCGCCGCCACGGGGTACAAGGTCCGCTTGTGTGAAGCGACCGTGGATGTCCTCGTAATCGAAGGGTTTGGTGGGGGCCAGTGTTCCGGCACTTGTGGCCAGCCCGCTTATCGCGCGGGTCAGCTGATCCTGCCATTGGTCAGATCCAATGCCGTGGGTGCGCAGCAGGAACTGGCAGGCTCCTGGCGTTGGATCGCACTCAAGGGCAATCAGGGTCGGCGCGTGGATGGTCTTGCCCAGAGTCTCTCCAATGATCGGAACGCAAGACACGGTGAAGGCGTTGATCGGGTCGTTGGTGTCGCCCGAGAGGCGCGCGTAAAGGACACGCGGCGCGTCCTCTGCGGGGGGAACCAGTGATCCGGGTTGATCGCTGGCCTGGTCCGGGGTGTACGCGAAGCCGTCAAACGCGATCTCCATGGTCAAGTCTTCTGCGTTCGCCCAAAGGGTGATGTCCATTCGCTCCGATTGGGCCATCGCCGCTGCGAAACCCTGGGGTCCCTGGAACCAGGCCGAGTCGGCGCCCATGAATTCCTGCAAGAGGTCAGTGCTGTCGATGCCTTCCTCGCGCATGCGAGCTAGATGCACTCGCACCATCACATCGCCCTCTTGCATGTCTTGCAGGTCCAGCGAGTTTGCCCCTTCAAGGTTCCATTCTTGACCACCTGCAGGCAGGGCAACCCAAGGGCCCATGCGCACCAATTCTGCCTGACCGGGAGCCACGCGCACCGAGCGCTCAAAGCCAATGCTGTCCCGCACGGGCAGAATCGGGCTCCAATCGGGTGCGTGGCCCTCGGTGAAGTGTCCCACCAGTGCAGCGGCCTGATCTTGTCGTACCTGGCTTGGGTCGGCACCACGGGCCCGAAGAGTCTCATGGAACTCAGCGGGATCGGGCAGTGTCAGGTTGAGTTCGAGAACTCCAACGAGTTCGCGCACCGTTTGAAAACGGTCTAGGTTTTTGAATTCGATCCAGATCCCGGCGTCCACCGGGGCCAGCATGTGCAGGTGAGTTTCCGGACTGTCTGCCTGCTCTTGGGTGGTATCTACCCGGGTCGCTTGTATCTGAGGAGACACCGGAACGCTTTGCTTGGATTGGGGGGTGGTCTGCGCGCTTGCAGGGAGAGTGCTGGGAAGGGGCGCAGAGTCCTCCGGGGTGCAGGCGGCCAGCATGACCAGCAGGCACAGGTGAGCGCAGAATTGGGCGGGGTTCATGTGTCTCATATGGAGATCCTCAGGGCAATCTGGGGTCTCATCTGGTCGGACCCCTTTCTCTCCTCGACCCATCGAGATGGATCTCCTGAATCCTTCCCGCCCTTCCCTCTGGCTTTCTGATGTACCCTGCTTGCTGGCCTCTGGGTCTGCCCCTCTGTCTCCTCCATCAGCCATGCCCTTTCGAACCTCTACCACCGCTCTCTTGGGCCTGTTCCTCGTCCCGTTTCTGGTTCTTGCCTCGTGGACTGCTGCAGCCCAGGATCAGTCCTCAGGAAAACTCCACTTGATCGTGCTGCATACAAACGACATGCATGGTCAAGTCGTGCCCCTGCCCGCGACCTGGGTCAAGGATCAGGATCCGCCACCCACTTCCGGTGGTCTGAACCGGGTCGGCGCCTACATCAAGCGCACCCGGGTCGCGGCAAAGGAAGAGGGTGCGGAGATCCTGGTGGTGGATGGTGGGGACTGGTATCAGGGCACCCCAGAAGGTGGCTTGGACAAAGGCCTTGGGATCCTGAAGGCCATGTTGCTGATGGGCTATGACCTGGTCACGGTGGGCAACCATGAGTTTGATCACGGAGTCTCGCACTTTGAAAGCCTGCTGAAGGAGGCGCCCCTGCCGGCCCTGTTGGCGAATGCGCGCACCAAGACCGGGGGTACTCTGCCGGGGGTGGGTGAGTACTCGATCCTGCAGCGAGGCGGCCTGTCGATTTGCGTCGTGGGCATGTGTTCGGTTCAGACCCCTGAGATGAGCCATCCGTCGACCCGGGACCTGGAATGGGAAGAACCCGCCGCGACCCTTACGCGTATCAAGAAGGAACTCGCCGAGCGTACGGTTCATGTGGACTGGTGGCTGCCCGTGACACACTGCGGTGTCTACGAGGACAAGCAACTGGCCAAGGCCCACCCGGATCTGGATCTGATCGTGGGGGGGCACACACACACGGTACTTCATCGCGGCCAACGAGAGGGGCGTACCCTGATCGTGCAGGCGGGTTCCAAAGCTCGCAGCGTGGGGCGCGTGGACCTTTGGTTTGATATGGAGACAAAGTCCCTGTTGCGTGGGGAGGCGCGCCTGGTGAACCTCTATGGAGATCCGGCTGAGGGTGAGGGCGTGCCTGCCTTGGCGAAGGCTTGCGTTGAGTTGCTTCGTCGAAGTGCATTGGCCATGGATCAGGTCGTGGGCCGGCTTGATGGTTCTCTTGACCGTAGCAAGGATGCCTATAGCACCTCCGCTTCGGGCAATCTGATCACCGACCTGATGCGAGCGCGTACGGGAGCCCAGGTTGCGATCCACAACCGGGGTGGCATTCGTGCTGGGCTTGAGCCTGGAGAAGTGACCCGTCGGGATCTGTTCCGAATCCTGCCATTCGACAACGCCTTGGTGACCTTGACCATGACCGGGCGCCAGTTGAGCGACCTCTTGAAGCGTTCTCTCGAAGGCCGTGGCCGTTCCGGGTTGGAGTTCAGCGGGATTGTCGCGCAAGTCAAGCGCAATGGGCGCCATCCCCAGGTGGTGGCCTTCTTGGTGGATGGCAAGAAGCTCCTTCCAGAGCAGGATTACAAGGTGACCACCAACAGTTTTCTGGCTTCGGGTGGGGATGCCTACATAGAGTTCCAACAAGCCCGAGACCGAGTCACGGATCCGATCTTGCAACGTACCCTGCTGGAGAATGCTCTGGCCAAGCTTTGGAAGCAGGGCCAGGGGCTGACCCCAAGCATTGAGAACCGTTTTGTGGTTCTGCCCTAGGGTTGAGAGGCTTGAACCCGAGCGGCCCTGCTGTCCGTTATGCTCCTTGTTCGCGTAACTCCGCGAATGAACTCTCATGAACCTTCTGGACGATCTTGGTGAACCGCAAAACCTGCCCAACGGGCTGGTGACTTATCGCAGCGGGGCAGGAGTGGCTCTGATCTGCCTTGAGAACCTGCCAGCCAATGGCTACAGCCACGACATGATGCTCGATCTGGATCAGGCCATCCTGAGGGCCCGGTTCGATGACGCGGTGCAGGTGCTGGTCTTGATTGGGGCAGGTGAGAAGTTCTTTTGTGCAGGTGCGGACATAGGCGTGCTGCAGGGCATCACTCCGACCTTCAAGTACCAGTTCTGCCTGCACGCCAACGAGACCATGTTGCGGCTGGAGCACACACCCAAGTTGGTAATCGCTGGCCTCGGCGGACATTGCGTGGGGGGTGGCCTTGAGATCGCCTTGGCCTGTGATTTGCGTATTGCTCGTGCAGGGTCCGGAAAGTGCGGGTTGCCAGAAGTGCATCTGGGCGTGCTGCCCGGCACCGGCGGTACCCAGCGCTTGTCGCGCATTGTGGGGGCCAGTCGTGCAATCGAGTTGATGGCCAGCGGGCGGACTTTTGGCTTTGAGGAGGCCTTGGAGCTTGGGTTGGTGGACGAATTGAGCGCCGCGGACAGCGATGAGGCCTTTGTTGAGTTTCTTCTGGAGTATGCCCAGACCTTCACCAGTCCCAAGCGCGCTTCCTTGGCAGTGGGCATGATCAAACGCGCGGTCAAAAGCGGCATGGAGGTGCCACTGGAGTCGGGCCTGGCTTTGGAGCGCGAAATGCAGCAGCGCTTGTTTGCAAGTGATGACGCACAGGAGGGCATGCGCTCGTTTTCTGAGAAGCGCAAGCCTGAATTCCAAGGGCGCTAGGACGTAGTACCCCATCCGACCATGCAAGCGGTTCAAATCACAAAGCACGGGGGCCCCGAGGTCTTGACTCTAGCCGAGGTTCCGCGTCCAGAACCCGGCCCCGGTGAAGCACTTGTTCGAGTGATAGCGGTCTCGGTCAACCACTTGGACCTTTGGGTTCGTAGAGGGTTGCCTGGGCTTGAGGTGGATTTTCCGCACATTCTGGGCTGCGATGGCACGGGCGAAGTGGTGGCCGTGGGTGAGGGTGTCAATGCTCTCTCCGTTGGGCAGACCGTCTTGTTGGAACCCGGTTTCACCAAGGACCACGACTCAGAGTTGGTGCGTCTGGGGCAGGACAACCTGGCTGCAGACTACGGAATTCGAGGAGAACACTGCGATGGCTTCGCAGCTGAGTATGTGACCCTGGACGCGCGCTACTGCCTGCCTATGCCCGCAGATCTCGATCCGATCACCACCGCGGCCACACCTCTGACTTTCTTGACTGCCTGGGGCATGCTGATTGAGCGCGCAGAGATCCGCAAGGGTGAGACAGTAATGGTGCTTGGTGCTGGTTCTGGCGTAGGCTGCGCGGCAATTCAAATCGCCCGGCATGAGGGCTGTCGTGTGTTCACCAGTGCGCGCGACGGTGAGGCCCGGGCTCTTGGTATTGAACTGGGCGCCGAGGCCGCCGTGGATCACTCCGATCCCAACTGGCCGAACGAGATCAAGAGTCTGACTGGAGGCGCTGGCGCTGATGTGCTGGTGGAACATGTGGGACCTGCTACTTGGAAAGGCTCCCTGCGCGCACTGGCGCGACTCGGACGCCTGGTGACCTGCGGCGGCACCACGGGCCCCACGGTTGAGTTGCAACTGCCTCACCTCTTTATCAAACAGCAGTCCATCCTTGGTTCCACCATGGGACCGCGAAGCGCCTTGCCCATGATCCTTTCTCGACTGGCTGCGGACGTGTATCGGCCCGTGATTGACCGTATCCTGCCCATGGCTGAAGTGCGCCAGGCTCATCAGTTGCTCGAGGACAGCGCGGTGCGCGGCAAGTTGGTCCTGGTTCCCTAGTCCACCTTTCACTTTCGAATTCAATGCAAGCAGACGCAATTCAACGGGCCGCGGTCCTCGGTGCAGGCACTATGGGCCATGGCATCGCCCAGGTTCTGGCCCAGGCGGACATTCAGGTCTGTCTTTTTGATGTGGATGAGCAGGCCACATCCCGCGGACTCACTGCAATTCAGGGCAACTTGGACAAGGGAGTCAGCCGGGGCAAGGTTTCAGAAGAAGACCGTGCTGCGGCTCTCGGGCGCATCTCGTGCGCGACAGTTTTGGGGGACGCCATCGATGGAGTGCAGCTGGTGGTAGAAGCTGTCCCGGAAAAAATCGAGCTGAAGCATTCGATCTTCGCGGAGCTCGGTGCCTTGGGCAGGGATGTGCTGTTGGCAAGCAATACCTCAAGCCTCTCCATCGACAAGATCGCCGAAGTGGCGCAGCACCCTGAGCGCGTGCTGGGCATGCACTTCTTCAACCCGGTGCACCTGATGAAACTGGTGGAAGTCGTGCGCGGGGAGCGAACCTCAGAGCAAGCTGTGCAGTGTGCTCTGGACCTGGTGGGTCGCCTGGGCAAGACGCCAATTGATGTGAAGGACGCCCCGGGATTTGCCTCCAGTCGATTGGGCATTGCCATTGGCCTTGAGGCCATGCGCATGCTGGAAGAGGGTGTGGCCAGCGCCGAGGACATCGACACCGCCATGACACTCGGCTATGGTTTTCCCATGGGGCCTCTCAAGCTGACCGATCTGGTGGGGCTGGATGTGCGTTTGGCCATTGCGGAACACCTCTCAAGCACACTCGGCGAACGCTTTAGTCCGCCGGACATCCTGCGCGAAATGGTCGCGCGGGGCGAACTTGGCAAGAAGTCCGGAAAGGGCTTCCACAACTGGAGTTAGATATGGCTGACGATTGGGGATCAACGGAGGGTGGTGGTGGAAAGAAGCGTAATCCTCTGCTTTGGGGCTGCGGTCTTGGGTGCTTGGGCTTGCTTTTAGTCGCTGGTGTGATGACTTTCATGGGCGTGGGCTGGGTCAAAGACGCCCTGAATCCCGAGCAAAGTCTCGATAGGCTGGCGGCGACTTTGCCGGTTGAAGAACTGCCCGAAGGCTGGACCCTGGTGTTCGGCAACAAGGTCCCCTTTGTGGGCCTTGAGGTGTTCATCATGCAGGGACCGGGCGGAGAGGATAAAGGCCACTTGCTCGCTTCGTTCTTTGTTGTGAGTAAAGAAGAAGGTGCGCAAGAACACTGGAATGAGACCGCGCCCGATCAAGGATCTGACCGCAGTATCGAAATCCAGGGCCGAGTGTTGGAAGGTGTTTATGACGCCAATGCGGGCGGCGGCGCAAGTTTCCTTCTGATGCTGAGCGAGGATGGTGACATCCCCGTCATCATGGTTCATATTCAGCGACAGAACTCTTCCGTGGAGATCACAGATGAGGAACTCAGATTCTTTTTCGATTCTTTCTCGATTGGTCCCGAAGGGCCTGGTTCCTGGATCGGACCCGACCAGCCCGACGAGGACACTGACGACCATTGAGTAGTTCCAGAGAGAGTGTTGGGGGTGTGCTGGCTCTTTTCGGGGGCCTGGCATTGCTGGGCATGACCTTTTCCGGTCAATGCTCCCGCCCTGTGCAGGCTTTGGATGCGGGATCATTTCTGGAGACAGTATTTGATCCCAAGGGCTTTCCCGGAGGATGGCAGGTGGAGGCCTGCGAGGCCATGCCCGATGGGCGCACCCTGATGCGACTATCGTCGCTGGGGGAACCGGTGCCGGAATTCGTGGTCGGGGAAGAGGAGAGCGCCGCTCTGGCGAAGATTCCCAAGGGTCTTGGACGGAAAGGCCCCAAGCCCTGGCCGCACCTGAAGGAGCGGTTTGGACTCGGTGCAAGCGCCGCGCTCCTGGTGCAGCATCCTCTCAAGACCAGTATGAAGGAGCGCAAGCGCAACTTCCGTGATCTCGGCTACAAGACCATTGAACAGGTCGAATTCAAAGGTGAGGCCGTTCCCATGAATGCCGGGCGTGTCCCCTGGGGTCTCTTTGAAGTGCCCTGGGTGCACATGCGGCACTTCGAGAGGGTCGACGACAAGCCGACTTTCCACGATACGATCCGGGTGGATCTCTCCAGCGGTCCCCAGGCGATGATCTTGTACCTGACCTTTCCGCCAAGGGCTCGCGCCGTCGAAAAAGCATTGGATCCGTTCATCACCGCCTGGGCACCGCTGATTGTAGAACCGGCGAAGAACTGACCCTTGCGTACAGAGCAATGGGGTCTAGCTCTTGGTCGGGGAACTGGTTGGCGATCCCCCCGGGGATTCCCTGCCCAATGAGTCGGCGATTGTCTCTGCCAGGTGCTGAGTCTGGACTTTCAAATTTGCCCTCTGGAAACCGGCTTGCCAGTGCATTTGGCAACCGGGATTGGCTGTGACCAGCAGTTCCGCGCCGCTGGCCTGGAATTCTTCGATCTTGGCGTCGAGCAACGCGTTTGATTCTTCCGGATGCAGGAGGGCATGGATTCCAGCGGAACCGCAGCATGACTGGGAGGATGCCAACTCCACGCGCTTGGCCGCGGGAATCAGGTCCAGCAGGTTGCGTGGTTCGGCGCTGATTTCTTGGCCGTGGCAGAGGTGACAGGGATCGTCCCAGGCGAGCTTGCGTTCAGGCCCCGCCTTGAACTGTGCTTGCAGTCTCCGCGCACGATCCGGCTGGGCGACGAACTTGGAAAAGTCTGTCACTCGTTCGGAGAAGGCATTTGCCCGCGCAAGCCAGTCTGGGTCGTCGGCGAAGAGGCGCGGGTACTCGGACATGTGTGCCCCGCAACCCGCGGAGTTGACCACGATAGGCAGGGGTGCACTTCCGTCAATTGCTTCAAAGGCCTGAATCGTCTCTTGTGCCAATTGTCGAGCCTCTTCCAGGTCACCGTTGTGTGCGTGCAAGGCTCCGCAACAAGCGTGGTCTGCTGGCGTGAGAACATCCGCACCCAAGGCGTTGAGTGTCTGGGCCGTGGCTCGGTTCACAGTCCCAAAGAGCTGCCGCTGAATACAACCCTCCAGCATGGTTACGGTCTCCAGGGACTCGCTGGTGCTGGGTGAGATGCTCGGCAGGCTACGGCGCTGGTCTGCCGGAGGAAAGACTGGCATGCTGGCCAGGGTTGCGCCGCGGCTACCCAAGAGAGGCGCCATGAGTCTGGGCAGGTGCAGGGTCTGCGCCAGACGCACTACCCCCGCCAGCAACGCCAGCACCCGCCGATTGGGCAGCACCACGCGGAAGCCCAACCAGCGCAGGAAGCGAGGTACCAGACCGGGGGCGGGCAGCTGGTTCCGCGCACTCTCCATAAGGGCTCCAAACTGGACTCCCGCAGGACAGACGGTTTCGCAGTTGCGGCATACCAGACATGAGTCGAGGGCCTGCACACAATCGGTGTCCGGTTCCAGGCGTCCTTCGCCAAGGGCTCGCATCAAGTGAATCCTTCCGCGGGGACCTTCTGACTCCCGGCCGCTCTCGCGATAGGTTGGGCAGGAGTTCAGACACAGGCCGCAGTGAATGCAGTCAAGGGTCAGGTCATAGTCAAGGGGCAGTCGCCGGGCTCCTGTGGCGGGGGAGTTCATGATTGCCTGTCCGGGGAAGAAGCACTCGAACTCAGAATGCCAGCAGGATCGAGGCCTTGGGTCAAGCGAGTTGTCCAGGTGCTGGGATCACTGGGGAAATGGTCGGCGTGTAGATCTGAACTGACACGCAGGGGGCGAACGAGTGCTGCTTGCTCCGTGATGCTTTCGGCCCAAGATGGTCGTACCCGCACTGGCTCATTTCCATCCACTCCCACCAGAATCCGGCCCGCGCTGCAGTCCACCCATAGGTCTGTGCTTGCGGGCAACTGGGCTTCAAGGTCGCCCAGCAGAGTTGAACACTGTCTCAGGGAGCCTTGGATGTCCCAGGCGAAGAGGTTCTCTGATCCCGCCTCGGTGGCGTCTCTTCGTTGCCTGGTCGCTTCCAGGTCAAAGGCCTCGGCCGATCCCCCGAGGGCGGCCATTACTTGCTCTTGATCTGCTCCTACTTGACTCGCGCAGCCAGCAAGCCCTCCTCTGAGGAGTACTCTCGACTCAGCGCGGGTCAGCACCAGCCATGTCAATCGGGGCATGGCCTGCTTGACTTCCAAAGCTTTGACAAGTCCCTTGGCGCAATCTGCGACAGGCAGGGAGAAGCTCCACTCCCGCTGTGGTTCAGCCACCAGCCGCAGACTTGCTTCGAGAATGATCGCCAGGGTCCCGCGGGATCCGGTGTACAGCCGATGCAGATCGAACCCGGTGACATTCTTCACTTGCCGACCGCCGCTCTTGGCCAACGTGCCGTCGGAGAGCATGACCTGCATGCCCAGCACATGATGGCGCAGGGGTCCATACTTCATTCGATCAGGGCCCGAGCGCCCTGATCCCAGAACTCCACCCAGGGTCGAGGATTCGGCGGCAGGCAGGTCCGCAGGCAGGCGCTCGCCTGATGGGGCGACCGCACTGATGAGGTCGCTCCAAGCGGTGCCTGCTTGTGCGGTAATGGTGCCCTCCCCTGGGATCTGCTCGATGATCCCTGACAATTGAATCAGGCTGATCGGGATGGGTGTGAAGCCTGGAGTCTTGAAGGCATCGGGTCGACACCAGGCAAGTTGGCTTCCAGAACCGATGGGCAGCAGCGGGCTGCTCTGTTGTCGAGCTTCTTTGAGCACCGCTGCCAGCTGAGCATGGTCCCTGGGTTCCAGGCAGGTCAGCCCCCGGGTTTCTCCCAGGGCGCAGCCAGATGCCTGGGACAACCGCAATGCGCATTCGGCGGGGCTCATGGCGCTGGGGCTTGTCACAGCTTGCCTTCTGGACTAGCCATGGGAGAGAGGGGCAGGCCTGCGTTGCGCACTTCGCGACAGGCACGTAGGGGCAGAACCTTGGTCGGGTTCATACGTCGCTTTGGATCGAGGGCGTCCCTCACCCGGTGCATGACGCTGAGGTCATCGTCGTCAAAGAGATCACACATGTGGGTCATCTTCTCGAGGCCCACCCCGTGCTCTCCGGTCAAGGAGCCTCCGCGTTCAATGCAGGCTTCCATGATCAAGCGACCCGCCTCCAGCACTCGGCGCACCTCGTCCTCGTCTCGTCGGTCATAGGCAATGTTGGGGTGCAAGTTGCCGTCCCCAGCATGGAACACATTGCCCAGGCGCAGGTTGCGTTCCGCGGCGATTTCGACGGCCAGGTGGACGATTTCGCGTAGGCGTGTCCGCGGCGCGACCACATCGGCCACATAGAGGTCGGGGGCCACGCGCCCCATGGCTCCGAAGGCGCCCTTGCGCCCGGCCCAAAGCCGCGCACGTTCGGCTCCATCACTGGCGCGTCGGGTTTCGATGGCCTCGTGCTTCTTCGCCAGTTGCAGTACCAGATCGATGGTTTCCTGAACTTCCAACGCGCCACCTTCCGCTTCCACCAGCAGCACCGCTTCTGCACCCCTTGGATAGCCGGCCGCAAAGACGCTGTCCTCCACCGCCGTGATCGTCAGCTTGTCCAGAATCTCGATGGCCGAGGCCTCGATGTGTGCCGCAATGGCCTCAGAAACGCAGTCGCAGGCCGCATCCAGGCTGCTGAAGACCGCGATGATTGTCTGGATCTCTTCAGGGAGGACTTCAAGGCGGAAATTGATTTCGGTCACCACACCGAACATGCCTTCGCTGCCGCTGATCAGTCCCACAAGATCCAGTCCGGCAGGATCCGCATGACTGGTCAGGAGGTCGAGGATCTCGCCTTGAGCATCCACCAACTTGAGCCCACGCACATGGCGGGTAGTGGCACCGTGCATGAAGCAATGGGGGCCGCCAGAGTTATTGGCCACATTGCCGCCCAGGGTGCAAGCAGCCTGACTGGAGGGATCAGGGGCATAGAACAGGCCATGGGGTTTGGCGGCCAGACTGAGATCTGAATTGACCACGCCCGCCTGCACGTGAGCTGTGCGCTCAATGGGATCAATGCCGAAGATCCTCCGCATGCGTGCGGTCCCAACGGTTACCCCTCCCTGTACGGGTGAGGCGCCACCGGTCAGGCCAGTGCCCGCACCCCGGGGTACTAGGGGCACTCCCTCCTTTGCAAGCAGCTGCATGACTCGCACGGTTTCACTCGTGTCCAAGGGCAGCACGATCGCTATGCCTTGGCCACGCACCAAAGAAAACCCGTCCGACTCCCAGGCCAGGGAGTCAGAGCCCGTGATCACATTGCGCGGTCCGACGATGTTGCGCAACTCGTTGATCCAGGCCTCAGTCACTTCTTGTCTCCCGCAAGGCGGGCTGCGCCGATCCAGCCCGCATCGGATCCCAGTGTGGCACGAACCACGACTGGTTCGGGCGTTCCGTAGCGGCGTTCGGCAAGAGTCTCCATGACGCCGGCGTGTAATTGTGGCAGGGCCGCGCTGAAACCGCCGGCGATGACGAAGAATGTGATGTCCAGCAAGGAGACCACATAGGAGAGTCCGCGCCCCAGGTCGCGACCCACTGCATGTAGCAAATCTCGCTCGGCTCCTTCGCCTGCTGCTGCCAGGCGACAGAGTTCAATCGTGTCATCACAGAGGCCCGCTTCGCGGGCGCGACGTCGTACATGGGTGGCAGACGCCAAGGTCTCCAGGCAGCCGGCACTGCCGCAGCCACAGGGGTGCCCCCCCTGTTCCTGGGGCAGGACTACGATGTGACCAACTTCGCAAGCCATGCCGTGAGGCCCTGTGTAGAGCCTGCCGTGTTGTATCAGGCCGCCGCCGATGCCCGTTCCCAGGGTGACCAGGCACATGTCCTCCTTGCCTGCGCCGGCTCCGCGCCATTGTTCTCCGTAGGCTGCCAGGTTCGCATCGTTGTCCACGAGCACTCTTTCTTCGGCGAGGTCCAAGCGCTTCGAGACTTCCGAAGTCAGTTTGCGTCCAACGAGGTTCTGCAGATTGGCGCTGGCGCGTAGTGCACCGGTTTGGGGATCAAAGACTCCGGGGCAGCCGATTCCCAGGGCATCGAAGGAACCGAATGAGCGTGCGTATTCGCAGAGACGGTCGAGGAAGACATCAGGGCCATCCTCAAGCTGCGTGGGCAGGCTTTCGGGGGCGCTGACGAGTTGACCCTCGGGCTCGACCGTTCCAGCCTTGACCGAAGTTCCACCGATGTCGAGACCCAGGAAGCGCCCATTCGGCGGCATCAGTGATCAACCCCTCCTCGGTGGCGAGCGGCGGCGTACTCGTCGGTAGGCTCTGAGTTGTTCCTTGGCAGCCGCAGCCCAGGAGTTGTCCTCGCCAAGACAACGCAGGACCATTTGTTTCCAGTCAGGGGCACTCTTGTATTGCTGCCGCGCTGCATCTATGCCGTCTTCAAGCATGGATTCCGAGTCATAGGTCTTGAAGCCGAATCCCGTGCCGTTGCGTTGATCTACACGCACATCCCGGACCACGTCGGAGAGCCCGCTGTTGCTGTAGGCCACGGGCACAACCCCGTAACGCATGCCGATCGCCGGGAGGGTGGGCGCTGCATGAAAGTGGGAGGGCAAGAGCAGAATATCGGATCCACCTAGCAGCACATGAGCGGTGTTGACATTGTAGCCCTCGATGATGCGGCAGCGACCGGCGAAGGTCTGCTCGATGGTGTGCAGGCGCTCGAGGACTTCCGGGCTGCCGGGGCCCATCATGACCACTTGCACCGAGCGCTCCAGCAGAGGCGTGATGGCTTCGGAGACAATGTCGAAGCCACCATCGCTGTCAAACTGGCCGATCACGCAGATCAGGGGCGTACGCGGGCCGTTGTCCAGTTTGAGCGCACGTTGCAAGGAGACCTTGCATTTGCGCTTGCCGGAGGTGGGATCCTTGTCCTCGGGGCCATAGGTCTGGGCCAGCAGCGGGTCGCAGGAGGGATCCCAGGAGCGATAGTTGATGCCAGGCGTAATTCCTACGATTTCTTTTTCGCGGCGTCTGAATGTATCGAACACCGAGTTGTCGTTGGGCATGGCCGCAACTGTGTCCACCAGGGTGGGTGAGTTCGTGCCGATGATCGTGGCGTACTCAGCACCGGCCTTGAGGTAGTTGATCTTGCCTCCCAATTCCACGCCACCAATGGCGTGGAACTCCTTATGGGAGATCCCGATCTTGGGCAGGATCTCGCGCTCGAAGCTGCCTTGCATAGCAGTATTCTGCACTGCGAAGAAGGTACCGGCCTTGGTCGCTGGATGCTTCTTGTCCTTCTGCAGGTAGTCGAGTCTTTGGAAGACGGGGATCAGGCCGGTGGTCCAATCGAAGCAGTGGATCACGTCCGCCGCAAAGCGGATCAACTCCAGTCCTTCCAGGACAGCCCGGGCAAAGATTGAATAGCGGCGCCAGTTGTCTTCATAGGGACCTTGGGTGTCCCCATAGGGATGGCGAGTGCGAAAGAGTTGCGCGTGGTCCACCAGCACGATTTCGAGTTCGTTCAGCTGGCCCTGCATCAGGCGGACCCGTACCGAGTCAGCGCCGTCCGGCAGGGTGAGGCTGCCTACATTCTTGAGGCCGCTCAGGATGTTGGTGTCGATGTCCTTGGTCAGGGGCAGAAATACCCGCACATTTGCACCTGCCCCCACCAGAGCATGGGGCAGTTGTTCAGCGATCTCGGCGAGGTTGGTGCGTCGCACCAGGCTCTGGAGTTCGGGAGTTGCGAAGGCGACCTTCACGGTGCTGTGGAGTGATTGATGGTGGGGGTCTGAACCCGCTTTGGACCTGTAGAGGGGCCTCAGGTGGGCCCACGGAGAGGGCGGGGATTGTCCCGCAATCACAGGAACCTAGAAACCGTAGCTGGATTTAGCTTCCCCGGGCTTCGGAGCACCGACGTAACTCTCTAACAGACAAAGGGTTACGATTTTTCAGAAATTCGATTCTGATATGCCTCCCGGCGCCATCTGGGAGTGTTCCCAGATGGCGAGGGCTTCGGGCAAGAGTTTCTTGATCTGCTCGATACGGTGCCCGTGGGAGGGGTGCGTTGAGAGCCACTCGGGTGATGCACCCCCGTCCTGGGCCTCCATGCGTTGCCAGAATTCTACAGCCGCCCGCGGATCGTAGCCTGCCCTGGCCATTGTGATCAGTCCGATCCGGTCCGCTTCCAGTTCCGCATCCCGCCCATAAGAGAGGTTCAGCAAGGCTGCGCTGACAGAGGCGATGGCCAGGGAGTACTCGGGGTGCCTTTCGTTCTCTTCCAGCACCACAGCGAGTACGGCCAGCGCCCCGCTGAGGGCCAACTGGCGGGTCATGGCCTGCGTGCCGTGGCGGAGGGTTGCGTGGGCGATCTCATGGCCCATGACCACCGCCAGTCCCGCTTCGTCCTTTGTGATCTCGAGGATGCCCGTGTAGACCCCCATCTTGCCCCCGGGCAGGCAGAAAGCGTTCAGGGTGCCGTCTTCCTTGATCAGCACGGTCTCCCAGGGAAAGTCCCGGGCAAAGGCTGGGGCGTCGATGAGGGCTCCAGGCACGAGGCGCGCAGTCACTCCCAGGACATGCTCGAAGGCGGGTCCCGATGTGACCAGGGTTTCCTTGCTGCTCACATCCTCAAAGGCCTTGCTGCCCAGGGCGATGTCTTCCTGGACGCTGAAGGTGTTGAATTGGGCGCAACCGGTCAGCAGACCCAAGGCGGCCAGAGACAAGGTCTTGCCCAGCCAGGTGGTGGTCTTCGTCTTTTTCATGGGCCTTTAGTATGGTGCAGGGGAGGCTCCGGGCCAAGCGCCGTCCCTTCCTCTGATCCCACGCATGAAACGCCCCCCGCTCCTGTTGGTTGTCCTTGATGGATGGGGTCACCGGGATGACCCCGAGTCCAATGCGATTGCTTCCTCGGCGCCGTACTTTCGGGAGCTGATGGGGCGCTATCCCCATGGTCTGCTGCACGCTTGCGGGGCCGAGGTCGGCTTGCCGGAAGGGATCATGGGCAACAGCGAAGTCGGCCACATGAACTTGGGCGCCGGACGCGTGATCAATCAAGACATCACGCGAATCGACGCGGCGATAGCAAACGGCGAGTTCCTTGAGAACCGTGCTTTGCTCGATGCCATGGAGGGCGCGCGCCGGGATGATCAGAATCTGCATCTGATGGGCTTGGTATCCGATGGTGCGGTGCATGCCAGCGACAAGCACATTGTGGCCCTATTGCAAATGGCCAAGAAGGTGGGCTTGCCTGGGGGCAGAGTCCTGATTCACGCTCTGACCGATGGCCGGGACACGCCGCCGCGTTCGGCTGTCAAACATCTTGCGCGCCTTGAGCAAGCCTGTGCCACGGAGGGCGTCGGCCGAATCGTCAGCGTGATCGGTCGTTACTGGGCTATGGACCGGGACAATCGTTGGGAGCGCGTGCAAAAGGCTCATGATCTCTTCACGGTCGGTGTTGGCGAACGCCGGGACTCCGCGATCGTGGCCCTTGAGGAGTCTTATGCCGCCGGAGTCACGGACGAATTTGTGGAGCCCACTGTCATAGGCCCTCAAGAGGGCACACGCATCGAAGAAGGTGAGCGTTTGATCATGTTCAACTATCGTGCAGATCGAGTTCGTCAAGTCTCTGAGGCTCTTTCCAATGAAGACTTCCAGGCCTTTGAACGGCGTGGTGGTGGCCAGCCTGCCATCACCACCTTTACCCAATACCGATCAGATTTCCCCTTTCCAATCGCTTTCGCATCGAACGACTTGTCCGACATGTTCCCGGATGTGATCAGCCGCGCTGGTCTGCGGCAGGCTCGCATCGCCGAGACTGAAAAGTACGCCCATGTGACCTTTTTCTTCTCCGGCGGAAAAGAAGATGTGCTCCCCGGCGAAAACCGCATCCTGCTCCCCAGTCCCAAGGTCGCCACCTATGACCTGGCCCCTGAGATGAGTTCCAGGGCCGTAACCGATGCAATCCTTGCCGAACTCGCTCGCGCCGAAACCGAGGTCTACATCATCAACTATGCCAACGCCGACATGGTGGGGCACACCGGCGACTACGACGCCGCTTGCAAGGCTGTTGCAGCGGTAGACGGTTGTCTGCGTGAGATCACGGCCGCCGTCAACGCCCAAGGAGGCCTGACCGTGATCACCGCAGACCACGGGAACTCCGAACAACTCGTCGATCCCGAAAGCGGCGAGCCACACACGGCTCACACCCTGAATCCGGTGCCCATCGTGTTCTGCGGTGCAGAGTTCGAAGGCCAATCGATCCGTCCTCACGGAGTGCTCGCAGATGTGGCTCCCAGCCTGTTGCAGGTTCTCGAACTGGATCAGCCGGAAGCGATGACTGCGCGTAGCCTGATCCAGTGATATGCGGGTCAGGGTCTGGCAGGAATCGCCTTCATGTCTGTGGGAGTTCTCCTTCACAGGCCCCATCTGATGATTGGGTCATCCGTTCGAGGAGACAAGGTGCGGCCTGGCTGGCATGCAGGGCTCTGCGCCTCTTGACCAATTCCTGGAATGAACGCAGACCATGACCGTATGGTGCTGGATCGAGGAGAGGTTCCTGTGCGTTGGGTTGGAAGAGTCAGTATTTGTGTTCTGATTGGCTTGGTCGTGGGCCCCATGATCGGGACGGTATTCACCGGGCCTGGGGAGGGTGGACTTGTCGGCTTCCACTACGGTCTCTACATCGGCCCACTGGTGGGCGCGCTCTGGGGCTTGGCATGGGGGGTGCTTGGTCAGAAACGCGCGGGTCTCCTGCTGCACTCCCTCGGGCGGGTGTGCACTCTGGTCCTGGTTGGTCTGGTGCTTGCGGTTGCAGTGGGGAAATACATTTCCGTTCATCAGGGCGTTGCAGGTTTCAACGGTCTTGGCAAGTGGTTCTGGCTAGGCCCCGGACTGGGTGCCCTGCTGGGAGTGATCTGGTCCCTGCGTTCATGGAATAAGGTTCTGTCCGATCCAATGCGGCATACCCAATGACCACATTCGATGTGGAGGCTTTCCGCCAACGGGAAAGGAGCGAGGGCTTTCCTGCCTATTACAACGGCTGGCTGCACCTCGCGGCCAGTGCCGCGGTCATGCTCGGTCTCTGCGCGTGGTCCCTTACGCAGCTGCAGGATGTGCGGGCATGGGAGTGGGGCATGCTGCCGTTGGTTGCCCTACTTGGCAATGGTGCGGTGTTTTTCATTCACCGGGACTTGTTGCACCGCCGCCGTCGCGGTGCCAGATTCGCCTACTACATGCACTCGGATGTGCACCATAGGTTCTTTACATACGAGCACATCGTCTGCCAGCGAGTACGGGACTTTCACGCAGTCTTGTTTCCAGTCTGGGTAGTGGTGGTGGTGCTTGGTGTGATCAATCTGGTGGGCTGGTTCCTGTTGCAGCAGCTCGTGAGTGCCAATTGCGCCTGGTTCCTGATGTTTGGCAGCTCGGCGTATTTCCTGACCTATGAGGTATTTCACACCGCATCGCACTTGCGGGATGATCATCCTCTGCTGATCTTTCCTCCCTTTCGGTACATGCGCACCCATCATCGTTTGCATCATGCCCACAGTCGCATGCACTCGAAGAACTTCAACATCATCTACCCCTTGGGGGATATCCTCGCTGGGACCTTCGTTCGTGAGCAGGATTCGTGAATTTGTACGGTGTTGGACACCGTCTTGCTAACCCTCTGCCTTCAGATGCCACCCCTTGGGTTGCACGAAGGCGAGGATGCCCAGGGTAGAGAGGGTGCTGCCCTGCCCTGAGTGACCGCGACCGGTCCAGGGGAGGTGCGGGCTGACGCGATCGCAGCAGTTCCAGTAGGCGGTGCCAGCATTGACTTGGGCGAGGACTCTTGTCGCGCGGTCTTTATCCTGTGAGTAGACGGCTGCGGTCAGGCCGAAGGGAGTGTCGTTCATCAGTTGCACGGCTTCGGTGTCCGAGTCCACCACTTGGATGCCGATGATGGGGCCAAAGCTCTCATCTGTCATGAGATCCATGGTGTGATCGACCCTGGTCAGGACCGTGGGCTCAAAAAAGGAACCGGGGCCGGGGGCGCGTTGGCCGCCGGTTTGTAGAACAGCGCCCTTGGCGAGGGCGTCCTTGACTTGTGCTTCGAGCACATGGAGTTGGGCTGGGCGCGTCAAAGGTCCTAGGGTTGTGGCTGGATCTGTGGGGGAGCCGAGAACGAGTTTTCGAGCGGCGCTGACGAAGTGTTCGATGAAGGAGTCGGCGATCCTGTCCTGCACATAGATCCTCTCGACTGCGCAGCAGCTTTGACCAGCGTTGTAGAAGGCGCCGTCGGCGAGGGCGAGCGCGGCGGCGGGGACATCTACATCGTCCATTACGAAGGCCGGGTCCTTGCCGCCCAGTTCCAGTTGTACGCGCATCAGGCTGGGTGCGGCGGCAGCGGCGATCTTGACTCCGGTGGCGTGGGAGCCCGTGAAGTAGATTCCATCGATGGGAAGTTGCAGGAGTTCTGCTCCTGTCTGGCCCTCGCCGATCACTGTGGTGAAGGCTCCCTCGGGCAGACCTGCTTCGGTGAACATCTCTTGGATGGCGAGGCCGGTGAGGGAAGCCAGTTCGGAAGGCTTGTAGAGCACCGTGTTACCGGTCAAGAGGGCTGGAATGAAGGCGTTGACCCCGACCAGGTAGGGATAGTTCCAGGCGGAGATGTTGGCGATCACACCCAGGGGTTCGAACGCGAGGAGTTCTTGGGGATTGGTCTCTGGCGGCAGGACTTCGGCTGTTTGGATTGTGCGGGCGGTGTGTTCCAGAAAAAAATCGATGCGGGCGTGGACTCCCTTGAGTTCGTTCAGGGACTGCTGCAGTGGCTTGCCCGTTTCCGAGGTCAGGAGGTCAGCCAGCTCATCGCAGCGTTCGGTCAGGCGGGCCTTGAAGCCGCGAAGGAGGGTGCAACGGTCTGCCACGGGGAGTGCGGCCCAGGTGGGTTGGGCGGCTCGCGCGGTGGCGTACTTCTCGCGGATCGACTCGGTCGTGTCCTCTGCGAGTTCGCGGATCAGTTCGCCAGTGGCTGGGTTTGTGACTTGCAGCATGGGGCGCTTAGCCTCGGGCGAGTTCGGCGGCGGAGAGAAAGCTGTGCAGGATAGGACTTGGAGAGAGCAGGTCCGGTGCGCCAGGCTCGATGAACTCCGGGTGCCACTGAACCGCATAAAGGTAAGACTTCCCCGGACGATGCAGGGCTTCAATGACACCGTCCTCCTCGGATCGGGCTTCAATGACCAGGCCCTCGGCCAGGTCTTCCACCGCTTGGTGATGGATGCTGTTCACGCGACCGCCTGAGTTTCCGGGGTAGAATTCGCACAGTCGTGATTCGGGCTCAAAGACCACCTCGTGGTGCAGTTCCTCGTATACAGCCCAGTCGCGATGAACCTGGGAATCGGGACGCTTGGATTCCAGGTCCTGGCACAAGGTTCCACCGAAGGCCACATTGATCAATTGCAGGCCGCGGCAGATGCCAAGCACTGGTTTGCCCACGCGCAGGCACTCGTTCAGCAATTCGATCTCGTAGAGATCTCGCTCATGGTCTCCTAGCCACTCGGGTTTGTGCGGGGTACTCCCGTAACTCCTTGGTGCCACATCGGATCCACCCTGCAAGAGCAGACCGTCCACCTCTTCGATCAGCATCGGCACCCCCACTGAGCCACTGGCCCGGGGCAGCATGAGAGGCAGAGCTCCCGAAGCCATGACCCAGTTTCCCATGGACTGCTCCATGTACTGCAGGGTCTTGTTCTTGAAGATAGGGCGCGTGGGATCGGCGTGGAAGAAGCACGCGCTGAGACCGATCTTGAGGGGGCGCGAGGTCATGACCCGAGTGCATCCTTGAAGAGTGAGCGAAAGTCAGCTTCAGAAACCCGCACCGGGTTTTCCAGGTGACAGGAATCCTTGAGGGCAAAGGCCACCAGGTCTTCGAAGTGCCCGGGCTCCACTCCCGCTTCCCTCAAGTTGCTTGGGATGCCAATTGCGGTACGCAGATCGTTGAGCCAGTCAAAAAACCCTTGGGCCGTGCCATCCGCTCCCGCCGCAACGCTCATGCGCGCAAATTTCTCATTGCAGGCGTCTCGATTGAAGCCAAGGGTGAAGGGCAACATGATCCCGTTTGCCAGTCCATGGTGCAAATCACAGACCGTAGAGAGGGAATGGGCGCAGGAGTGCGTCACCCCGAGGCCTTTTTGAAAGGCTACAGCGCCCATCATGGAAGCGGTCAGCATCAGGCCTCGCGCTTCGATGTGTTCGGCCGTGTTGCCTGTTCCTGCAGTAGAAAAATCTACGCAGGCCTTGAGGCTTTTGGAAATCAAGCGGATGCCCTCCAAGGAAATCCCGTCGGCCATGGGGTGGTACCCGTCGACCAGGAATGCTTCGCTCAAGTGGCTCAAGGCATCCATGCCCGTGGCAGCAGTCACTCCCGCGGGCAGGCCCAGGGTCAACTCTGGATCGAGAAGTACCATGGCTGGCAAGAGGCGTGGGTGAAACAGAATCGCTTTGCGGTGGGAGGCGTCATCGGAAACCACCGCCGCACGACCCACTTCGCTGCCCGTGCCTGCGGTGGTGGGGATGGCGATGATCGGGGGGATCAGGTTCTCCACGGGCTTTTGATTTGGATTACCGTCCTCGTAGTCGAGCACCGAGCCCGGGTGATGCGCCATCAACGCGATGATCTTTGCCACATCCAGGGACGCGCCGCCGCCCATGGCTACGATGGCGTCCGCTTGGTGTTCCCTGAAGGCGGCCAGCCCCTGCTCCACCTGACTGATCACCGGATTGCCCCAGATGTCCGAAAAGACTGCGGACTCAAAAGCGGATTGTTCCAGGGTCTCGCGCAGGGCCATGCCTATGGGCAATCTTGCCAGAATCTTGTCGGTAACCAGCAGGGGGCGTTTAGATCCAAGAGTTCCGAGTTGTTGGGGGAGTTCGTTCACAACTCCCGCGCCGAAACGGATTGGTGTGGGGTAGTTGAACTGGGTGATGTCGCTCATGAAAGAAACTCAGACGATCTCAAAGTAGCGTTCGGTTTCCCAATTGGTGACCGCCGCCTGATACTGGCGGCATTCCCAGCGGCGGCTGTTGACGAAGTGATCCACAAAGTCGTCATCGAAGAGTTCTCTGGCAATCGATGAAGCCGCCATCTGTTCCGTAGCGGCATCCAGACTATTGGGCAGATGCACTGCGCCTTCATCCTCGTAGGCATTGCCAATGACCTTTGGCCGTTCGATCTCAAGCTTGTGCCGAATGCCGTACAGACCGCTGGCGAGCGATGCCGCCATGGCCAGATAGGGGTTCGCATCTGAACCCACTACGCGGTTCTCAAGTCGCGTGGACTTGGCACCCCCGCCGATCACGCGCATGGAAGCAGTGCGGTTGTTGATGCCCCAGGTGACCCTGGTGGGGGCCCAGTGCCCTTCCACCAGACGCTTGTAGCTGTTGATATTGGGGGCCAGCAGGGGCAGGATCTCTGGCAGGCAAAGCATCTGGCCCGCCAGGTAGTGGCGGAAGGGGTCGCTCATGCCGTCGGTTCCTGCGGCGTCGAAGAAGAGGTTCGTGCTGCGCTCCTCGTCCCACAGGCTCTGGTGCAAATGCCCGCTGCAGCCTGGCAGGTCGCTGTTCCACTTGGCCATGAAGCTGGGCATGATGCCGAAGTCGTGGGCGATGGCCTTGGTGCCCCACTTGAAGAGCACCGCCCGGTCAGCGGCTTCGAGGGCATCGCTGTAGAGAATGGCGGCTTCCAAGACCCCCGGCCCGGTTTCAGTGTGCAGACTCTCGATAGGCACGCCAAAGTCGAGCAGTCCGCCGTTAAGAGCAGCGAAGAACTCGGAGTTCTGACTGGTGCGCAGCAGAGAGTACCCGTGCATGCCGGGGCTGATGGGTTCGGGCCGAATGAAGCCCTTGTTCGCCATGCTCTCAGCGCTCTCGTTGAAGTTGAACCACTCGAACTCCATCGAGAATGCAGAGTGCAAACCCATGGCCGTTGCTTGGGAGATGACATCCTTCAATACCCGGCGCGGGCAGGGCGGGGCAGTTCCCTTGGTCTGTGCGAAGTCCCCTAAGAAGAAGGGCACATCGTCTTCCCAGGGAATCCATCTGAGTGTTGAGAGGTCCAGCTGTGCTTCTGCATCCGGATAGCCCGTGTGCCATCCCGTGAACTGGGAGTTGTCGTAGCACTGATCATTGATGTCCCAGCCAAATATCACATCGCAAAATCCAAGGTTCCCCTGGATGACGGACAAGAACTTGTCCTTGTGCACATACTTTCCTCGTAGAACCCCATCGATGTCGGTCACCGCCAGTTTTACGAACCGTGCGCGGGACTGGCTGACCTCTTCGATGATCTGTTCGGGTGACATTTCATGGTTGCTCATGGGGCTTCGTCTCCAAAAGTGTGCTGGCGCTGGCGAGTTTCCTTGGGAACCACCAGGTAGAACCAGCCAAGAGCCAGGCACAGGATTGTGCTGTACAGCAGGGCGATCTTAGGGTTGTGGTAGGTCAAAGCCACCAGGCAAACCAGGGAGAAGGCCAGGGCGGTTCCCGGGATCAGGGGGTAGCAGGGGGCGCGATATGGTCGCGCCAGATCGGGTTCTTTTCTGCGCAGGGCGAAGAGTGAGATCATGGAGACTGCATAGAGTGTCAATGCTCCGAAGACCGCCATTGTGATTATCTCGCCTGTGCGTCCGCTCAAGAGTGCACCGAAACCCACCAACATGTTGAGGAGCAAGGCTGCAGCAGGAGTCTTGCGCTTGGCCAGCGTTCGGCCCAGGAAGCGCGGCACGTAACCTACTCGGCCCATTTCGAACATCGCGCGGCCCGCCACCAGAATGATCCCGTGAAAGGATGCCACCAGTCCCAGCAGGCCCACATTGATCAGCAGACCAAACAAGAATGTATCCCGCCCCATGAGATGACCCATGGCCAGTGGCAGGGGCGAATCCGACGCCTCTGTAGACCCCGGTTCATAGACCACTGTCTCCCAGCCATTGACTCCCACGGCACAGAAGAAAGTCAAGAAGGCCAGCATTACCAGGGTCCCCATGGCAGATCCAAAGCCGATGCTGATGTTGCGCTGTGGGTTGTGGGTTTCTTCCGCCACGTTGGCCAGTCCTTCGATGGCGAGATAGAACCAGATCGCAAAGGGTATTGCTGCAAAAGCTCCGCCCCAACCATTGGGTAGAGGGTTTTGGCTAAACGAATCCAAAGAGAAGTGGGGCCCTGTCACCCCAGCAAAGATGAACAACTCGATGACCGCGAGCACCGTGACCACCAACTCGAATATGGCCGAGAGTTTCACTCCCCAAATGTTCAGGCCTGTGAAGATTATGTAGGCGGCCATGGCGAAAATCAGGGTGTCCACACCAGGAAACTTGATGTTCAGATAGGCACCTATCGCTGCCGCGATCGCCGGTGGCGCAAACACAAACTCCACTATCTGTGCTGTACCGCCCAGAAATCCGATGCCAGGACCCAGGGCTCGGTTTGCGTAGACAAAGACGCCTCCAGCTTTGGGAATTGCGCAGGCCAGTTCTGAGTAGCTGAGCGTGAAGGCCACATACATGATGGTGACCATCACCGTTGCCAGCAACATGCCATATGGGCCACCTTCTGGAAGCCCCAGGTTCCATCCAAAATACATCCCCGAAATCACATATCCGACCCCAAGGCCCCAAAGCATCAGCGGTCCGAGTTCTCTTTTCAGCTCAGTACTGGTCGACATGGAAGGTCACTATACGATCGAGCCCCCTGGTGGCCATTCTTCTTGCGAAGTAGCGTGGATCAAAGCCAGCGTTTCTGCTGAAAGGGCCTTGCAGCCAAAGCCGCTTGTGCTGGTTCGGGTGCCGCCGATTGAGATCAAGGCAGGCTCCGCGAACCTGATATGGGAGAAAGCTGGCCCGACGGCAGTTGCGCGCCTATCCTCTCTTGACATGGATGAGTTGTCTCAGCGCGACTGTGTTCCCTGTCGCGGGGGTGTCCCGCCACTTGCGGCTGCCGAACTCAATGCCCTCAACGACCAGTTGGATCCTGGGTGGGAGGTGATCGGAGGTCATCATCTTCAGCGCGAGTTTGAACTCGATGACTTTCGCTCGGCGATGGCATTCACTGTTGGTGTGGGGGAGATGGCCGAGGAGCAAGGGCACCATCCGGATATCCATCTGTCCTGGGGAAAGGTCAAGATCCTGGTTTGGACCCACAAGATTGACGGTCTGACCGAGAGCGATTTCATTCTTGCTGCCAGGGCTGATGCCATCTATTGCCATGCCCATTGAGTGCTCCTCTTGCTTACAGGCCTCAGGCTGCGCGTTGATCCGGTGACGATGCGCATAGCAAGTCTGTTGCCTTCTGCTACCGAGATCATCTGTGCTCTTGGGATGCGCGATCAGCTAGTGGGTCGCTCGCACGAATGTGATTTCCCCTCGGATGTGGCAACTGTCCGTACCTTGACACGGTCACATGTGAAACACGAGGCGGTCAGTGGCGACATCGACCTGGATGTGCGCAGAATCCTGCGCGAGGTGCTTGCTATTTATGAAGTGGATGTGAATGCGCTGAAGGACGTGGCTCCATCGGTCGTCGTTACCCAGAACCTGTGCGATGTGTGTGCTGTGTCCTTGTCGGATGTGGAAAAGGCGCTAAAGGAAATTGCCTCTGAGGTCCAGGTCGTCAGTCTTTCCCCGACCCGACTGTCGGAGGTATGGGACGATATTCGCCGAGTGGGTTCGGTGCTGGGCATGGAGAGCATGGCCGGGCGCGTTGTAGCTGACCTTGAATCGCGGATGGATCTTGTGCGTTCTCGAGCTGTAGTTGCAGATGCGCGCCCTTCTGTTCTGACCATCGAGTGGCTTGACCCCGTGATGATTGGGGGCATGTGGATGCCAGAACTGGTGGAATTGGCAGGCGGAGTCCCGCTGGTCACCGCAGCGGGTGATCACGCGCCTACTCTTGATGAAGAAGCATTGCGGGAGCTGGCACCGGATACCGTCTTGATCAAGCCGTGCGGATTCAGTCTGGCTCGTACCCGTGCCGAAGCATCAGCGCTATGTGCTCTGTTGGATCGACTCGGATGGAAGGCCTGGCAGGAGGGCCGTGTCTATTTGGCTGATGGGAACGCGTTCTTCAATCGTCCCGGACCACGTCTGGCAGAGTCTCTGGAAATCATGGCTGCATGTGTTCACCCAGAGCTCTTTGAAGACATGGCTGAGGCTCACAGCTCAGATTACGAACGCTTGCGACCCTGAAGCCCATCCAGAGGGACAGTTTGGACGTGTGTTCTTGCTCGTGGGTCCTTCGCTGTTTGCATTCGGGTCAAGGCAAGAATCTTCCCGCATCATGTTGCCCGCGATTGCACTGCGCTGATGGTGCGGGGTGAAGACGCTTGCGCAGGGCGGCGAACAGACGATAGGGGGGATCCAAGATTATTGGGGGCAGGATTCCAAGGGATCCCAGTACTCTCCATGGCCAGGGCAAGAGTGCTAGTACTCCGAATACGGCGCGCCCACGCACTCGGATCTGTTTGCCCTGTGGCGCGTCGCGCACGAGTACCAGAGTGTGTGTCTCGAATGGAATTTCCGGGTTTCGTTCACGAAGTGTCTGGGCTGTTGTTCCCTGCAGACTTGCATAGACCAGGCGTTGGTGTCGATCACGGTTGATCAACCAATCCACCAATTTGTTGCAGACTCCGCATTCGGCGTCATAGAGGACAATTACGGGTTGCACTGTTCCTTCCACGCAGCGCTACCAATTCTTCGTTGGCGAACACGACGCCGATCGTTCGCTGCCCTATGGAGGTTAGACCTCATCCAACTTCTTTCCCGTAATCGCTTCCCGCACCACTCCATCCATGAGAATTGCCGCCAGCGGGAGACTGGCCTGTTCGAGACGGTCTCGGACGGCTTGGACTTGAGCGAGATCCTGGGAATTCTGGGCCTCTTCAGCGGCCTGGACGGTTTCGGTCAGGTCTTCCAGTGACTCGGGGTCGAGGTTCGCTTGTGCGGCATCCATGCTGCGGGCGATGGCGGCAAGCATGGTGCCTAGTTCCGTGTGCAGGTCTACCACCCGGCGTTGGTCGAAGTCGGCTTGGGCGTTCTCGAAACCCTCGTCGAGCATGCGTTCCACCTCTCCGTCGGTCAGGCCGTGCATTGGATTGAATTCTATTGAAGAGCTCGTGCCCGTGGACTCTTCCTTGGCACTGACCGTCAATACTCCGTCTGCGTCGATGGCAAATCGTACGCCCACTCGGGCCATGCCGGCGGGCATGGGCGGGATACCCTTGAGTTCGAAGCGACCCAGGGAACGGCAGTCCGCGGCCAGCTCGCGCTCGCCCTGGACCACATGGAAGTCGATACCGGTTTGGCCCTCCGCATAGGTGGAGAAACCCTCGGTGTGGCTGCAAGGGATGGTCGAGTTGCGTTCGATCATCTTGGATACGGCGCCTCCCATGGTTTCGACCCCTAAGGAAAGGGGCGTTACATCCATCAGCAGCACATCACGGGTGCCACCGGTGAGCACATGCGCCTGGACCGCTGCTCCAAGAGCAACAACATGATCTGGATTGAGGGCGGTGTGAGGCTTGCGGCCGAAGAGTTCTTCGACTTTGGCGCGCACCAACGGCACTCGGGTGGAGCCGCCCACCAGGACCACCTCGTCGATTTGGTCCGTGGTGAGTTCCGCATCGGCCAGGGCGCGGCGGCAGGATTGCAAGGTGCGTTCCACCAGGGGTTGGATCAGGGTCTCGAATTCCTGGCGAGTGACTCTGCGCCGCCAGTTGAGGTCGTACTCGGGCAGAGCCAGGTGCATCTCTGCCTCGGGGTCGGAGCTGAGGGCTTGCTTGCACTTTTCCGCGGCCAGGCGGGCGGCTGATAGAAAGGCTGGATCTTGGAAGAGTTCGGCGGGGACCTGGCCAGCTAGCTCTTCCTTGGCTAATTGCACCAGGGTCTGGTCAAAGTCATCGCCTCCCAAGCGGGTATCTCCGTTGGTCGCCAGCACCTGAAACACGCCGTCTTCGATGGAAAGCAGGGACACATCAAAAGTGCCTCCGCCCAGATCGAAGACCGCCACGGTTTGAGGTTCCGATTGGCCCAGGCCGTAGGCCAGGCTTGCGGCGGTGGGTTCGTTGATGATGCGCAGGATTTCCAGGCCCGCGATGCGTGCGGCGTCTCGAGTGGCTTGGCGTTGGGCATCGTCAAAGTAGGCGGGTACAGTAATCACCGCGGCGGCGATCTCAGCACCTGTGGCCTGACGTGCGTGTTCCAGCACTCCCACCAGGATCCATGCGGAGAGTTCCTGGGGCGTCCAGAGTTTGCCATGCAGGTCGACTCGGGCGAGCTTGCGTCCGTCTTCCGCCACCGCAAAGGGCAGGGGGTTGTGGTTCAGATCCAGGTCATCGAGGCCGCGCCCCATCATGCGCTTGACCGAGAACACCGTATGCTCAGGATTGACCAGGGTCTGGGCCTTGGCCGCAGAGCCCACCACCGGGTTGCCCTCTTTGGGAACATGCACCACGCTGGGAACCATCGCGCTGAGGCCATCTGGGGCCAACACCTTGGGCGCATTGTCTTCCCAGATTGCTGCGAGGGAATTGGTGGTGCCCAGGTCAATACCGATGACCACGCGGGGCGCGTCGTTGTTCAGGACGTCGAGTTCGATGTATCCCACGGCTTTGTTTGCTGTTTTGGGGTAGAAGGTGGATCAGAGGTGCGGACGCGGGGCGTCTGAGGCGCTGTCTTCAGCGAGACGCAATTCGCGGATGCGCCAGAGAGTGCGAGCCAGATAGCGCGCCGCGTTCAATCGGCGGCGCAAGGGGGCGAGGGTTTCGGCCTTGGGTTCGGGCAGGGGAGTCAGGGAGGTGCCCACTTCGGTGAGCAGATCTTCTCGGCGTTTGAGCAGTTTGTCTTGCAGGGCGATTAGGGGCTCTTGGCGGGAGGGCGGTTCTTCCTGCTCAATCTCGTCCAGCGTTTCGTTCCATTCCAATACCTCCATCAGGAACTCCTGCGGCATTTGGCGTTCAGCTGCCTCGTCAGGGCCCCCGAGCAGGCGCAGTAGCAGGTTTGCGCGCAAAGACGGGTCGGCCAGAACTTCATAGGCGTGGTTGAGAGTTGCCGCCGCTTCTTGAGCCAGGTCCGTGGCTCCCGCATGGTCCGGGTGTACCAGTCGCTGCAGGCGTAGGAGTCGTTGGCGCAATTCCTTGCGGTCGATGTCCCAGCGGCGTTCAATTCCGAAGACGACGAAGGGTGTACCCTTGTCGCTGACTTCGAGCAGGGCCCCACAGCCTTCGCAGGCGAGGCTGCTCCACAGTTCGGCCTCACATTCGAGGCAGGTCAGGGGACAGGAGTCCACGGGGCAAGATCCTTATACGCTGAAACTCTCTCCGCAGCCACAACTCTTGCTGGCATTGGGGTTTGTGAACTTGAAGCCGCGTCCCATCAGGCTCTCTTCAAAGTCGATCTCTGTGCCGTTGAGGTACAGGAACGACTTGGGGTCGCAGAGGATGCGCACGCCGGAGTACTCGGACACCTGGTCCGTGGGGCGCTTTTGGTCGTCAAAGCCCAGGGTGTAGGAAAACCCCGAGCAGCCGCCGCCCTTGACACCAACCCGCAAGCCAGTCAGCGTGGGCAGTTCCTGCTCGGAGATGATGCGCTCGATCTCATTGACTGCGCGATCGGAAAGGGTGATTGCCATTTCAGGCCTCCTCCTCTGAGTGCTTGCGCTTGAAGTCTGATACGGCAGCCTTGATCGCGTCCTCGGCCAGGACCGAGCAGTGGATCTTGACCGGAGGCAGGCTGAGCTCCTGCACGATCTCGGTGTTGCTGATCGCCGTGGCTTCTTCCAAGGTCTTGCCCCGCAGCCATTCCGTGGCCAGGGAAGAACTGGCGATTGCCGAGCCGCAGCCAAAAGTCTTGAACTTCGCATCCACGATGCGATCGCCTTCAACCTCGATCTGTAGCTTCATCACATCGCCGCATTCCGGAGCGCCGACGATGCCGGTGCCCACAGAGTTGCTGTCCTTGTTCAGAGAACCCACATTGCGTGGATTGTTGTAGTGGTCGAGAACCTTGTCGCTGTATGCCATGATTGTTTTTCTTGGGATTCAAAGCCCCATTCTCTTGCGTACCTTGTTTCTAGTGTCCGGTCCAGTTGACTTGGCTGAGATCGATGCCCTCTTGGGCCATTTCATAGAGTGGTGAGAGTTCGCGTAGCTTGTTCACTGCGCGGATGATTTCGTCGGCGGCGTAGTCGGCTTCTTCTTCCGTTGTCAGTCGCCCGAATCCGAAGCGGATCGAGGAGTGGGCCAATTCGTCACCTACGCCCATGCTTTGCAGCACATGGCTCGGTTCCAGGCTGGCGGAGGTGCAGGCTGAACCTGAAGAAACCGCCAGATTGGGAATGCCCATGATCAGGCTCTCGCCTTCCACATAGGCAAACGAGAGGTTGGAACAGCCGGGCAGGCGATTGTCCTCGTCACCGTTGATGAAGACCTGATCGAGGGCCTTGAAGACGCGGGCTTCGAAGCGTTCCCGCAAGCTGGCGGAATGCTCAGCATCGCTGTCCAGGTCAAGGCGCGCTACTTCCGCCGCCGCGCCGAGTCCGACGATTCCAGGCACATTCAGAGTGCCCGAGCGCATGCCGCGCTCGTGACCGCCTCCGTCCATTTGAGCCACAAGACGCACGCGAGGGTTCTTGCGGCGCACATACAGAAAACCAACACCCTTGGGGCCGTAGATCTTGTGTCCTGAAGCGCAGAGCAGATCGACGCCTGCCTCGTTCACATCCACAGGGATCTTGCCTGCGGCCTGGGTGCCGTCACACATGAAAAGCACTCCCCGCTCCTTGCAGAGCTTGCCAATTTCGTGAATCGGTTGGATCGTTCCGATCTCGTTGTTGGCCCACATGATCGACACCACAATCGTGTCCTCGCGCATGGCGGCTTCGATTTGCTCGGCGCTGTGGCGCCCCTTCTCGTCGGGAGCCAGATAGGTGACCTCGTAACCCTCTTTCTCCAGGTGCTTGGCTACATCCAGGACCGCTTTGTGTTCAGACAAACTGGTGATGATGTGCTTGCCTTTGGAGGCGTACATTTTGGCCACGCCCTTGAGGGCCAGGTTGATCGCTTCGGTGGAGCCCGAGGTGAATACTATCTCCTTTTCGTGGGCGCCAATCAGGGCTGCACACTGGGCGCGCGCGTTGTCGACCGCCTTTTCTGCTTTCCAGCCAAAGGGGTGACTGCGGCTGGCAGCATTGCCGAAGACGTCGCTGAAATAGGGCAGCATGGCTGTCAGGACGCGAGGATCTACAGGTGTGGTGGCCTGGTAGTCAAGATAGATGGGGCCGTTCATGGGGACTCTATGGACGATTTGACCGAGCCATTGACTTGTGTCTGGCTGGCAAGTGGGCGGTAGGGTTTGTGGGGTTGGGCAAGGGAAGCCAGACTGGTAGTCAGCATCATCTGCCAGATCTTGTCCTTGATTTCTACTAGGGGTGAGCGGATCGGGCAGATCGACTGCACATCGCACGAGTGTTCTCCATGCAGAAGATCTCCATCGCCGCAACTGCTGACCGTGGGGGCACCTTCGAGGGCGCTTACGATTTCTCCCAGGGAAAGTTCTTGGGCCGGGCGCACAAGGGCATAGCCACCGTGAGCACCGCGGGTAGAAGCCACCAGATCTGCGTTGCAGAGGTCCTTCAAGACCTCAGCCAGAAGACGCCGGGGAATCGGGTAGCGGTCGCCGATCTCACGAGCAGGCACCACCTCACCCTGCCTTTGGGCGAGGTGGGTCAGGGCAATCAGCCCGTATTCAGTGCGCTTTGTAAGTTTGAGCATCGCTGGTGCTTGGGGGCGGTTGTCTTCGTATCGAGAGAATTATCGGCACTACTTGAGTGCGGATTGATTCCAGAGGTCCTGAAGCATGATGGACGATCTTGTCCGGGAGGGCGACCTGACCCAAGAATAGCCCTTTCAGGAGGCCAAAAGGGGGATTTTCTCCAATATCTTACCTTGACGGAAGGGCTTGGGAGGGAATTGCCGGTCCCGAGCGGTTCGGGGCTTCTTCAAGGGGGGCGTCTGGGGGCTCATGCATGGGTTGCCCCAGGCGCCCCGGGCTCAAGAAGGAGGGGCCCTTGTGCCGAAAAAGAGGGGGTGAAAGCATCCCATTCTGAGGCAATCTGCATGCACTGCGCCCAAGGCATCGGGAATCCACCGGTGCTCAACAGCCTTCCCTCCGGCAAGCCCTGCAGGGCCTGCGCAGACAGGGTCTTGGATGCTCAACCCGGAATCTTCCACGCCGCCTGGGCGGAGCCTTTGCCCAAGATGCCAAGCGCTCAACTCGCGCTGGTGAAGGGCGAAGAAGCGACCAAGCCTTCGGCCTGATTGCTTCCTCCTCTATATCCCAGTGGATGGTGTTTGCCCTCGGGGTCTCTATTGGGTTCGAGGATCTCGTGGCAGGAGCCGAACTATCGAACTGTTCAATTCGAGAGGTGTAACCGGCGGAGTCTCCAGTCGTCTATTCCCTTGTGCAGAGCATTCAACGATGGGAGCGACCGCCAGATGACTGGGCAAAGCCCCTAGAGGGGTTCATTGGTCTGGACCCACCGGTGAAGACATTTTGGACCCGAGGTCAGCATGAGCTCCAGCAGCTGGGGCCACGGGTGGCGGTGGTGGGGTCCCGATCGCCGACCAGTTACGGGCGTGATCAGGCCCAGCGTTTTGCGGGAGCCCTCGCCAGGGCGGGATGTGTTGTGGTCAGCGGTCTGGCCCGGGGTGTGGATGGCATCGCACATGAGGCGGTCCTTGATGAGGGCGCGCCAACCATTGCGGTGTTGGGTTGTGGTGTGGATCAGCCCTGGCCTGTCGGCCAGCTTACGGAACGCATGGCACGCGAAGGGCTCCTGCTGAGTGAATTCGGGCCGGGGATCTCGCCTCGGCGACATCACTTCCCCATGCGTAATCGAATCATCGCGGCCCTCTGTGATGCGACCTTGGTGATTGAAGCGGCACATCGTTCCGGTTCCTTGATCACCGCACGCTGGGCTGCGGACCTTGGGCGCGCCGTGTTTGTGGTTCCCCAAGCGGTGGATCACCCTCTGGGGCTCGGGGCCTTGCGTCTCTTGCGAGAGGGAGCAACCGCCGTGGGCTCGCCCGGTCAGTTGTTGACCGATCTGGAATCCCTGCGGGGAACATCGCGGGCGGGGGGCGAATGGGGTGAACATGTGGGAGACATGGATCCGATCCTGCGGGCTTTGGAGGGTGATGCCCTGAGCGTCGAGAGCCTTAGTTCAAGAGTGAATCAGCCTGTGCTTGAAATCTCGACCCGTTTGGTGGACCTCGAACTGGACGGGCGCGTCAGGAGGATTCCTGGAGGCCTGTGGGTGGTGTCCGCGCGTCAGCAGAGTCCATGATCGGCGCTCATCGCGTCAGCGGTAGCCCAACGCTCGCAGTATCTCGTTCTCCTCCGGGGTGTTGACCACGGGAAGCACCTTGCCAGCGCCGGCTTCGAGCCAGAGCAGAGCGTGCCCGGTACGGGGCCAGTCGAGAGAATCGGACTGCAGCTCTTCGATTTGCCTTCGCGGCAGGTGCGCTGGCAGTGTCCAGACTTCACCCTGCCCATCTCCTGAGAGGTCGAGGTTTTCGAGGGCCTCGCCGTCGAGTGTGATCTCGAAGTCGAGTTCGGTGCCGCGGCACCAGAACACGAGCTCGAAGCGACCGTTGGTGAGTTTGGTCTCAAGCTCCAGATGTTTGCGCATCAGGTCCATCTCGAAGTCGTGCTCGTTTGTTGCCGGGCGTGCGATGAAGTTGGCGTCGAAGAGATCGTTCGTCCCAATGCGCAGCTTGAGAATTTGACCCTTCTCACCTTTCAGGCGCAGGTGAAATCGCCCTTTCTGCAACTGCTCCCATCGGAATGCATCGAGCTCACGGCGAGCGCGTTCCACGATCTTGGGGTGTCGAGCGGAGACATCGACATGCTCCGCTGGGTCAATAGCTGTGTCGTAGAGCGCCTCGGTATGGAAGACTGGGTCGTGCATGTACTTGAATGAACCAAGCATCCATGCCTTTTGCGCCGAGCTGTCGTAGCTTGGGTATTCCATCACGACTGCGTCATCCTCTGGGGCATTGACGGCGAGACGGTCGATGCCCTGGAACGTATCGGGGATCGGAAGACTGAGGGCGCCGAGCACCGTGGGCGCAATATCAATCACACCCACCGGGCGATCGACGATCTGGCCTTCGTGACTTCCGGGGATGCGTAGGATCCACGGTACATGTACCTGGTCGTCGAATAGCGTGTAGCCGTGGTGGTAGTGGTTGTGGTCTCCGAGTCCCTCGCCATGGTCGGCGAAGAGGACGATGATAGTGCGCTCCCATTGGCCGTTTGCTTGCAGGGCATCAATCAGGCTCCCTATTGCAGCATCGACTTCGGCAATCTCAGCGTCATACGCGTCGACAATATATTTGGCGTCCTCTTCCTTGAGTTCAGGCGCTGGTGGGGGGCCTTCGTGTGTGAACCAGCGGCGGCCTGGTCGCGGATCCAGGAAGCGGAATGGCACCTGGCGGGTTTCTGCGAATCGACCATCGTAGTCAGGGTCCGTGAACTCGTCTTGGTACTTGTCTGCCGTGTCGTAGTTCAGATGCGGATCCATGATGTGCCAAAACATCAGCCACGGGGTTGTCGTGTGTGAATCTACGAACTCAATGACGCGGGGCGCATCATTCGTGGCCGACTCCATCGCCCATTGCGCGTAGTAGGAGTCGAAGCCCTGGTCCAGGCCATAGCGGGGCGAGATCAGTCCGTTTGCCACGATTCCAGCCGTTTCGTAGCCGTAGCGCGAGAGCACCTCTGCAAGAGCAATAGTCGTCGGATCAATGCCTTCCCACTCGTCGTGCCCTCCACGTCCGGCTCCGTGGGCTGACGGGTAGAGCGAAGTCAGCGCGGTTGAGAAGGAGGGCAGCGTCCAAGGAGCCTGTGAGCGCGCTTGAGTGAAGCGCACACCCTTGTTTGCGAGGGCCGTGAGGTTTGGCGTCGTGTTGCGTCTGTAGCCGAACGCCGAGAGATGGTCCGCGCGCAGCGTGTCGACTCCGATCAGCAGTACATTGAATGCTGAGGGCGTTTCGGTGGCAGGCTCGACGCGTGGAGTGGCGATGAGTATGTCGTCGAGTTCGTCAGGTTCGCCTCCCACATCTTGAGCCTTGAATTCGAGCTGGCCGCTGCTTCCGGCTATCTGTGACAGATCGATGTCGCACTCGAGCCAACTGCGGTCACGCATTTTGTTCTTGGGATCGAACTCGAAGGAGCCGAGGTCTGTGTGGATTCCCTGCGTGTTCTCGAACGCGACTGAAAGCCGCGCACCGTCTCCTTTTGAGCGTCGCGTCTCGGGTAGCGCACCCATGTGAAAGCGCAGGTGCGGAGCACTCGCTGCGGGGGGCACCATAAGCGGCATGCTGAGTACGCTGTCCACTGGAACCAGCACCGAGTCGCGCACTTCGCTCGACAGGCTGACACGCAATCGCCAGGGTGTCAGTTCCTCTTGGCCGTCCCGCGGTCGATAGCGACTGACAAGGCTCTGCACGAGTTCCGCCGATGTCAGCGGCTGCTCCTCGATCTTGAGGTCGTCGAAGCGCGTTATCGATGAGGCACTGTCGCCGCTCGGGTGCATGAGTTGGACCTGCAGTGAACGGGTGTCTGGTTTTGTGATGATCTCGGTCTCGACGATGTCCCATCCGGACGCATCGAGTTGGCGTGATACTCGCGCCGTGGGCCAGGAGCGAGTACGAGATGGGTCGATGCCCTCTTCGTCGTGCTCGATCAGGCGCAGCACCTCACGCGTGGTTGATGTGTCCGAGGCGGGGTTCTCCGTGAGCTTCACTCGCGCCGACACCGTCACCCGTGCTCGTCCGCGCATGGGCAGCACCAGGACCACGCGACTCTGGTGTTCTTTGACATTTGGCCCAATACGCAGGCAGCCCCCCTTCAGGCCATGGTCGTCGTCTAGTTCGTAACCTTGTTCTGTGTTCCAGTTCATGCGGCGCCCGTTTGGCCGGCCAAACCACAGTTGCTGGTGGATCTCTGCAAAATCCAAATCGAAAGTGCGCGCGGGCGCGGCCTCCAGAGCAATCGTGTCAGCTAATTGGACGGTGGCTTGGTCCATTGCATCGAATAGCCTGACTCTTACGGCGGGCGGGGCTACAACCTCCGGAGCACATGATGTGAGGAGCAGGAATAGTGACAGTTTTCTCAGACGCTGCATGGCCGCACGATAACAGCAGGGACGGGCACAGGCTTGATCCTGTTCTCCTCCACAGCGGAGTGTCCTCGAATCATGCCTGGTCAGATTGCTCACACTATCGGAGTGCCGGTGGTCTGCCTCGTGATGTACCTCCTGCAACGGCATCCTGGCAGGTCGGGCGCGGACTGCCTGGTTCCTAGCAGCCTCTAGGTTCCAATTCGAACGGCGTTCCAGGCCAGGCTTGCGACCATGTAGCTGAGGTATCGCTAGATCGATGCCAGGGTGTAGCCCAACAGAATCATCACGAGGGCTACGGCTGCGCTGGTCAGTATGAACTTCTTCCAGCGGTGGTAGAAGACCCTGCGTGCTGTGGCATCATCGGGCTCGGCCAACATTGTGGTGATGGCCACGATTGCTGTGCTCGCCAATAGGAAGAGGAACAGATGTGTGCCGATGTCTTTCATGCGGTGTTGCTTGCAGTCAGGCCGTGCTTGGGATCCTCTCCAAGGTGCAGGGACTCGCTCCAGCCATAGGCATCGAGCATCACCAACACATTCAAGAGGCCTGCCACACAGCCGATCACCACAGCCAGATCGTGATAGGGGACCTCGTGGTCCAATGGCGAGTGTCCATGAATGATCTCTGCCAGCAGCGCGGGCAAGCCGAGCAGAACCTGCCCGCCCCAGTAGAAGAAGTGCCGTTCCCGATCGAGGTTCGCTCCCTCCCCCATTGTGCTGCCAATTGTGAAGAGCCCGACCAGCAAGAGGAAAATCAGGAACCCGCGCAGGCGCCGACCCTGCAAAATCTGGCCGAGGCCCGGGATGACCCAACTGGCCAAAGCCGCAGTCTCGGGTCTGAGTCCGGTTGAGGCCCGCGTCATGCGGGCATCAAAGTTTGCGCGAGACATGAGCAGAACATTGAGTATTCCGCCAAAGGCTGTCAGGCTCATGCCCAGGTGCATGGTGCTGGGCCAGATCGCGGGGGCGCCGGTTCCGTAGCCGAAGCGCGAGCTTTGGAAGAGAATAGCTCCCAGGTTGCCCGACTCAGGTGACAGGAAGGGAGCGAACTGACTGCGCATCTCGGGTGGCAGGATCTCGAAGGCCCGGCCGTCGCTCAGCCAGAGTCCGAGCAGGTAGATCCCCTCCACCACTATGAAGGCGGCTAGAGCGAAGAGAGGCTTCCCCAAGTAGAGGTGCCCCGCCCCCGGTACGAACCAGGTCAGGAGGGTGGCCACCGTAGGGTCGCCCTTGGAGTCGTTCTTCTGCATCGCGGGAGGGGGTCCCCACGGGATCAGGCCCGAAGGAGGCGTAGGGTGCCCCGTAGGGCGGTTCCTTGCAAGCTTCGAGAGGGATGAACCCCGGAGGAATCGCGGAAATGAGGCATCTTCAGGTCCTGCTGAAGAGTTTGCGCCTGTGGTCTGCGCCGAGGGATGGGAACTCCCTCACAAGAGCAAGGCGTATGGCGGCGCTCGGCTCGCTAGTCTCTATTCATGGTTTATCAGCATCATGTGCGGGTCCGCTACGGGGAAACCGACCAGATGGGTGTCGTGCACCACGGAGCCTACGTGGTCTATCTGGAAGAGGCGCGCACGGAATGGCTGCGTGCCCTGGGGCATCCCTATGCGGCATTGGAAAAAACCGGTATTGGTTTGCCCGTGCGTCAGTTGGTCATTCGCTACCGGGCAGCGGCGTACTACGAGGATCAGTTGGTGATCACGATTGCTGTGCAACGTCTGCGCTCGGCTTCGATCACCTTCGCGTATGTCTTGCGGAGGGAAGGTGAGGACACGGTCCTGGCCCAGGCCGAAGTGGAACTGGCTTGCGTCAGTCTTGACCAACGACCCTTGGCTGCTCGGGCTCTTCCCGCAGAGATCAGTCGGGCCCTCAAAGAGGCTCAGGCAGAGGGCGACCCGTAGTCCTGGCCGGACGGGCTCACGCGCCACAGGAGTGGGTGGCTACCGGAGGGTTCCTTGATGTGGGCTTGCATGTCGCTCATCAGCCTCTGCAGATCGAAGCCCTCGTGCTGTGGAAGGAAAGGGGCCAACAGGCGACGCATACCAGTGTGCAACTTGCTCGCCCCGTCGATGTTCTTGCGGTTCAAGTGGTACAAGCAGATCGAAGCCTGCACGAGTCCTTTCCAAAAGTCGCTGGACGCTCCTTCGGCAGCCAGCCAGCAGCGCTCGAAACACTCATGCGCACCATAGAAATCCCCGGCATTGAAGAGGCTCAGGCCATCATCAATGGCTGCTTTGCGCGCGGCCAGGTCAAAGGTCTCGGGATCAAAGTCCTCCTCCGGTGGTTCGATCTTCAATACCCGCCGTCCTTGGGATCTTCTTCGGGGTCTTGACCGCGCTTGCTGCGTTTGGCGTTGCGCTCATAGGTGCGTTGGTTGCCCCAGAACCGATCCCAGCGAGCTTGCATCTGCTTCTTCATTATGGGGGGCTTCTTTGGGAGCTCGTAGTTCTTCTTGGACTGGCGCCACCAGGCAGTCCAACTCTGCACATTCTGTCCTCGATCAACGCTGGTCAGGCGTATCAGGGCTGTCTGCAGGTTGGGCATGTGGTTGTTGACCCGGCGCGCATCCGTAACGGTCATCAGTTGAATCAGCGAGCCCACGCTCTCCACCGAGCGGATGTTGGCGATTGCGAAGATGCGTGCTTGGATCACCGCTGAGGTGGGGTAGGAGAACAACTGGTGGGTCAATGCGTCGAGCGCTTCTTCGTCCTGCTGTCGGCCTACGGCTTTGATCCAAGCAACATGGTACTCCTCCTGCTTGACCATCGCTTTGCGGTCGCGCTTGCCGTGAGAAAGCAGCGCCTCGAGGGACTTTGGGTGGATCATGCCCCCCAGACTTTCAACTGCTGCGTCGCGAATCAGGGGCTGCTTGTGCTTGAGACACTTGGCGATACGCTTGATCACCAACTCATGCAGAACTCCGGTTTCCGCACGCAAGGCATTGCCCTTTTGTGAGGCTTCAATGGTCTTGTTCTTGATGGCTGCATCGATGCGCTCCACCGCAGCCTCGGCCTGCTTCGTCAATCTTGACTTGTCAGGGGCCGGGGATTGAATCAGGGGTGCGATAAGAAGAACGCTGAGGAGTGCCTGCATGCTGGATGGGGGTGGAGTGAGGGCCCAAGGAGTTCAGCCCATCATAGGACACTAACCCAAGGCGGGGTTCGGGGTTACGGTGGGATCTGATCCGGGTATCGGCGTGTCCCATCTGGTGCACTGGCGAGCTCGCCCTTCCACTCGGGACCTGCAGGCGTATTTGTGGAAGGGCTCCTTTTGGAGCTCGTTTTCAAGCACTCATGGACTCCCAAAGGGGCTGGTGGTAGAGAGCGACCAGGCTGCTCCCCGGTCAACCCAGCTGGGACAACATGGGCCACAGGGGCGACTTTCGCCTCGCGGCAACTGCGGATGAGCCTGCACTTCCTCACACAAAATGCAGCGAGGGCCACCCCGGATGGGGCGACCCTCGCTGGTCTGGTCTTGAGAGGACTAGCCTCTACTTGGCCTTGGCTTTCTTTTTCTTGGGTGGCGTCGGCTCTTCGTCGAGGAAGCGCAGGCAATCGGCGCCTTCAGCCATGTCCACCCATATGGTGCGTTCTGCATCGGCATCGCCGCGCAGCAGATGCTCCGCAAGGGGATCCTCAACATGGCGCTCGATGGCCCGTCGCAGGGGGCGTGCCCCGTAGTCCGGGTGGAAGCCCTTTTCGATCAGGAACTCCTTTGCGCTCTTGGTCAAATGCAGGTCCACCTTGTGCTCGATAAGGCGCTGGGACACTTCTGTCAGCTGCAGTTCGACAATGCGTACCAGGTCATCCTTGATCAGGGGGTTGAATATCACCACCTCATCGAGGCGGTTGAGGAACTCAGGCCGGAAGTGGCGCTCCACTTCGACCATCACATCAGCCTCCATTTTCTTGTGCTGGTCGGCCTCGTTGAGGTCTGACTTGTCAGTACGTCCGAAGCCCAGGGTTGAGCTTGTCTTCATTTGTGCGGAACCAAGGTTGGAGGTCATGATCACGATCACGTTGCGGAAATCCACATGACGCCCAAAGGAGTCCGTCAAGCGACCCTCTTCCATGATTTGCAGCAGCATGTTGAACACATCCGGGTGTGCCTTCTCGATCTCGTCGAGCAGCACCACCGAGTAGGGGCGGCGGCGCACCTTTTCGGTCAGCTGCCCTCCCTCCTCGTATCCCACATAGCCTGGTGGCGCGCCAACCAGACGTGAAGCGTTGTGCTTCTCCATGTACTCGCTCATGTCCATTACGGTCACTGCCTCTTCGTCACCAAACATGAACTTGGCCAGTTGCTTGCAGAGGAACGTCTTGCCCACGCCCGACGGGCCCAGGAACAGGAATGAACCCATGGGCCGGCGTGGATCCTTGAGCCCGGAACGGGACCGACGGACTGATCGAGCGATGGCGTTGATTGCAGGGTCTTGGTGGATCACGACCTGGCTCATCTCATCTTCCATTTGCAGCAGGCGCTCGCGCTCTGCCTTTTCGAGGCGCGTCAGGGGGATGCCGGTCATTTTGGAGACCGTTTCCTGGATCATGTCCGTGTCCACCTCGCCCACCTGCTCCTTGTCCGATTGCTCTTTGCGCCACTCGGCTTGAGTCTCTTCCTTCTTGCGCTTCAGCTGGTAGGCATCGTCGCGCAGGCTGGCAGCCAGCTCGAAGTCCTGACCTGCCACCGCTTCGTCCTTTTCACGTTCGAGGTGTTCGATCTGTTCGGTTAGCTCGCGCATGTCCGGCGGGGGCACCATTGCTTTGATGCGCACCCGTGCGCCCGCCTCGTCCATCACATCGATGGCTTTGTCAGGCAGGAAGCGGTTGTTGATGTAGCGGTTGGAAAGCTCTACGGCGAGTTCAAGGGCTGCATCCGTGTAGGAAACACGATGGTGCGCCTCGTAGCGATCTCGCAGACCCTTGAGGATTGCGATGGCTTGATCTGGGGTGGGGGGCTCCACATTGACTGACTGGAAGCGACGCTCCAGGGCACCGTCCTTCTCGATGTGTTTGCGGTATTCGTCAAGGGTTGTGGCTCCGATGCACTGAATCTCTCCACGCGAGAGAGCAGGCTTGAGCACGTTCGAAGCATCGATCGCGCCTTCGGCGCCACCGGCTCCCACCAGGGTGTGCAACTCGTCGATGAAGAGCACCACATCCTTCACCCGGCGTACTTCGGTCATTACTGCTTTGATGCGCTCTTCGAACTGGCCACGGTACTTGGTACCTGCCACCATCAGAGCCAGATCCAGCACGACGATGCGTTTGCCGCGCAGAATCTCGGGTACAGTGTTTTCGACGATCATCTGGGCCAGGCCCTCGACGATGGCGGTCTTGCCCACACCGGGTTCACCCAGTAATACGGGGTTGTTCTTCGTGCGCCGCGAGAGGATCTGGATCACACGCTCGATTTCGTTCTCACGCCCGATGACCGCGTCCAAGCGTCCGTTCTTTGCGAGTTCTGTCAGGTCGCGACCGAAGGAATCCAGGGCAGGAGTCTTGCTCTTGCCACCGGGACCACCAGGGCCGCCGCCGGAGGGCTCGTCCACCGAAATCTCATCGTCGTCCTCTTCACCTGTTTCAGCACCGAGGAAGTCGAGAACCTCATCGCGTACATCCTGGAGCTTGACCCCGAGGTTGAGCAGCACCTGGGCGGCGATGCCTTCGTTCTCTTTGATCAGGCCCAGCAGAAGGTGCTCTGTGCCGATGTAGTTGTGCCCCAGGCTGCCAGCCTCTTCCATTGAGAGCTCAAGCACCTTCTTGGCGCGCGGGGTGAAGGGCAACTGGCCCATGGTGACCATGCTGGGGCCGGTCTTGACGATCTTCTCGACTTCCATGCGGATCTTGGTCAGGTCGATGCCCATGTTCTTGAGCACATTGGCTGCGACGCCGGAGCCCTCTTGGACCAGGCCAAGCAGGACGTGCTCGGTTCCCAGGTATTCGTGGTTGAACCGTTGCGCCTCTTGGCGGGCGAGGTTCATGACCTTCTTGGCGCGGTCGGTGAAACGATCAAACATGTTGTTCTTGGATACGGGGGGTCGTCGGAAGAGAGCGTCTGGAGAAAGCTCTATAGGTCATGGTTTTTTCGGCCTTCAAGGCTGGACGGTTGAGCCCTTGCCGGGGAACTGTGGCTATCGGTGGTTCTCGGCAGCGACCTCATAGCATGCCAAGTCCTCTCCAGATGCTCCAGAGGCCCCTTGGAACTTAGGAATACCGAAATTTATGCTCGCTCGGGCAGATTGAGAAATTCTCCAAAAGGGAGGCACCCTGGAGCCGTCGGAGCCTGATCGAGAACAGTTGAGGCGGGCTCAGGGGGCATCTGAGGTGGGTGTGGTTCCACCCTCAGAACTCTCAAGCCCCTTCAATTCATCGCGAATTCCCGCGGCTCGCTCATAGGCCTCTTGCTCGATTGCGGTTTCAAGTTCGCGCTCGAGGCCCTCGATGCGGGTCCTGCGCTTGAATATCTCGGGGTCCTCCCCGGGTCGTCGGCCCGAGTGATGAGTGGACCCGTGAATGCGTTCAAACACGTCGGTGAGTACGAGGGCAAAGGTCTCGTAGCAGTCCTCGCAGCCCAGGCGGCCGCTTGACTGGAAGGTCTTCAGGTCCATGCCGCAGGTGTCGCAGCTCTTGGAGGGGGCTTGGTTTGCAGCCGCGGCCGCATCCTGGGCCTTGAGGCTGAGCAACTCCCAGATGTTCTGCATCTGCTTGTTCGCCGGCATGGCAAAGGGTACATCCTGCGCGGCAGAGCAGGTTTCGCAGAGATGCTCCAGCTGGATCTTGTTGTCAGGGTGCTGGAAACCATGAAACACCTTTACCCCGAGCACATGCACATTGGCGGGGTTCTGTTTGCAGTTATGGCAGAGGTTCATGGGATCCAATGGGGTGCCCGCGTCCCGGGCCCGTCCATGCTAACAGGAATAGACTGCGGGAGCCCTCAGGTCAACTACAGCTTTATCCGGACTGGTCGTGCCAGGCGCTGCGAGCCCTTTGCAGCAGGGTAGGACTGATCTTGTGTCGGTCCAGGGCCGCTCGTAATTCCTCCGAGCCGTGCTGGTGGCAGGCCAGCAGCACGTCCAAGCTGTCGGCGTCGGGTCTCAACGCCTGGAGCAGTTCCTCCAGCTGGGGATTGGCTTCCAGCTCCCGGTACACGGGAGGACTCGGGTCTGCCGTGCGGCCACGCAGCACTTCTCGGGCTGCGCTCAGGGACAGACCGGCCAGGTTCTTGTTTGAGCTTGCCTGCAGGGTTCCCAAGATCAGATGCGCAGGTGAGATGGCGCCCAGGTTCTCCTGGGCCGTTGTCTTGCATGCCAGGGACAGTGCCCGTCTGGCATCGTTGTGGAAGTGCCGGAAGAGTGGGCCTTCGCACGAAAGGGCCGTGCCTTCTTCATCAGCGTGGACCAGGGTCTCCAAGAGCAGGCCAGCTGCGTTCAGGTGGGCGCAGATTTCCGCAGGCAGATTCTGACAGGCTTTCTCCAGGACATCGGTCAGCAGTACGCCGCTGGCTGCTCTCTGCGCAGCTCCTTGGCGCGCTTCCTGCAGACTGACCACCGACAAGGGGCTGAAAGGCAGGACCGCCTTGGATCCAACCACCATCAGACCATCGGAGAGGGCCAGGATCTCCTGGCTCAAGGTTGTTGGATCGGCGAATGCAAAGCTCACCGCCTGCCAGGCGGCGGAATCCTCGTCCTTCAGGGCTACCTCCACGAGGTGCTCGATCGTGAGGGACTGGGCGTGCAACTCCAGAGCCCGTTGATTGGCGCGCTGCATCATGGTGCGCATGCTGGGGGAGGCGATGTCCATGGCTGCAGCGGTTCTTTCTAGCTGGGGGTGGGGCCGTCCGGGGAAGGCAGAAGGGCACGGAAACAGTCAGCGCGGTCCTTGAAGTTCTTGTGGGTGTCGAAGCTTGCACAGGAGGGCGAGAACAGCATGGTTCCACCCGCAGGAGTTCTCTCCAGGGCTCCGTAGATCGCCTGCTCGAATGTCTCGGCGCAGTCCGGGTCCAGGCCGGCTCGGGCGCAGGCCTGGGCAATCGAGTTCGCGGCCTGGCCGAATAGGACGAGACGATCTCCGCGGCGCGCGCAGGTGGCAGCCAGATCATCAAATTCCAGGTCCTGCTTTGCCTGACCGCCGAGTATCAGGGTCACACACTCGGGTTCTCCTGCAAGTACCGCCAGGGTCGCCTCTGGTGTGGTCGAGACTCCGTTGTCAACCACCCGGACCCCGGCCCGTTGGCCAAGTTCTTCGGCCCGGTGGGGGGGCGGCTGAAGGTGAGCAATACCGCTCTCTAGCTGCTCTGTTGTGAGTCCCAGGCAATGTGCCATCAGCAGGGCCAGGCGCGCGTTGGCCCGTTGGAAATCGGGCATGGGGGGAAGGTTGGTCAGGGACACGGGGCCGGACTCGAGTGTGAGCTGCTTTTCCCCAGGGCCATCGCCCGGATGATCGAGGATCCGCAGGGGACAACCGAAGAGTGGATCAGGGCGCAAGCGGGTGGGCAGCACCGCGGTGGCGCCCGGAGCTGCGAGGGTCAGGATGCGCGCCTTGGCTTCGGCGTACTCCTCTAGGCTGCCATGCCGTTCCAGATGGTCCTGCCCCAGATTTGTGATGGCCACCAATTCGACTCCCGGGTGTGGCTTCTGCTGCAGGGCTTCCAGCTGATAGGAGGAGACCTCCAGGCAGACGATGTGGCTCGAAGTGAGGTTGGGCAACTCCCCCAGGAGACTGCCGCCGAGATTGCCACCCAGATGGCACTTGACGCCAGCGGCCTGAAGCAGGTTGACCAGGAAGCAGGTGCTGGAACTCTTGCCGGCTGTGCCGGTGATCAGCACCAGACGACAGGTAGCTGCTTCCAGGAAGAGTCCCAGTTCACTGACGATGTGGGCTCCCCCCTCCTCTGCGAGGCGCAAGTAGCGATTGTTGGGGGGCACTGCTGGATTGGCAACCACGAGGTCAGCGGCGGCGAAGTCGGCTTCCTGATGGCAGCCCAGGCGAAACTCGCAGGCTACACCTTCGAGTTGCGCAAGCCCATCCGCGAGTTCCTCTTCAGAGCGCAGATCGGTGACGAGTACCTGCCAGCCCTGCCTGGCCAGATAGCGTGCGGCTCCCGCGCCCCCTCCGAAGAGTCCCAGGCCCATGATCAACGCGCGTTGTTTCGAGACAGTCACTTCCCCCCATTGGTTTCTTCGGGTTCGACTTGGCTTCGTTGCGAGGGTTCCAAACCGCTACTTGCTCCGCGACGTTCCTGATCGTGGACCGTTGTGGTGTGCTCGATGAAGGTGTCCAGGCCCGTAACTTCCGGTTGTCCGCTGCCGGGGGTCAAGGCGGCATGCACGGCATGCTCATCGTGTAGACGCCACGGGATCAGATGGTCGCTGATCAAATCCAGGGGAAACTGCGCCCACCAGGGTGCCTTGATCTCAACTTTCTCGCTCCAGACCTGATAGCCCTCAAGGTAGACGCTGATTCGTCGCGTACCGTGGTAATCGAAGGGCAGGGTCAGGGGAGTTTGTCCCACCAGCTTTTCATCCAAGCGGACCTGAGCGCCTGCGGGATCGGACTCAATGGTCAGGGTACGGATCGGTGCGCAGGCCGTCATTCCGAGGGCCAGCAACAACGCTCCTCTTGCGGGCCACCTGATCTTCTGCCCAGGCTGCGCGTGAGTTCCCTCGTGGGGTCTCGGATCTCCGGGGGCGCAGCGCGTCTGGTCGAAAGCAGAATTCATGAGCTTCGAACCTACCACGAGGAAAACGAGAACGCTACGACGAGGGCCCTGGCGGAGAGGGCGGGATTCGAACCCGCGGACCCCTTGCGAGGTCACGACATTAGCAATGTCGCGCATTCAGCCGCTCTGCCACCTCTCCATGCAGGGCCGGAAGGGTATCTGGCCCCCCCCATGGGGGCAACCCCAATCTTCCGGGTGAATGCGGTCTGGGAGGCTCCCACGAGTTATTCCAGGACGTTGCGCTCCTTTCCTGCATGAACCGGTGCCCACTTCCGGACTAACATGGCATGTCCTCGATGCTCAGCGCCTCCACAATTCAGCGACCCCCCACGCAGGAGCCACCCGTCAGGGGGACCCCCCCCAGGCCTGCCCTGGTGCACGGGTCGTTTCAGCTCTGGCTGCTGTTGATTGCGGTCGGGGCTCTATTGGGCAGCTTCTGGCTGGTTCGTGGGCCTGCTGATCTTGCCCCCTGGATCCGGCTGTACAGCGCCGTCTCTTTGATTTCCAGCGTTGCTCTGCTGGGGTTGGTGCCAGGAATTCTGTTCTACCTGGCCTTGAGGTTTTCGCGGGGCTGGCGATGGATTGGACTCTTGCAGGCCTTGATCGGAGGAGGATTCTTGATCCTGCTCTACACTGACACAGTGGTCTTTCGGATCATGCGCTATCACCTGAACGAGACCTTCGTCAACTTGGTGCTGACCGAGGGTTCGGGGGACGCTTTGGTATTGGGCCCCTACATCTGGATCACCGCGGCTCTGGTTTTTCTGACTGCCGCAATGCTGCAACTTCTCTTTTGGAATTGGCGCGTGCGTCAGGAGAGCGAGCGTATCCTTGCCGGCCGCCGGCCGCGACTGTTGTTGCGCCCTGCGTTCGTATCCCTGGTCTTCCTGATGCCCATTGTGGTCCTTGAGAAAGCGGTCTGGGGTGCGGCGGAATGGACCGGAGAGGTGGAGGTGTTGGCTGCGACCAGTGGAGTTCCAGGGCTCAAGTTGCGTCCCAGCCAGATCTTGGATCCTGTGGGCGCTGGTCTGCTTGGCGAGTATCTTCGTCCTGACAACACCGAGATCTCCTGGCCCCAGAATCAGCCCTTGATTTCCAGCGACCAGGGAACTCCGGATGTGCTGATTTGCGTGCTGGACTCCTGGCGCCGGGATGCTCTCGACTCAGACATCACTCCCCAACTGCACGCTTTTGCACAAAAGGCGCGTAGCTTTGAAAACCATCTTTCCAGCGGGAACTCAACCCGCTTCGGCTTGCTGGGCATGCTCTATGGCCTGCATGGGGCTTATTGGGAGCACATCTTGGACCAGCAGGTTTCCCCGGTGCTGATTACTGCTCTGATTGCGGCTGGCTATGAAGTCAGAGTGTTCTCCGCCGCCTCCATGAGCTTTCCCGAGTTCCGCTTGACCGCCTGGAGCAGTCTCGATCCTGAGCAGGTGACAGACCGGTTCCTGGATCAGGACGGAAGGCCCTTGACCCGGCGCTCAGATGTGAAGGACACCTTGGTGGTGGAAGCTTTTGAGCAATGGTTGTCCGAGCGAGACTCCGAGCAGCCCTTCTTCTGTTTCATTTTGTTGGACTCACCCCACCAGCCATATTTCAATCCCGGTGGACCCTACCAGCCGGCCTTGGAAAACTTGAACTACATCGATCTGGGGACCACACCTGTTGGACCCGAGTACGAGCAGCTGAGCGAGGAGGTGCACAACACCTACCTCAACGCAGTGCACCACAGTGACAAGGTTGCAGGGCGCCTGCTGGACTCCCTGGCCGAATATGAAGGACCTTCAGAGCCCTTTGTGATCATCACCGGCGACCATGGGGAAGAGTTTGGTGAACATGGCTTCTGGGGGCACACTTCAAACTTCACTGAAGCTCAGGTGGCCGTGCCATTCCTGATGTCCGGCCCCGGAATTGAGCCAGGCGTGGAGTCGCGTCCCACCAGTCATTTGGATGTGTCCAACACTCTTCTGGAGTGTCTGGGTGCAGACCCTGAATTGCGCGCGGGGTACAGCTTGGGACACAGCCTGCTCGAACCGCCTGCGGAGCGCATCCAGGTGATGGGAGCGTGGGCACATCTGGGAGTCTGGACTTCGTCCGGGATCTTCAGCCTGCCCCTGCTGCCCAAGCGGGATTTCTTGGCGGTCTATGATTCTTCATGGACACCCCTGCCGGATCGAGAGGCGCTCTTCGAAGAACAGCGAGAGGTGCTTGTTGAAGTGGCGCAAGAGTGCCAGCGTTTCTTGAGGGCGCGAGTGGATTGACTCGAAGTCAGGACGCTTATCTCATCCCACGTGCTGGCCTTGCTTTGGTCTTGCTCGGGGTGGTGCTTCTGGCGGCGGCAACCCGGGTAGCTACGCGAACGGTGTTGGAGCCTGGTTTGGGGGTCGAGAGGGTCGAGAGTTTCGGCACCTTTGATCCTGACGGGCATTACCATATGCGTCGTCTGGAGCGGGCGCTCGGGGATGGGGGCGCGATTGCTGGGCGTGACCCGCTCCTGACCCAGGGAGAGTTGCAGGGAGTTGAAGTCGACCTGAAGGGAGCGCCGATTCCCTGGCCGGGGGGCTTTACACGCTTGCTTTGGTTGTTTGCGGCGCCCTTTGCTCCAGCTCAGGCAGGTCCGGCGAGGGATGCCTTCGTCGAGATGTTCGTGGGTTCATCGGCAGTGGTATTTGGTGCGTTGCAGGCCTTGGTCGCAGCCCTGGCGGCGGCACTCCTGGTGCGAGGCTCGGGTGCATTGGGAGCAGCCATGGTGGCTGGCAGTGTCGTAGCCCTTGCGCCGGCGGCTTTGCGCTATTCGTTCCTGGGAATGGGGGACCATCATGCCCTGGCTTCAGGTTTGATCGTGCTGAGTCTGTTGTTGATCGACTTCTTGCTGCGGGCAACTTCTGACGGCGTCCCTGTCCTGCGTACTGTTGCCGCGGCGGGGACCCTGGCTGTGGGGGTTTCGATCTGGTTGCCGTGTGCGGGTCTGATGGGTCTGGCGGCACCCCTGTTTGCCCTTGGTTGTTGGCGAGCGGGGCCGGGCTCCCCAGGAGCAAGGGATCGAGCTCGTACGGCGTTGCTCTATTTCACCAGTGTGGCTCTGTTTCTCCTGCCGATGGGATTGAGCAGTCCCTGGCCTTGGAGTCGTCTGCTTGAACCCTCGTTGATGCACTCCTTGGTCGCAGCATGTCTGGGTTTGTGCTTCTTGTCGTCAGCCTGGTCGCCACGGAGTCCTTGGGTTCTGCGTGGAGTCGTCGCCCTGATCTTGGGAGCCCTGGTGATTGCAGGGGTGCCGGGAGAAGCGCAGGCTGGTTTTCAGCGCGCCCTGGCTTGGGTCAGCGCCCGGGACTCGTTCATGGGGGGTATCGGTGAGAGTCGTGCACCAGGGACGGCTCTCCTGAACTGGACCGGTCCCGGACTCGTGCTGGCTGCGTGGGGCCTGATTTTTCCTTGGCGGCGAGAGATGTTGCTCTGGCGGCTCATGTTTCTGGCTGCTCTCTGGGCAGGTTGTCAGCAAGTTCGTTTCATCGAGACCCTGGTGCCCCTGATGGCTGTTCTGGGGGGGGTTGCCTTTGGTTCTCTCAAACTTGTGGCTCGGCGCCCTCGACTCTGGTCGTTGGTGGCCGCGCTGCTCTTGCTTGGGGTTCATGGTTGGTTGCCCGCGGGACCTCCAGGTTGGACCAAAGGCTTTGCGCTGTCCGATCGAGAGTCTGCAACCCTGACTTCTCATCGCAGCATCCGGGAGGCCTGCCGCTGGTTGCGCGGGCAATCCGATCCGGGGCCCCGGATGGCAGTCTTGGCCCAGTGGGACCTGGGGCACGGGATTGAGTGGCTGGCCCGGCGGCGAACTCTGGCCAGTAACTTTGGGGCCTATCTGGGCGCTGATACCTTCCTCGCTCCCTGGGTGGCTCTCGCGAGCACGGACGACGTAGAGCTGCAGGAGTCCCTTTCAAGCCAGCGGGTCAGCCACATCTTGGTAACCAGTCGATGGCAGCGCAATCAGGAGCCCTGGATCAAGAACCTTGGTCTGGAGGCAATTCCAGCGGGTGCCATCGTGAACCGCCTTGTGGAGTTCCGAGAGGTCCCAGGGTTCTTGCGGTTGGTGCATCAGTCGCCTCTGGAACTCTTTGATCGTGCGCATGCTCAGGATCCGGACCCCCTGCCCGGGGCTCGGATCTATGAAGTGGTTCCAGGGGCAATTCTTGTGGCCAGGGTGGATCCCGGCGAGGTCTTGCAGGTGGCTCTGCCCTTGAGCCTCTCCGATGGCCAGCGTTTGATGCATCGTGCGCGTGCCACAGCAGGAACTGATGGCGAGGCACGGATCCGACTCCCCTATCCCAGCGATGGACAGGCTGCCGGTGATGTGATGGGGGGCGAGTTGCGTTGGAGTTGCGCTGGTCATTCGGGCGTGTACAGGGTCAGCGAAGATGACGTTCGAAAGGGTCGCAGGGTGGTTCTTTGGTCGGATTCCTAGACCGAGGTTGACCCAGAATGAGACATCCGGTTGGAGCACCCCCTCTGTGGGTAGAGATCAGCAGCTGATTAGGCCGATCCAGCTTGGATGATCTCCCCCCGTGCTCTTGTTTTCGGTGTCCTGTTCATTGTGGCGGGCTTCATCTGGCAGCTGGCTCAGTCTTCAGGTGGCGCGCAGCCCGTCGAAAGTCCCCAGGATCCGACTGAGGCCCAGTTCGCCACCAGTTCTGTTGACCTTGCCAGCGATGCCAGGCTGGTGCAATCTGTCAGCACCCGGCTCAAGGTCATCTCCCTCGAGCCAGATGATGGAGACCGGGTCTTTCTGCGTGAGGCCCTGCCCGACGGAGTCGCAGAAGAGCGTGAAGTGGAAGCGGGGCTATGGGTCCTGATTCAACCCGGGGCCTGGATCGCGGCGCTTGAATCAGCTGAGGGAGTGCGCAATGAAAAAACGGTCTTTGTGCCCGAAGGAGAGTCGGCGGTGGTGGAAATCCTCGCCAGCAAATTCGCTCAGGTCCAAGGGCGGCTCGTGGAGCGCCACGGGGGACCGAGCGGTTCTCTGGATGTATGGTTCCTGCCCGAGGGGCTAGAGCATCCCGAGACCCAATTGGACAGCGCAAGTCTGCCCCGCACCCGTTGCACCTTTGAAGGGGGCTTCAGGTCTCCTTATCTGGAACCGGGCAATTGGCGCATTTCGGTTGGTCCGGTTGGCATGGCCCTTGGAGAGTATGGCCCTCCTCGCGTACTTGATGCGGGCCGGCACGAAGTGGAGATCCACATCGAGCGTGGCTTGCGACTGGAGTTTGTGCTGGACAGGTTGCTCCCTGAGGGCGGCTTCGCTGGCATGCGCTTTGAACTACAACGGCGGGTGCGTCGTCCAAGTGTGGTTGAAAGCGAGGAGCGCGCCTGGCGCAAGGTCTCCGCGATTCCCGCCCGCCGACTGCGCAGTGGCCCTGGCATCTGGCCTGCTGTTCGGGTTGGACGCTACCGTCTGCTCCTGCGCGGTCGTACTCAGCGCTGGGCCAGCCCCGGATTTGAGGTTCAGGAGAACGAAGACTTGAGGATGAGTGTGACCCTGCCGGAGCAGTCGCTGCTCACACCGGCGATGAAGCGCGACGAACTCTCCTTGCCCCTCAAGGTTGATATCCTCCCCTACTCTGCGGCTGAGGCCTGGAAAGAAGGCCTCGTCTGGCTGGATTAGCCCAGAGACCCTGCAGGGAATCAGCTGCCGCGGTCAGCCATATCCGCACAATCAAGACTCGGGCCCGACATCCTTTTTGGATGTCGGGCCCGGGTCGTAGTCGAAGCGCTTGTTTACTAGCGCTTGACGTCCGAGATGTTCACCTGGATGGTCGCCGTGTTGGAGACCAGACCGTTGATGTCCGCGACGCTGTAGGTCAGGGTATCGGTGATGCGAGACACGCCCGGATGGGGGGTGTAGAAGATCCGGCCGTTTTGGACGACCGCACTGCCGCGGGTGCCTTGCTGGTGAATCTGCACCGTGTCGGAGTCCAGGGCGTCTCCGTCCGGGTCCGTATCGTTGTCCAGTACGTGGATTTCAACCGTCATGGCGGGGTCAACATCAGCGCTGTCGAAGATTGCCGAAGGCGCGTGGTTGTTGCCGCCCTGCAGGTCAATCTGGACCGTGGCAGTGTTGGACATGACACCTTGGTCGTCAGCCACCCTGTAGGTGAAGACGTCCACGCCGTTGGTGAAGTTCGCGCCAGCGCTGTAGGTAACCTCGCCGTCGGAACTGATCGAGGCAGTGCCTTGGCCAGGCGCTTGCATGATCTCAACCGATCCTTCGTCGATCGCGTTGGCTCCTGCCACATCGTTGTCCAGCACTGCAATCACAACTTGACCGCCGATGGAGACCTGAGCAGAGTCGAAGACCGCCATGGGTCCACGGCCACCGCCGCCGCCACCACCGCCGCCACCGCCGCCGCCGCCACCGCCGACTTGTATGAGTCGGGGGGAACAGGCGTAGGGAGATCCGCGCCGTCTGAAGGTCCTATTCAGGCATAGGTGCCCTTTGTGTAGACCTCAGGGGCCATGCTCGACCGAGAGGCACTTCTTTGAGACACTCTTGGGGATAGGATGTGTTTCACCTTGGGATGTCTCTGCGTCCGTCCCGCCGTGAGACAAGCACACACATTCTCTGCGTGGATAACACTCCGGCTTCTTGCACCGACTTGGAGCCCCGTACCCTACCTAGCCTGCAATGCGACCCTGCCCAACTGCTGACCGCCCAGAGGAGGGAGGACTCCCTCTTGTCTGTCGACCGCTAGTGATGGTGGGGGCCCTGTTTGGTCTGAGCGCCCTGTTCAGCTGCGGAACCGATTCAGACGCCCGATTGCCCTCTGGCACCAACCTGTTGCTGATCACCTTGGACACAACCCGCGCAGACCGCCTCGGCTGCTACGGATACCCCAGCGCCAGGACCCCTGTCTTGGATGCCCTGGCCAGAGAGGGGGTTCGTTTTGAGAACTGCATCAGCGTGGCACCGATCACTTTGCCGTCACATGCCTCGATCCTCTCCGGTCAGCTGCCCTTCAGGCACGGTGCGCGCAACAACGGGACCCATCGCCTGCCTGAGGATGTGCCCACTCTGTCTACTTTGCTTTCCGAGAAGGGCTACGCCACGGGGGCCGTGGTCAGTGCCTTCGTGCTGGATTCTCGTTTTGGGCTCGCCCAGGGCTTCGATGTCTACGACGACGATCTGAGTCAGGCGCTCAGGGCACCGACTTTCATGTTTCGCGAGACCACCGCCGACGATGGGGTGCGCCGAGCGCAGCAGTTTCTTGAGGGGGTCGAGCAGGGCCGCCCCTGGTTTCTCTGGCTGCACCTGTTTGATCCCCACGCGGACTACGAGGCACCCGAGCCCTTTGCTTCTGAGAATGGTGATCCCTATGACGCAGAGATCGCCTTCAGCGATCATATGCTGGGGACTCTGCTGGATGATCTCAGGGAGCGGGGCCAACTGGCTGACACTCTGGTTGCCTTTACCGCCGATCACGGGGAGTCACTGAACGAGCACGGGGAGCGCACCCATGGGCTGTTCATCTATGACGCCACTACGCGCGTGCCCTGGATTCTGTCCCATCCCGGTCTGACGGGGGGAACGGTGGTGCCTGGAGTGGTCAGCGGGGTGGATCTGGCACCCACGGTGCTGGAACTGCTCGGTCTTCCGCCCCAGGCCATGGATGGTCGTTCCCATGGGGCGGTGTGCATGGGCGGCGAGCCATTGGATACGGGTCTTGGTGCTTACTCCGAGGGCCTGTCCAGTTACTTCGATCACGGCTGGTCAGATCTGCGCAGTGTGCGCAACGATCGTTGGCGTCTGATCCGTGCGCCGCGGCCGGAACTCTACGATCTAAGTGGGGACCCGAATGAAGTCAAGGATCGTTCCGGGGAGGAGAGTGTCCGGCTCAAGGGGATGCTCAAGGACCTGGAGGAGTTGCTGGTTGGCGGTGAACGGGATGTGCGCCGGGTGGACCTGGGCTCGGATTCTCTTGAGGTCAAAGAGACCCTGGCCGCTTTGGGTTACGCAAGCGGCGCAGCGGAGGGCAGCATCGGGGACGGTCCCCTGGCGGACCCCAAGGACAAGGTTGAGTTCTGGAAGCGCAGTCAGGTGGTGCAGGAATTGGTTCGCTCGGACCGTTTCGAGGAAGCGGAGCGGGCAATTTTGATGTTGCTGGAGGAAGAACCCGGGGACGCCATGTTGCGCACCGCCCGGGGAGAGGTGCTGCGACAACTGGGGCGCACGGAAGAGGCACTTGAGTGGATGAAGAACACCGTCACCGGCCTAGGTGCCAGTTCCACCGACTGGCTGGAACTGGCCGAGGTCGAGCGCGAGTTGGGATCTGTTGGCTGGTGGGAGCGTTTGGCGTCGGCTCGCAAGATGGATCCCCAAAATCCCCTGCCCTTGGTGCGCGAGGGGGACTGGCTCACAGAGGACGGTGTCTACAAGGAGGCGGAGGCCGCTTATCAGCGGGCCCTGGCTATTGATGAGCGCTGTGTTGAGGCCTGGATTGGTCTGGGGCACTTGAAGCATCAGCTTGGTCGCAACACCGAGGCAGAGGCGGACCTGCGTCGGGGGCTGGCTGCCGACCCCTTGTTTGCGGATGGTTGGTTCAACCTTGCGGTGGTGGTGGAGGCCCTGCGGGGTCCGGAGCAAGCCCGTGACCATTATCGCAAGACCCTCAGTCTTGAGCCGACTCATCTGCGGGCCATGGTCAATCTGGGCATCAGTCTTGTGGCGGCGGGGGAGTACGCCGAGGCCGAGCCCATGATCCAAGAGGCCCGCGCCCTGGATCCCGAAGAGGGTCGTGCGACCTATAGCCTGGCCCTGCTTTGGATGCGAACCGAGCGCGCAGGTCAGGCAGAGTTGCTCCTGCTCGAACACCTTGCGGGTGATCCCGATGTGCCCGAGTTGCGGCGTCTTCTGGTCTTTGTGGTGGAAGCACAGGGGGATGCGGTGCGAGCAGGACAGTTGGCGCAGGAGGTGCTCATCAAAGCTCCCAATGACTACTGGATGACAGTCCTGGCGGTGGAAGGGCTGGTGGCTGCTGGAGATCGCGGCCGTGCCCTGTCGGTTCTGTCCGCCGCCCGTGCCAGGGGGAACCCAGAACTGGAGAAGCTGGTTTCGGGGCGCAGGGTGCTGCGCGAACTGGTGAGGTGATCTGGCAACAGCGGCAATCAAACCGCTTGTGGCTGTCAGACTGGTGTCCGGCCGGGGCCTTGCTGGGGGCCTGCTCTGATCTGCTGTGCCTCAATCCTGGACTTTCTTGGCTTCAGGTGAAGGTGTGACGTGCCCGGCTGAAGTGTGAGGGAGAGCGTTGCCGATAGATGGGGGGTCCATTCTCCTTTGACCATAGATTGAGCCCATGACCCTCTCCCTTACTCTGGCCTTTTGCGCCACTCTGCTCGTCGCTCCCCAGGAGCCCCTTGAAGTGCCCAACCAGGGGCCTCGACCCCATCGGGCTCTCAAAGCCTTTCAGCCCATGCTGGGTCAATGGGTCGGGCGCGGAATTGCCTACGATGGCCCCGGTGGTTCGCCAATGGAGTGGACCGCGACCCTGGTGGTGGATCGGATTCTTGACGGCCATGGAGTTCGTGAACAACTGGTAGTGGATCTTGGGGAGGTCCTGCCCGGAGGTTACCGCTCCACGACTTTCTACGCCTTTGATCCTCAGGCTGGACACCTGGTGTCGTTTGCTTGTGACAACCGCAAGGGCGTCAGCCGTTCGGTGGCCACTTGGACCGGTGCGACTCTATTGACCGCGACCTTGGGGGAGAACCAGGGAAAGCTGGCTATCGAGCGTGGCACTTTCACCTTTGAAGATGGCAAGGCCCACATGGAGGTTCTATCCATGGTGGACACCCACGAAGGTTTCGTGATGATTGACGGAACCTTTGAGCCCTTTGAAGGCGAGCGGCGCGTGGCTCGAGATGCGGGCACGGGCAACTCACGTCCCCGCGGTGAATTGGCCAAGTTGACCTCGACCCTGGGCATCAGTCGCCTGGAGGGTTCGATCATTCCCGAGCCCGGCGAGGCGGCAATCTCTATGAGCACGGTGGAGCGCAGTGGTCTATTCCCTGGCGGTCTGGCGCTGATCACCGTCGTGGAGAACGAGCCCACTCCGGGCATGCCGGTCTATCAGGAGTACCGCATGACCTCCTGGAATACCATGCGCAAGTGCTACGACATCCTGTGGATGGATAACATGGGCCTCTCCGGTTCCATGCAGGGTTGGCTGCAGGACAAGGCCTATGTGGTGGTTGACTCTGGCACCTATCGTGGCAAGCCATACGCCCAGCGCACCACCACGATTCTTGGTCCCAAGGGTCCTGCTTTCATCACCTCGGATCGCCTCTGGGGTGTTGCTCCAGGCATGCGCGTCTTTGAAGGACGCTACCAGCAGATCAAGTAGGGCAGCATTCAAAGAGTGGCGGAGGAGGAGGGATTTGAACCCCCGGACCCTTTCGAGTCAGCGGTTTTCAAAACCGCCGCGTTCGGCCACTCTGCCACTCCTCCGTGCGTGGAACGCGAAGGGATCATAGCGCCTCCGGCGGCCCGCCGGTGTTGTTCTCAGCGTGGCACCCGATAAAGTTCCAGCAACGGTCCTGGCCTTTCGATTTTCCAGAGTTCCGTCAAGGGGAAGCCCAGTTCGAGGGGCAGGCGCGCGTCCTTGACTCCTTCGCCTGGGCTCCAACTTGCCAAGGGGCGGGGCGGCAGCACCAGAGGCTTGAGGCGCGGACGCACTCCTTGCGCGTGCAGGCTCAGGTCTGGGCCCGGCTCCTGACTTGCAGCTCGCGTGTCCAGCAGGGTCGCCGGGTGATCATCCATGGGCGTGCGGTCCGCCAACAAGATCGTGTCGCATCCGAAGGAGCGCAGGACCGCCAAGGGGTCTTTGGCTTGCTCGCCCAGTCTGTCCACGATTCGCTTGCGCGGCCAGGAGGCACGGTGGCGCAGGTCGAATTCAAACACATCCTCCAAGGGCAAGGCGTCGAGGCCATAGCCATTGATTGGTTCGTTGCCCCCCTCCAGGGTTCCCAGGCGATGCAGTTCTCTGGTACGCAATTCGCGCAGTTCCATCAGTCGCCGCAGTGCCGTGCGGCTGAGGGCCAGGGGTGGACCTCCCACTCCTACAGCGATGGGTTCGTTCCCCGGTTGTTCAAGCAACTGCGCGGAAGCGATAGCGCGTGTGTCCGGCCGACGCAGGATGATCCCCAGACGCAGGGCCTGGACCACCGGCAGGCAGAGGGTCAAGAGCAACAGGTTGCGCGTCAGGGTCCCGGTCAGCAGTCGTTCGCAGGCGATTCCAGCGGGCCAGGCCAGAGCAGCCGCAAGCGGTACCAGATAGCGCACATGATCGTTTTGATTGGTCATGAAGAACAGGCCCCACAGCAATGCGAAGCCAACAGCGGGTCTGGTTTCCCGCTGCTTCAGTCCAGCTGCGAAGCCTAGCAGTGCCAGCAGCAACAGCAGCGGGTCATAGCCCACCAGGGCCTTGCCGAGTTTCTGAAAGGTCTGGGCCGACAGCTGGAAGACCACGGATTGACCTCCGATGGACACATGCTGAGAGCCAGCCAATTGTTCTCCCGCCGCCACGGCTTCGGTGGGGGTCATTCCATATCGAATCAAGTAGGGGTGACCCACAGTCAGGGCCAGCACCACAAAGAGGCCCGCACACAGGAACCCAATGCGCAATCGCTCCCTGCGCTCTGCCCCCTGCCATCCCCGTGGCGCCGATGCCCAGGCCAGCGCTGGGATCAGCACTGCGAAGGCTCCCGCCTGATGAGTGCTGAAGGCCAGTGCCGCGGCAAGACCAGACAAGAGCAGCGGTCGCGTCGCGCCGGTCCTGGCGTGAATGGCCGCAGGCCACATGCTCAGGGCAATGAACGTGGCCAGAGGTGCCCATGGTCGTTCGTGGGTGGCCAACTGCACCAACAGGAGGGAACTCGCGCTGAGCAGGCCGGCGCACCAGGCACCCCGACCATAGCCCGCCGCGCGCAGTCCAAGTACCACGAACAGAGGCGCGAGGGCGCTGATCAAGGCCAACACGACGCGCGCCAGAAGGTGTGCCCGTTCGGGGCTAGCCTTGATCGCCTTGGCGTAGGCTCCCGGCTCGTCCCATTCCCCACGGACCTGACCCAGGGCAAACTGCCCCACGTAACAGGGGATCAGGACATAGGGCAGCAGATTGGGATAGGTGCTCCAACGGCCCACGGGGGGAATAGGGTCGCGGTCCTGGGCCATGCCCAGAGCTGCGCGCACCACATGGGTGTCGGGCACGTGATTGTCCGGCAGGCCGTGCTGGATCGGGAACAGGCGCAGACCTGCTGAGAACACCAACAGGGCCAGCAGTCCCAGCAAGGGGGTTTTCCTGGGGCTTGGGCTTATCTGCACGGGAGCCAAGGTAGCCGCTTGGATGGCTTGAGAGAAGCTTCTCGGTACGAGCTCTGTTGTCGGGTCCCCCCTCCCGTGCCCATGGGGTTAGCATCGGAGACCTCCGAGTCACCTAAGAGATTCTCAACATGCAAATCCAGCGCCTCCTTGTCATCGCCCCCTTCCTCGTCCCGGCCTTCACCCTGGCCCCTTCCGGCTTGAGCCAGGGCGCTCCTGAACGAGTCTCTGCCCTGGTCATCGAGGGCACCGAGCGGTCAGAGGTCTGGGCTACCCTGGAGGAGTTGTGCCTCGACATCGGTCCGCGTCTGACCGGGTCTTCGGGCCTTGAGCGCGCTTGCACCTGGGCACGAGGGAAGCTCTCCTCCTATGGTCTGAAGAACGCGCACCTTTGGAAGTGGGGTGAGGTCCCTGTGCGCTTTGATCGCGGTCCGTCCACCGTGCGCATGGTTGCACCGCTGGAGATGGAGTTTGAGTTCACGACCCGCGCCTGGGCGCCGGGTACGGATGGTCCCCTGCGAGGACCTGTGTTCAAGCGTCCGACCACTGCGGAAGAACTCGCCGCTGTGCGCGATCGCCTGGATGGTGCCTGGATCCTTGAGAGTTCCAGCTCCAGACGCCGTCGTGGGAGAAACCCCGATGAGGACGAAGCCAAGGAAGGCGAAAACGAGGAGGAGAAGCTCACGCGTCTCGAACAGGCCCGCGTGCGCAAGGAGATCAAGGCGATCATTGAAGAGGCTGACCTCGCCGGCACAATTCGCGCCAGCCGCAACGATCAGGTGACCACTGGCGGTGTGCGCGGCTGGATGGAATTGACCATGGATACCTTGCCCACGGACCGTTCGATCACCATTGCGCGCAAGAACTACGAAGCCCTGGAAGAGCAACTCTCCGCTGGCGAGTCAGTGGAACTCGAAGCCGACCTGGTGCACTTTTTCACTGAAGGCCCATTCCCGGTGTTCAATGTGGTCGCCGACATTCCCGGCACCGAATTCCCCAACGAGGTGGTGATCCTCTCGGCCCACCTGGATTCCTGGAACGGCCCCGGTTCCCAGGGCTGTCAGGACAATGGCACCGGTTCTACGGTGATGATTGAAGCCGCGCGGATCCTTGCGGCCAGTGGGGTTCAGCCCCGGCGCACCATTCGCATCTGTCTTTGGAGCGGAGAGGAACAGGGTCTCCATGGTTCCAGACGCTACGCCGAATGGCTCAGGGACACCGGCCAGTTGGACGGGATTTCGGCCTGCTTTGTGGATGATGGGGGCACCGGTTATCAGGGCGGCCTGAGTTGCATCGCCTCGATGGAACCCATGCTCGAAGCGGCGATTGCACCGGTCAACGCCCACTTCGGCGAGATGCCTATTTCCGTCTCCGTGCAGGAGAAAATGCCCCGTGGCGGTTCCAGTGACCATGCGTCTTTCAACCGCCTTGGCGTACCCGGTTTCTACTGGACCGAGAAGGGTCTCAGCGGGCGCGAGGCCCGCAACTATCGCTTCGTCTGGCATACCCAGAACGACACCACGCGCTATGCGGTGGAAGAGAACCTGGTCCAGTCCGCGGTCTGTTCGGCAGTCACCGCCTACAACCTCGCCATGGCGGACTCGATTCTGCCGCGCTATGTAGAGGAGCCCGAAGAGCCAGAGGCTGAAGAGCCCTCCGTGGTGGAGGCTTCCAGTAGTCCCAAGGCTGATGGGCCCCTGGGTGGCGTGTGGGACATGGCGATGTACTCCGAGGAAGATGAAGTGGTCTTCGAGTTCACCCTGACCTTCCAGCACCACAAGGATGGTTCCGTCACTGCAGACCTGGGTGTCAGGGGCAGCGGTGGCCCGCTCCTGAATGTGACCTACGACGAGAAGACAAAGACCGTCAAGGGCACCTACAAGTCAGAGGCCTACGGCACCTCCAATTACGAAGCGACCCTGGCCGACGACGGCACCCTGAGCGGCAAGCGCAAGTCCGAGCGCGGCGACCGGGAGATCCGCGGGAAGCGCGTGAAGGAAGAGGCCAAGCCCGAAGAGGCTCAGGAAGACGGCCAGAAGGCTCCCGGCAAGATCGGCCAGGCATAGGCCCATGTACGGTGGAGGGACACTCCGCCATAGAGTG